>NZ_BPWI01000024.1:0-66418 GCF_040369125.1 Duganella hordei
ATCCAAGGCATCTCGACGCGGTCGGTCGATGAACTGGTCAAGGCCATGGGCATGAGCGGCGTCTCCAAGAGTCAGGTGTCACGTCTGTGTCAGGAGATCGACGTACGCGTGGACGAATTCCTGAATCGGCCGCTCGAAGGAGACTGGCCCTATCTCTGGATCGACGCGACCTACGTCAAAACCCGCCAGGCTGGGAGGATCGTGTCCGTGGCCGTAATAATCGCCGTGGCGGTTAACACCGACGGCGTGCGGGAGATTCTCGGCATAGCAACGGGCGCCTCGGAAGCCGAGCCGTTCTGGAGTGAGTTCCTTCGCGGGCTGACGCGGCGCGGCCTGCGCGGCGTCAAGCTGGTCATCTCGGATGCCCACGAAGGGCTCAAGGCCGCTGTCGCCAAGGTCATGAACGCGAGCTGGCAGCGCTGTCGTGTGCATTTCATGCGCAACGCCTTGGTGCACGCCAACAAGGGCCAGCGCCAAGCGCTGGTGGCCTTGATCAATACGATTTTCGCCGAAGAGACGGCGGAAGCGGCCAGCGCCAAGTGGCGCAACGTCACCGATCAGCTGCGCGCCAAATTGCCCAAGCTGGCCGATATGATGGACGCGGCAGAGCAGGACGTGCTGGCCTACATGGCGTTTCCCAGCGCGCATCGGGTACAGCTACGCACCACTAATCCCCTGGAGCGATTAAACGCCGAGGTCAAGCGACGCACCAACGTCGTCGGCATCTTCCCCAACGAGCGCGCCGTCATCCGCCTTGTCGGCGCTATCATGTTGGAACAGAACGATGAATGGTCTTTACAGCGGCGCTACATGCAGCTCGAAGGCCTGCAGTCGCTCTATGAAACGCAGCCGACACGGCTTTCCGCCGTGATCAGCTGAGCGGGAGCCCAGCCTCCCAGGAATCACAACTCATACACCACGCCTGGGGGCACAATCAACGGGACAAACCTCTGACAGTTTGCCCCGTTCGCGGAATAGCTGACGCAACTCCGGTTTCGCACCCCAAGTATCGTCAACTATCCTCGAACGGTCAAGCCCCCAACTTTTCTGTTAACCAAATTGCGCTCCAAGTTTGGCGTCTATTCACGCCCATGCTTGCTAGCGCTATGGGATAGCCATGTCAAAAAAATCGTCCAAAGTGACCGACCAAAGTCGGCCACCCTGCATCGTCACGCCCGCATCTGTCGCTCGTGCTTCGCGAGCTCGACAGCCCACCAAGAATTTCTCCGGACTCTTTCGGGGGAAATTTCCGTCTCTCAAAAACGGAAGAATGATTCACTGGGAAAGTCTCTTGGAACGAGACGCAATCATGTTGTTCGAGTTCTCGCCGGGAGTGACCGCGTTCAGAGAACAGCCGTTTTCCACTTATTACTATCACCAAGGTCGAATGCCGCGCTACACACCCGACTTCGAGGTCACATTTCGATGCGGCCGCGTAGCACTTATCGAGGTCAAACCCTCGTGCAAATTACAACGGGAGAAAGAGCAAAAACGCCTTGCAGCGATCCGCTCACACTTTGAAACCCGAGGCTTGACGTTCACACTTCTGGACGAAAATCAGATACGAAGAAATCCGCTATTTGGCAATCTCCGCCTTCTCATCAGCCATCGAATACCACAGCTATCGGAAACCGAGGCTGACCACTTTGTAACGATGCTTGGATCAGTCAAGCCATCGACATTTGAAGGAGCTGTTCGGGCACTTGGTTCTGAACGCACATTCTGGCGATTAGTCGCTCTTGAAAAAATTTCGATCAACCTTTCAGAAGCGGTTCACCCAGGGACGTTCTACACGATCAATGACGAGGACAGCCAAGATGAAAAAGTTTACTTTTAACAGTGGTGCGGAGATTTGCATCGACGGCCAAGCCCTCAAGATCGGTCGTATGATGGAAGACGGTCGCCTGCTGCTTGAGCGGCCTGATGGAAGTATGTCGAGCGAGTCGCACGCGAAACTGCTTGAGATGTATTCTCAGCGCCGGCTCACTTTTGTCGCCAACAGCAGTGCCGGAGGCGAAATGGCGAAGGCACTCTACCGCCCACTGTTCACCTATCCAGAAAAGATTCAAGCACAAGCAATACGCCGAAAAAAGTACATCGACTTCATCCGGCAGTATGGGCCAATCCCATCAACTCCCCAATTGCTACGCCCCCTAATCACCCTATGCGCAACAAGCATTAACGATCCTACCCCACCCAGCCCATCCTCGATCTATCGCTGGAATCGACAGCTAACCATGGCGCAAGATGATATGCGTTCATTGATCTGCCGATTCCACTTGAGAGGCGGTTCAGGTAGTCGCTTAAAGCCGGAGATCCAAATGCTGTTGCAAGAGGCAATCGAACAAGTGTATCTCAGTCCTCAGCGCAACACTGTCGAAGAAACCTGCTCTCACCTAGATAGTCTAATCGCCAATGCAAACAAATTCAGGGACCTCGACAATCAGCTAGTTGCTCCGGGCCGAGTAACTGTATGGCGCGCTATTAAAGGCTTGGACAAATACGATACCGCCGTTGCCCGGCATGGGATCAAAGTCGCGAACATGGAGTTCCGTGTCAGCGGGCGAGGGCCACAAGCCAGCAGAATCTTGGAGCGAGTTGAGATCGACCATACACCGCTCGATCTCTTGTAATATGCGATAGAACTCACCTCCCAATGGGGCGTCCTACCGTGACTGTCGCATTGGACAAATTCTCTCGTATGGTCCTCGGTATCCACATTGGATTTGAAGGCCCGTCGTTAGAAGCTGTCTTTGCATGCCTTCGTCACGCAATACTGCCGAAGACAAATCTCAAGACTGAGTATCCGGATATCGAAAACCCATGGCCATGTTATGGCTCGATATTAGAACTTATCTGCGACAACGGTCTAGAGTTCCATGCTCTAGAGCTCGAACGCCTTGCGTTTGAGACGGGCATGACACTGACATTTTGCCCGCGGAGAGAGCCTTACTACAAAGGTGCAGTCGAGCGTTTTCTGAAGACCGTCAACTATAAATTCGCACATGGTCTTCCTGGCACTAGCTTTGCCAGGTGGTTCCACAGGGAAGACTACGACTCGCAGAAACAAGCGATTATCCCGCTAAATGTGCTGCGTTCAATTCTCTTCCGCTGGATCGTGGACGTCTATGCCCAAACTGTCCATCGTGGAATCGGAACCACACCGCATGCAAAATGGCTCGAAGGGGCACAGTCTTTCACGCCCTCTCTTCCGATCTCCCTCGAACGCCTCGACATAGCTCTCGGACGCACAGTTGAACGGCAGTTACGCCATGCAGGGGTGGAGGTCCATAACTTGAGGTACAACGCCGAGTGTTCGTTTGCTGGCCGGATTGACCCTCTCAGTTTGACCCGCCCTCCAGGTCCTCGCGAACGCCGCGACCCTGTCGTAAGACCCCTCGAACCCCAATTCTTTTAGGTCCTCGTGGATCTGTTTCAGCGTGCGCCGCTGCTTGCGCGACTTCGCCGCCTCGGTCTTGAGGAGCGCGGAAAGCTGGAACGCGTATTTGTCGATGGCGCGGGTCGAGCGCCGCTCAGCGTAGGCTGGCTCTATGGTTTCCGAGCGCAGGTAGCGTCGGACGGTGTTTCTGGAGATGCCCAAACGCCTGGCTATCTCTCTCAATGGGATCTGCTCGCGAATGTGCCAGCGTCGAATAATGCCTAGTAATGCCACGTTGATCACTCCGATTCCCCGCTCATTGTCATGAGCAGGATTGTGTCTTAAACGTGGGTCAGTTCCGATTGCAAATTATGCGGCAAAGTGGGTCAAATTCCGCTGCAAATCAACAGTGTTCTAGCACGGAAAGACGAAGCGGCCCTCGCAACAAGTGCGAGGGCGGACAATCAGATTGACGAGATTAGCCTTGCGCCACAGGTGGCCTTATCGTCGTTGTAGGCAACGGCTCGACCGTTGTGGTGACGTTCACTACCTGCGGTTTGAATGGGGAAGGTTCCTTTACATTGCGGGCATGCAGTCAAATCCCCTTCCACCGCCACCGCTTTACCCAACACTTTAAAGGTGGGCTGGGCAGAGACGACCGTCCCGCCATGCGTAGTCTTATCGCCCAAGCGAACTACTCCGTATCCTTTACTATTATTCATAGCTATCGTCCTTCTGCTATCCGATGTAAGGTGTTGCGGTTCCGCGAAACACTCGACGATAGCGCCAATGTCCAGTCGGCTCCACAAGTTGCTTGCGGAAGCCAGCAACGGAGTCGTGCACAAAGTTATCAAAGAATGCTGCAAGCACAGGTGAGATTTTAGATTGTTGCGCAACACGAGCGCGCAATTCCGGCGCCTCCGGCTCCAGGGTAGGCAACGTGACTTGAGTTCCATCACGGTCGTAAGGGCGCTTAAGCCACTTAGCTGTTTTAGAATAAGCGTAAGTTTGCATTTGCTCGTCGGCCCCGCAAAACTGCTGGTTCGAAGCTATCAAGTGACGGCGATCCTCTGCATTTGACCTCATGAACTGTCCCGTTTTTTCATAGGAATTCCTTGTCTGCCAACGCCAAACGAGATATGGAAGCGTCCAATCACCTAATGATCTTGGCGCATCGGTTGATGCCTCGATGAATTGCGTGAACGCTACCGACAACTGATCATGCACCGCAAAGGCAGCTTCACTCTCGGCGCCCAATCGTTCCTTTGAAAGTGGAACACCTGCCGCGACAGCACATCCATACATATGATTTAGCGGAATTTGCGAAAGCTTGAGCGCGTCCATCGCAGAAACACCCAGCTCCCCAGGCTGGTACCCTCCACCAACATCGCTGTGGGAACCTGGGTAAACGAATTCGACGCAATTGGAAGGAAGGCCATGATTGAACAAGACGGTATCCAACGGGAAGTTTTTGCGCAGTTCATGCATAGCTACAAAGTGGACACAGTTTTCAACGCTTGGCAGGATTCGCAAAACGTCGGGTGTCGCCCAGTCTGAATGTCCTCCTGTCGAATGTAACTGATCATTTTTAATCCCTTCCCATATCCCGACCGATGCAACGGTATCCATCACGCCTAAAAAGCGGAACCGAAGAGGTATACCAGCGAGCCCCGAGCTACTCAGCAGATCATTCAACCAGTGGCAAAATACCCTAGCCTCAGTCGCTCCTCGAGAGAAGCCGAATATGTCAAGCAAGCATTCGCAAACCTTAGGAGTACGCTGTGCCTGCATTTTATTTTGGATGCTTTTTGCACATAGGGTTAAGTAGTGACCGCTCCTCGTCCTTGCGTCACCATCTACCAGACTGGTATCTAATCCCACTTTCTGAAGCTGCATCTTGTCAGTCTTCGAAGGAGTAGGATTGCATAGCGCTTTACGTAGCTCTCGGTTAAACATTTCGACATGGAAAAGACTTTGGTGGATCGCATCAAACACCCGCAATAATGCGAATAAGATCCGTGAGTCGCCTCCGCTAGCGAATGCACTGCCCAAAGTGCTTTCCGTGTCCTCACCTATCAGCGGGAAGGGCGTACCTAGTCCAGGAATATATTCTGCATAACTACCTCTCTCAGGATTACGAAAGTAGGTGGCATAAAGTCGGGCCACATTGGAGTGAGCACTCTTGCCTTTGTCCAGGTCGAGATTATTGCCGGTACCATCAAAGAAGATACCTACCTGCATAGTCATTTCGCATGCGGAAGCACTGACATATTGAACAGGTCGTGCTGGCCTGATTTTTTGAACTGGGGCAGTCCTTGTCACACTAAACTTATCAGTTTGGTCCTTCATTTCCATGAGTTCACCCTCCGCCCCCGTTCTCGTAGCTCGGATGGCGTAAACATCTCCTTGATAGGCAAGCCGGCAGTTGCCATTGGACCGCCATCTGTTGGACCATACGATACGGGATGCGATGAGCTCAAAACCGAATACATTGTGGACACCACGCGGACCCTACCTCGCGGAAAAAAGTGGACGAACACATCACCAGCGACTTCGTACTTTTCAACCGGGACTTTTGCGATATACATGCCTTTTGTCGTAACGCTGTTAAAGTTGCCTGCCGCTATTTCTTTACGATTTTCATGCGACCAATCTGCCACCGCCCACCTTACTTCAACGATCAGGCCAGGACGCCACTTCACGGGAATCATAATGCAGCAAACTGATCCGCCGCCGCCGCCCTCTCGTCCAACGTTAGTGCCGTTGTACTTATTTACATAAAATTCTGAGATGTTGTAGTCGTGGCCAAGGTGCTGAACTCCAACAATTCCAGTGGGCGCAAATTCATCTTCGCGAACAGATGAAAAATATGCGGAGTGTCCAACATAGAGTACGATGCCAACGGCCAGAAGAAGCAGAGAGCGAGATACATACCTTTTCATCTCAGGCTCCGCTCGAATGATTACTAGCCATGCGGTGCAAATCCTTGCGTCGCAAAAGTGGATCCGGTTGCTCGAGCACCTTTTTCAAGCCGGGTTGGCGCAGCAATCGGCCATCGGTGTCAAATACGTCACGAGCAAATAGCAGGAGTTCCGTATCCTCAACGTGACCCGCAGCAAGCCACATCTCACGTATCTGCCCAGCATATTTGTACGACTTTAAAGTTGAGTAATTGCAGGACTGATCTGTTCGCATTTTCCACAAATTTGCGAGCAACTGATCCGTGCCCATGGCGTCTCTAAGGGATGCGATCTGGGCCTCGCTCAACGATAAGGGTGGCGTCAACGATGCATCACATTTTAAGAGCGGCAGTGACTTTATTTTTCCGTCACGTCCATGGATTTTCCAATAGTGAAACGGCGCTACGATGGATGACCATTGTTCCTCTGTGAGAAACGTAAACAACGCCGGCAGCACCGTGCAGTCAGCAAATCGCAACGTCAGTTCACTATCATCTTCCGTCTTGATATAAATGAACTGCCGCAGATGCGCTTGAAGCTGCGCCAAGGTCAGGTCCGTGTCAATGAACGATATCCCCAACTGCAGGGGCATGGCATTGACCAGCTCCATCATCGCGTCGACGCGATTGCAAGCGACGGCGCGTTCGATATCAATCAAAATCGGGCTGACTGCTATCGCCTCGCGTTCATATAGTGCCGCAACCCAGCTTGGCTTGCGGCATCTCTTTATCCAAGGTTTGTTGAGAGGGCGACCGATCAACGTTGTATCGATAAGGATATATGTCGATGCCATGGTTAAGCTCCCGATTTAGCGAATGGGCTGTGAGCATCCGCGGCAATCAATAAGCACGGCACACATATCTTGTGCGGCGTTTTATCGCCAGCGAATGAGATATTTCGACTTTGCCCAGGGAAGGTTTGATGATCTGCAGCGTACATTTCGTGCTTGCCCGAGGTGTAGCCTTTGATCCCGCCGGCACTCAATTCCAACTCTGTGCCGCCACCATTGATGCGTACGCCCTTCTTTGCCTTGATGGTGATCCAGTCGGTATTGCTGATGATCTCCACGACCTTCTTGGCCAGCACCTGCAGTTGGTCGTCTTGAGCTTGTATGGCGACTGCGCCACTTGCCGCAGTTACCTTGATACCGCCCTCATTTGCGAACAGGCTCATCGCCTGTACGGAGCGCATTGATGCCGTATCTCCCGATACCAGAGATGTCGCGGCCGCGCTTACGATATCGACTGTGGTAGCGGCACCTATTGCGACATTCTGGGTGCTAGTGCAGATCAAACCCGCCGGACCACTAAGCGCAACAATAGGCGCTCCACCATCACCGAGACTCTTCAACTTCTCAATCAAGTTTGAAAGGTCTTTGGTTTGTGCCTTGTCGCCGGCATGCTGCTCTGCCTGTTCGCTTAGCTGAGAGACCAGCTTTTGCAAGTCTTCCGCAATGCGAATGAGTTCAGATCGCTCAAGGTGCTTACCCGTCTCTGCATTACCTGGCTCGGCGGTGATCAGGACGCCTTTCATACCACGTACTGCCACGTTCATATCGCTGCGCAGCTCAGCACCGGAACCACGTTGCTCGGCGTGTCCATCAGCTCTTGGCTGGGATAGCCAACCAAGATTCAGCTGGCTCGCGCCGTGATCGCTTGCCAGCTGCGCACTGATCTGACCGTTTGTATCGTCAAATCGAAGCTGATTGGCGCTATCGCCTTTCACTTCACAGCTCCGTATGCCGGAAAGATAGCGGTTGCCTGGCAGGTCTCCCCTGTTGCTCAATGCGGCCGGCTGGGCTTGCTGGTTGTAGAGCTGACCCACAATCACCGGCTTGTCCGGATCGCCGCCAAGGAAGTTGACCAGCACTTCGGCGCCAATGCGTGGTAAACCGACGGTGCCGCATTGCTGCAGGCTGCCGGGTCCGTTGCCGGCCCAGTTCGAGGCAACACGCACCCAGGCGGAATCGGTTTCGGTATCTGAGGCGCCTGCGTTGGCTGCCTCTTCGTGATCGGCTTGTCTGGTACCGGGAAAGCGGATCTTCACCCGCCCCATTTGATCGCAGTGAACCTCCTCCCCTTCCGGCCCGACGACGATCGCGCTTTGCATCAACGCCTGCGGCAGGTCGGTGCGCGGATCGTAAGCCGGCACGATGATCACCCCACGCCGTACCGCCGTGAACTGGATATGCATGCGCAGCGGCCCCGACGCCACCTTGTCCGCCACATCCCTTTGCATCTGCAGCTCCTGCGCGCCCTGCATCCAGCGGCTGCGGGCGAACAACCGCTCCACGCGCGCCGCCAACGCCTTGGGCAGATTGTTCTGCGCATTCACCTGCAAGGCCGTGACGACGAAGTCCCTCTCCTCGGCCGGATGCTCATCCACCTCCGGATGCTCGGCCAGCGTGAAGTACTCTCCCGCGCACAGATCGCGCACGCTACCTTCGCCGTGGAAGCATTTTGATTCGTAGTCGTGCCGGTTCATGCGCAACTGCCCGAGGCGGCACAGGTCCTCATTGTCATCCCCAGCATGCGGCATAAGGATTTGATAATCGTCCAGGCTCGCGGCCAGCTCGTTGCCGCTGACGCCTTGATCGACGCCGCTGCTGGCCTCCGCCATCATGAAGTCCTGGCCTTGGGAGTTTCGATAGTCCCAGCTATGCCGAGTCACCACGCCAGGCTGCAGGCTGCGCACCGCGCTCCACGACGTGATCGTGTCGCGTTCCTCGGTTGCGGCATCGCGGTGATAGCGGATGGTGCCGGCAGCGTTCTGGCGCAGGCTGTCGGCGTTATTGAACAGCACCAGCGTATGCATCGGCACTTCGCCGCCACCCTCGGCCCGCACGTACCAGCCTATGCCCCGCCGCTTCAGCATGCGCCGGATGAACGCCGCATCCGATTCATTGTGCTGCATGGTGAATTCGCGCTTCGGATATTCGCGCTGGCTGAAGGCTTCGTCCACCTCGTGCTTGAAGCAGGTACCGATGATGGGGCTCTTCTGCCGCCACTCGTTCAAGATCCGCTGGACGATCTCCACCTCGTCCATGTTGCGGAACACGCGCGTATTGATGCGTTTTTCCAGTATCGACAGCGCGTCGCGCAGCACCAGTTGATAGCTGGCCAGGCCGCCGTCGCTGTCGCCCGAACTGGCCTCGGTGACGATGCCGCAGACGCTGCGCAACTCTCCGGTATCGGTGACGAATTCCAGCGCGGCCGGGACGGCAATCATTTCCTTCAGGGGCAGGCAGGCGTTGGACGACACGCACAGCACGCGATACTCGATCCCGCCGCACAGCGCCTCCGAGCCGAACACGCGCTGCGGCAGAAGCATGTCATCGTTGACGCCTCCGGGAAGATCCAGCCGCAGGCGCAAAGGCCGATTGCTGGTCACCAGTTCCTTGGCCAGGCCCATGAAGCTGAAGAATTCGTTATCGTTTTCCACGGTCGCTCCTCAGGTATGCAGCAGGTACATCAGCTCTTCGCGATCTTGTCGCTGCGGGCCGCCAACCAGGCAGACATTGACGCCCAGCCGGCGTTCTCCATCCAGGCGCGGTGCACACACGTCATCCGCCTGCTGGATCAGGCGTACTTCATAAGTCATGCCGATCCCGCAATGCAGTCCCAGCATCGATTCCAGCTGCCTGGCCGCGCCGCGGCCGGACAGGAAGCCTTCGTAGGCTTCCTTATCCAGCGGACCGATACGCAGGCGCACGCGCACGTCGCAGCCGTAGATGTGTTCACCCAGCATCACTCCCGCGCCGAGATCGACATTGGCCTTGCCCAGCTGCGCCTGGTGCCCGGCCGCCAGCGGTTGCCACTGTCCGATCAACTGCTCCACCACAAAGCGCACATTGAAGTATTCCGAGTAGATTCCCGCCAGCAGCGGCGCAGAAACGCTGCGGCTCCTGATCTGCATGGCGTAGCGGGCGAGCGTCTCGCGGGCGACGGTGCCGTCGGGTTCGGCGCCGGACAAGGCAAGCAACATCGCGAGAAAGCCGTCATCGCCATCCGGTGTCGCCATGCATTCAGGCCGATGCTTGGCCCACGCCAGGTAGAACATGGCCAGCGGCCGTTGCGACAGCACGTCCAGGAAGGCGCGCGGGCCGCCGTCGTTGCTGGTCCGTTCGTGGCGGTTGATGCGTTCCGAGTAGTGCAGCGGCAGCACACCATGGCTGCCCAACAAGCCCATGAAAGCCGGCGTGAGGCGAATCAGGTCATCGCCATCGTCGCTGATGTTCTCGATCTGATTCGGCGGGAAGGCCAGCGACAGCCGGTTGCGATAGCGCAGCCGGCGCGTCGGCTGCGCCTGTTCGACCAGGCACACCGCCTGGAAAAACTCGAACTGCTGCGGTTCCGCCAGCAGTTCGCCGATCAAGCCAGCGTCAGTGCGCCGTTGCGAGGCAGGCATCGCATCAACTCCTTTCCGCTGACATGGGACAGCACGACCAGCTGCGTAAAACTGTTCAAATGCACGTGCAGGCCAAACAGATGGTCGAGCAATTGCGCGAAGGCGTGCAAGCCGGTGCCGGCATACGCCTCCTCGTCCAGCGACACGCGCACTTCAATTCCACGCAGATAAGCATTGCCCTGCGCCTGCCGCACCCACGCGGTGGCCGGCTGGTGCGACAGCGCCATGATGCCGTCGATCTGCCGCTGCGAGACGGCGCTGTCCTGCTGCGCATACAGCCTGAGCATGGCCGTCAGCGCCGGCAGCCCTTCCTGCGTCAGCGAGCGGTGGTTCAGCGCCAGGTGCGTGATCAATCCCCATTGATTGCCGCCGACAGTCGCCTGCCGGTACGACAACGTGGGGCGACGCAGCATGCGGATCGGGAAGCTGCCGGCTGACGCTTCGGTACTGAGGTCGCCGCACGGCCGGCCGTATTGCAAGCCATGCGGCAGATTGCGGTTGGTGCAGGTGACGCGCACCGATGCCGTGCCTTCGTCCAATTTCAGCGGCGAAAAATCGCGGTCCACCAGCGTGAGCGAATATTCATGACCTGCCTCGGCATCGGCCAGCTCCTCGTCGCGATGGGCGAGCCAGTAGTGGCCTTTGCGGCTGGCCTCCTCACTGTGGCGCAATGAATAATAGGGAAAGAATTCCGTCACCGAACTACCTTGCTGAGATTTGCGCAGCAGCTGCACCGAATCGATGCTGTAGATCTCGCAGGCGCTGCCCGGCATTTCGTCCGGCGTCAGTGGATAGCTGCTGCTGCGGTGGTTGATGCGTATCGGCGTGGCCGGCTGCGTGAACAGGTTGATGACGGGAGTGCAGCCCAGCACCAGGTTATCTTCCGATAGCGTGCGCAAGATGCGCGCGGCCGGGGCATCGGCACGGACGTCGTCCAGCGCGATCCGCAGCGTCAGGCGCGAGCTGTCGACGGGACAGGCGGCGAGCAGCGCGGACAAGTCGATATCGAAGAAATCGAATTTTTCCTGGAAGGCGAAGTATTCGCTCAGAAGACGGTAGGCGCTGTGCTCCGATGGCGCTGCTGGCAGCAACGCTTCTTCGGCGGAGAAACCGGCTGGGGCGATCGGCAGCTTGTCCAGCATGCGCCATTGTCCATCCGCCTCCACGCAAGCGCAGGCCGCGTGCATGAAGAGCGTATCGCGCAGGGTCGCCCGCAAGGTAGCCTCGCCGTCGATAAAGACGCGCAGCGTCGACAAGCCCAACGAGGCCAGTCCGCGCCCTGCGGCGGTATTTTCGATGGTGATGCAGATGGCGGAACCCGCTTCGCCCGGCAGCGGCAGCGTCGATGGTGTCTGGATGTAGGGCTCGAACCATGCGGTGCTGATGGCTACGGGCGCCACCGTCACGTCGTAGACGGTGCGGAAGCGGCAGGTGACTGCGCTGCGCCCCAGCGACTTCATCGCCGTGCCGCGCGGCAGCGTGGTGACGCTACTGATTGCGTTGGCCTTGGCGCCGCTGTAGTCGATGCGGGCGATGGAGCAGGAAGGAATCGGTCGCAGGTAATGCGGGTACAGCATGCCGAGCAGCGCTTCGGTGAAATTAGCGTAGCCGTCGTCGAGCAGCTTGGCGACACGTGCGTTGAGGAAGGCGGATGCCTGGATCAGCCGTTCGACATGGGGATCGGCGCAAGTCTCGCCGCTGATTTGCAAATTGCCTGCCAGCTTGGGATAGCGCCCCGCAAACTCGGCGCCGGTGCGCCGCAGCATGCTCAGTTCGCGTTCGAAGTAAGGCAACAGTTTTTCCATCGTGGCATCCGTCGCAAAAGTGCAAACCCAAATGGCCTGCACAGGTTGCCGATGATGTCAGAACGCGAATGCCGCTTGTTGATATTGAGCAATAGGTGAGACGGAGTCACAGGCGGCGCGACCCAGCATCGTCCCTAGCCAGCGCTATCGCGGACGTGAGGTGACGAGCCTATAATGTAAAAGACAACGTTCACAATCATCATAATGAGCAAGTGTCTGGCCGAACGCGTTAACGATTTTCTGACCGCCATGACAAGGCTGGAAGAAGCCCTCGCGCAGCCCGAAGACTCCTTCATGCGCGACGCCACGATTCAACGTTTCGAATTCACCTACGAGCTCGCATGGAGGTCGCTCAAGCTATGGCTGGAGACCAAGGACATCTCGGCACTGAACGCTAAAGACACCTTGCAAGCAGCGCTTGAGCAAGGATTGCTAGTTGACGGAAATGGCTTGAGTCAGCTGCATCGGATGCGTAATCTCGCCAGTCATGCCTATGACGAAACCCAGGCTCGGCAGGTCTATCGTTTCATTAAGAACGATGGCTTTCAGTTGCTTCGCGTATTGGCGGATCAGACACTGCGACAGCGGACTAGCGGCATCGGGGCTTCGGCTTAAAGCCAAAGCCGCCGCTCACCCACCCGACAACACTCCCAGCAAATCCTCCGCCGTGATCTGCAAGCCTTGCGTTTCGCCGCCGGCCAGCACCGCGTCGGCCAAGCCGGCCTTGGTGCGTTGCAATTCCTGGATTTTCTCCTCCAGCGTGCCCCGCGCAATCAGGCGATAGACAAACACCGGCTTGTCTTGGCCGATGCGCCAGGCGCGGTCGGTGGCCTGGTTTTCCGCCGCCGGGTTCCACCACGGGTCGTAGTGGATCACCGTGTCGGCCGCAGTCAGGTTCAAGCCCACGCCGCCCGCCTTCAGGCTGATCAGGAACACCGGCACCTCTCCGCCCTGGAACGCGTCGACCTGGGCGGCGCGGTCGCCGGTGTCACCGGTCAGCAAGGCATATGGCACCGCCCGCGCCTGCAATTCCGCCTCGATCAGCGCCAGCATGCTGGTGAACTGCGAAAACACCAGCAACTTGCGGCCTTCGGCCAGCAATTCGTCGACCAGTTCCATCAGCACCTGCAGCTTGGCCGATGGCGCGTTGGCCTTTAGCGCGCCGCCCGCCTTCAGCAGGCGCGGATCGCAGCACACCTGGCGCAGCTTGAGCAACGCATCGAGGATGACGATCTGGCTGCGCGCCACGCCTTTGCGGGCGATCTCCTCGCGCACCTTGCTGTCCATCGCCAACCGCACCGTTTCGTATAGATCGCGCTGGGCGCCGGCCAGTTCGACCACGCGCACCATTTCCGTCTTGGGCGGCAACTCCTTGGCCACGTTGTCCTTGGTCCGCCGCAGCATGAACGGCTTGATGCGACGTATCAGCAAGGCGTTGCGCTCGCCGTCGCCGTCCTTTTCGATCGGCTTGCGGAAATCGGCGTTGAAGATTTTTTCGTCGCCGAGCAGCCCCGGCATCAGAAAATGGAACTGCGACCACAGCTCGCCCAAGTGATCCTGCATCGGCGTGCCGGTCAGGCACAAACGGTGCCGTGCCTGCAGCAGGCCGGCTGTCTGCGCCGCCTTGGAACGGCTGTTCTTGATGTACTGGGACTCATCCAGTATCAACAGATGGAAGCGCAGCTGGCGCAATACTTCCTCGTCGCGCGGCAGCAGCGCGTAGGACGTCAGCACCAGGTCGGCCTGGCCGATTTCGTCAAAGCGCTGCAGACGTTCCGGTCCCGTCAAGGCCAGCACCCGCAGTCCGGGCGTGAAGCGCGCCGCCTCTTCCTGCCAGTTGGTCATCAGGCTGGTCGGCGCGATCACCAGCGCCGGAACGTCGAGGCGGCCAGCCTCCTTTTCGGTCAGGATATGGCTGAGCGTCTGGATGGTCTTGCCCAGTCCCATGTCGTCGGCCAGGATGCCGGCCAAGCCGTATTCGCGCAGGAACTGCATCCATGCCAGTCCCTCGCCCTGATACGGACGCAGCTGCGCTTGCAGGCCGGCCGGCGCCTGCACCACCCGTACGCGCTCGAACGCGGCCAGCTTGCGGCCCAGCGCACGCGAGCGTTCGCCGCCCATCCAGCGTAGTTGCGCTACGGCCTCCAACTCGGCCAGCCGCGCCGCATCCAGCGCCGGCAGGCGCAGCGCATCGCCGATGCGGTCGGTGAAGTACAACTCACCCAGCGTACGCAGGATGGGCTTGACGCGGCCCCATGGCAGCGCCACCCGCACGCCGTCCGGCAAGGCGGCCAGCAGCGGCTCGTCGTCACCGCGCGCTTCCAGCGCAGCCGGTTCGAAATCGCGCGGCGCCTGGCGTATCAATTGCACCAGCACCGGCAGCAGCGGCACTTGCTTGCCGTTGACGACGATGCCCAGCTCCAGTTCCAGCCAGGCGCTACCGCTATCCTCGTCGCCCACCTGCGCAAACCAGTCGTCGATGCCGGCCAGGTCGAAGCGGAAGCCCGGCGCCAGTTCGATCAGCCATCCTTGAGCCCGCAATGACGGCAGCGTCTGGCCGACAACGTCCAGCCATGCGCGTTCGGACACAAGGTGCAGTTCGCCCTGCGGGGCCCCAGGCACCAGCCGCTCCGTCGCCGGTTCATGGAAGCCGGCTGCCCGCAGCACAGACCACGCCGCCGCTTCATCCTCCTGGTGACGAACAATTGTTTCGATGCCCGTATCGCCCACCCGTATCAACTCGATGTGCGGATCGGCACCTACGCGCTGGCCGTCATATTCGAAGGCCAGCATGCCGTAATCCCCATGTGTCGCGCCGCCTGGCGCGGCATACAACGGCGCGCTGCCCAGCGTCAGCACCGGTTTGGGCTTTATGCCAGTACGCGACACGGCATCCAGCCCGGGCAATGGCAACAGGCCTTTCAGGCTGGTGGACAGCAGTTCGACGGCGAACGGCGCCACATGGGCGGGCGCCAGCCGCGGTGCGCCGGCGACCAGTGCCAGCCATTCCTTCATCGACAGCACGGCGAAGGCATCGGGCAGGTTCAGCGCTCCGATATTGCCCGCCGTCACATACATCGGCGGCGAGGACGGCAACACGTGCTCGATGGCGGCGCCGTCCTCGAATTCCCAATGCAGCCGCAGGCTGGCTTGGGCGTCCTGGGTGGCGTGCCACCCCAACCGGCCGGCGCGGATTGGGCCGTGCCGCAGTTGCCGCAGCCCTGAACGCAGATCCTCCTTGTCTCCGGCCTGGTAAAGCACGCCCATCTCACACAACTGCGATAGTAGCCGGGCCGCGCCGTGACCGGCCGGTTCCAGTGTCGGGGTCCCCCAGATACTCGTCATCAAGCCGATAAAGGTCGAGGCTGGAACGCGATCTTCCTCCCGCAGAAATGCCGGTGGCGTGTTGTGGAAGCCATACAGATCACTGATCGGCGTCGCCGTGCGGATTACGCCGTCGGCCGCAATGCGTCCTTTGTACATCCCCAAGCGCAGCGGACCGTTGCCCGGCTGCGGCATCAGCACAAAAACAAGCCGGTGGTTGACCTTGGGAGGCGGCTTGACCACCTTTTTCTGGCGTCGCGCCAATTCAGTCTGGTACTCGACGTTGGCCAGCCATTTGCTCATCTCGTAAGGCAGCCCCTGGTCGGCCCGCAGAAGTTCGGCACCGGCCTCCGCCTCGCAGACCGCCAGCAACACCGCCACCACGTGCTTGCAGTTATGCGCCATGGGGCAGCTGCAGTCGCCGTCGAAGTGGCGCCGTTGGCCGCGGTAGACCATCTTGATGGATTGCCGGTAGGGGCTGGCCGAGTTGCCACTGACCTTGCCCTTGATGACGCCGCCGTCGAGACTGGCCTCCTTGACCAGGTTACGGCGATGGTAATCGGCGCCACGAGAGTAAGTGGCGCTGTCAAACTGACTGCGTACATCGTCGGTGGTAAACAGCATGAAGCAAGGGTGAGGCTAGCCCACGTTGATGGTTAACGAATGGCTATTATCGCCGATACGCCAGCCCCACTCCGGCTTCAAGGTGCGATGCGATGTTTACTTCGTCACCCGATCCCAGCCTTCGCGCACCGCATCCTTGAACTTCTCCCAGCTCGACTGCGGGTGCTTGTTTTCCCAGTCGCTGCGCAGTTCAGGCTCGGCGTGCTCCCACGGCTTGTCCTTGTAGCCGGGGTTGCCGGCCATCGATTCGCCGTAGCGGTACGCCGGGTCGTATTCCTGATAGGTGTTGCCGGTGTACGAGAAGGTCTTCTCCCAGTGCGAGCGGAAGTACTCGGCATCGTCGCCGCTCTCGTCGCCGCGCAGGATGTCCAGGCTGTCCTGGTTCGGCTTGCCCGTCTCGCGCGGGTAGATGCGCATGCCGCTGCGCTGCACCGTGCTCTGCTCGGAGATCGGCACGCTGGCCGGCGCCACGACTGCCGGCTCAGCCTTCGCCTGGCCGCGCTGCATCGAGCCCGGCGTCAACAGCCCCTGCTCGGAGCGGGCGAAGTCCACCGCTTTCTCGCGCGGCAGGATGCCGTGCAGTTCCGGTGCGCTTTGCTGCGCGCCCAGGCTGCCCTGCGCCATGCCGGCACCGCTGCTGCGCAGTACTTCGGCGCCGGTCCAGCCGCTGGCGCGCCACATGGTTTCGTGCTCGTCGATGTCGATCGGGCTGAATTCCTCCACGATGTCGGCCGCGCGGTCGGCCGCTTCCATGCTGTGGGTCTGGATGGTCAGCACGACGTGGCCGCGGTTCAGCGCTTCCGCATAGACGTGCCGGTCCGCATGCTCGCGCCCCAGCAGGTTGCTGAACATGTGCTTGATGCTCTCGAGGATGGAGGCGTCGTCGTTGATGCGCGGCGTCCCCGCCACGCTGCCGGAGTCGCTCACGGTGATGGTGTCGCGGTCGTAGCCGCTGTGGATCAACTCGTCCTTGGCTCGGTTAGCCTCGGCACGGGTTTCAAAAACTGCTGCGAGTGTGTGTGTCATGGTGGGCTCCTGGATAAAGACGCTGGCGGTCGAACGGTGTCCGACTGCAATTCCAGTCTACGTCTTACGCCGCGGGCGTAGCGCTCGTTTGCCAGCAGGAAAATGCGCAGACTGGGTTGCATGGTTCAAGCCGCTCAGGCGGCCATCAGTTGCTGCTGCAAGGCCTGGTTGAAGGCGGGGATGTCGTCCGGCTTGCGGCTGGTGATCAGCTTGCCGTCAACCACCACTTCCTCGTCGCTCCACTCGGCGCCGGCGTTGCGCAGGTCGGTTTGCAGGCTGGGCCAGCTGGTCATGTGCTTGCCCTTGGCCAGGCCGGCGTCGATCAGGGTCCACGGGCCGTGGCAGATCGCGGCGATGGGCTTGTCTTCGCGGCCGAAGTCGCGGATGAAGGTGATCGCGTCCTTGTGCAGGCGCAGCTGGTCCGGGTTGGCCACGCCGCCCGGCAGCACCAGCGCGTCGTAGTCGGCCGGGTTGGCGTCGCGCACGTTGAGCTCCACTTCGTAGCGCGAGCCCGGCTGCATGTGGTTGAACGCCTGGATATGCTCGCCCTTGGCCTTGGTCGAGATCAGCGTGACCTTGGCGCCCTGCTGCTCCAGGAAATGGCGCGGTTCGGTGTATTCCGCCTGCTCCACGCCGTCCGTCATCAGGATCGCAACGTTGGTGTTTTTCAATTCGGTAGCCATGATTCCTCCTGTCTGGTGAGAACGGAGTAGCGTGCCATACCGATCGCGCGCCGCATGTGCGCGCACGTACATTAGCGGGCTCCCGGCCCGGAACTTGGGCCGGGAGCCCGCCTTGCTGCCAGTGCCCTGCTATCAGTGCGTGATCTTCAGCGCGTAGAACTTCACGACGGTGCCGGGCGTCGTCTGCGGCGTGCCCGAGACGGCGGACTGGTCGTAGTTGCCGGCCTTGAAGTAGAAGGTTTCGCCGTTGAAGCTCGAATCCATCGTGAAGGTCTTGGTGGTGCCGTTGACCTTGACGGTGATGGTCGATCCCTTGAGCGTCATCTGATAGGTGAACTTGGTGCCCAGCGGTACCGTGTCGATCGTGGTGGTGGTGCCGCCGCCGCCCTGGTTGGTGTTTTCCAGGAACAGCTTGACCGCGCCGCTGGAGCTGTATTGCAGTTCGCACAGCGGCTTGCTCGGGCCGTTGCCCTGGAAGATCTGGGCGATGGCGGTGTTGCTCGGCACCTTGGTCACTTTCAAGGTCGCGTCCAGCACGTTGGTGCCGCCGGTCAGCCAGGTCGCGTTCTCGCGGAACTCGACGCGCGGATGCAGCGAGCCGGAGGTGGTCCAGCCCACTTGCGGATCCATCATCACCATGGCGCCGTCGCTGCTGTCGGTGTAGAAGTAGTACTGGTTGGTGTAGCCGCCTTCCAGTTGCGAGCCGCTGACGGTGTCGACATTGCCCGACGAGCCGGTCGGCATCTGCAGCGTGAACGGAGAGAGGTTGAAGTTGCCGCCCGGCGGCAGGCCGGGATTGAGGCCGCTGCTGCTGCAGCTGCCGCTGCCGTTGGTGTAGACCTCCAGCTCCAGCAGGCTGACGAAGTTGTTGACGTCGCTGCCGGTGCCCAGCACGCGCACGTATTTGGCCGATACATCCGGAATGTCGTAAGGCTTGAGCGCGGCCGAGGTGCCGCTGTTGGTGCCGACGAAGGAGTCGGTCCAGACGCTGCCGTCCACCGAGGTCTGCAGGCGGAAGTTGTATTTGCGCGAGTCGCCGTTGTACCAGGCCAGGTTCAGCGAGGTGACGTTGTAGCAGCCGCCCAGGTAGTACTGCAGCCATTGCGCGCCGTTGGTGGCGTCGGCCGACCAGCGCGTCGTCAGCGAGCCGTCGTTGGCATTGACGGGCAGGTTGGTGTCGCTGGCGCTGGCGCTGATGTTGGCGTTGGAAATGGCCAGCTTGCTCTGGGCCATGGCCGACAGCGACAGCAAGGCGGCCGCCGCCACGAATGCGAGTTTGCTTAGATTCATGAAGTCTCCTATTAAGGTGGTTTTTATGGTTTCGGGCAATTTTTGACGGTTACATTTCAGAAGTAAACCGATTACCTCAAATTAGTATTTTTTAATATTATCATCTTCTAATTACTGTTTACGATTTTGGTAATCGTTTTCCTAACTGATGCAAAAAAACGACGTGGAGGTTGCCGCCACGTCGTTTCAGGGCTTAAGCGATCAAGCCTGGTGTTCGATCGTCTTGGCCAGTTCGCCGGCCTTGATCGCGCCCATCAGGCCGAGCAGCGTGCTGAAGGCGTTGCTGTCGGCGCCGCCCATCTGCACTTGCGGCACCAGCGGCACCTTGGCTGTTTCAAACGCTTCGGCCAGGCGCAGCATGACGGTCTGCATCAGCTGCTTGTCGGCGCCCTCGCCCTGCATCGCTTCGGACTTGGCCTGGATCGCCGATGCCTCGGCCTCGCCCACCGAGCGGATCGCCGAGGCGCGGCCGGCGCCTTCCATCTCCTGGCGGAACTTGTCGGCCTGCGCCAGCGATTCGATTTCCTGGCGGCGTTTCTCGGCGGCCTTGACGTTGGCCGAGCCCTGGTTTTCCTTGATCGAGATATCCACCAGCGAGCCGGTCAGTTCCTTCTGCTTGGCGGCGCGCTGCTCGGCTTCGTTCAGCTCGCGCTGCTTGTCGGCGGCGATCTGTTTCTGCGCGAAGGTTTCCACCTGCTCGCGCGCGATCTGGCGGTCGCGCAGCTGCGCCATGATGTCCTCGATCTTGTTGTCGCCGGGCTGGGCTTTCGGCGTGCCGATCAGCACTTCCTGGAACTCCAGCGAATACGCCTGGAAGCGCAGCTTCATGTCGCTCGACGCGTTGTTCTGCAGCTCGCTGCGCGACTGGATCAGGTCGATGAAGGTCTTGGTCTGCGACACGTTTTTAAAATACGACGACACCATCGGATCGAGCGTCTGCTCGACCAGCTGCGCCACGTTGCCGAAGCGCTGCACCACCATCGGCGCCTTGCGGTAGTCGATGTGCACCACCACCGACAGCGGCAGGTGCGGTTCGAACGCGTCCTTGGTGATCAGCGTGATCTCGCGCAGGTTCTTGTCGAAGTTGGAGCCGCTCTCGCCGGACTTCCACATCAGCACGAAGTTCGTGGTCGGCACCAGCTCGATCTTGCCGGCGTAGGTGTTGAAGGCGTACTTGCCCGGCATCAGCGCATCGCGCCACACGCCGCGGCAGCCGGTCTCCACCAGCTCGCCGTGCGAATACTCGGCGCCGGACAAATCGGTGCCGGTGCGGCCCGTGTACGACACCACCACGCCGACGAAGCCGACCGGGATGATGGTCTTCTTGATGAACTCCACCGTCGCGAACAGGCGGTTGATGAAGTAGGTGCCCTCCACCAGCACGCGCTCCTGGCGGCCGCGGCGACCACCGGCGGCGAGGAATTTTTCCGGCTCCTGGAAGGCGTTGTGGCTGTCGCCCACGTCCGGCGCCAGCAGTTCGCCCTTCAGCAGGCCGGGACCGTCCTGCACCGTCACCACGGCCAGCTGGTCGGAATCATGCGAGCCGGTCACCTCCTTGATAACCACGGGCTTGAAGCCGCCGCGCTCGTCGAGCACGCCGCGCATCTGCTGGTAGTAAGCCTTTTCCAGCGCGTCGAGCGACATCGAATAGGTCGACTCCTCGGTCATCACCACGAACAGCGCGGGGTTGATGATGTGCGTGCCTTCGCGCAGCACCATGCGCTGCGGGCCTTTCTGGCCACCGTCGCGCAGGAAGGTGCGCACGTCGCGGAAGTCGACAATGCGCGAGTTGTCGGCCAGCGTCTGGCCGGCCGGCAGGTCGAGGCCGTCGCGGGCGAACACATAGGCGATGGTGCCCTGCGTGACCGACACCATCGGGTGGATGTGCACGCGGTACTGGAACGGCGCGAAGAAATGGAAGCCGCCGCGGCGCAGGTCGGGCTGAAGGCCGGCCTCGCCGTTCAGCGCCAGCAGGCCGTTCTGCACCGAGCCGGACGGGCTCCATAGTTTCTCGATCACGCCGACGCGGTCGTTGGGGATGTACTTGATGGCCCCGGATATCTTCAGCAGCAACAGCGCTGCAAACAATCCCACTACAAAAATCAAGGCGATAGAAATCACATCACTGCTAAGCAGGCTAGACATACAAACCTTTCGGTTGTGGAAAAAGCTGGGGATGCGGGTGCTTGCGTGGACGAAGCTAGCGCGGCGGGCTGGCAATGGTCAGGCAGGCGTGTGGGGGATTTACTGCGGCGGCCGCGAGGAGCGCGGCGGCAATGGCGAGTGGGGTGAACACGATGTTTTTGTTATTACCGTTCAATGAGTTCGTGCTGTCCATTCTTGCACAAAGCCTTGAAAGGACAAGGCGCGCCGCCGCGATTAGAATCCGGCCTCTAATCGCGGCGGTGACTGCATCAGCTGTAAGGTATGTAGGCGAAACCCTTGCCGATGATCGGCAGCATCGCAGCCTGGTTCTCCGGGCTTTCGCTGAAGTTGGTCAGGATCAGGGAACGCTCCGCCCCCATGTCCAGCGCATTTTTCCAGAAATTGAAGCCCTCCGCCTCCGGCGCGCGGTGCAGCACGTTGTGGTACAGGTTGGTGACGAAGTCTGTATTGTTGACACCGTCGCCATACAGCTTCTTGAACTCGTCGCTGATCAGGAAGTTTTGCGCAACGCCCTGCAGGCTGTAGCCGGAGTCCAGCGCGTTGATCCAGAAGCCGAGGCCGGCGATATCCGGCGCGCGGTCGAACGCCGCCTGGTACATGCGGTAGGCCTCGCCGCCTGCGCCGTTCACATCGAACGCCATCGCGTGCGTCGGGAACAGCAGCCGCTCGACGCCGGTGAGCGTGTCGGCCGCGCCCGCACCGGTCTGGTACACCGTCACGTGGCCGTCCTGCACATAGATCTCCAGCGGCACCTTGGTGTCGTCGTAGAACACCGAATCGAGACCGGCGCCGCCGTCGATCTTCTGCCCGTTGCCGCTGGCGCTGAAGACGTCGTTGCCGTTGCCGGCCGTCGACGGGGAAGCCGCCGCCACCGTGGTGAAGGTGTAGCTGGCGTGGCCGGCATAGTGGTTGCCCGAAAGATCCAGCACGCTGCCTTCCGGCAGCGACAGCGTGTATTGGGCGCCCGGCGTCAGGTTCTGGTGCGGATCGATTTTCAGCGTGTTGCCGCTGGCGGTGATGATGGCCGACGACAGCGTGGCGCCGTGCTCGTCGGTCAGGCGCAAGCCGGGGCCGGCCACGACGGCGTCGTCGAACACGAGCAGGAACTTGCTCGCCAGCGGCACACCGGTGGCGCCATCCACCACCGACGCCACGATCAGCTGCGGCGCGGTGGTGTCGGCCGCGCCCATGCTTTCGGCCAGCGTGTAACTGCCCTTGGCCGTGCCGTAGGTGGAGATGTAGAAGTCCCCCGTGGCTTGCGCCTTGTACACCATGCGGGTTTCGCCGGTGGCGTCGCTCAGCCCGTCGGCGACGGCCAGTTGCGTCTTGCCGGTGGCGTCGAACAGGAACAGGCCGGTGCCGGCGCTGCCCGTGTCCAGCGTGCCGCCATGGCCCTTGGCGCCCTTCATGTCGAAGACGTAGGTCTTGCCGCCGTCCAGGTGGACCTTGAACCAGTCCTGGTCGGCGGGACCGCCAACCATGCCCTTGACTGGCGCGGCGACCGCCAGCGTGCCCTTGGTGGTGACGTCGCCAGCGTAGTCGTCGGCATCGTTGACGGCGATGAGCGTGTAGGCGCCGGTGGCGTGACCGTCGCCGCCCGCCACTTCGAGGAAGTAGCTGCCGTTGGCGGTGGGCACGTAGGCCAGGGCGCCGGTGCCGCCGCCTGCCAGCACTTCCGTCAGAACCTTGCCGTTCGCATCGAGCAGGCGCAGCGTCGCGCCACCCTGCTCGTCGGTGTTCTTGCCTTCGTGGCCGGTGGCGCCGTCCAGCGTAAACGTGTATTCGCCGCCCTTGTCCAGCCCGATGGCGAACCAGTCGCGGTCGCCGCCGCCGGCGTCCAGCTTGCCGCTGACGATGCCGCTCGCCGTGCCGGCCGCCGCCAGCTTGCCGGCAGTGGCGGCGGTGGCGCCGTAGTCGTCCACCGTGAGCGTAGCCAGCAACGTGTATTTGGCGCCGGACGCGAGCTTCATGCTGTCGGTCACCGCCATGTAGTAGCTGCCGCTGGCCGTCGGCGTGTAGCTGTAGCTGACGGTCGTTCCGTCGGTGCTGTAGAGCGGGCTGCCGTCTCCGGCCATCAGGCTCAGTTGGATGGCCGAGTTTGGCGCACTGCTCAGCGCGCCGTCGAAGGTGTAGGTCGTGCCCGCAACCAGGTCGATCTTGAACATGTCGATGTCGGTGCCCGTGCCCAACACGCCGCTGGTGTTCCTACCCTGGATGAGCCCGGCGGCGGTCTCGCGCGCGTCGCCGTAGTCGTCGCCGGCGGTGGCGATGGGCTTGGCGGTTTCCAGCAAGGAGTAGTTGCCGGTCTGGTAGGCGTTGCCGTGCACGCTGACGAAATAGTCGCCGGTCGCGACGGCGCTCACGCTCACGCCCACATCGGCCGTGTTCAGCGTGGTGGCTACGCGGCTGCCGTCCGCCGCGTAGAGGTCGATGCCGGGCCCGCCGGCCTTGCCGAAGCCCGACGTCGCCAGCGTGCCGCCATTCTGCAGCGTGAAGCTGTACGAGTGGCCGGCCTCCAGGTGCGCCAGGAACCAGTCGGCGTCGCCCGCCACACCGATCGTACCGTGCTGCGGCTTGGCGGCCGCCAGCACGCCGGTGGTGCTGGCGTCGCCGGCAAAGTCGTCGCCGCCGGCGATGGTGGCCTTCACCGAATAGGCGGTGCCCGGAAGCGGCGTGCTGCCGCCGGCGACGGTGACGTAGTAGTCTCCTGCGGCGCCAACCTGGTATTGGGCGCTGTCGAGGTAGACGCCGTTGCTGGTATCGCCGTGATGGAGCGTACCCTTGATCTCGTTCCCGCTGCCATAGGTGACGGTCATCTTCGCCGTCGTGCCGGCGGGGGCGCCGAAGTCTATCGTCACCAGCGCGCCTTCGGCCAGGCTGATCTTGAACACATCCAGGTCGGCCGCCGACTGCAGCTTGCCGTTGACGACGATGCCGTCGGCCAGCTTGGCCGCGTGCGCGTTGTCGTTGCCGAACTCGTCGGGCACGAGCACCGCCGCCTGCAGCGTGTAGTCGCCGCTCAAGCCGCTGTGACCCATGCCGACGTCGATGTAGTAGGTGCCCTTGGTCACCGCCGTGTAGGACAGCGGCGGATTGCCGCTATTGGCGCCGGTCGGGTGGTTGACCACGGCCAGTTGCTTGCCGTTGGCGTCGAGCAGGCGCAGGGGCGCATCGGTGGCGGCGCCGCCGTACAGTTCCTGTAGCGTGCCTTTGACCGAGAAGGTGTAGGTGGCGCCGGCCTCCAGCGTGACGGCGAACCAGTCGCTGTCGCCGCCGCCCGCCTCCAGCTTGCCGGCGACGGAGGCACCGATCGCCAGCTTGCCGGCGGTGGCGACCGCCGCGCCGAAGTCGTCGACGACGGCGCTGACCTTCAGGCCGTAGCCGGTGTCCCAGTCGGTGGCAGGATTCGGGCTCGGATTGGCGACCGTCAGGTAGTACTTGCCGGCGACGCCGACGGTGAAGCTCTGGTCCTTGGTGCCGGTGACGGGATCGGCGTCGACGACGTTGCCTTTGCTGTCCGTCAGCGTCCAGTGCGGCGTCGCGCCGGAGTTTTGCGAGCGCGCCAGCGATACCAGGTAGCTGCCGCCGGCGGCCAGGTCCAGGCTGAACACGTCCTTGTCGGTCGGGATCTGCAGCGAGCCGGCGATCTGCTTGCCGAGCGCCAGCGCGGCGGCGGTGGCGGCGGTATTGCCGTACTCGTCCACCAGCGCGGTGGCGGTGACGGTGTAGCCGCGCTGCGGGGTGTAGCTGTCGCCGACGTCCAGCGTGTAGGTGCCGGCGGCGGTTGGGGTCAGCCGGTACATGATGGTGCCGCCGGCGCTGCCGGAATAGTCGGGGGTCAGGCTCTTGCCGCTCGGGTCGAACATTTTCAGCGCCAGCGCGCTGTCGGCGGCCGTGGCGGCGTCGCCGTTGCTGAGCGTGATCTTGTAGAGAACATTAGACGCCAGCGTGACCTTGAAGCGGTCGACGTCGCCGGCGTATTGCAGCGCGCCGTTCAGCGCGGTGCCCAGCGTGAGCTTGCCGGCGCCGGTGTCGGTGACGCTGTAGTCGTCGACGACTTCCTTTACGCCAACCGTGTAGGCGCCGATGATCAACGGCCGGCCGTAGATTTCGACGAAGTAGTCATAGTCGGCAGAAGCGGGCCGGTTCAGCAGCACATCCGGCGCCAGCGTCTCGCCGTTGGCGCCATGGATCACCACGCCGCGGACGGCGTCGCCAATGGTGGTGACCGCGTAGCGCTTGCCGGCTTCGGCGTGGAACTTGAACCAGTCGTCGTCGAGCTGATTGTCGATGTAGGCAGTTGTCGTGGCGCCCGCCGCCAGCACGTCGGGCGTGGCCAGATTGCCGGGCTGGTCGGCCGGCAAGTCCGCGCCGGTGGTAAAGGTGAAGACGCTGGGGCCCGTGTACAGATTGCCGGCCAGGTCCCGTATCTCGCTAAGGGTCAGCGTATAGGTCGTATTCGGATTCAGCGGACCGCCGACGTCCGCCAGCAACGTGTTGTTGCCTATCGCTTGCACCCCGCCAACACCCCAGGTCAGCGGGTTGCCGCTGGCATCCTTCAGTACCGCGCCATAGCCCGCCCCCATGGTCACCGGCTCGTCAAACACGAACCGGATACCGCCACTGACTGGCGCATTCGTGGCGCCGTTCGCGATCGACACCGATTTCAGCACTGGACCGGTAGTGTCGCCGGTCAGCAGCTGTTCGGACAGTGTATAGTCGAAACCCGGTTGGTTGCCATGCGTGGACAGATAATAGTCGCCGGTGCTGGCGGCGGTGTACACAAGAACCGCATCTTGCGGAAGGAATACGCTGGACTGGGCGTTGGTCAGGACAGCGCCGTGCGCATCCAGCAGATCCAGGCTGTTCCCCGTTAAAGCCGTGCTCGCGCTGTGCATATCGAAAGCGTACTGCTTGCCGGCGTCCAGATGTACCTTCACCCAGTCGACGTCGCCCACGCTGATCGTTCCATGCACAGGTTTGGACAGTTCCAGCAGGCCGGAAGTCTGGATCGTAGCCGGATAATCGTCAGGGTTGGCCATCAGCTTCAACATGTAGCCGCCGCTGGACGGATCGATCGCGCCCGTGCTTCCCACCGTCAACGTGTAGACGCCGGTCGTGTCAGCCACGAAATACAGGCATTCCTTGTTTCCTACCGTGCCGGACACAAGATTCGCCTGCTGGCCGCTGGCGTTGAGAATCGAAGTATCGAGTTTGCTGTTCCACAGGGCACCGTCGGCTGCCGTGCGCTGCAGCACATAGGTGGTTCCGGCCACCAGGCTGACCTTGTACGTGTCCGCATCGGTGCGCACCGGCACCACGCCGGTGACCGCGGCGCCAAGCTGGATGGTCACCGCGTGGGCGGCATCGCTGCCGGCCTCGTCCGGCGTCGCCACCTGGGCCTGGACCTGGAAGCTCCCGCCTGCGGCGCCGACATCGAGGTAATAGGTGCCGCTGACCGTGGCGGTGAAGGGCAAAACCGGGGCGTTATCGGAAAAGCTGGCAGGACCGGTAGCCGGCGACACCGGCTGGCCGCCGGCGTCGAACAATTGCAGATTGCCGGTGCTTGCGTCCATGGTGCCCGCGCGGTCGACATCCCCCTTCAGCGTGAACCAATAGCTGGTGCCGGCCACCAGCGACACGGCGAACCAGTCGTGATCGGTGCCGCCATCTTCCAACTGGCCCTTCGCCGCAGCACCGCCGATATTGAGACTACCGGCGGTGGCGCTGGTCGAACCGGTATTGTCGCCGGCCAGACCGGCGCGGAAAACGTAATCCTGCACGGCGGTGTCCTGCGCGACCGCGCTGAGGGACACGTAGTAGCTGCCCGATGCCGTCGGCGTAAAGGAATAGTTGTGGCCCTGACCGACTTCGGTGGAAAAAAGTGCTGTTTGGCCGGCGTCCAGGATGTCCAGCGACAAATAGTGGCGGCCATAGTCGCCGGCTATCCCGATAATGGGGTCGCTTCGGCTCAGTCCCTCCCCGGAAAATCGATAAGTCTTGCCTCCGACTAGCTGGACCTTGAACACGTCATGGTCGCCGTCTGCTTCCAGCTTGCCGTTGACGGTGGCATCGAGCGCCACTACCGAGGCGGTCGCCGGCGTATTGCCGAAGTCGTCAACGGGCGCGGCGGCGCCGGCAACAGTGCGGTAGGAGGAAGCGGAGCGGTAGTCGATTGGCATAAAGAGCCCGGATTTTGAGATTTTTACATGATATCAAAGTTTCCATCCGGAAAATCTATCCAATTGCCACCTGCCGGAAGACAGTGCCGCACGCCGCATGCAGCGTCTATAATTGAACTCTCCCGGAGAACCCGAAAGCGCGCATGCCGAAGCCAGTCCTGCCCCTGCTGACAGTCTTGCTGGCGGCCCTGCTGCCGCCGGCCGTGCATGCCGCGCCGGGCGAGCTGGTGATGCTGGCGCCGCTGGACCAGACCATGCCCATCGTCCGCTTCCAGAACGGCGCGCTGGCCGGCGGCATCATCAAGGACCTCGGCGACGCGCTGGCGCAGCGGCTGGGCCGCCGCGCCGTCTACATCAGCGTCGACGTGCCGAGCGTGACGCCGGCGCTCGCCGGCGGCCGGGCCGACGCCATGTGCTACGTGCTGCCGTTCTGGATCGACGGCGACTACGACTGGAGCACGCCGCTGCTGCCCGACAACGAGATGGTGGTCGGCCTCGTCGACGCGCCGCCGCTGCGCTCCCTCAAGGATCTGAAGGACAAACCCATCGGCACCGTGGCCGGTTACCGCTATCCGCGCGTCGAACGGGTGCTGGGCAAGCGTTTCGCCCGCACCGACTCGGCCAGCATGGAACTCAACGTCCAGCGCATGGTCGAAGGTAAGGCGCAGTACACGATGGTGGGCGAGGCCACGCTGCTGTACCAGCAGCGCATCCATCCCGGGCTGAAGGTGAGGCCCGAGCTGGTGTTTTCCTCGTTCAAGGCGCAGTGCGCGTTCTCGCGCAAATCGCAGGTGCCGTTCGCCGAAGCGAACCGCGTCATCGACGCCATGCTCAAGGACGGCAGCATAGACCAGATCCTGGCCCGTTACCGATAGGAGGCCGCCATGCCGGCAAACGCACTGATCACCGCCCTGCAAGCCCACAACGCCGGCCGCGATCCAGAGCTGCTGGCGATGAAGTACCGCAAGATGGCGCAAGACGCCTTCCTGTTCCTGCGCGGCGCCGACCACCTGTTCTACGACGCGCTGCCGGACGACGCCCTGTTCCGCAAGGCGCCGCTGACGTGGAGCTGCGGCGACCTGCACGTGGAAAACTTCGGCAGCTACAAGGGCGACAACCGCCAGGTCTATTTCGACATCAACGATTTCGACGAAGGCGCGCTGGCGCCCGCCAGCTGGGACCTGGTGCGGCTGCTGGCCAGCATCCAGTGCGGCGCCAAGGCCATGAAGATAGCGGCCGGCGACGCGGTGGCGCTGTCGCGCCGGTGCACCGACGCCTACCGCGCCGCGCTGGCCGAGGGCAAGCCGCGCTGGGTCGAACGGGAAACCAGCACAGGCCTGATCAACACGCTGCTGTGCGAGCTGCAAACGCGCAAGCGCGCCGACTTCCTCGACAAGCGCAGCGAGCGCAAAGGCCAGCGCCGCAGCCTGAAGCTGGACGGCGCCAAGGCGCTGCCGCTATTGCCGGGCCAGCGCGAAAAGATCGAGTCCTTCATGCGCGACTTCGCCGCGACACAGGACGATGCCGGCTTCTACACCATGCTCGACGCCGCGCGCCGCATCGCCGGAACCGGCAGCCTGGGACTGATGCGCTTTGTCGTGCTGGTGGAGGGCAAGGGTTCTCCCGACGGGAACTACCTGCTGGACATCAAGGAATGCAAGCCGTCGGTGCTGGCGCCGCACCTGGCCGCCATGCACTTCAGGCAGCCCATCTGGCCGGACCAGGCCACCCGCGTGGTCACGGTGCAGAAATGCATGCAGGCGGTCGATCACGCCTTCCTGCACGCGGTGTCGATGGACGGCCGCTCCTGCACGCTGCGCGGCCTGCAGCCGTCGGAAGACCGCGTGGATCTGGACGGCAGGAAGCCGGGCCGCCTGGAAGACGTGATCGCCACCATGGGCTGCAACCTGGCCTGGGACCAGCTGCGCGCCTCCGGCCGCGACGGCGCCGCCAACGCCGACGACCTGATCGCCTACGGCCGGCGCGACGACTGGGTCCAGTCCATGCTGGACGCCTCCGCCGCCATGGCCACGCTCACGCAGCAGCAGTGGCAGGCCTGCAAGCCGTGGCTGGAGTCAGTGAGCGTCGGCTGACGGCGCCTTCGGCGGCGCCACCTTGCGCATCAGCGGCACCATCGCCGTCGCCACGACAAAGCAGGCCATCACGCACAGGAACACGTCGCTGAAGGTTTGCGTCTGCGCCTCGCGTATCGTCAGCGACCATAACTGCTTGAGCGCGCCGGCCTGCGCGCTGCCTGCATCCAGCCCCCATGCCAGCAGGTTGCCGCCGGCGCCGGACAGCATCTGCGCCATCGCCTCGTTGCCGCTGTTCAGATGCTCTGCCAGACGCAGGAAGTGCATATTGGTGCGGTCGTTGATGATGGTGGCGCAGGCAGCGATGCCGATCGCGCCGCCCAGGTTGCGCATCAGGTTGAACAGGCCGGAGGCCAGCTTCAGGCGCTCCGGCGCCAGCCCGCCCAGGGTCAGCGTCACGGTCGGCGCCACGGCGAACTGCTGGCCCATACCGCGCAGGGCTTGCGGCAGCAGCAGCTGTTGCGCGCCCCAGTCGTGCGTGATCGGCGCGAAGTTCCACATCGACAGCGCAAACATCGCCAGCCCGACCATCATCAGCCAGCGCAGGTCGACGCGGTTGGCCAGGTAGGAGTAGAACGGAATCGACATGATCTGGAACACGCCGGTGGAAAACACCGCCAGTCCGATCTCCAGCGCGCTGAAGCCGCGCACCCGGCCGAGGAACAGCGGCGTCAGGTAAATGGTGGCGAAGATGCCGATGCCGGTGACGAAGGAAAAGAAGCAGCCCAGCGCGAAGTTGCGGTCCTTCAGCGCGCGCAGGTCGACGATGGGATGCTCGTACACCATGCTGCGCCAGACGAAGCCTATGCCCGCCAGCCCGGCCACCCACGCCGTGGTCAGGATCACGTGGTCGCCGAACCAGCCCAGGCGCGGGCCTTCCTCCAGCGTGTATTCCAGGCAGCCGAGGAACAGCGACATCAGCACGATGCCGAAATAATCCGCATCGCGTATCAGCGACAGGTTGGGACGGTCGATCTTGACCAGTATCGGCACCACGACGGCGACGAAGATGCCCGGCACCAGGTTGATGAAGAACAGCCAGTGCCAGTTGAAGTTGTCGGTGATCCAGCCGCCGACGGTAGGTCCCAGCGTCGGCGCCAGCGAGGCCAACGCGCCCACGGTGGCGGCAGCGATCACGCGCTGCTTGCCGGCGAAGAAGTAGAACGCCGAAGTGAACACCATCGGTATCATCGAGCCGCCGATGAAGCCCTGCAGCGCGCGGAAGGCGATCATGCTTTCGATGTTCCAGGCCACGCCGCACAGCATGCTGGCGATGGTGAAGCCGGTGGCCGAGCCGGCGAACAGCCAGCGCGTCGACACCACCCGCGACAGCCAGCCGGACATCGGGATGACGATGATCTCGGCGATCAGGTAGCTGGTCTGCACCCACACGGTTTCATCGGCGCCGGCCGAGATGCCGCCGCCGATGTCCTTGAGCGAGGCCGAGACGATCTGGATGTCCAGCAGCGCGATGAACATGCCGACGCACATGGTGGCGAAGGCCAGCACCTTCTGCGACATCGTCAGCTGCGGCGGTGTCCACGGTGCCGGTGCGGCCTTCGCAGGCGCGCCGACTGAAACGGCCGCGCTCATGGCTTGCCGCCCTCGCTGCGCACGTCGATCTCCGCCGCCACGGAAAGGCCGGGGCGCAGCAAGGCCACCGCCGCGTCGCGCTCATCGAGCACGATCCGCACCGGCACGCGCTGGACGATCTTGGTGAAGTTGCCGGTCGCGTTTTCCGGCGGCAGGATGCTGAACTGCGCGCCCGTGGCCGGCGCCAGGCTGGCCACGGTGCCATGGAACACATGCCCCGGCATCACGTCGGCCACGATGTCCGCGCGCTGTCCCGGCTTGAATTTGGCCAGCTGGTTTTCCTTGAAGTTGGCATCCACCCACAAGCCGCTGGACGGCACGATCGACAACAGCTGGTTGCCTACCGTGGCATAGGCGCCGCTACGCGCGCGGCGGTTGCCGATCACGCCGTCGATGGGCGCGCGCAGCACCGTGTATTCCAGGTTGAGCCGGGCGATATCGCGCTCTGCCACGGCCTGCTCCAGCGCCGCATGCGCCTGCAGCTTGCGCGTACCGATCACGTCCAGCTCACGCTGCGCCGCCGTCAGCTGCGCCTGCGCCTTTTGATCGCCGGCCAGCGCCTGCTTGTATTCGGCGTCGGCCTTCTGCGAACTTTGCAGCGACACGGCGGCCTTGGCGGACAGGTTTTTATAGCGCGTCTGGTCGTCGCGCGCGCGGGCTGTCTCGGCCCCGCTGGCTGCCAGGCCGGCGCGCGCCTGGCCGATCACCGCTTCCTGCAACTGGCGCGTGGCGTCGAGATTGGCCAGCGTCGCCTGCGCGGCCGCGACCGCGCCTTCGGCCTTGGCCAGCGCGGCGCGGTAGTCGCGGTCGTCGAGGCGGGCCAGCACGTCGCCTGCATGCACATGCTGGTTGTCCGTCACTTCCAGCTTGGCGATATAGCCGGCCACCTTGGGCGCGACCACGGTGACGTTGCCGCCGACGTAGGCGTCGTCGGTGTCCTGTAAAAACCGCGCTTCGGTCCACCAGTGATAGCCGAAGCCGATGGCGCCCAGCGCGATGGCGGCCAGCACGGCGCGCACGATGATGCGCTTGCGGCTGGGAAGAGGAATTACCTGTGCAGGAACGGCGGTGGCGGTGGTGGTGGTCATGATGTGCTCCGTGGATTGAATGAAGGGGTCAGGCGGCGGCTTCGGCGGCGGCGCGGCGCTCCGCCATGCGCTGCATGCGAAGGCGGGTCGATTCCGGCGCGGCAGGGCCGGCGGCGACGGCATGGCGCGCGCGGTCGATCACGGCGCCGGTCGCCGGGTCCATCAGCGTCGGCTGCACTTCCTCGCCGCTGATACGGTCCCGCAGCACGATCATCTTGCCCTCCGGCGCGAAGTGCTTGTTGCCCCAGGCGAGCAACGCCAGCAGCACCGGGCGGAAATCGCGTCCCGCCTCGGTCAGCACATACTCGTCGCGCGGCGGGCGCTCGGAATAGCGGCGGCGCTCCAGCAAGCCGGCATCCACCAGGTCGTTCAGGCGGCGGGCCAGCATGTTCGGCGAGATGCCGAGGTTTTTCTGGAAGGCGTCAAAGCGGGTCTCGCCATAAGAACATTCGCGCAGGATCAGGATGCTCCACCACTCGCCCACCTTGTCGAGGCTGCGGGCGATCGGGCACGCCATGGCGCTCAAATCGGTCTTTAGCATGGAATTACTCCCTCAAAAAATTATTAATTGCGATCACAATGAAACGAGCATATACTCCTTCATACGAACTTGCAAGTAACTTTCAAAAGAGGTGCAAAATGAATAACGAACTCAAGGCGCCGGCCGCAAAGCCAGCAGGAATGCGGGTTTCAGCGGTGGCCGCGGCCAGCCTGCTGGCATTATTGACGCTGGCCGGCTGCGCAACGGGGCCGGAATACCAGCGTCCGGACGCGCCGCTGGCGGCCAGTTTTCATACCTCGGGCGCTCTGGCCGAGCGCAAGACGGCGCTGCCGGCGCCGGCGCTGGACACCTGGTGGAACGGCTTCAACGACCCGGCCCTGCAGCGCATCGTCACGCGGGTGCTGGAGCAGAACCTGGACCTGGCGGCGGCCATGGCGCGGGTCGACCAGGCGCGCGCCGCGTCGCGGCTGGCCGATGCGCGGCTGCTGCCGGAGGGGGCGCTGTCGGCCGGAATCGCGCATCAGCGGCAATCTCTGAATAGCCCCGAGGGCCGGCTGGCCAGCGCAACGCCCGGCTACAACCGCGAGCAGTCGCTGTACAACGCCGGCATCGGCGCCAGCTGGGAGCTGGACGTGGCGGGCGGTTTGAAGCGCGGCGCGCAGGGCGCCAGCGCCGAGGCGCAGGCGGCGGAGGCGGACCGTCTCGGCGTGCGGGTATCGGTGACGGCGGAAGCGGCCGACGCCTACTTCCGCGTGCGCGGTGCGCAGCGCCGCATCGCGCTGGCGCAGGAGCAGATCGCCACCAACGCCAGGCTGCTGGAACTGGTGCGGCTGCGGGTGGCGGACGGCCTGGCGTCCAGCCGCGAAACGGCGCAGGCCGAGGCGCTGGTGTCGCAAGCCCGCGCCACAGTGCCGCCGCTGCGCATCGAACTGGATGTGCAGCTGAACCGGCTCGACGTGCTGATGGGCGCCGCACCCGGCACCTACGCGGCCGAACTGGCGCCGCCGGCCCAGGGCGCGGAGAGCGGCGTGCCGGCCATCGAACTGTCGCAAGGCCCGGCGGACCTGCTGCGCCGCCGGCCGGACATCATCGCCGCCGAACGCCGGCTGGCCGCGTCGAACGCGCAGATCGGCGCGGCGATGGCGGAGTACTACCCCAAGCTGTCCTTGTCGGCGCTACTGGGCGTGACCAGCCTCGGATCTTCAGGCCTGTTGAGCGCCGCCTCGCTGCAGCCGCAGGTGGCGGCCGGCCTGCGCTGGCGACTGTTCGATTTCGGCCGCATCGACGCCGACGTCGCCCGCGCCAAAGGCGCCAACGCCGAGGCGCTGGCCGCCTACCGCAAAGCCGTGCTGCGCGCGGCGGAGGACGTGGAGAACGCCGTCGTCACGCTGACCCAGCTGGAACTGCAGCACCACGAACTGAGCGAGGAAGTGGACGCCCACACCCGCGCCCGCGACGCCTCCGAACAGGCGTGGCAGGGCGGCGCGGTCAGCCTGTATGAAGTGCTGGAAGAACAGCGCCAGTTGCTGGCATCGCGCGACCAGATGGCGCGCGTCAATGCCGACAACGCGCGCGCGGCGGTCGCCACCTTCCGCGCGGCAGGCGGCGGCTGGTGATTTATCCCAGCGTGTCGCTCCAGATGTTGCGGGCCCAGTTCATCGCGTACCCGCCTTCGAGCGCGCTGGGTCCCGCCGACACGCCGCCGGAGCCGGACACCACCAGCAGCGTTTTTTTCTCCGCATCGTAGGCGTGCACCGAAGCGACGTGGATCACGTCCTTGTCGGAGACGAAGCTGTAGCAGGTGTTGGTCAGCATCGGATGGCCGTCCGGCGCGCGGCCGGCCAGCAGGTCCACCACTGCGGCCGCGCACACCTTGGCATGCTGGTTGGCCATGTGCGCGGACTTCGGCATCAGCGGCGATACCTGGATCGCGTCGCCCAGCACGTGGATGTTCTTCACCTGCGTCGATTCGAAGGTGAGGAAATCGACCGCGCACCAACGCCCGTTGGCATTCGCCAGCCCGGTCTGCACGGCAATGGCGCCGGCGCGCTGCGGCGGAATCACATTCAGCACATTGGCCTGCACCTTGTCGCCCAGTTCCGAGACCACGGTGCGCGACGACGCATCCACGTCCGTCGCCCGGAACGACGGCCGGTATTCGATGATGCCGCCGTAGCGCTCCTTCCATACCTTCTTGAACAGCGGTCCCTTGGAGACCACGTCGTCGTTGGCGTCGAGGATCAGCACCTTCGATTTCGGCTTGGCGCGGCTGAAGTAGAAAGCGATCTGCGATGCGCGTTCGTACGGCCCCGGCGGACAACGGTAAGGCGCGGCCGGGATCGTCATCGCATACACGCCGCCGTCCGGCATAGCCTCCAGCTGCGCGCGCAGGGCCACGGTCTGGGCGCCCGCCTTCCACGCATGCAGCACCGCATCCTGCGCACCGGGTTTGAGCATGCCGGGCAGTTGGTCCCACATGAAGTCCACGCCGGGCGACACGATCAGGCGGTCGTAGGACAGTGTGGCGCCGCCGGCCAGCGCCAGCGTACGCTTGGTGGTGTCGATCGACGTCACCGTGTCGCGCAGCACGCGTATGCCCTGCATGCGGTCGTAGGACATGGTCAGGTCGGCGATCTGCTTCGATCCGCCCAGCACGAGGTTCGACAGCGGGCAGGAGATAAAACTGGCGTTGGGCTCGACCAGCGTGACGTCAATGGCGCCTTCGCTCCACATGCGCACGTAGCGCGCGGCGGTGGCGCCGCCGTAGCCACCGCCGACCACTACCACCTGCGGTTTCGCCGTGCCACCGATGGAGGCGCAGCCGGCCAACATGGCGCCGGCACCGATACCGGCGGCCTGTATGAATTGACGTCGTTTCATCGCAACCTCCTTACTTGAGGGCGGCGAAATAGGCCGCCAGCAGTTCGATCTGTTCGTCGGTATAACCCTTGGCGATCTGGGTCATGATGGTCGACTGTCGGGAGCCGGACTTGAATGCGCGCAGCGTGGCCACCAGCGCCTCCTTCGGCTGGCCGGCGATCGGCGGCAGCGTTTCACCTTTGGTGGCGCCGTTGGTGCCGTGGCAGGCTGCGCATGTCGCGGCAAGCCGGGCGCCGGAGGAAACCGACGCGCCATCGGCTCGCGCCACGCTTGCCGCGAACAGCAACGCGGCGATGAGTATGGATTTCGAAAACATCGCTATCTCCTGTTATGGCCGAACTGCCGGCGATTCCATCGGCATACCCTGGTCGCGCACCGCCAGCCAGGCTTCCAGTTGAACCAGTTCCTGCGCCCCCAGCGGCGGTATCTCGGCGCGCACGCCGCTCAGGCAATTGCGCAGCCTTCGCTGCAACGATCCCATCGCCTGCCACTCCAGCCGGTAGATCGGATACGCCGCCGCATGCGCTTGCGGTATCGTGCTGCCGGCCAGTCGCTTGCCCCACTGCTGGTCATGGCATTGCGCGCACGATAAATTCAATTGGCCCACACGCTGGAAGTAAAGCTCCTTGCCGCGCGCTGCGGCCGCCTTGGTTCCCGTATCCTGAGGCGGCGCCACCGGCAGGCCGCGCGACTGCATCGCCACATAAGCCTCCAGTCCAAGCAACTCCTCGCTCTCAAGCCGCAACGCCGGCGCCTGCTGCTTGCGTTCGCGGCAGATGTTGATGCGCTGGCTCAGGTTGACCGCCATCTTGCTGGCGCCGTCGAACGCGGGAAAGCGCGCCGCCACGCCACGCATGCTCGTGCGCGCATCACCATGACAACTGGCGCAGGACTTGCCGCTCTTGCCGGCGGCGGCGTTCCACTGCGCCTCGCCGCCGCTCACCCACAGCATGCCGGGATTGAGTGTATCGTCGCGCTGCATGGCTTGCGTGGATGCGCTCATGAATTCGCTGCCGGAGCGCCGCGCATCGTCGGCAGTGGCCGGGATGCAGAAAATCAGCAGCAGCGCGGCAAGGACTCTCATGCCGCGCTCACCGTCAAGTCCATCTTCTCTGTCTGCGCAAAGCCGTTGTCGCCTTCCCACGTGAACTCCAGCGTGCCGCTTTCCGTCGCGACGGTGAAGAACCCGATATACGGATTGGCGGACACCGCCTGGTGCAGCTCGGCGCCGAATACCTGCTCGCCGTTGTAGCGGCAAACGAACTTGCGGATAATGTCGCGAGGGACCACCTTGCCGTCCGCACCGGGCCGGTAGCCGGTTTCCATGACGTGCGCGATCAAGGCGCGTATCTCGATCACCTCGCCGCGCTTCGCCGTCGCCGGCATATGAATCAGGGCGCGCGCCATCAGGGAGCCTCGCCTTCGATGCAGGCCGCCAGCGTGACGATCACGTCCACCGATTTTGACCAGCAGCTGCCATCGCTCATGCGCGCGACGGCGATCAGCCGCTGCGATGTCGCCAGCCGGATACGCGTCGATACTTCGGCCTTGCCAGCGCGCGGCCCCAATGTGAACACCGCCACGTCGGTCTGCGGATTCTTTTCATTGAAGATGGCGATGGCTGCGACATGGTCGGCCGCAGTCATCGCGCTCTCTACCGCCACGGTGACCGGCACCGCGTTGCCGTTGTCGATCAACTGCGCGATATCGAACCTGACCTTGCCCTCGCGCGGCGCCACACCACCGGTGAAGGCGGCGACGGCGGCGGCCATGTCGGCCGGCGTGGCCGCAACGGGGCGCACCAGCGCCAGCATCGCCAGCCCTGCGCCTGCCGCCAGCACATCGCGACGCTTCATTGCCCGCCCTCCTTCAATGTTTGCAGCCACGCCACCACGTCCTCGATCTGCTGCGCGTCCAGTATGGTCTTGCCCTGGTAACCGGCGGCGACGCGGTTAAGTCCATCGGTCTTGTAATAGGAAGGCATGATCGTCGCCGGATTGAACTGGCTGGCATCGACGATGCGCGCCCTTAGCTGTTCGGCGCTCCAGCGTCCGCCGGCGCCCCGCAGGTCCGGCGCCAGATTCCCTTGAAAACGCTCCTCGGGTATCGGCCCGGTATGGCACAGCAGGCAAAGCCCCACCTGCCGGTTGGCGACGATGGCGCGGCCGCGTGCCGCATCGCCGGGTTGCTCCGTCAGCGGCGCCGCACCGGCCGACGCGCAGCAGAGCAGGATGGCCAGTACGAACAGACCTGTCATCCCGCCCCGCATCGCTAAGCCTTCTTCAGACTGTGGTTCTTCAGCGGCAGGTCGCGCACGCGCTTGCCGGTGGCGGCGAAGATCGCGTTCAGCACCGCCGGCGCAGCCACCGCAATCGTCGGCTCGCCGACACCACCCCAGAACCCGCCCGACGGCATGACGATGGACTCCACCTTCGGCATCTCGTCCAGCTTGAGCACCTGGTAGGTGTCGAAGTTCTGCTGTTCCATCTGGCCGTCCTTCAAGGTGCACTCGCCATACAGCGCGGCGGACAACCCGTAGACAAAGGAACCTTCGATCTGCGCCTCGATCTGCTGCGGATTGACGGCATACCCTGGATCGGTCGCCGCGACGATGCGCAGTATCTTCACCTTGCCGGTCTTGCTGTCCACCGACACCTCGGCGCAGGCGGCCACGTAGCTGCCGAAGCCCATGGTCTGCGCCAGCCCACGGAACACGCCCTTCTTCGGCGGCGTGCCCCAGCCGGCCTTTTCCGCCACGGCGTTCAGTACGGCCAGGTGCTTCGGATGGTCAGCCATCAGCTTGCGACGGAAGGCCAGCGGATCCTGCTTGGTCGCGTGGGCCAGTTCGTCCATGAAGCATTCGAGGTAGATCGTATTCTGGTTCAGGTTCACGCCGCGCCAGAAGCCGGCCGGCACCGGCGGATTGCGCATCGCATGGTCCACCAGCAGGTTCGGGAAGCTGTAGCCTATCGACGCTTCCGGCCCCGGCGCGTTCAGCCCCTGGAACACCACCGGATCCTTGCCGTCCTTGAGCGTCTGCCCCAGCGAGGCGAGGATGGACTGGCCGGCGATGCGCATATGCAGGCCGGTCACGTTGCCCTTGGCATCCAGACCCGCCGTCAGCTTGCACTGCGTGATCGGATGGTATTTACCGTGCAGCATATCCTCTTCGCGGGTCCAGATCAGCTTGACCGGCGTGCCCGGCATCTCCTTGGCGATCTTCACCGCCTGCGTCACCCAGTCGTGCGTGGCGCCACGGCGGCCGAAGCCACCGCCCAGGTGCATCTTGTAGACGTCGCACTTGGCCGGCGGCAGGCCGGCCGCTTCGGCCGTCGCCGCCAGCGCGGCTTCGCCGTTCTGGGTCGGCGTCCAGACTTCGCAACGCTCCGGCGTCCACACCACGGTCGCGTTCATGGTTTCCATGGTCGCGTGGTTCAGCCACGGGAAGGAATACACCGCCTCGATCTTGCGCACCGACGAGGCGATGGCCGCCTTGGCGTCGCCGTTCGAATTGCCGACCACCGCTTCCGGCGCATCCAGCGCGGCCTTCAGCGTGGCCGCGACATCCTTGCTCGACAGCTTGGCGTTCGGGCCCTTGTCCCATTCGATCGGCAGCGCATCCAGCGCGGACTTGGCGCGCCACCAGGTATCGGCCACCACCGCCACCGCGCTGTCGCCGACCTTGAGCACTTTCTTCACGCCCGGACGCTTCTCGATGGCCGAGGCGTCGAAGCTCTTCACCGTGCCGCCGAAGACCGGACAATCCTTGATGGCCGCGTTCAGCATGCCCGGCATCTTCAGGTCCATGCCGTAGATCTGCGCGCCGGTGGTCTTGGCGACCGTGTCCAGCCGCGCCAGGCGCTTGCCTGCCAGCTTCCAGGTCTTGGGATCCTTCAGTACGACATCGGCCGGCGCGGTCAGCTTGGCCGCCGCTTCGGCCACCTTGCCGTAGCTGACGGTGCGGCCGCTCGGGCCGTGCGTGATCACGCTGGCGGCGGCGCTGCATTCGGACGCGGGCACCTGCCACGCATCGGCGGCGGCCTGCACCAGCATGGTACGGGCAACGGCGCCGCCCTTGCGCACATACTCGTGCGACTCGCGGATGCCGCGGCTGCCGCCGGTGGAGAAGCTGCCCCACACGCGCTTGCGCGCCAGGTTCTGGCCCGGCGACGGATATTCGGTGGTGACCTTGCTCCAGTCGGCGTCGAGTTCCTCGGCCACCAGCTGCGCAAGGCCGGTCAGCGTGCCCTGGCCCATTTCCGAGCGGGCGATGCGGATCAGGATGGTGTCGTCCGGTTTGACCACCACCCAGGCGTTGACCTCGGGCGTGGCGGCCGATGCGCCGGGAGCGACGCCGGGCACCATGGTCTGCGCCAGCGCGTCAAACGGAATATGGAAGGCGACCACCAGACCGGCGGCCGCCCCCTTCAGGAATCCACGGCGCGAGGCCGAAACAGTCGCGGCGCTCATGCCTTGCTCCCTTCGATACGCTGGATATTCAGGCCGGCAGTTGCCGGATCGCCGCCGCGCACCGCCACATGGATCGCCTTGCGCACGCGGTTGTAGGTGCCGCATCGGCAGATGTTGGTCATGGCCGCGTCGATGTCGGCGTCGGTACATTTGGGCTTGTCGCGGATCAGGGCGGCGGCCGCCATGATCATGCCGGACTGGCAGAAACCGCACTGCGGCACGTCCAGCGCGGCCCACGCTTTCTGGATCGGATGCGAGCCGTCTTTCGACAGGCCTTCGATGGTGGTGATTTTCTGGTTGGCCGTGACTGCGGCCGCCGGATAGACGCAGCTGCGGGTGGGCTGGCCGTCGATGTGCACGGTGCAGGCGCCGCATTGCGCCATGCCGCAACCGAACTTGGTGCCGGTCAGGCCTAGCTGCTCGCGGATGACCCACAACAGCGGAATATCGTCCTCCGCCTCATATTCTCGTACGACGCCATTGACGTTCAACTTAGCCATGCAGATCTCCTGAATTTCGGTTGCCGGGAATAGACCGCTGGTGATACTACACCCGCTACCAAAACTTTGCATTACGGAGATTGTTTCTGCCTTATTTCGCCAAAATCCCCTGCGCCAGCCAGTGCTGAAGATGGCCGGCCAGCGCCAGCATAGCCTCTTCGCCGGCCGCCTCGCACACCTCGCCGAACGTGGCGCCGACTGCGATAAGGCGCAGCGCATCCGCCTCCAGCGCGGACAGGGAACGAAAATGCGGCTGCTCACCCTGGCGCCATATCAGCCAGTGCATCACGGCGCCGGATTCCGCGGCCTCCGGCGGTTCGTCGCCCGCGCCCAGCGCCTGCCATAGGGCGACGGCGTTCCAGCGCAGATCCAGCAGGTGCACCGACGGAAGCAGCCTGAATTGCAGCGCGCCCCACGCCTCCGGCGCCACCGCGCTCATCTCGGCGGTCCCCAGCGGCAGGGCATCCTCGGCGTCGAAGGCCAGGCTCAAGGCCCACTCAAGGTTCGCCAGTTCGGCGATGAAGGGATATTCCTCCAGCCGCGCCGCCGTGTGTGCGGCAAACTCGCCGCCGAACCAGCGCAGGTTGGGGTGGCGCGAAGGATGCGCGGCGATGTAGCTGTCGGCCAGGTCCGCGAACATGTCGTCGCCGACGAAGGTCCATGTCTTGTCGTACGCCTCGCACAGCGCCTGTTTCAGGCGGCTGCGGTAGGCGCGGTGATAAATGGCCAGCCGGGCGTCGGCCTTCAGGCCGTACTGCTCGCGCACGGCGGCGTGGATGGCGCCGGTCGCCTCGTCGGCCAGGATGTAGTCCTGGAAGTCGCCCTGAAGCCGCTGCAATGCGCTCATGCCGCCTCCGCGAAAGCGCGTGCGCGCCGCAGTTCGGCCGTCAACTCGGCCAGCGGCGGGATATTGTCGTCGCGTTCTATCATCGTCGCGACGGGGCCGAAGCGGCGCAAGGCTTCCGCATACAGCGCCCACACCGGATCGGATACCTCACGGTCGTGCGTGTCGATGATGCAGCCTTCCTGCACGCTGTGACCGGCGAGGTGGATCTGCTGGACGCGATGCCCGGGTAGCGCATCCAGGTAAACCAGCGGATCGAAACCGTGATTGACGCTGCTGACGTAGACGTTGTTCACGTCCAGCAGTATCAGGCTGTCCGATTCCTCGGCCACGGCGGCGACGAAATCCCATTCGTTGAAAGTGTCCGACTCAAAGGACAGATAGCTGGACACGTTCTCCAGCAGCAGCGGGCGCTCCAGGTAATCCTGCACGCGCTTCACGTTGCGCACCACGGTGGCCACGGCTTCCTCGGTGTAAGGCAACGGGAACAGGTCGTGCATATTGGTGCCGTGCGTGCCGGTCCAGCACAGATGGTCGGATACCCACAGCGGCTGCACGCGCTGCATCAGCTTCTTCAACTCGCGCAGATAGTCTTGCGACGGACCTTGCGGCGTACCGATGGACATCGACACGCCATGCATCGCCATCGGATAGTCCCAGCGGATGCGGTCCAGCATGGCCAGCGGCTTGCCGCCGGGGACCATGTAGTTCTCGGACAGGATCTCGAACCAGTCGATGTCATGCCCGCCGGACGGCGCGTCGATGATTTCCTGGTAGTGCGCGGGGCGCAGCCCGAGGCCGAAGCCCGGCGATGACAGTGTAGTGTTCATGGATGATCAGCGGATCAGCGCCGGCCGGGCCGGCGCTATTGAAATTACTTGTCCAGGTCGACGATCTTGCCCTTCTTGGCGAAGCAGGCGCCGGCCTTGGTGGCGAGGAAGCCGTGGCCCTTGCAGGAGTTCTGGCCCTTGCATGCGTTTTCGGCGGTGGCGCAATCGCTCTGGCCCTTGCAGCTGTTGATGCCGGCGCAGTGCACGGTGTCGTCGGCGCTGACGGTCGACGTGGCGGCGATCGCCGATGCCGACATGGCCATGGTTGCGACGGTGGCTGCCATTGCTGCGAAACGGGTGATGTTGTTCATGTGGTTCTCCAAAAAGTAAGTTGGGTTGGTGCTGCATGCCTCTGTCGCCGCCATGTCCGCATTACTTACACACGCCACAAAATATTTTTTCAATTTTGACTTGGATCAAAGTTTTTACTGCGCCGCGTCAATAGACTTGGTCTCGTTACTTAACGACGACAAAAGAGGAAGTGAAATGAGCAAGTCTTTAGCAGCAGCAGTGTTGACCACCCTGAGCCTGGTCGCAGGCAGCGCAGCGATGGCGGAAGAAACCCCGTGGCTGGTGCGCGTGCGCGCAGTGCACCTGGACCCCGCCGACAAATCCGATCCGGTCGGCGGCACCGGCGCCTTCGACCGCCTCAGCGTGAGCAGCAAGACGATTCCGGAATTCGACGTGTCCTACTTCTTCACGCCCAACCTGGCGGCGGAGCTGGTGCTCACCTATCCGCAAAAGCATGACGTGTCGCTGGACGGCGCGAAAATCGGCAGCTTCAAGCACCTGCCACCCACGCTGCTGCTGCAGTATCACTTCGTGCTCGACGCGCCGGTCAAGCCGTACGTCGGCGCGGGCGTGAACTACACCACGATGTCCAAGGTCGATCTCCTCGGCGGCAAGGGCGGCCTGGAACATGACAGCTTCGGCCTCGCGCTGCAGGCGGGCGTTGACTACGCCATCGATAAGAAATGGTCGCTCAACTTCGACGTGAAGAAAGTGCAGATCCGCAGCGACGTCTTCATCAGCGGCGCCAAGGCCAGCCGCGTCAAGGTCGATCCGCTGATGGTCGGCGTCGGCGTCGGCTACCGCTTCTGAGTCAGATAGCCGAGTAGCGTTGGGCCAGTCCTTGCTGGCGCAACGCCTCGGTCAGGAAATCCACGAAGGCCCGCGTTTTGGCGGGCAGCAGTTTCTGGCTCGTGAAGTAGAGCGCGATCGGGCCCATGTCCTCATACCAGTCCGGCAGCACGCGCTGCAAGGCGCCGCTCTCCAGGTGCTGCGCCACGTCCGCCACCACCAGCGGCGCCACGCCCATCCCCAGCAAGGCCGCGCCGCAGATCGCATCGGGATCGTTGATGAACACGCGCGGCTTCAGCTGCGCCGCCATCTCCTCGCCGTGACGGTTGCGCAGCATGCGTACCTTCACGCGGCCGCTGTGCGGCGAGCGCATCGCAATCGCATCGAGCGAAGCCAGGCCGGCCGGCGTGGCGGGCAGTTCGCGCCCCTCCAGATAGGACGGCGACGCCACCAGTATCACATGTGCCGGCGCCAGCTCGCGCGCCACCACGCCCGGCGTCAGCTCGAAGCCACCGCCGATGGCCGCGTCGAAACCGCCGGCGATCAGATCGACGGGGCGGTTGTCGAAACTCAGGTCCGGCGTCACACCCGGATAGCGCGCCATGAAGGCCGGCATCAGCGGCAGTATCTGTTCGCGGCCGAAACGCGGCGCCACGCTCAGTTTCAGCACGCCGGCCGGTTCGCCCGCCTTGGCCGTCACTTCGGCGATGGCGCCCTGGATGCTGTCCAGCCCCGCGCCGACCGACTGCAGGAAGCGCTCGCCGGCCTCGGTCAGTTTCAGGCCGCGCGTGCTGCGCTGGAACAGGCGCACGCCGAGGTTGCGCTCCAGCTGCGCCACGTTGCGGCTGACGGCGGCCGGCGTCAGCCCCAGCCGCCGGGCGGCCGCCGAGAAACTGGCCGATTCCGCGCTGCGGACGAAGGATTCCAGATTGGACAGGGTTTCCATGCGTTACATTTCAACGTTTGATTGAAAGTGATACTAAATACCTGATACTACTGCTATCAGGCCGGCATGGCCATACTGGGTTCATACCAACCCTCACATCAAGGAGCTAATATGAACATCGCCATCATCGGCGCGGGCGCCATCGGCACCGCCATCGCACGCCAACTGTCCCGCGCCGGCATCGCCGCCTCCATCGCCAACAGCCGCGGCCCGGAATCGCTGGCCGCGCTGACCGCGGAACTGGGCCCGCAGATCAAGGCCGTCACCTTCGAGGAAGCCGCCAAGGCCGACGTGATATTCATCGCCGTGCAGTGGAGCCGCATCGCGGACGCCGTGCGCGAGCTGCCGGCCTGGAACGGCCGCATCGTCATCGACGCCAACAACGCCATTGAGGCGCCGTCGTTCAAGGCCGTCGACCTGCGCGGACGCGCCTCCAGCGCCGTGGTGGCGGAACTGCTGCCCGGCGCGCGCGTGGTCAAGGCCTTCAACCATCTGGTCGCGGCGCTGCTGGCCGCGGATCCGCAAGCGGAAGGCGGCCGCCGCGTGCTGTTCTACTCGGGCGACGACGCCGATGCCAAGCACACCGTCGGCCAGCTGATCGAGAAACTCGGCTTTGCCGGCATCGATCTCGGCACGCTCGATGGCGGCGGACGCCTGGCGCAATTCCCCGGCGGTCCGCTGCCGGTGCTGAACCTGGTGCGCTACGCCTAACGTTGCTCCATGGCGACATTCCCAGCATTAAGGTGACATGCGCGGGCAATTTGAGGAACAATCAAGTTCCCTGAGTGCCCGTTTTCGCTTCTTAGTGAAGGATAGCCGCCATGTCATTCGACCACGTCAAAATCGGAACCCGCCTCGGCTTCGGCTTCGCCATCGTGCTGGTGCTGCTGGTGGCCGTGATCGTGCTGGGACTCAGCTCGATGACCCGCATCGGCAGCCGCACGCGCGACATCGTCGACGACAAGAACGTCAAGATGGAGGCCGTTAATCACATGGTCGACAACGTGCGCAACATCACGCTGTCGGTGACCAATATCGTGGTCGTACCGAGCACGCCGGAAGTGAACGCCGAGGTGGAAAAAATCGCCGAGTCGCGCAAGAAGTATGGCGAGGCCAAGAAGATCCTCACCGGGCGCGCCATCGACGACAAGGAAAAAGCCATGCTGGCGACGCTGGACGGCCTGCTGAAGGAAGGCGCCGCAAAGAACAACAAGGTCATCGAACTGCGCAAGGACGGCGAGATCCAGGACGCCACGTCCTATTTGACGCAGACCGCCGCACCCAGCCTGCGCGGCGTGCTGAAGGCGCTGGACGATATCCTGGTCTATGAAACCGCGCAGGCCAGGCAGGCCAGCGACGAAGTCGAGTCGGTGCTGCGCACCGCGCAGATGGTGCAGATCGGCCTCGGCGCGCTGGCACTGGCGCTGGGCGGCGGCGTGGCGTGGTTCATCACGCGCTCGATCACGGTGCCGCTGAACGCGGCGGTGGACCTGGCCGAGACGGTGGCCGGCGGCGACCTGTCGACGCGCATCGACGTGCATGCGACCGACGAAACAGGCCGCCTGCTCGGCGCCCTCAAGTCGATGAACGACAGCCTGCTGAAGGTGGTCGGCCAGGTGAGGCAAGGCACCGACACCATCGCCACCGCATCGAATGAAATCGCCGCCGGCAATATGGATCTGTCGGCGCGCACCGAGGGCCAGGCCAGCTCGCTGGAGGAAACCGCGTCGTCGATGGAGGAGCTGACCAGCACCGTCAAGCAGAACGCCGACAACGCGCGCCAGGCCAACACGCTGGCGCGCAGCGCGTCGGAAGTGGCGACCAAGGGCGGCGCCATCGTGGCCCAGGTGGTCGACACCATGGGCAGCATCAACAGCTCGTCGCGCAAGATCGTCGACATCATCGCGGTCATCGACGGCATCGCCTTCCAGACCAATATCCTGGCGCTGAACGCGGCGGTGGAGGCGGCGCGCGCAGGCGAGCAGGGACGCGGTTTCGCGGTGGTGGCGTCCGAGGTGCGCAACCTGGCGCAGCGTTCGGCGGCGGCGGCCAAGGAGATCAAGGAACTGATCTCGGCCTCGGTGGCCAACGTCGACGACGGCTCGCGGCTGGTCAACGAAGCCGGGCAGACGATGGGCGACATCGTCGACAGCATCCGGCGCGTGACCGACATCATGGGCGAGATCACCTCTGCCAGCAACGAGCAGACCATCGGCATCGAGCAGATCAACATGGCCATCACGCAGATGGATGAAGTGACACAGCAGAACGCGGCGCTGGTGGAACAGGCGGCTGCGGCATCGCAAAGCATGCAGGAGCAGGCGGCGGCGCTGGCGGCGGTGGTGGGCTTCTTCAAAACCGGGGCGGCGCCGGGGACCGCTATAATGTTGCATACTCGATAGCACACACCAACGGAAGCCGGCCCATGCGCAAGATCCTGATTGTCCTGACCTCATTGATGCTGACCGCCTGCGTCGACGATTCGGCGTCGTACTATGCGGACAGCAGCGGCAATCACGCGTTGACCATCCACCGCTCGCAGAAGCATTTCTGGAGCAGCGCCAGTAGCGTCGAGCTGATCATGCAGCGGCTGCCGGACTGCCTGCGCCGCATCCAGCTCGACGAGATGCCGGCCGACGAGGTGGAGATCGAGCTGCTGTCCGGCGGCGACAACGTGTGGACGCTACGCGCCGGCAAGCAGATGTGGCAGGTCGAAACACAAACCTGCACGCAATATCCGGACGTGAAGGGCGACGGCGGCGAGCTGATCGGCGTATTCCGCGCCGACGGCGGCAAGCTGGTCTTCGAAGCCGCCGTCCTCGAACCCGTCAAATAAACCCGGGGTCAGATCCGACATTTGGACACGAGCTCTGCCGTAACGGCCGTTACGGCAGAGCTCGTGTCCAAATGTCGGATCTGACCCCGGATTTTAGCGCAGCGCCAGGCGGGCCGGGCGGCCGGCGGGGGGCTGCTGGTCGCCGTTGAGCTTGAAGCGGCACACCAGCTCGGCCAGCATGCCGGCCTGCTCCTGCATGCTGCCCGCCGCGGCGGCGGCCTGCTCCACCAGCGCGGCGTTTTGCTGCGTCACCGAATCCATCTCCGTGATCGCCATGTTGACGTGGCCGATGCCCGTGCTCTGCTCGCTCGATGCTTCCGTGATCGCCGCCATGATCTGCGTCACCCGCGACACGCTGGCCACCACCTGGTCCATCGTCGTGCCCGCCTCGGCCACCAGCGTGCTGCCGGCGCTGATGCTGTCCACCGAGGCGTTGATCAGCTCCTTGATTTCCTTGGCCGCCGCCGCCGAACGCTGCGCCAGGTTGCGCACCTCGGACGCCACCACCGCGAAGCCGCGGCCCTGCTCGCCCGCGCGCGCCGCTTCCACCGCCGCGTTCAGCGCCAGGATGTTGGTCTGGAAAGCGATGCCGTCGATGACCGAGATGATATCGACGATGCGCGTGGCCGAGGCGTTGATGGTGTCCATCGTCTGCACCACCTGCGACACCACGCGCCCGCCTTTCTCCGCCACCGCCGAGGCCGACATCACCAGCTGGTTGGCCTGCACCGCGTTGTCTGCGTTCTGGTTGACCGTCGACGTCAGCTCCTCCATCGAGGCCGCAGTCTCTTCCAGCGAACTGGCCTGCGACTCCGTGCGCGCCGACAAGTCCATATTGCCCGAGGCGATCTCGCTTGACGCGGTGGCGATGGTGTCGGCGCTGCGGCGGATTTCGCCTATCGTGTCGGCCAGCCGCAGCTGCATCGATTTCATGCCGAACAAGATGCTGGCCTTGTCCGCCTCATGCGTCTTGATCGCGGCGCTCAGGTCGCCCTCGGCGATGCGCCGCGCGATCTCGCCCACGTATTCGGGGTCGCCGCCTATCGTGTGCCGCAGGCTCTTGTTGACCATGCTGACGATGGCCCACAGCACCGCGCACACCAGCGCCAGCACGCCGGCCGACTTGAGCAGCGACTCGCGGAAGGCGGCGTCGATGTCGTCCATGTAGACGCCGGTGACCAGGTCCCAGTTCCATGGCGCATAGTGGATCACCCGGCTCATCTTCGGCACCGGGTCCTTGGCGCCCGGCCGCGCCCAGTGGTAGCGGACGAAGCCTTCGCCGGTAGGCGAGGCGCCGGCCGCCTGGATGTCGCGGTACAGGTAGGTGCCATTGGGATCCTTGAAATCGACCATGTCCTTGCCGTCGTTTTCAGCCTTGAACGGGTTCATCACCGCGCGCGTGCCGCTGGTGATGGTGATGTAGCCGTCCTTGCCGTAGCGCAGGCCCTTGATCACGGCCATCGCCTGCTTCTGCGCCTCTTCCTTGCTTAGTGTGCCGGCGGCTGCCCGGTCGCCGAACAGCTTGAGAATGCTGAGGCCGGCATCGTCGATATTGCGCAGGTCGTTGCTGCGCTCCTCGATCCGCACGTTGCGCGCCTGGATGGTTTCGTAGATGAAGATCGCCGCGATGCACAGCAGGCTGCAAATCAACGGTACCCAAAGTTTCTGCTGAAACGATAGTTTGTTCATGGTCCCCAGTCTCCTAATATTTTTTATGGGAACCAGAATACATTCAAACTGCTGACATGGCACTGACGTCAAGGGCCACTGTCGTTTATTTGCAAGCCAAAAAAATAAGCGGACGTGGCAATGGAAATTGCCGCGTCCGCTTGCAAAAACTGCGCGAATTATTGCTGTGCGGTGCCCTTGACTGCCTTCGCTGCCAGCTGCGCCTTGACCTCAGGCGTTTTCGAGCGCGGTGCCTGGAAGGCGATGTCGTCGGTCGCTTCGTTGCGGTCCAGTGCGCCAGATTTCAGGGCGGCGATGGTCTCGGACTTGACCTGCTCGCGGGTCAGCGTGCTGACGCCCTGGTTGCGGAAAGCGGAGTCGAAGGTGGCTTCGTTGTCGGTAGGCGCTGCGAAAGCGGCACCAGCGGCAACCAGGAGAGAAACCGATGCAATGATGGATTTGGCGTTCATTTTGATGCTCCTTGTCAGATTGAGTTTAGCGCTCGGTTTTGAGTGCTTACCGGCATTTGCTTCGTCGATGAACCCATCTTAGTATTAAATTTTCTGATAAAAAAGCGCAATATTCCGTACAAACCCATCCGCTTATCCGATCAATGGCGTGCTCAGCCCTTCTCACTATCCAGCGAGGATGCCGAATGGGCGCCATAGCGGTCGCCGGCGGCGGCATCGGCCGGCACCGCCTGTTCCAGCCGCGCCAGGTCGGACGCCGACAGCCGCAGCGTGGTCGAGGCCAGCGCCTCCTGCAGGCGGACGCGGGTGCGGGCGCCGACCAGCGGCACGATGTCATCCCCCTGCGCCGCCACCCACGCGATGGCCACCTGCGCCACCGACACGCCCAGCTCGCCGGCGATGGCGCGCAGCTTCTCGACCAGTGCCAGGTTGCGGTCCAGGTTCGCGCCCTGGAAACGGGGACTGGCCAGGCCGCGGAAATCCTGCTCGCCCTCGCGCTGCTTGCTCCAGTGGCCGCTGATCAGGCCGCGCGACAGCACGCCGTAGGCGGTGATGCCGATGCCCAGTTCGCGGCAGGTCTGCAGGATGCCGTTCTCGATGCCGCGTGAAATCAGCGAATATTCGATCTGCAGGTCGGCGACCGGATGCACGGCATGGGCGCGGCGCAGGGTCTCGCTGCCGACCTCGGACAGGCCGATGTGCTTGACGTAACCGGCCTTGACCAGCTCGGCCAGCCCGGCCATGGTTTCTTCGATCGGCACATTCGGATCCAGCCGCGCCGGGCGGTAGATATCGATGTGCTCGACGCCCAGCCGCTTCAACGAATACGCGGCGAAGTTCTTGGTGGCCGCAGGGCGCGTGTCCATGCCGACCCAGTTGCCGGCGGGATCGCGCATGGCGCCGTATTTGACGCTGATCTGCACCCGGTCGCGGCCGCCGGCGGCCAGCGCCTCGCGCAGCAGCAGTTCGTTGTGGCCCATGCCGTAGAAATCGCCGGTGTCGAGCAGGGTGACGCCGGCGTCGAGCGCGGCGCGGATGGTGGCCAGGCTTTCGCCGCGGTCGGCCGGACCGTACAGGTCCGACATGCCCATCAGGCCCAAGCCCAGTTGGGCGACTTGCGGGCCGGTGCGGCCAAGTTTGCGGGTTTGCATAGTGATCTCCAGTCAGTGAGGTGGAGCCATTATGCTTTTATCGATAAAGGTAATAAATACAGGTTATCCTATTACTTTATTCGAAAATAAATAACAATGGATCAGCTTTATGGATCAATTTAAGGTTATGCAGATCTTCAAGGCGGTAGCCGACTGCAAGAGTTTCACGCAGGCGGCCGAGCAACTGGACCTGCCCAAACCCACCGTCACCAACGCCGTGCAGGCGATCGAGCAGCAGCTGGGCGTGCGCCTGCTCCAGCGCACCACGCGCAAGGTCAGCCTGACGGTGGAAGGATCGCTGTACCTGGAGCGCTGCAGCGCGCTGCTCAACGACCTGGAAAACATCAACGGCTTGTTTGCCGGCGACGGCCGCCTGCTCAGCGGCGTGGTGCGGGTCGACCTGCCGGAGCGGCTGGCGCACCTGATCGTCATTCCCCGGCTGCCGGAATTTCTCCAGCGCCATCCGAATATCCAGGTGCGGCTGGGTTCCAACGACCGCTTTGCCGACCTGGTCGGCGAGGGCATCGATTGCGCGGTGCGCGGCGGCACCTTGCGCGATTCGACCCTGGTGGCGCGCCATATCGCCTCGATGGAGCAGATCAACGTCGCCTCGCGCGCCTACCTCGACCGCTGCGGCCGGCCGCAGACGCTGGACGACCTGCGCCACCACACGGCGGTCAATTTCTTCTCCAGCCAGACCGGGCGCGACCTCGACTGGGAATACGTGGACGCCGACGGCGTCGAACGCACCCTGCCCATGCGCAGCCAGGTCTCGGTCAGCGGCACCGAAGCCCTCCTGGCCAGCTGCGTGGCCGGCCTCGGCCTGATCCAGGCGCCGCGCCAGGGCCTGGCGCCACTGCTGGAATCGGGCCAACTGGAGGAAGTCCTGCCGCAATGGCGGCCGGCGCCGCTGCCGCTGAACATCGTTTATTCGCACAACCGCCACCTGTCGCCGCGGGTGCGGGTCTTCGTAGATTGGTTGACTGGTGTTCTGAAGTAACAAACTGTGTCAAAATGAGGAATTCCCTCTTAACAATTATTTCCTCATGAAACTGCTCCTGCCGATGGCGCTGCTGGCCTTGTGTGCCGGCCCTACCCAGGCGGCCAAACTCTCTCCAGTCGAGTCCGCTCTGCAAAAGATCGATGGCGCCACCTGGCTGGAGCACGTAACGACCTTGGCGTCGGACGAGTTCGAGGGCCGCGCACCCGGCACGCATGGCGAAACCGTTACCGTCGATTATCTGCTGCAGCAGTTCAAACGGATGGGCCTGGAGCCGGGCAACCCGGACGGAACCTATCTGCAAACGGTGCCTATGGTCGGCATCTCCAGCCATCCAACGCTAAGTTACAGCAAGGACGGGCAGGTCACGCCGCTGAAATTCGGCGACGACTACGTTGCGTGGACCACCCGCATGGAAAAGAAAATCGAGGTCGGCAACTCGGAGCTGGTGTTTGTCGGCTACGGCGTGCAGGCGCCGGAATTCCAGTGGGACGACTACAAGGGCGTCGACCTGAAGGGCAAGACGCTGGTCATGCTGATCAACGACCCGCCGGTACCGGACCCGAAAAAGCCGTCGCAACTGGACCCGGCCGTCTTCGGCGGCAGCACCATGAGCTATTACGGCCGCTGGACCTACAAGTTCGAGATGGCGGCGAAGATGGGTGCCGCCGCCGCGCTGGTCGTGCACGAGACCAAGGCCGCGACCTATCCATGGGAAGTGGTGCGCAACAGCTGGGACCGCGAGAACTTCACCATCAAGAGCAAGACGCCGCTGCCGGACTTTCCGGCGGTGCCGGGCTGGCTGCAAGGCGATCGCGCGCGCGAACTGTTCAAGATCGCCGGCCAGGATTTCGAGGCGCTGAAGAAACAGGCGGCGTCGCGCGGCTTCAAGCCGGTGCCGCTGGGTGTCAAACTGAACGTGACCGAGCTGAACGCATGGCGCGAACTGCCGTCGCACAACGTCGTGGCCAGGATACCCGGGTCGGACCCGCAGCTGAAGAACGAGGTCATCCTCTACACCGCGCACTGGGATCATTTCGGCATCGACGAGAGCCTGCCGGGAACGCGCACGCAGCAGATCTTCCACGGCGCGCAGGACAACGCCACCGGCGTGGCCGGGCTGCTGGAAATCGCCAAGGCCTACAAGGCGCTGCCGGTCGCGCCCAAGCGCACCATCGTGTTCCTGCTGACCACCGGCGAGGAACGCGGCCTGCTGGGCGCCAAGTACTACGCGCGCAATCCGCTGTACCCGTTGAACAAGACGCTGCTCGACATCAATCTCGACAGCATGAATGTGTGGGGCCGCACGCGCACGGTGGAGCTGCGCGGCATGGGCAAGTCGACGGCGGATGCCATTGTGACGAACGTCGCGCGTACACAGGGCCGCACGGTCCACGCGGACAGCAACACCGACCAGGGCACCTTCTATCGTGGCGACCAGTTCGAGCTGGCCAAGGCCGGCGTGCCGGTGATCTTCCTGGGCAAGAGCGTGGACTTCGTCGGCAAGCCTGCCAACTACGGCCGCGACAAGCTGCTGCAATATGCTACCCAGCGCTACCACACGGTCAACGACGTGGTGGACCCCAAATGGGACCCGCGCGGCGCGGTGGAAGACATCGAACTGCTGTTCCAGGCCGGCTACCAGGCCGCCCAAGGCAAGGACGCGCCCCAGTGGAAAGAAGGCGCCGAGTTCAAGCGCTGATTTTTTGGAGTTGCGACCGGTTGCGTTGATGATGGGCATCCGCGCCGGCGGCGGCGATGTCGGCTTCCAGCGCCAGCTTCGCTTGCGCGATGCGGGTGCTGTCCTGCGGCGCCAGGTCCAACAGGCTGAGCAGGTAGGTGACGCTCCATTGCAGCCGCGTCGCCGGTCCCACCGCCGCTTGCGCGGCCTTGCCGTACCATTCCAGCACGCCCGCCGTGTCGCCACGCCGCTTGGCGCTGGACGCCAGGCTCAGCATGAAATAATACGGTGAATGCGAACGCGGCAGTTCGGCCAGCAGCACTTGCTCGGCTTGCGCCGCCAGGCCCGCATCGTTCAACGCGCTGACCGCTGTGTTGACCAGCGTGTGACGCTCATACGGATCGGTCGATTCCGCCAATGCCTGCTCGACCCGCTCACGCACCTGCTCCTGCAAGCCCTGCGTCGGCGCCACCAGGCGCGCCAGGCGCATCCGCAGGCGCACCGCCGTCAGACGGTCCGAGGCGCTGAGCCAGAAATCGTCGGCCCATTGCGCGGCAACGCCGCCCAGCGCGGCCACCAGCTCTTCGCGCCGGCTGGCATGCTTGATCAGGTTGATGCCGCTGTTGCCGAGGATGTCCATATTGGATCGCGCCAACCGCGCATCCGCAAATACCGCCAGCAAGGCGCCAGCGTTGGCCGCCGCGTCGACGTCCTTGCCGGCGGCAGCCAGTTGCGCGTGCAGGCCGAGGCGCGCCGCCGCATCCGCGGAGTCGCAAACGCGCACCAGCGCTAGCAGGGTCGCCGCCAGATCGCGCGCGCCCAGCAGTTGGCCTTCGTCGGTGTCCCAGGAATAATGGCTCAGCAGCGACCATTCGCCCACGCTGAGCGTCCGCTCGCCCGACAGCGCCGCTTGCAGCGCCGGCGCGGCCGACGATCCGGCCCCATGCACGGCCAGCGCCTCGTCGAACGCGGCGACGAACAATTCGCCGTCCAGCTCGCACGGCAGGCGCGTGATTTCGCCGCCGTCCGGCGCGTACAGCACCAGCGTTGGATAGCTGCGCAACTTGTACCGCTCAGCCAGCGCCTGCGCGCCGGGGCTGTCGCCATCCACGTGCACGCACAGCACCTGGCGCGAGCGCGCGATGAATTCGTCGCGGGCAAAGATGTCGGACTTGACCCGGTTGCACGGCGGGCACCAGACCGCGCCCCAGTACAGGAATACCGGACGCCGCTGTTCACGCGCCAGTGCGAAGACGGCATCCAGGCCGCCGTGCTGCCATTCGATCGCCGCCATGTTGCTTACGACTCGCGCGCCAGGGCCAGGAACTCCGTGCGCATCGCCAGATTGGGCTGCAGCTCGCCAAGCATCGCGGAGGTGACGGTTTCCTCGCCCGGCGTGCGGATGCCGCGGCTTTCCATGCACAGGTGGCGGCACTTGACCACCACGCCGACCGCCTTCGGCTCCAGCACTTCCATCAGCGCATTGGCGATCTGCATGGTCATGCGTTCCTGCACCTGCAGGCGCTTGGCGAAGCAGTCCACCAGGCGGGTCAGCTTGGACAGGCCGACGATCTTGCCGTTCGGGACATAGCCGACCGTGGCCTTGCCGAAGAACGGCGCCAGGTGGTGTTCGCAGTGGCTGTAGACCGGGATGCCGCGCACCACGATCAATTCGTTGTATTGCTCGGCGCCGTCCTCAAACGCCTTCAACAGCTCGACCGGGTCCTGGCCGTAGCCGGAGGTCCAGTGTTTCCATGCCTTGCTGACGCGGGCGGGCGTTTCCAGCAGGCCGGGACGGTCCGGATCTTCGCCGAAACTGGCGATCAGACGGCGCCAGTCGCCTTCCGAGAATTCTTTATGAGACATGATGAAACACCTTTTTTTTACGATTGCCGACAGTATATAGAAAATGCCGGCACCGCATCAGGACTGGCGTTGGGGCCGATGGGCCTTTAAGAGCTGCGCCGCGATCGATACCGTGATCGGCAAGTCCGGCCATTCATCGTCCGGCCCGAACCAGCGCGCGTCGGCGATTTCGCTTTCGTCGACGCGGATTTCGCCATCGAGATAGTCGGCGGTGTAGGCGATCATCAGCGAATGCGGAAACGGCCACGACTGGCTGCCGAAGTATTTCAGGTTGTGCACCCGCAGCCCGACTTCCTCGTACACCTCGCGGTGGATCGCTTCCTCGATCGACTCGCCCGCCTCCAGGAAACCGGCCAGCGCCGTGTAGCGCTTGTACGGCGAATTGGTGTGCATGGCCAGCAGCACCGAGTCGCCCTTGCGGATCAGCACCATCATCGCCGGCGAGATGCGCGGATAGGCGGAGTGGCCGCAGTTCGGGCATTTGTAGCAGCGCTCGCCCTCCAGCTGCGCCATCGGCGTGGCGCAGACGCCGCAGTAGCGATGCGTGCGCGCCCACTCGGCCAGCTGGAACGCCCGTCCGGCCAGCCCGAGGAAGCCGTCGTCCACCACGCCGAACAGCGAGCGCAGGCCGTGATAACCGTAGTCCGGCCCCGGCAGCTCGGGCTGCTCCAGCCACGCCAGCTGGTAGTAGCGGCCCTCCCAGACGCCCAGCGCATGCACGCGTTCGGCCGGCAAATTCAGCGCCGCCACCGCATCCGGGTCCGGCAAACCCAGGATTTCGTTGCGCAAAAGCAACTCCCCGCGATGGAACACAAAAGTCAACGGTCGCGCATGGTCTTGCGGGCGGATCATGGGGGAAAATGTGGCGGGCGTCAGCAGCATGGCAGGCTAGTTCTGGGTTAATCACGAAACATGATCTTACAGTGTTTCCTAAATGATTATTTTAACGGTGAGAATTGATGACAATCTGATGACATAAAACGCGCTAAGTCATTGTTTTCAGACCAAGATTTACACTACTTTTAGGGCTCTTCTCTCTTTATGAGGCCGTTTGGCGGTAAGATATATTTCCGTAAGGAGATTACTTAACATGCCATCACTCGTACCTGGTTTAACCACCGACCAAATCGTCAGCCTTCAGTCCACGCAGATCGCCGCGCTGACGACTGCGGACATGCAACTGCTCACGACCCTGCAAATGACCGCATGGAGCACCGAGCAGCTCGGCTACTTTGGTACCAACCAGCTGCGCGCGCTGTCCACGCAGAACCTGCAGGCGCTGAACACCCAGCAGCTCGGGTATGGCATCACCACCCAACAAATCCAGGCGCTGTCGACCGGGCAGTTGCTCAGCCTGACGACCAACCAGCTGGTCAACGGCCTGACCACCACCCAGTTCGCCGCGCTGGCGACCGCTCAACTGGCCACGCTGGGCAGCGGACAGCTGGCCCTGCTCAGCACCGGCGACATCGCCGCGCTGAAGACGCAAGCGCTGGCCTCGCTCAGCACCCAGCAGCTGCGCGGCCTGCGCACCGACCAGATCGCAGCGCTGGGCAGCAGCCAGAGCGCCGCCCTGAAGACCAACCAGATCGCAGCACTGACCACCGGCCAGCTGACCAGCTTCGACACCGAAGACATCGCCGCGCTGGCCACGCAGCAGCTGGTCGCCCTCGGCACCAGCCTGCTTGGCGCGCTGACCACCGGCCAGGTGGCCGCCTTGAGCACCGCCCAGGCCGGCAGCCTGGCGACCCAGCAGATCGGCGCCCTCGGCAGCGACCAGCTGGCCGCGCTGGGCACCGGCGGCTTTGCCGCGTTGAAGACCACGCAGATCGCCGCGCTGACCACCAAGCAATTCGCCGCGCTGAGCACCGACCAGATCGTCGCGCTGACCACCGCGCAAACGGCCGCGCTGACCACGCTGCAGCTGTCGCAGATGTCCAGCACCCAGCTGGCCGCGATGGAAACCCAGGACTTCGCCGCGCTGAAAAGCCAGCAGCTTAACTCGCTCAACACCAGCACCACCGCCGTGCTCAGCACCGACCAGATCGCCGCGCTGAGCACGGCCCAGGTCGCCGCGCTGAAAACCAGCCAGGTACGCGGCCTGAGCACCGACCAGATCGTCGCGCTGACCACCGCCCAGGTTGGCGCGCTGGGCACCCAGCAAGTACTCGCGCTGACCTCCGACCAGATCGCCGCCATCGAAACGCGCGACATCGCGGCGATGAAATCCTCGCAGTTCGCCGCCATGAGCACGGCCCAGGTCAATGCGCTGGGCACCGCCCAGCTGCAGGCGCTGACCACCGCGCAAGCCTCGAACCTGACCACGCAGCAAATGGCCTCGCTCGGCACCACCTTGATCGCCGCGCTGGAAACAGCGGACCTGGCCGCGCTGAAAACCCACCAGATCGCCGCCATCGCCAGCAACGGCATCGCCGCGCTCGGCACCGACCAGGTCGCCGCATTGACCACGCTGCAGATCGGCGCGCTGAAGAGCTCGCAACTGGCGGCGCTGGACACCGACCAGATCTCCGTGCTGAGCTCGAACCAGGTCGTCGGCCTGGGCACGCAGCAAGTGGCCGCGCTGTCGACCAAGCAGCTGGCCGCGATGAGCACCGCCAACTTCGCCGCGCTGCGTTCGCAATCGCTGGTCGCCATGGGCACCGGCCTGATCGCCTCGCTGACCACCGACCAGATCGTCGCACTGACCACCGCCCAAGCCGCCGCGCTGAGCTCGCTGCAACTGGCGGCCCTGTCCAGCGACCAGCTGACCGCGATGCAAAGCCAGGACCTGGCCGCGCTGAAAACCCAGCAGCTGGCCGGCCTGAGCACCAGCAATGTCCACAGCCTGGGCACCGACCAGATCGCCGCGCTGACCACGGCGCAGTTGGCCGCGCTGTCGACCCAGCAACTGAACGCGCTGGACACCGACCAGATCGTCAGCCTGACCACCGCCCAAGCCGGTGCGCTGACCACCCGCCAGGTCGCCGCGCTGGGCAGCAACGCCATCGCCGCGCTGGAAGCCCGCGACGTCGCCGCGCTGAAGAGCTCCCAGCTTGCCGCCCTCGGCACCAGCCTGATCGCCGCGCTGGGCACGGCGCAGATCGTCGCCCTCGGCACCGCGCAGTTCGCATCGCTGGGCACCCAGCAAGTGGCCGCGCTCAGTTCCGACCAGGTCGCCGCGATGGAAACCCAGGACTTGCTGGCGCTCAAATCGCAGCAAGCCGCCGCGCTCGGCACCGCCGCCGTCGCCGCGCTGACCACCGCACAGTTCGCCACGCTGAGCAGCATCCAGCTGGGCAGCTTCACCACCGCCCAGGTCGCCGCGCTGACCACCGACCAGATCGTCGCGCTGACCACGCTGCAGGCGAGCCAGTTGACCACCCGTGAAATCGCCGCGCTGTCGACCGACCAGCTGAACGCGCTGGAAACCGTCGACTTTGCCGCGCTGAAGACCGCGCAGATCGCAGCGCTGACCTCATTGCAGATCGCCGCGCTGAGCACCGACCTGATCGTCGCGCTGACCACCGCGCAAGCCGGCGCGCTGACGCCCGTCCAACTGAACGCGCTGAGCAGCGACCAGCTGGGCGCCATGGAAACCCAGGACTTCGCCGCGCTGAAGACCAGCCAGCTGCTGGGCCTGGGCACCAAGGCCATCGCCACGCTGACGCCGGGCCAGGTCGCCGCGCTGCAAACCACGCAGGTCGCGCAACTGACGTCGGACCAGATCCAGGTACTGAGCTCCAGCCAGCTCGGTGCGCTGACCACGCTGCAAGTGAACGCCCTCAGCACCGCCCAGGTCGGCTACCTGCTGACCGAGCAGATCGCCGTGCTGACCACGGCCGACTGGGCCGCGCTGAAATCGTCGCAGCTGAACGCGCTGTCGTCGAAACAGGTCGCCGCCATCACCACCGACCAGATCGTCGCGCTGACCACCGCGCAAGCGTCCAACCTGAGCACGCAACAACTGGCGCTGCTGTCGACCGACCAACTGGTCGCGATGGAAACGCAAGACCTGGGCGCGCTGAAATCCAACCAGATCGCCGGCCTCGGCACGTCCGCCGTCGCCGCGCTGACCACCACCCAGCTGCAGGCGCTGAAAACGCTGCAGACCGCGGCGCTGACCACCAAACAAGTGGCCGCGCTGACCACCGACCAGATCGTCGCGCTGACCACCGCGCAAGCATCCAGCCTGACCACGCAGCAAGTGGCCGCGCTGTCGACCGACCAACTGCTGGCGATCGAAACCGAAGACCTGGCCGCGCTGAAAACCGCGCAACTGGCCGCCCTCGGCACCACCCAGATCAAGCTGCTGAGCACCGACCAGATCGTTGCGCTGAGCACCGCCCAATATGCCGGCCTGAGCTCGCGCCAGCTGCTATCGCTGACCAGCGACCAACTGGTGGCGATGGAAACGCGCGACCTGGCCTCGCTGAAGACCTCGCAAGTAATCGGCCTGGGCAGCGACCAGTTGAACGCGCTGACCAGCGACCAGGTGGCTTCGCTGACCACGATTCAGCTCAACGGCCTGAGCACCTCGCAGCTGGCGACGCTGAACACCACGCAGATCGCCGCCATGAGCACGACGCAAGTGTCGTCGCTGAGCACCGCGCAAGTGGCGCTGTTGACCAGCGACCAGCTGGTGGCCCTGGGCACGCAGACGCTGTCGCTGATGAAGACGGCGCAGATCGCCGCCCTCAAGACCGCGCAGATCGTCGCACTGAACAGCGACCAGATCGCCGCGCTGAGCACCGCGCAGGTCGGCAACCTGAGCACGCAGCAGATCGCCGCCCTCAGCAGCGACCAGGTGAACGCGCTGGAAAGCCAGGACTTCGCCGCGCTGAAAACCGCACAATTCGCCGCGCTGAGCACCGACGTCATCGCCAGCCTGAGCACCGCCCAGGCCGCCGCGCTGACCACCCTGCAGGTATCCAGCCTGAGCACGCGCCAGACCGCCGCGTTGGGCACCGCGCAAGTCGCCGTGCTCTCCAGCGCCGACATCGTGGCGTTGAAGACAGCACAACTGGCCGCGCTGACCACCGACCAGCTCGATGCACTGGGCACCGACCAGTTCCGCGTGCTGACCGCCACGCAGATGGCGGCGCTGAGCAGCGCCCAGTTCAAGTCGCTCACCACCGACCAGATCGTCGCGCTGAACACGCTGCAAGCGGGCAGCCTGGCCACCGCGCAAGTGCGCGCGATGACCGCCGACCAGCTGGCCGCGCTGGAAACGCAAGACCTGGCCGCGTTCAAGACCCAGCAGGTCGCCGCGCTGAGCACCGATCAACTGGTGCTGCTGAACAGCGACCAGATCGCCGGCCTGAGCGTCACGCAAGTCGCCAACCTGACCACCGCGCAAGTGGCGTCGCTGACCAACGGCCAGATGCTCGCGCTGGAAAGCCAGGACCTGGCCGCGCTGAAGACCTCGCAACTGCTGGCGCTGAACACCGACCAGCTGGATGCGCTGTCGACCGACCAGCTGCAGGCGATGACGGCGGCGCAGCTGTCGTCACTGAGCACGGCGCAATTCCAGGGCCTGCTGACCTCGCAGATCACCTCGCTGACCACGCTGCAAGTGGCGGCGCTGGCCACCGGCCAGGTCGCCAGCCTGACGGCCACACAGTTGGCCGCGCTGAACACCGATGAAGTCATCGCGCTGAAAACCACGCAGATCGCCGCACTGAAGACCGCGCAAGTGCAGCTGCTGAGCACCGACCAGATCGCCGCGCTGACCAGCCTCCAGGTCAGCGCGATGTCCACCGGCCAGCTGTCCTCGCTGACCACCGACCAGATCGCCGCGTTGAGCACGGCCGACTTTGCCGCGCTGAGCGCCGCGCAACTGGGCGCGCTGGGCATGCTGAGCAACCTGACCACCGACCAGATCCAGGCACTGACGCCGACCCAGGTCGGCGGCCTGACGACCGACCAGATCGCCGCGCTGAACACCGCGCAAATCGTCGCCCTGACCACCCGCCAGATCGGCAGCCTGAGCACGGCCGGCGTCGCCGTCCTGAACAGCGACCAGCTGCGGGCGCTGGAGCTGGAAGACCTGGCCGCGATGAAGACCTCGCAGATCGTCGCCCTGACCACCGCTCAGGTGACCGAGCTGACCACCGACCAGATCGCAGCGCTGACCACGGCGCAAGCGGGCAGCCTGGCGACCGCGCAAGTGGCCGCGCTGAGCACCGACCAGGTGCGGGTGCTGACCACCGCCGACCTGCTGATGCTGAGGTCCGCGCAAATCGCCGCGCTGACCACCGACCAGATCGCCGCGCTGGTGATCGACCAGGTGCAGGCCCTGGGCGCCGCCCAGCTGAACGCGATGAGCTCGACGCAGTTCCAGTCGCTCAACAGCGACCAGATCATCGAACTGACGACGCAGCAATACCAGTCGCTGAGCACGGCGCAAGTGGCCGCGCTGACCACGCAGCAACTGGCCGCGCTCGAGCTGGAAGACCTGGCCGCGCTGAAGACCGCACAGATCGCGGCACTCGGCACCGCCCAGGTGCAATCGTTGACGGTCGACCGCGTTGCCGCGCTGACCACGGCGCAGGCGCAATCGCTCAGCAGCAACCAGCTGCAGGCGCTGACCTCGGACCAGATCCAGGCGCTCAACACCGACGACCTGCTGGCCCTGAAGGCAGCGCAATTTACCGCGTTGACCAGCGACCAGTTGAACTCGCTGCTGATCGACCAGTTCCAGAGTCTGGGTTCGACCCAGCTCAACGGCTTGACCACGGCGCAATTCCACGCGCTGGGCACCGACCAGATCGTCCAGCTGACCACGCAGCAAGTGTCCCAGCTGGCCACGGCGCAACTGGCCGCATTGAGTTCCGACCAGTTGGGCGCGATGGAGCTGGAAGACCTGGCCGCGCTGCTGACCGCCCAGCTCACCTCGCTGAGCACGCTGCAGATCACCCAGCTGGGTCTGACGCAGATCGGCGCGCTGACCACGCTGCAAGCCGCCGCGCTGGCGACCGCCCAGCTCGCCGCGCTGAGCACCGACCAGTTGCAGGCGCTGAGCACCGATGACCTGGCCGCGTTGAAGACTTCGCAGGTGCAGGCGCTGACCACGAATCAGCTGATTTCGCTGACGATGGACCAGCTGCAAAACCTGACCACCGCCCAGATCGACGCGCTGACCTCGGCGCAGGCTTCCTCGCTGACCACCGACCAGATCGCCGGCTTGACGACGCTGCAGGTGGACAATATCGCCACGCGCCAGTTGAACGCCCTCACCAGCGACCAGATCGCCGCCCTCAGCACCGACGACTTCGTCACGCTGTCGAGCACGCAGATTGCCGCGCTCAACGCCGCCCAGTTCGGCGCGATCACCACCGACCAGATGGTGGCGCTGAGCAGCATGCAGGTCGCCTCGCTCAGCACCGCGCAAGTGGCCGCGCTCAGCAGCAACCAGCTGGACGCGCTGGAAACGGCCGATTTCGCCGCGCTGAAATCCGCGCAGATCGCCGCCATCGCCACCGCCAATGTGGGCGCGCTGACCACCGACCTGATCGCAGCGCTGGCCACGGCCCAGATCGTCGGCCTGACCAGCGACCAGATCGTCGCCCTCAACAGCGACCAGATCGCCGCGCTGCTCACCGCGCAAGTGGGGGCGCTGAGCACCGTGCAGATCGCCGCGCTCGGCACCGGCCAGATCGCCGCGCTGAGCACCATGGACTTCGTCGCGCTGCGCAGCAACCAGCTGGCCGCCTTCCGTTCCGACCAGTTCGCCGCGCTGACCAGCGACCAGCTGAACGCGCTGTCCAGCAGCGCCATCACCGGGCTGACCACGCAAATGCTGGGTTCGCTGACCAGCGACCAGTTCAGCCAGCTGAGCACCGCGCAAATCGCGGCGCTGACCTCGGTCCAGCTGCCGTCGCTGAGCACGGCCCAGCTGACCGCGCTCAATACCGACCAGTTCGCCGTACTGAACACCAGCGCCCTCAAGAACCTGCAAGCGAGCCAGTTCGGCGCGCTGACCACCGACCAGATCGTCGCGCTGACCACGGCGCAGACGCGCTCGCTGACCAGCGTGCAACTGACCGCGCTGACCAGCGACCAGGTCGCCGCGCTGGAGACGGCGGACCTGGCCGCGCTGGCCACGGCCCAGCTCGTCACATTGGGCAGCGACCAGTTGCTGGCACTGACCACCGACCAATTGCAAACGCTGGCCACCGCGCAACTGACGGTGCTGACCACCGACCAGATCAGCACCGGCCTGAACGCCGGCCAGATCGCCGCGCTGACCACCGCGCAAGCCAGCTCGCTGGCCACGCGCCAGGTCGCCGCGCTGACCACCGGCCAGATCGCCGCACTGGAAACGGAAGACCTGGCCTCGTTCGCCACCCGCCAGATCGTCGCCCTGGGCAGCCAACAAGTGGCCGCGCTGAACAGCGACCAGCTGAACGCGCTGACCACCGCCGAACAGGCGGCCCTGACCACCAGCCAGCTAAGCAACGGCCTCAGCACGGCGCAGCTGGTCACGCTGGACAGCGCCCACATCTCGGCGCTGACCACCGCGCAGCTGGTCTACGGCCTGGGCAGCGACGGTATTTCCGCGCTGACCACCGACCAGCTCACCGCGCTGCGCACCGCGCAAACCTCGCTGCTGAGCACCGGCCAGGTGCAGGCGCTGACCACCGACCAGATCGTCGCGCTGGGCACCGCCCAGGCATCGACCCTGACCACGCAGCAGATCGTCTCGCTCACCACCGACCAGATCGCAGCACTGGAGACGGTCGACTTCAACGCGCTGGCCACCCGCCAGATCGCCGCCCTGACCAGCGACCAGATCGGCGTGCTGTCGAGCAACCAGTTGAACGCGCTGAGCACGACGCAGCTGGCCGCGCTGACCACCCGCCAGCTGTCCACCGGCTTGCAGACCGCGCAAGTGGCGGCGCTCGACACCGACCACATCGCCGCGCTGGGCACGGCGCAACTGGCCTACGGCCTGAGCATCGACGCCATCCTGGCGCTGACCACCGACCAGATCGGTGCGCTGAAGACCGCGCAGATCGCCGCGCTGACCACCGCCCAGGCCAGCAGCCTGAGCACCGACCAGATCGTTGCCCTGGCCACCGCCCAGATGACCGGCCTGTCCACCGCGCAAATGCCGTGGCTCACCGCCGACCAGCTGGCCGCGATGAACACCGCGCAGATCGCCGCCCTCGACACCCAGGACATGGCCGCGCTGACCGCCATCCAGTTCACCGGCCTGTCCACCGACCAGACCGTAGCGCTGACCACCAACCAGGTGCGCGGCTTGAAAACCGCGCAGGTCGCCGCCATCGACGTGGGCCAGATCACCGTCTTCAGCACCGACCAGATCGCAGCCTTGAGCACCGCGCAAGCGGCCGCGCTGAGCGTGACCGCGGTGGTCGCGCTGTCGACCAACCAGATCGGCGCGCTGGTCACGGCGGACGTCGCCGCGCTGGGCACCTTGCAGGTATCCAGCCTCGACGTGACCCAACTGCCGGGGCTGAACACCGCCCAGGTGCAGGCGCTGACCAGCGTCCAGCTGGGCGCGATGACCGCCGACCAGATGTACGCCTTGAGCACCGGCCAGATCAGCGCCTTGCGCACCGCGCAGGTCGGCTACCTGACCACCACCCAGCTGGCCGCGTTGTCGGACAGCCAGATCCAGTCCTTCACCACGGCCCAGGTCGCCGCAATCAAGCTCAGCCAGATCACCGCGCTGACGGTGGACCAGATGGCCGTGTTCGGCACCGACCAGCTGCAGGCGCTGACCACCTCGCAGATCCAGACGCTGACGACCACCCAGCTGAACGCGCTGACCGGCCCGCAGGCGGCCGCCTTCACCACGCAGCAGATGGCCGCGCTGAAGAACGCCCAGATCGCCGCGCTGACGGTGGACCAGATCAACGCCTTCACCACCGACCAGTTGGGCGCCTGGACCACCAGCCAGCTCGGCTCGCTGACGGCGACGCAGATCGGCTACCTGTCGACGACGCAGATCGCCGGCCTGACCAACACCCAAGTGGCCGGCCTGAAAACCAGCCAGCTGATCGTCTTCACGACCGACCAGATCGCCGCGTTCACGGCCGGCCAGGTGCCGTCGCTGACCACCGCCGGCCTGACCGCGCTGAGCGTGACGCAAGCCAACGCCTTCACCGGCGGCCAGGTGGCGGCGATGACGGTCACGCAGACGATGGCGCTGAACGCCTCGTCGACCAACTACGCCACGCCGCTGGTGCTGGACCTGGACGGCAACGGCGTGCGCACGCTGAGCATCGCTGCCGGCGTGCGGTTCGACATCCGCGGCGACGGCAAGGCCGTCAACACCGGCTGGGTCGACGCCCACGACGGCTTGCTGGCCCTGGACCGCAACAACGACGGCGTCATCAACGACGGCGGCGAACTGTTCGGCAGCGCCACCACGCTGGCCGACGGCGGCAAGGCGGCCAACGGCTACGCCGCGCTGCAGGCGCTCGACAGCAACGGCGACGGCCAGATCACGGCCGCCGACCACAGCTTCGGCGCGCTGCGGGTCTGGGTCGACGGCAACTCCGACGGCGTCAGCCAGGCGGACGAGCTGAAGACGCTGGACCAGTTGGGCATCGCCGGCATCGCCACGCACGCCGACAACGCGCTGACGTTACAGAACGGCAATGCCATCGGCCTGACGTCGAGCTACACCGGCACCGACGGCAGCACCCACGCCAGCGCCGACGTCTGGTTCCTGGCGCAGAAAGGCGCCGCGACCGGCACCCCGTCGCTGCAGCAGCAGGTGAGCGGCCTGAGCAACGCAATCGCCAGCTTCGCCGCCAGTCACGCCGCCGCCCCCGCGGCCCCGGCGCCGCAGCTGACGACGCCGGCCCAGAGCGCCGACACCACGCTGGCCCAGGCCCTGAGTCAATACCGCGCCGCCCACGGCCTGCAAGCCGCCTGGACCGATACCCAGCGCGACAAGACCCCGGGCGCCGACCACAACGCCGGCACCTGGTTCAGCGTCCCGAACCGCTAAAACTAAAATGCGGGGCCGGTTCCAACCTGGGGTCAGTTCCGGCAATCTGCCACGCGTGGCAGATTGCCGGAACTGACCCCAGGTTGGAAC
>NZ_BPWI01000025.1:0-64441 GCF_040369125.1 Duganella hordei
CCGCAGCGGGGCGCACGCCGCGCCGGCCGCGCCGCCGCTGGCCGCGCTCAGTTCCAGCCCGACGCCGGCGCCCCGTGCGCGCCGGCGCCGCAAGGTGCTGCTGGCCGAAGACAATCCGGTCAACGTCGAGGTGGCCAGCGCCATGCTGGAAGGGCTGGGACTGGACGTCAGCCGCGCCTGCAACGGCGAGGAAGCGCTGCGCTCGGTGCTGCACGGCGATTACGACCTGATCCTGATGGATTGCCAGATGCCGGTCATGGACGGCTTTGCCGCGACCAATGAAATCCGCCGCCATGAAAAGCAGCGCGGCCGCGCCCGCAGCCTGCCGATCATCGCCATCACCGCCAACGCGCTGCAGGGCGACCGCGAATCCTGCCTGGCCGCCGGCATGGACGACTACCTGAGCAAGCCGTTCACCCAGCAGGCGCTGGGACAAACCATTTCGCGCTGGATCAGCCTGCCGCGCATGCCGGCCCCGCAGGAAGCCGCCGCCACCGGCGACCTGCCCGGCGGCCAGATCAACCGGCAGGCGCTGGAAAACATCCGCGCCCTCAGCGCCGTCCATGGCGACGCGCTGCTGGAACGGGTGCTGCAAGCCTATCTCGACGACACCCCCACCCACCTGCAAACGCTGCGGCAAGCCATCGCCATCGGCAACATCAGCCAGATCCGCAAGGCCGCGCACAGTCTCAAGTCCAGCAGCGCGAACGTCGGCGCCGACGTGATGGCGCAGCGCTGCAAGGAGATGGAGCAGCTGGCGCGTCACGACACCACCGCCGGCGCCGCTGCCCTGCTGGCGGACATGGACCGTTCTTTCCAGGCCGTGCGGCAGGCGTTGGGAGCTATCCTGGAAAAGGAAATATGACATGGCAAGCTCAACCTCCCCCAAGCGCGGCCTGGTGCTGGTCGTCGACGACGATCCCGTGATGCGGCTGCTGATGCTGGAAATGCTGGCCCAGGTCGGCCTCGACGCGGTCGAGGCCGAAAACGGCGACAAGGCCGTGGCCTGCTATCAGGCGATGGCGCCGGACCTGGTGCTGCTGGACGTGGAAATGCCCGGCATGGACGGCTTTGCCGTGTGCCGCGAAATCCGCCGGCTGGAAACGCAGACGACCGTGCCCATCATCATGGTCACCGGCGGCGACGAACTGGAATCGGTGACCCAGGCCTACGAGGCCGGCGCCACCGATTTCGTCTCCAAGCCGATCAACTGGCCCATCCTGGGCCACCGGGTGCTGTACGTGCTGCGCGCCAGCGACGCCATCACCCGCCTGCGCATCGCCGACGCCCACCACCGCGCGGTGCTGGCGGCGATCCCCGACACCTTCTTCCGCATGAACAAGGACGGCTACTACCTGGACTACGAACAAGGCCACGAGGCCAGCGGCGTATTTTCCAGCGACCACTGCGTCGGCCGCCACCTGAGCCAGGTGTTGCCGGAGGATATCGCCCGGCACATGCTGGAGCAGGTGCAGACCGTGCTCGAGACGCAGCACATCCATTCGCTCGACTACGAGCTGCCGATACCCGGCGCCGCGCCGCGCGTGCGCCAGGGCGAGCATGCCGCCCCCGCGCCGGTGCGGCACTTCGAGGCGCGGCTGGTGGCCACCGGCGCCGACGAGGTGCTGGGCCTGGTGCGCGACATCAGCGAGCGCAAGCGCACCGAAGAGCAGATCCGCCGCCTTGCCTATTGCGACAGCCTGACCGGCATCCCCAACCGGCAAGCCTTCCTGGAAACGCTGGAAGCCGAGCTGGTGCGGTCGCGCAAGGCCAACAAGAAGTTCGCCGTGCTGTTCATGGACCTGGACGCCTTCAAGCGCATCAACGACACCTTGGGCCACGACGTCGGCGACCACCTGCTCAAAGCCGTCTCCGAGCGCCTGCGCGAAACCACGCGCCCCAGCGACCTGGTCTCGCGCACCGAGCTCGGCGGCAACAACCTGGCGCGTCTGGGCGGCGACGAGTTCACCATCCTGATCCCGGACCTGGAGCGGGTCGAGAACGCGCTCAACGTCGCCCACCGCGTCAAGGAGGCGATGCGCCGCCCCTTCCTGCTGGGGGCGCATGAAATCTTCGTCACCGCCAGCATCGGCATTTCGCTGTATCCGGAGGACGGCGAGGATTGCAACTCGCTGCTCAAGTATGCGGACACGGCGATGTACCACGCCAAGAACTGCGGCAAGAACAACGCCAAGCTGTACAGCTCCTCGCTGACGATGCAGATCATGAGCCACGTCAAGCTGGAAGTGGGCTTGCGCAAGGCGCTGCAGAACGACGAGCTGTACCTGCTGTACCAGCCGCAGATCGACGTGCAGAGCTCGCAGATCGTCGGCGTCGAGGCGCTGGTGCGCTGGCGCCATCCCGAGCGCGGCATCATCTCGCCGACCGAGTTCATCCCGCTGGCCGAGGAAACCGGCCTGATCGTGCCGATCGGCGAATGGGTGCTGCGCACCGCATGCCGGCAGGCGATGGCGTGGCAGGCGATCGGCCAGCGGCCGGTGCGCGTCGCCGTCAACCTGTCGGCCAAGCAGTTCAAGGACGAGAACCTGACGCAGATCGTCATCTCCACGCTGCACGACACCGGCCTGCCGCCCGAGTTGCTGGAGCTGGAGCTGACCGAAGGCACGCTGATGGACGATGCCCGCGCCACCATGGTCACGCTGGAGCAATTGCGCGCCATCGGCGTGTATCTGTCGATCGACGATTTCGGCACCGGCTATTCGTCGATGAACTATCTGAAGCGCTTCGACGTGCGCGCGCTGAAGATCGACAAGAGCTTCATCAGCGGCCTGCCGCAGGATTCGGAAAACGCCGCCATCACGCGCGCCATCATCGCCATGGCGCATGGCCTGAAGATGGCGGTGGTAGCCGAAGGCGTGGAGACCGACGCCCAGCTCGTGCTGCTGGAAGAGTACGGCTGCGACATGGCGCAAGGCTACTACCTCGGCCACCCGTCGCCGCCGGAATCGATCAACATCATGCTCGGCAACCAGTTCGCCCTGGTCGGAACCGCGGCCAACGACACCGCGCCCAAGATAAAGTTCCCTGCTCAGCTTTGACGCCCGTCCCTCCGCCGCCGGCTCAGCTGTCTATGATGAATAGACCGCTGACCGATCACAGGAGTTCGTATGGACGACAAAGAACATTCCTTCCGCCTGGTGTTCGCGCCCGAGCGGCATGCCCATCGACGGCCGCTGGTGCTGCGGGCGGCAGGCGTCGCGCGCAGGGTGGACGCGCTGTTCAAGGCGATGGCGCAGGATTACCTGCTGCGCGAACAGTTCGTCACCGATCCGGCGCAGGTGCTGGCCGAATATGTCGATGGCGGCCAACTGCCGGAGCAGCGCAGCTCGGTCAGCAACCAGCTGGTGTATGCGTTGCTGTCCAATCGGCGCCTGCTGCGCTGGCTGAGCGACTACGCGGGCGAAAACCGCCACCGTACTCCCAGCCGCAATGAATTCATGACCGCCTTCGGCCATGCCGTCGTCGAACATGGCGGCGACCATGTGGTGCTTGCGCTGATACGCAGCGGAATCGAAAGCGCCTCGCCGTTCGCCACCATCGGCGTCGAACAGGCGATGCTGTTCACCAGCAGCCCGATCTTCGCCAGCGGTTTCCTGGTGCCTACCGACCACCGGACGATCAACGACTCCAACAGCACGCAAAGCTTCGAGCACAGTTCGGCCACCATCGGCACCGGCCCCGGCACGCAGCACGGCACGGAAGTGCGCACCGACGGCAACGGCACCCAGACCGGCACCCATCTGGGCACCGATGACGGAACGGACGACGGCACCGACGATGGCACCGATACCGGCACGGACACCGGCACCGATACGGGCACCGACACCGGTACCAATACCGGCACGGATACAGGCACCGACGATGGTACGGACGACGGAACCGACGACGGCACGGACGGTGGCACCGACACCGGCACCGACGACGATTCCCGCTTCGATCCCTACCGCGGCCAGGAATACATCCGCGTCACCATCGAAGCGCTGGTGCAGTACGCGGCAACGTTGCAGGCACGCGGCATCCTCAACATCGTCGACGAGCAATTCAATGTCTCCCGCTGAAACGGAAACGGCGATGCTGCGCCGGCGCGGCCACACGCTGTCCATCATGCCGACCTTCACCTGCCCGGCCGAATGCGCCGACTGCGGCACGCTCTCCAGCCCGCGCGACCGCACCCGGCTGGGGCCTGCCGTGGTCCTGGCCGCCATCGACGAGGCCAGGCATCTGAATTTCCACAACATCGTTTTCACCGGCGGCGAAGCCACGCTGGAATGGAAAACGCTGTTGCTGGGTATCCGCCGCGCCGCCGATCATGACTTTCCCGTGCGGCTGGTCACCAACGCGCACTGGGCCACCAGCCTGGAGACCGCCCGCGCCAGGCTCGCCGAACTGATCGACGCAGGCCTGTCCGAAATCAACTACAGCACCGGCGACGAGCACGTCCGTTTCGTGCCGCTGGAGCGCGTGGTCCTGGCCTGCGTGGCCGCCTGCGAACGCCGGTTCCGAACCCACGTGATGATGGAGCTGAAGCAGGACCGCGGCATCACGCCGGACTTGATACTGGAGCATCCACTCATCGCCACGCTGCCGCCCCACCAGTTCGAGGCGCTGACGATATTGAGCAGCCCCTGGATGCCGCTGCGCCACGAAACGATTTATCAATATCCCGAAGGCGTAGCCTGCGACGTGCAGGCGGCGGCGATACGCGGCGGCTGTTCCAGCGTGCTGAAGACCTACACGCTGCAGGCGGACGGCCGCATCGGCGCCTGCTGCGGCCTGGGCCTGCGCGTCATCCCCGAGCTCAACGTTGCCGATACCGCGCAACCGCAATTCCTGCGCCGGGCCATCCTCGACGCCGAGGAAGACTTCCTGAAACTGTGGATACACCATCAGGGCCCGGCCAAGATTGTCGCCTGGGCGGCCACGCACGACCCTTCGATCAGCTGGGAAGGCATGTACGCGCACCAATGCCAGATGTGCCAGCGCCTGTACCACGACGACGCCGTGCGCAAGGTCATCGCCGAGCACTGGCAGGAAATGATCGCCGACGTGCTGCAGGCGGCCTGGCTCGACAACGTGCACATCCCGGACACGCTGGGCAAACTGTCTGCGGCAGTCAACGCCTAGGACCGCGAGATGACGCAGGCGTCCTCCCCACTTTCCGTTGCCAAGCTGCGCCACGACGTCGCCCAGTTTTCCTATCTGCAGCGCCTGGGGGCCTTGGGAACCGAATTCACGCCCATCGTAAAGCGCTACCGTCAGATTGCCGACCAACTGGCCGCCAGCAAGATCAGCCGGCGCGAACAGCTGACATTGGCCGAGCAGATACAGATCGGCGCCGTCTACAACCGCACGGTCTACCTGCGCCCCACGCCGCGCGTCGAGCAACCGTTCTCCGGCACATGGCAAGGCGCCGAGGTGGAACAGGCGTATCAGACCCAGGCGCCGGGCATCGTCGTCATTGACGACTTCCTGTCGGCGGAGGCGCTGGAGGGATTGCGCCGCTTCTGTCTTGAGTCGACGATATGGTCGTCGCTGCGGTATTCGCACGGCCGCCTGGGCGCGCTGTATCACAACGGCTTCAACTGCCCGCTGCTGCGCCAGATCGCGCACGCGTTGCGCCGCACACTGCCGCAGCTGATCGGCGAGCGCCACCGCCTGACGCAAATGTGGGCCTACAAATATCCGCCGCTGCTGCCCGGCGACGATATCCATGCCGACTTCGCCGCCATCAACGTCAACTTCTGGCTGACGCCGGACGACGCCAACCTCGATCCCGAAAGCGGCGGCATGGTCATCTACGATGTGGAGGCGCCGCCGGATTGGGACTTCACCAGCTACAACCGCAGACCGGACCTGATACGCCGCTACCTCGGTTCGGTCCAGGCGAGTGCCCGCTACATTCCGTACCGGCAGAACCGTGCGATCATCTTCAACTCCGACCTGTTCCACGGCACCGCCGCCTGCCGCTTTCGCGACGACTACGAAAGCCGCCGCGTCAACGTGACGATGCTGTACGGCCATCGCCGCAACGATGCCTTCCGCCGCCCTCCGCCGGCGCCCGAGCGAACCGCCGATGCCACCGAGCCATACGCAGCCTGGCGGTCCGCCGCGTTGCGCCGTTCCCGCCGCTAGAAAAAAGGACCGCGATGAGCTCGCAGCTGGGGCAAGACCATTTCGTGCTGTCGGTATTGAACGGCATGCGCGGCGGCTACTTCCTCGACTCCGGTGCGGCCGACGGCATCCGCTCCAGCAACACGCTGTTGCTAGAATCGGCGTACGGCTGGCGCGGCATCTGCATCGAACCCAACGACCGTTATTTCCGGTTGCTGCAAGCGAATCGCCGTTGCATCTGTGTGCACAGCTGTCTCTACGATCAGGCGGGTGAAGTGGATTTCGTGGAAAACGCCAACATGTTGGGCGGCATACTGCAGGAATATCCGCCGGCGATGCTGCGTTATGCCCGCTCGCTGTTCGGCCCGCTGAACGCCGTGCGCAAGCCGGCGCGTACGATAGCCTCGATATTGAAGGAACACAAAGCGCCAGCCGTCATCGACTACTGGAGCCTGGACACAGAAGGCTCGGAGCTGGCGATACTGAAAAGTTTTCCGTTCGACGAATATCGATTGCGCCTGCTGACGGTCGAGCACAACCGGCAACCGGTGCGCGAGGCCATCCAGCACCTGCTGGAAGCGCGCGGCTACCGGCGCATCCATGACTTCGGCATCGACGATGGCTACCTCGGTCCAGGCGAACCGTTGCCGGGCAATTATGCGGCCTGGCGCAGCGCCGCACGGCGTCGTTAAAGCACGCCGTCCTGCTTCATGGCCGCGATGTCCTGCGCGCTGTAGCCCAGCGACTGCAACACCTCGTCGTTGTGCTGGCCCAGCGCCGGACCGATCCACTTGGTGTGGCCAGGCGTGGCCGACAGCTTGGGCGAAATCGCCGGCAGCTTGACCGGCGTGCCGTCGGCGAAGTGGTGCTGCTCGAACATCTCGCGCGCGATGAACTGCGGATCGACCATCATGTCGCGCACCGAATAGATCTTGCCGGCCGGGACATCGGCCGCCTTCAGCACCGCCAGCGCGCTGTCGATGTCGTGCGTGTCGCACCAGGCCTGGATGGCGTCGTCGATTTCCTGCGTGCGCTTGACGCGGCCGTCGTTGCGTTCCAGTTCCTTGTCGCCGGCCATGTCGATGCGGCCCATCGCCAGCATCAGCCGCTTGAAGATCGCATCGCCATTGCCGGCGATGACGATGTTCTCGCCATCCCTGGTCGTGTATGTGTTGGATGGCACAATGCCGGGCAAGGCGCCGCCGGTACGCTCGCGCACCACGCCGGCGTGGTCGAACTCCGGCACCAGCGATTCCATCAGGTTGAACACGGATTCGTACAAGGCGACATCAACCATCTGGCCTTCGCCCTTGAGCTTGCCCCCGGTCGCGTCGCGGTGACGCAGCGCCATCATCGCGCCGATCACGCCGTGCAGTGCCGCCACCGAATCGCCGATCGACACGCCCACCCGCACCGGCGGCCGGTCCGCATGGCCGGACACGTAGCGCAAGCCGCCCATCGATTCGCCGATGGCACCAAAGCCTGGCAAGTCCTTCATCGGCCCGGTCTGGCCAAAGCCCGACAGACGCACCATGATGGTGGCCGGATTGACCGCCTTCAATTGCTCGTAGCCGATGTCCCATTTTTCCAGCACGCCGGGACGGTAGTTCTCGATGATGATGTCCGCCTCCAGCGCCAGCTGGCGCGCGATGGCGCGGCCGCGGGCATCCTTCAGGTTCAGCGTCAGCGATTTCTTGTTGCGCGACTGCACCGACCACCACAGCGACGTGCCGTCCTTCAGCACCCGCCATTTGCGGATCGGATCGCCGCCGTCGGGCGACTCGATCTTGATCACCTCGGCGCCGAACTCGGCCAGCATGCGCGCACAAAAAGGGCCCGCGATCAGCGTGCCCAGTTCCAGTACCTTGATACCGGCAAGGGGGCCAGCAGGGGTTTCAGGCGGCATGCCGCCTGCCTGCTTGCGGTCTTCCCCTGCAGGGGAAGACTCCTTCCCAGAGATCTTTTCAGTCATGTCGCCCTTCGATCCAGCATCGCGCGGGCGATGGTGCCCGCGTCCACGTATTCGAGTTCGCCGCCCACCGGCACGCCGCGCGCCAGCCGGCTGACGTTCAGGCCGCGCGCCTTCAGCAGCTCGCTGATATAGTGCGCGGTCGCCTCGCCTTCGTTGGTGAAGTTGGTGGCCAGCACCACTTCGGTGACCAGGCCGTCGGCGGCGCGCGCCACCAGTTTTTCCAGGTGAATATCCTTGGGACCGATGCCGTCCAGCGGCGACAGCCGTCCCATCAACACAAAGTACAAGCCCTTGTAGGTCAGGGTCTGCTCGATCATCAACTGGTCGGCCGGCGTCTCCACCACGCACAGCAGGCGGCGGTCGCGCTGCTCGTCGTTGCAGGTGTCACAGATGTCTTCCTCGGTGAAGGTATTACACAGCGCGCAGTGATGCACGGCGCTCACGGCCTGATGCAATGCGCGCGACAGCATGTCCGCGCCTTCGCGGTCATGCTGCAGCAAGTGAAACGCCATCCGCTGCGCCGACTTGGGGCCGACGCCGGGCAGACGGCGCAACGCTTCCGTCAGGAATTCCAGCGATTTGGACATGGAGTCAGGCTGACGCTGTCCTTAGAAAGGCATCTTGAAGCCGGCCGGCAGATTCATGCCGGCGGTCAGGCCGCCCAGCTTTTCAGCGGAGGTGGCTTCGGCTTTGCGCACGGCGTCGTTGAAGGCGGCGGCGACCAGGTCTTCCAGCATGTCCTTGTCGTCGGCCAGCAGCGACGGATCGATCGTGACGCGCTTGACGTCGTTCTTGCAGGTCATGACGACCTTCACCAGGCCGGCGCCGGATTGGCCTTCGACTTCGATCAGGGCCAGCGCGTCCTGCGCCTTCTTCATGTTGTCCTGCATTGCTTGCGCTTGTTTCATCAAGCCAGCCAGTTGGTTCTTCATCATGATGGATACTCCGTGTTTGGAAACGAGTTTTTGAAAATTAAGGGTGTGATCAGTTGGCGGCCGCGGCAGGTGCCGAAGCGGCCGGCGGCACGATCGATCCCGGAACGACCCAGGCATCGAACTCGCGGATCATGCTGTTCACAAAGGGATCATTGGCCACCACGTCCTCGGCGGCGCGCTGGCATGCTTCGCGATGCGCTTGCGCTTCGGCGCTGGCGGTGTACCAGACGGCGCCCAGTTCGGTGTCCACGCGTACCGGGCGGCCGAAGCGTTCGGTCAGCGCGACGGTGAGCTTTTCGACGTTGCCGGGCGTGCGCCAGGTTTCGATCGGCACGCGCACCTTGAACACCACCGCGTTGCCGTCGATGGAGCAGTCGATCAGCTCGGCCTGCATCGCCAATTGCTGGGCCACACCGCGCAACGGCAAGGCGGCGGCTACGGCCGGCCAGTTGCCATCCCAGTTCAGTTCCGGAACCGGGGTGATGACATAGGCGTGCGGGGCCTTGGCGGGGGCCGGCGCGGCGCGGGCGGGCATGACGACCGCTTGCGCCTCATCGGCATAGGACAGTGGCGCCGGCGCCTGGTTGTGGGCTTGCGGCTGCGACTGCGCTGCGGGCGGCGCGTAAGCCTGCGCCGGGGCCGATTGCGCTACGGCGCTGTCGTCGGAAAATTCGGTCACCCAGGGTGGCAGGTCGTCTTCCTCATCGGCCTGCTGTTGAGCGGACTGCGCGGCCGGGGCGACGTACTGGGGCGCGGCGGCCGGTGCGGCTTGTTGTACCGGCTGTACCACGGCCTGGCGAACAGGCGCTTCCAGGACAGCCGCTTGCGCGTCGCCGCCCATGGTGGCGGCTGGCGGCATATCGTCCCACGGCGCGGGCCGCGACGGTGCGATAGCCGATGCGCTCGGCGGCGTGTACGACGCGGCAGGCGCTTGTGGCGCGGGAGCCGGCGGTGCGGCCATCGCGGGTGCGGTGTATGGTGCAGCCGACGGAGCTGGTGCGGCGGCGGCCGGTGGCGCCGAAGCGGCCGGCGCGGCGCTTGCCTGCGATGCCGACCGCGCACCAGGCTTGGACGCAGCGCGCGCAGCTTCCAGCGCCGCATTGATCGCGGCGCGTGCGGTGCTGATCGGCGCGGCTGGTGCGGCAGGTGCGTTCGCTGGCGGCGGCGCGGCGGGCGGCTGTGCGGCTGGCGCAGCGGCAGCCTGCGGCGCGGCTTGGGCAGGCTGCGGCGCGGCTTGGGCAGGCTGCGGCGCGGCTTGAACTGCTGCGGCCAGCGGCGCCGCTGGAGCTGCTGCGGCCTGCGGAGCAACTGGAGCCGCGGCGTTCGCCTGCGGTGCGGCTTGCACGGCAACCGCTGCCGGCGCTTGCGGCGCAGTCACCGCAGCCGGCGCGACACTGGCAGACGGGTTTGCAGGTGCGGTGTATGCCGCAGCATCGGCCCGCGCCATCGCGGCAACAGCGCCGGCAACCACCGCCGGCGGCGTCACGCTCGCGTGGCTCGCTTGCACATGCGCGGCCGCGCGCGCAGGCGGCGCACCGGCAGCGGCGCGTGCCGATGCCATCGCCGCCTGGCGCGACATCGCCGGCGCTGCGGCGGGTTGTCCTTCTGCCCCGCCTACGCCGGGCCGAAAGGCGAGCATGCGCAGCAAGGTCATCGAGAACCCTGCATATTCATCCGGCGCCAGACCCAATTCATTGCGGCCATGCACGGCGATCTGGTAATACAGTTGCACCTCTTCGGCGTCGAACGCACCGGCCAGGCGGACGATATCCGCGTGTTCCGGCAAATCGTCCGGCAGCGCGGCCGGCACCGTTTGCGCCAGGGCGATCCGATGCAGCAAGGTACCCAGATCCTGCAAGGCTCCGTTATACGACAGGCTGCGCGTGGCCATCTCATCGGCCACGGCCAGCAGATCCGCGCCATCCTGCGCGGCCAGCGCATCGAGCAAGCGAATCAGGTAAGACTGGTCCAGCGCGCCCAGCATGCCCTGCACCGCATCGAGCGTCACGGCGCCGGCGGCGTAGGCGATCGCCTGGTCGGTCAGCGACAGCGCGTCGCGCATCGAACCGTGCGCACCGGCGGCCAGCAGGCGCAAGGCCGGCTGTTCGAAGTTGATACCTTCCTGGCCCAGGATGTTTTCCAGGTGGCCGATGATGTGCCCCGGCGGCATCTGCTTCAGATTGAACTGCAGGCAGCGCGACAGCACCGTCACCGGGATCTTTTGCGGATCGGTGGTGGCCAGGATGAACTTGACGTGCTCCGGCGGTTCCTCCAGCGTCTTCAGCATCGAGTTGAAGGCGTGGTTGGTCAGCATGTGCACCTCATCGATCATATAGACCTTGAAGCGCGCATTGCTCGGCGCGTACACCGCCTGCTCCAGCAGCTGCGCCATCTCGTCGACGCCGCGGTTGGACGCCGCATCCATCTCGATGTAATCGACAAAGCGCCCCGCGTCGATCGCCGTACACGCTTCGCACACGCCGCATGGCGTCGGCGTGATGCCGCCGGTGCCGTCCGGGCCGACGCAATTGAGCGACTTGGCCAGGATGCGCGACAAGGTGGTCTTGCCGACCCCGCGCGTTCCGGTGAACAGATAGGCATGGTGCAGGCGGCCGCTGTGCAAGGCGTGCGTCAGCGCGCGCACGACGTGCTCCTGGCCGACGAGCGTTTCGAAATTCTTGGGGCGGTATTTACGGGCGAGGACTTGATAGGACATGCTGGAATTTTACCGTAGATAGCGGGTGCCAAAGCGGCAATTGTAACAAGCCGCGACCGGATTAGGTAAGTCGGCGATCAGGCCTTACAATTTGTTTTTCTTTTAACATGACAAAAATGAAAAAATCAGCCCTCCTCCTGCCATTGTTGTTCTCCCTCACAGCCCACGCCGACGAGCGCGAATGGCTGCCATATAAGAAGCTGGTCGAAGACCTGCGCATCGACAAGTTCTACGCCCTGCCGGCCCCCGAGCGCGACAAGATCAACCTGTATATCACCGTCAAGCCGAAAAACAAGAACTACAAGCCGGCCGACGTGGTGCTGACCGTGGTCCACGGCGCCGAACGCCAGCCGCTGCCGGCGCTGTCGCCCGACTTCCGCATGACGCTGGTGCCGAATTCCAAATGGATGACCGACGACACCAAGATCATGACCAGCCTGCCGAAGGAAGAAAAGTCGCAGGTCAACTACGACGTCACCACGCCGCTGCCGGAAGGCACGCAGTGGAACTATGCGCCGGTGATGGGCAGCGTCGGCCAGATGAACCAGGCGATCAAGAAGATGGCGGGTGCGCTGAGCATGTTCGCGCCCAGCGTCAAGGTGGTGGTGTTCAAGTTCAGCAAGCCGGCGCAGCTGAAGGTCGGCACGACGGTCTACAGCACCGATGCCAAAAACCAGATCAAGCTGAAACCCGAATCGGCATGGCTGAAGGAAAATCCGCTGATGGTGGCGTCCGAGCGGCCGTTCGAGGCGGAATTGGATAGTGAGTAAATAAGGAAGCAAATAAAAAAGCTGCCCATGGCAGCTTTTTTAATATCCCGAAGGAGGCGAGCCTGATCTGCGGCACTTATGGTTAATAGCCGTGGCTGCTTCGTTCCCGACCTGACCAGGTTAGCCATGCCACAATGCGCAGGGGCCCGCCGAGGGTGATTATACCCTACAGGCCCAACTCCTGCCAAATCTGATCCACCCGTGCTTTCACTTCGGGCGCCATGGTGATCACCGTGCCCCATTCGCGCGTGGTTTCGCCCGGCCACTTGTTGGTCGCGTCGATGCCCATCTTGCTGCCCAGGCCGCTCACCGGCGAGGCGAAGTCCAGGTAATCGATCGGCGTGTTGTCGACCAGCGTGGTGTCGCGGGTCGGATCGACGCGCGTGGTGATCGCCCAGATCACCTCGTTCCAGTCGCGGATGTTGACGTCCTCGTCCACCACCACGATGAACTTGGTGTACATGAACTGGCGCAGGAAGCTCCACACCCCGAACATCACGCGCTTGGCGTGGCCGGCGTACTGCTTCTTGATCTGCACCACCGCCATGCGGTAGCTGCAGCCTTCGGCCGGCAGGTGGAAATCGGTGATCTCCGAAAACTGCTTTTGCAGCAGCGGCACGAACACCTCGTTCAGCGCCAGGCCCAGGATCGCCGGTTCGTCCGGCGGCTTGCCTGTATAAGTAGAGTGATAGATGGGATCGCGGCGCATCGTGATGCGGTCGATGGTAAACACCGGGAACGAGTCCTGCTCGTTGTAATAGCCGGTGTGATCGCCGTATGGACCTTCGAGCGCGTGTTCGTAGCCGCTCGGGTGGTTTTCGTCAGGATAGATATGGCCTTCCAGCACAATCTCGGCCGACGCCGGCACCCGCAGTTCGCTGCCGATGGCCTTGACTAGCTCGGTGCGGCTGCCGCGCAGCAGGCCGGCGAACTGGTATTCCGACAGGCTGTCCGGCACCGGCGTGACCGCACCTAATATAGTAGCGGGATCGGCACCCAGCGCGACGCAGATCGGATAGGGCTTGCCCTTGCTCTGTATGGCGTGCTCGCGGAAATCCAGCGCGCCGCCCCGATGCGCCAGCCAGCGCATGATGACCTTGTTCGGACCCAGCACCTGCTGGCGGTAGATGCCCAGGTTCTGCCGCTTCTTATTAGGACCCTTGGTGATCACCAGGCCCCAGGTGATCAGCGGCGCGACATCGCCGGGCCAGCAATGCTGAATTGGCAATTTCGACAAATCGACATCGGCGCCCTCCCAGACGATTTCCTGGCACGGCGCGCCGCGCAGTTCCTTCGGCGCCATGTCCCACACGGCCTTCACCAGCGAGCCCATGCCCATCAAATCCTTGAAGTCCTTGGGCGGTTCCGGTTCCTTCAGCCGCGCCAGCACGTGGCCGATCTTGCGCAGCTCGCTGACGCTGTCGGCGCCCATGCCCAGCGCCACGCGGCGCTCGGTGCCAAACAGATTACCCAGCACGGGGATGCTGTGGCCGGTCGGGTTCTGGAACAGCAAAGCCGGTCCGGCGGCCCGCAAAGTGCGGTCGCAAACCTCGGTCATCTCCAAATACGGTGAAACGGGGATCAAAATGGGCTTAAGTTCGCCCATTCGTTGCAGTTGAGAAATAAAATCTCGCAGATCAGAATATTTCATCGTTTTTTAATTATTTCTTACAACGCAGCATACTGTTTAAAAAGACAGGTCAAGTAGTTGATTTTATTGGTTTTAGGCGCAATACAAGCAAAAAAGTAAGATTTAAAAGTTATAGCTTTCGATTGCGTTAGTATTGACTTGATATAAAACGGCTTCTACAATTTGCCCTACTTGAAGAGAACACGGTTCAGCGCGAACTTAGATCGCTAAACGAACCACATACATGTGTTGCTTATTCATTCACGGAGTCGGGGCTCCACATGACATTTTAAGGAGTGTTTTCAAAAGGCGTCTGCCTTACCCCCGAAAGAAGTTGTATTGCCACTGATCGAATACCACAGGGAAAGATCAGCTCAAGCAAACAATGACGGCGTCCAACGCGCGCTCCCAGCGGCGGCGGACGATGAGATATTTCTGATGCACGGCATTAGCACCCGGTTTAGCTGCGTTCAACGCTGGCAGGGACCCGCTTTTACGGACATTTCAGGGGAACTATATGATCAATCGCATCACCGGTGCAACGCAGTTTGCCCGCACCATGGCTCGCCAGCCAGCAACGTGGTTTTCCACGACTCGCGTTTCGGCAAAAGGCGTGTTAACCACCGCCCAACATACTCTGACCATTTTGGGTGTAACCGCTTTAGTAGTGATGGCAGTCCTGTTTGTCCGTCCGGACCTGGCCAAGGCATTGAGCAACAGCCTGAACCACGAACCAGAAGCAGAAGCCGTTGCCGTCGTGGCGCCGCCGCTGTCGGCCCTGATGGAAACGCCAGCCTCGGCACCGGTTCCCAGCCCGGCGCCGCTGACGGCCGAAGAAAAAGCCCTGCTGGGCACGCAGAAGCAGCAACAATGGGTTACCTCCTGGCTGTCCAAGCGTTACCGCGTAGCCGGCGACGCCGCCAACATGCTGGTGTCCACCGCCTACCTGACGGCACGCGAGATCAAGCTTGATCCGCTGCTGATCCTGGCGGTGATGGCGATTGAATCGGGCCTGAATCCGTTCGCGGAAAGCCCGGTCGGCGCGCAAGGCCTGATGCAGGTGATGTCGAAAGTGCACCACGACAAATTCCAGGAAATGGGCGGCCTGCAGGCAGCGCTGAACCCGGTGGCCAACATCCGTGTCGGCTCGCTGATCCTGAAGGATTACGTGACCCGCGGCGGTTCGGTGGAAGCCGGCCTGAAGATCTACGTCGGCGCCGGAGCTTTCGAGCACGACGACGGCTACGGCTCGAAAGTGCTGGCCGAGTACCAGCGCCTGAAGCAGGTTTCGGCAGGTAAGAAAGTGCCAACCATTACCCCGATGATGGCCGCAGCGCCAGTCAAGCCGGTGCCACCGGTGGCGGCGGCTGAAAAGTCGGTCAGCGGCACCCAGATCGCCGGCCTCTAATATATATGTAGGGCAGCAACGACGAAGCCACCGCAAGGTGGCTTTTTTACGTCCGTACTCCGCCTATGGACAAGACCGGACCGAGGCCCTCCCGGTATCCCGGAACGGATCGCGACCGCCGCTGAAGGTGTTGGGCTCTTTGTAGATGCACGCGGTGCCGCCACCCGGCATGCGCCATTTGGTCACGCGTGAGCCGTCGGCCATGACCATTTCCCCGATCGCGCCGCTGCCGCCGCCCACGTAGGCGCTGCCGATGGCCGCCGCCAGCGGCGTGGTGTCGTTGACGACCGCCCTGTCGCGCTGCGTCCAGGCTTCCTTGCGCAGTTGCTTGTCGACGTTGAAGGCACTTTTCAGCGCGCGCTGTTTCAGGTCGTCCTCAGGCTTGACCGGCAATGCGAAGGGATCGGGCGGCGCGGCCTGGGTAATGGCTTGCGGCTGCGGCGCGGCCGGAGGCGGAGGCAGCAGCGGCATCGGTGCCGGTTCGACGCTGCGGGCGTTCGTTGGCCGCACCGGCCGCATGCGCTCCGAAGACTGCACCGTTTTCGGCCGCTCCGGCGGGAGACGCCGCATCGGCGCCAGAATATAAGTGACCGGCGCGCGGACCGCCACAGACGCCGTTAAAGGCCGCTCAGGCGCCCGCCAGCAGAGAAACGCCACGATATGCACGCCGCCGATCAGCGCCAGCCAGCCGCACCGTCGCCAGGCCTGCGGGCCGGATGGTCGATTCAGTTCGATGATATGGCCTCTAGTTAGCTTACATTGGGCAGGTGCCGACCTTGGTCTTGACACCGTCGCGGAAGGGATCGCGGCCACCGGTCAGCGCGTTCGACTCCATGTAGGCGCAGTAGGTGCCGGCGGGGCCGTGGATCTTGGTCATATGGCGTCCGTCGGGGAGGCTGACCTCCTCGTACGTCACCGAGCCGCCGCCGATGTAGGCGCCGCCGATCTTGGCCGCCAGCGCGGTCTGGTCGTTGGCGACGAACTTGTCGCGCGGATTCCAGGCTTCCTTGCGCAGCTGCTTGTCGACGGCGGCCGCGCTTTTCAGGGCGCGCTGCCGCAAATCCTCGTCCGGCTTGGCCGGCAAGGCGAAGGGATCGGGCGGTGGCGCTGTCTGGGTGATGGCCTGCGGCACGGTCGGATGCACCGCCGGTGCCGGCGCCGGCAACGATGACGACGCCGGCGCTTCCCGCAACCGCCTGACTGGCGCCTGTGCCGTCTTCGGCCGCTCAGGCGGCGGCTGGACAGGGGCCAGGATATAGGTGATGCCCGCCTGGGGCGCCACGGGGGCCGCCAAAGGCCGCTCAGGCGTCCGCCAGCAGAGAAACGCCACGATATGCGCGCAGCCGATCAGCGCCAGCCAGCCTCGCCGTCGCCAGGCCTGCGGGCCGGATGGTCGATTCAGTTCGATGATATCGCCTCAAGTTAGCTTAAAACCAAGCGATACTGCTGCGCCCTCCTCTGCCCGTCAAAGCAAATATAAAAAAAGCCACCGCAAGATACCTTGGGTGGCTTTTAACAGTACCGGACGCCGCTTAGCGTTTCTTGTCGGCGGCGACCTCGTCGGGACGAACCTTGGCAGCCAGCTTGTCCAGCACGCCGTTGACATATTTATGGCCATCGATACCGCCGAAGGACTTGGTCAGCTCGACCGCTTCGTTGATGACGACGCGGTAAGGGATTTCCAGGTTGTTCTTCAGCTCGAACGCACCGATCAGCAGCACGGCGTGCTCGATCGGGGACAGTTCCGCCACGCCGCGGTCGACCAGCGAGGCGAAGCTTTCGCGCAGCGCCACCGAATCCTTGATCGCGCCGTACAGCAGCACAGTGAAGTGATCGCCGTCCGCCTTGTCGAAGCCGTGCGCGGCGCGGATGTTGTTCACCACGGTGGCGGCGTCTTCATTGTTCAGCAGCCACTGATACAAACCCTGCAACGCAAACTCGCGCGCGCGGTGGCGCGGCGTACGGTTCTTGCTAGGGTTGGCGTGCAAAATTTTATCTGTCATGGTTATACCTGTTCTTAAATACTTACAAAATTACTGATTACTCGTCGTCGCCGTTGTCCTGGTTCAGCTCTTCCAGGGCGATGGTCAGATTGGCCATCTCAACCGCGACGCGCGCCGCGTCGGCGCCCTTCTCGGCCATGCGCACTTCGGCCTGCTCATCGGTCTCGGTGGTCAGGATCGCGTTGGCGATAGGAATACCATAATCGAGGCCGATACGGGTGATGCCCGCGCCCGATTCGTTCGACACCAGCTCGAAGTGATAGGTTTCGCCGCGGATCACCGCGCCCAGCGCGATCAGCGCGTCGAACTGCTGCGACTCCGCCATCTTCTGCAGGATCAGCGGCACTTCCAGCGCGCCCGGCACGGTCACGTGCAGCACGTCTTCATCGGCCACGCCCAGGTGTTTCAGTTCGGCCAGGCAGGCCGACAGCAGGCCGTGGCAGACGTCCTCGTTAAAGCGGGCCTGGACGATGCCGACACGCAGGCCATCGCCGGACAAATTGGTTTCGTAGCTTCCTACAGTCATGGAGTGCCTCTTTATATGTTGGGTTGTTAGTTCGGTTTGGCCAGGTAGCCGGTCACTTCCAGGTCGAAGCCCGTCATCGACGGCATCTTGCGCGGGCTGGCCAGCAGCTGCATCTTGCAGACGCCGACTTCACGCAGGATCTGCGCGCCGATACCGTAGCTGCGCAGGTCCATGCTGGCAGCGCGGCCCTTCGGCTTGGTTTCCGGCTTGCCCAGCGCGTCGAACTGGGCGAAGAACTGCTCCGCCGTCTCTTCGCAATTGAGCAGCACGATCACGCCGCGCTCGGACGCCTTGACCGCCGCCAGCGACGACGACAGGTTCCACGAGTGGGTGGTCGCTTCCGATTCCAGGATATCCAGGATGGACACCGGCTGGTGCACGCGCACCAGGGTTTCCTTGCTCTTTTCGATGTCGCCGTGCACCAGCGCCAGGTGTGCCGAGCCGCTTGGCTTGTCGCGGAAGGCGATCATGCGGAAGTCGCCCTGCGCCGTCTTCAGCGGACGCTCGCCGATCTTCTCGACCAGCGACTCGTTGCGGCTGCGGTAGTGGATCAGGTCGGCGATGGTGCCGATCTTCAGGCCGTGTTCCTTGGCGAACTCCAGCAGGTCCGGCAGGCGCGCCATGGTGCCGTCGTCCTTCATGATCTCGCAGATCACCGAGGCCGGCGTCAGGCCGGCCATCGAGGTCAGGTCGCAGCCGGCTTCGGTATGGCCGGCGCGCATCAGCACGCCGCCCTTTTGCGCCTTCAGCGGGAAGATGTGGCCCGGCTGGACGATGTCCGACGGCAGCGTGTCCTTGGCCACGGCCACCTGGATGGTCTTGGCGCGGTCGGCCGCCGAGATGCCGGTGGTCACGCCCTCGGCCGCCTCGATCGACACCGTGAAGTTGGTGCCGAAGGCGGTGCCGTTACGGGCCGACATCATCGACAGGTTCAACTGGTCGCAGCGCTCCTCGGTCAGCGTCAGGCAGACCAGGCCACGCGCGTGCTTGACCATGAAGTTGATGGCTTCAGGCGTGACAAAGTCCGCCGCAAGCACCAGGTCGCCCTCGTTTTCCCGGTCTTCCTCGTCGACCAGGATCACCATGCGGCCAGCGCGCAGTTCGGCGACGATTTCTTCGGTGCTGGAAATAGACATTTTTAATCCTTTGTAGCTGAGCTAGAACGTTTCTTAACCCGCTATTTTAAAGGATTTACGCCACCCCAACCGGAAACGCCGGTTTTTCCGCGAAAAACCGCTGCCCAACGTGGTGACAGTCCTATTCTCCTCGATAGTGCCCGGCTGCGATATCTTCCAGCAGTGTCGGATGCCGTGGTTGCCAATCCAGCAACTCGCGGGTGGCGGCGCTCGATGCGGCCGCATCCAGGCCGAAGAACATGCCGAGCCAATCAAAATGCTCGCGCGCCTGGTCCGCCGGGATTGTCGTCACCGGCACATTGAGAAACTGGCCCAGCGCAGCAGCGATCTCCCGCGTGGCGACGCCTTCCTCGCCAACAGCGTGCAGCACGCTGCCCGCAGGAGCCTTGTCGATCGCCAGTTGAACCAGCTTGCCTGCATCCAGCCGGTTCACCGCGGACCACCGGTTCCGGCCATCGCCGATGTACGCCGACACGCCCTTCTTGCGCGCGATGCTGGCGAGCACGGAGACGAATCCATGATCGCCGCCGGCGCCGTGCACAGTCGGCGAAAAGCGCATCACCATCGCCCGAATGCCGCGCTCCACCAGGCTCAGCGTGTACGCCGCATTCCCCAGGCGCGGATGCATCGAGATATTGGGCATGTCGCGTTCCGTGCCGATCCGCCCCGTAGCCAGCCCCAGCGTGCCGGAGGCGATGAGCAGCGGACCATTCGAGTCTTCCAGCACATCGGCGAACGTCTCGATGGCCGTGCGGTCCATCCGCGCGGCGGCCGCCATTTGAGAGAAGTCGTGGCTGTAGCCGAGGTGCACCACGCCCTCTGCCCGCCCGGCGGCCGCGCGCAGGCTGACCAAGTCATCCAGGCTGCCGCGAACCACTTCGGCGCCCAGCTTGTCAACTTTGGCGGCGGCTTCATCCGATCGGGCCAGCCCAAGAACATGATGTCCTGCGGCGATCAGTTCGGTGACGGTGGCCGAGCCGATCCAGCCGGACGCACCGGTAACGAGTAAGCGCATGGGATTTCCTTTCGAAGTGATGTCATCAAGTGTCATCAGTATAGACCTATAATGTCACTTTGTGTCAACACCAGGAAAAATCATGGGGCGATGGGAACCGGATGCCGCAGGCCGCTTTCGGCAGGCGGCACTGGAATTGTTCGGTGATGTGGGATATGAGCAAACGACCGTTGCCGACATTGCCGCGCGGGCCGGGCTGACTGCGCGCACGTTCTTTCGCTACTTCGCCGACAAGCGGGAAGTACTTTTCAACGGGTCTGAGCGCCTGCAGCAGGTAATGATGGATGGGCTCGGCAACGCGCCGGCAAACGCTTCAGCGATGGAAGCTATTGCGGCCGCGTTGAACGGGACGGCCGACTTCTTCGTCGCCACGCATCGCCCGTTTTCGCGGCAGCGCAGTGCGGTGATCGCCGCCAATACAGAACTTCTTGAACGCGAGCTGATGAAGCTCGCCAACCTGGCGCTGGCGCTGGCCGCAGGCTTGCGCGCGCGCGGCGTTCCCGAGCCGGATGCCAGTCTCGCAGCCGAGACGGGCATCGCAGTTTTCCGCGTGGCCTTTGGTCAGTGGGTCGACGCATCGGAACAACGCAGTTTTGGCGAAATCGTCAACGAAGCGCTGGCCCGGCTCAGGGGCCTTGCCGCGCCCGCTTGAGGTTCCCCTTTACTTACCGATGATGCTGGACACCGACACCATCCGCTCCACGTAGCGGGCGATCAAGTCGATTTCCAGGTTGACCTGCTTGCCCACTTCCAGATGCTTCAGCGTAGTCATGGCGATCGTGTGCGGGATGAGGTTGATCGAGAACTGGCAGACCAGGTCCTTGCCGCTGCCGATGTCGGTCACGCGGTTCACCGTCAGCGACACGCCGTTGACGACGATCGATCCCTTGAATGCCAGGAACTTGGCCAGGTCGTGCGGCGCTTCGATGACCAGCTCCCACGATTCGCCCACCGCCTCGAACTTGCGCACCACACCCAGGCCATCCACGTGGCCGGAAACCAGGTGGCCGCCGAGACGCTCGTTCAGGGTCAGCGCCTTTTCCAGGTTCACTTCGGTCAGGGTGTCGAGGCCGACGGTGCAATTGAGGCTCTCGCGCGAGACGTCGACGCGGAAACTGGTGTCGTCCTTCTCGACCACGGTCATGCAGGCGCCGTTGATGGCGATCGAGTCGCCCAGCGCGACGTCGGCCAGCGGCAGGCCGCCGGCGTTGATGTCCAGGCGTACGCCCGCGAACGAGCCGCCTTCGAGCGGTTTGACCGATTCAATTTTGCCGATAGCGGCGACAATTCCAGTAAACATGTGAGTGCAATCTAAATTAATGAGTGAATCGTGCAAGGATACGCAAATCTTCGCCGACCTGCTTAACCTCGTGAAATTTCAACTGCTGCTTGAGCGACAGGTCGGTAAACGCCGGCAAGGCGAACATGCCCTGCCCGTCGCCGATCAGCGACGGCGCCAGGTACACCAGCAACTCGTCGACGCAGCCCTCGCGTATCAATGAGCCGTTCAGCTTGCCACCCGCCTCCACGTGCAGCTCGTTGATCTGGCGGCGGCCCAGTTCACGCATCAGCTCGGGCAGGTCGACCTTGCCCGATGCGTTGGGCAGCATGATGATCTCGGCACCGGCCGCGCGCAACGCCGCTTCCTTTTCCGGATTGGCCACCGCCGCCGCGATCCACGTGCCGCCGCCTTCCAATATCTTGGCGGAAAGGCTGATATCAAGCTTGCTGTCGACCACGATGCGGCGCGGCTGGCGCGGCGTTTCCACCGCGCGCACGTTCAGCTGCGGATCGTCGGCCTTGACGGTGCCGATGCCGGTCAGGATGGCGCAGGCGCGGGCGCGCCAGGCATGGCCGTCCGCGCGCGCTTCCGGGCCGGTGATCCATTGGCTGACGCCGTTGTGCAGCGCCGTCATGCCGTCCAGGCTGGCGGCGGTTTTCATGCGCACCCACGGCAGGCCGCGCGTCATGCGCGAGAAAAAGCCGATGTTCAGTTCGTAGGCCTGCGCAGCCAGCAGGCCGGTGCTGGTCTCGATGCCGGCGGCGGCCAGCTTGGCCATGCCCTGCCCGGCCACCAGCGGATTCGGATCCTCCATCGCCGCCACCGCGCGGCCCAGGCCGGCGCGCACCAGCGCGTCCGAACATGGCGGCGTGCGGCCATAGTGGTTGCAAGGCTCCAGCGTGACATAGGCGGTGGCGCCGCGCACATCGTGGCCGCGCGCCTGCGCATCCTTGAGCGCCTGGATTTCGGCATGGTCGCCACCGGCCTGCTGCGTCACACCGGCACCGATCACCTGGCCGTCGCGCACGATCACACAGCCGATGTGCGGGTTCGGCGACGTGGTGTACAAGCCTTTCGCGGCCCATTCCAGCGCCAGCGTCATGCCTTCGAGATCGTTGCTGATGTTCACTTTGTCCTTAGTCAGTAGCGCTGGAGCAGCTTGCGCCGTCCACCGCCGGATCGCATACGCGCACCCGGCCCAGCATATTGATCTTGATATTGCGCGTGCTATCCCCCTGCACCAGCGACAGCGTGCCCCAGCGGGCCGCCAGGCTGTTGCCGGCGCTGCAAGCACGCCCAGCGCTATTATAGGCAAGGTAGGCCGGTGTTGCACTCGATGAAAAAACCGAGGCCACACTGATGCCTTCCGCCAGCGGACCATGCTGGAACAGCAGCAGCTCGCCCGCGTCGGGGCGACGGTTGTTGTTTTCATCGACAAATACCACCCAGCCTTCGCGCCAGGAGCTGCCGGACGGGTCCAGCGGCACCAGCAATACCTTGCCGCCGCGCGCGACGGCATGCGAGCGTGTCAGGTTGATGGCGGCGACCAGGTCGTTGACGGCGATGCGCAGTTGCTGGCGCCGCAGCACGCCGACATAGCTGGGCACCGCGACCGCCAGCAGTATGCCGGCCAACACCAGCACGATCAGTAATTCGGTGAGCGAGTAGCCGCGCCGCGAGGGGCCGCTCATGGCCAGCACCGCGTGGACGGGCCGGACGCGAGCCGCAGGCCGGTGCTGGTCAGCGTCAGTTGCTGGCAATCTTCGTCGTGGAAATTGCGATCCACGACCGCGGTTCCCGGCTTGGCGACCAGTTGCACGCATTGCGAAATCAGTTCGCCATCGCAGGCCTTGCCTTCGATTTCGTAAGCGCTGGTCAGCGCGCCATTGCTGCTCCACCACTTGAACTGCCGCGCTTCCGGCTCCGTGACGCCGGCGGAGAATGCGATGTAGGTATTGGTCTGCGTGAAAAACCGTTCTTCCTGCTGCATCAACTGCAGCAGCGCGGCCTGCCCCTCGGCGCGACGCGCGCGTATCACGTGCTGCTGGTAGCTCGGCATCGCCTGCGCCGCCAGCACGGCCAGGATCACCAGCACCACCAACAGCTCGATCATGCTGAACGCCTTGCATCGTGCCCCGTTCATTTCAAGGCCTCATGCAGTTCGCGCCAGTTGGCCACCTCGCGCCAACTGAGCCGGCCGGCCCGCAACTTCACCTTGACGCTGCCAACAGGCGCGGCTCCAGGTGCGGCCGGATTGATCAGGTGGTAGGTCTTGTCGATGCGGGCCTGGCCGGTTGAATCGGGTGCTGTGCGAGTGACGGACGCCAACAGCAACGACGGCGTCGCCGCATAGGCAGTCATCGGCGCGCCTATCAGCGGGTAACCGATGCTGACTGGCGACGGCATAAAAACAGCATAGCCATCGGGCAAGCCGCTCAGCGCGTTCAAGGCGTAGCTGCGGCTACTGGAGGCGCCGCATGCACCGGTGCCGGGCAGCAGCGTGTTGAACACCACTTCGACGCCAAGCAGCCTGCCGCTGTCGATGCTGCGCTCGCCGCTGCTGGCGGACCGCAGGAAGTCCATATACCAGCCCTTGCTGCCAGGCTCCGCCTCGCGGCCGCTGATGCCGAGCAAATCGGCCACACCTGCGCCTGCCGTCAGCATACGCTCCGTTAGTTGGCGCCGACCGGACACAGCATCCATGGGCACGGCGAGACTGTCATGGATCGCGTAGAACGACTGCGTCGAGAAACTGGCGGGCAACAGGTCTGCTCGTTCTATCAGGGCGCCGGTGCCGAACAGCACCATGTAGCCGCCGCCCGTGGCGTAGGCCAGCATCGGCTGCTGGGCGATGGGCTGGCGCTTGCCGCTCGCATCCCGGGCGCTGAACAACGGCGTTTTGCCTGCGCCTTTCCACGGAGCGGGGCCGCCAAAGTCAAAGCGCCACAGATTGCCTTGCAGGTCGCCGGCATAGGCGTAGGCCAGCGCGCCGTCGTGGTCCAGCGCCAGCACCGGCGCGCTCAGCGCGTTCGCCAACGTGGCGTCGGCGATCGGAGTGATCAGGCGGTAGTAATTGCTGTTGATCTGCCACGGTGCGTCGCGCGCCTTGTCCAGCACCAGCAGGAACAAGGCGCCCTTGCCGGCTGTGCTGGCGTGGCCATCGCCGGCATAGTTGTTCAAGCCGCTGGCGACGATGGCGAAATAGCGGTAGCTGGCCACGCCGCCGCTCATGCTCATGCGAACCTTCGCGATCTGCGGTGATGTGGTGACGTTGCCCATCATGGGATCGTCGCGGTCGGTGAATTCCCACAGCGCAGTGGTGGCGTCCAGGCGTTCAGGATCGGTGACATCGAGTGCGAACACGCCTTGCGCGCCCCCGCCCATGCCTGACACCAGGACGGTGCGCCAGTTGCCGGCAATCAGCGCATCTGCCGTGCCGGCGGGGCCGTCGACGTAGGCGCGGTGGACGTAGTCTTTGCCCGGCAGCCGGTTCAGTACCGGCATCAGGGCGTCGGGCACATAGGCGTACAGCTCCTTGCCGGTGTCGGCGTCGAAAGCGTGCAGCATGCCGTCGTTGGCGCCCAGGTAGATGACTTGGCGGCGGGCTTTGTGGCGCATCCGGAAAACCTGGTAGTCGGCGCCCGGCGAAGCGCCAGCAGGCGGGCCGACGAACACCGGTGTGCCATGGACCGAGTCGCCCAGCACGCTGCCTCGGCGGCGGAACAGCGTGCCTTCGCCACTACGGTCGCCGCGCAGATAGGCGAGGCGCAATTCGCCCAAACCGTCTGCTGTCCGAACGGGCTTGGCCGCTGCTGTTGGCGGTGCTTGATTCAGCAACGCCTGCTGGGCGGCGGATAACGCGGACCACTCGAAGGGCGCGCCGCTCAGCGTACCGTCCGCCTGCACAACCGACGTGTAGATTCGCCGCTCCGCTGGTAGCGGCAACGGTGCGTGCGCGGAGTCCCCGGTGAGGATGGCGCCGGCATCCCACGACGCGGTGGGGGATGCCGACAGCAAGGCGATGCGTTCAAAGTGACCACTCCAGTCGCCGATATCCATCGTTGCCTGAAACAGATCGCCACTGCCCGCAGCCTCCACGAGCAGCGTGGGACCCGCGACGCTAATGGTCGCACTGCCCGGTGTCACGGTGCGACAAGTAGCGGCAAGCGGTTCACTGGCAATATTCAACACCGGTGGCGCGGCGCAAACGTCCATCGCCATTAGCAACCATACCGGCACCACTTTGAAGACATGCATGACACTCCCCTCAATCCGGCTTGCTGAACACCGTTTGCAGCACCACCTCGGTCGCCGGCCTGGCGCCAAAGCCGATCGCGGTCACGCGGTAGCAATAGCTGGCCGCCGCGCCGGCCGACGCATCCTCGCCCGGCGGATGACACTCCATGCGCTCGATCACATAGCGTGGCTTCTTGAACGGCAGGAAGCCCTCGCCGGTCGACATCGCGGCGCCGGTTCGCGCGCCATAAGAAAGCGTGCATTTGCCGCCGTCTTCCACGCCGGACAGATCCACCCGCTGCCAGACCGGCGCAGCACCGGGCACCGCGTCGCATGGCACCGCAGGGCCGGCCTGTATATCGCGCTCCGCATCCGCCAAGGCATCCTCCGCCGCCTGAAACGCCACGTCCCGGTCGCGCTCACCACGCGCGGCCTTCTCGCCCTGCAAGCTCATTTGCGCCGCCGACACACCCAGCAGCATCACCAGGATCAGCATCATCAAGCAGACCAGCACGGTCACGCCCTGCTGCCTCCGCGCGCGCTTCATCCGCCGCTCCGGTTGCGCAACGCGACTGTCATGCCGACCACGCGCCGCGCCCGCGTGCGCTGGGCCGCCGGCAAGCTGCCTTCCATGATGCGCACGCCCTCGTCGTCGCCGTGCGCCTCGGAATACGCGGCGCCGAACAGATCGAATTGCGTCGCCACCGTGTCGGCGCGCGAGTTGCTGTCGCCGTGCAGCAGCAAGGCGACCTTGATGCTGCACACGCGCTTCCACCAGGTCTTGCGGTTCAGGTCGCGCTGGCGTTCATCCGGCGTGCCGCCGACCAGCGCCAGCGCGGCATCCAGCGCGTCGACCGTCCTGGCGTTGACGTAAGTATTGGGAATGCCGTCGGCCACAACGTCGGTGTCCAGCCCGTACAGCACTTGAAAGGAATCGACGCCGTGCACGATCGCATCGGTGCCCCAGCCGGAGGCGCCACGGTATTTGCAGCGCAGCTCCGCTTCGCCGGCAGCATCGGCGGCGACATAGAATATGCTCCAGCCGCGCTCCGCCTCCGCGTGCGGTATGGCGACGCCAAAGCCGGCGCAGTTCAGGCTGGAGCCGTCGCCGTTGCCGCCCTCGCCCGAACCGGAGAAGCGCAACGCCAGCACGTCGCTGCCGTGCGCCACGGCCGGCAATGGCGCGGAGATGTCCGCGCTGCCCCGGCCGATGCCGCTCGCGTCCAGTCCGGCAACGGGCGCAGGCGCGTCGGCCGCCAGTTCGGCCGGCGCGGCCTTGCTGTCCCAGTTGACGTAGGCGCTTTGGCGTATGGCCTGCGCCATGATGTCCAGTGCCTGGCGGCCGTCGTCGTTGAGCCAGGAGTTTTCATTGTGGTTGCGGTAATTGCCGGCGGCCGCCAGCAGCAAACTGCCGGCCACCAAGGTGACGAGCAGGCCCAACAGCAGCGCGATGGCGAATTCGACCAGCGTCCAGCCGGCCGGGTGCGAGGGCGGCGATCGCATGAGCAGCCTCGGCGCGTTCATCGCGTCGCCCCCACCGCCAGCGCGACGCCGGGCGCGAATTCGCCGGCATCGTCCTTGCGCGGCGTGCCGTCCGGATTCTTGCCGTGCCAGCCGACCTTGACCACCAGCGGCGCGCCGGCCCCGCCGCCGCATGCCCAGCGCAATTTTCCGCCCACCCACAGGCCGGCATCGCGGCACACCAGCACGCGCCCCGCCGGCAGCCGGTCGCGCACCTGCACCTTGATCTCGTACAGATCGAACGATGCCAGCTGCGCGCTATCGCAGGCGCCGCCATAGCACAGCGCCGCCGGCGCCGACGGATGAGGATCGGCCAGCGCGTCGTAGTTGAGCAGCAAATAGGGATTGGCGCCGTCGCCGAGGCGCATTTGATCGGCGTTGGCGCGCATGCGCTCGGCCAGGCTGGTGGCCAGCTGCGTTGCCTGCGACACCAGCACCGCCTGATGCCGCGTGCGCAGCGCCGCCAGTTGCATCGCCACGCCGCCGACGATACCAAACGCCAGCAACAGCACGGCGACCAGTATTTCCACCAGCGTAAAACCGGACAACAAAGCACGTGCGCGCACGGCACACCTCCGCAAAGTCGATCACGACTGTGCTAGAAGTTAGCAGCGCTTACTGCAGAGAGTATGAGATGTATCAAAAGTGCGCCAGCCGTAGGCCGGCGGACGATCAAGCCTTGCGTGGCTTGCGGTCCTGGCCGACTTCGGCAATCGCATCCTGGAACTCGGCCAGGTCTTCGAAGTTTTTATACACCGACGCAAAGCGGATGTAGGCGATCTTGTCCAGGCGCTTCAGTTCCTGCATCACCAGCTCGCCGATGTAGCCGGTGTCGACTTCGCGCTGTCCGCTGGTCAGCAGCTTTTCTTCAATGGACAGTATGGCCGCGTCGACGGCGGGCGCCGCCACGGGCCGCTTGCGCAAGGCCAGGGTCAGGCTGCCGCGCAGCTTGGCCGCCGCATACTCGGTGCGGCTGCCGTTCTTCTTGACCACATACGGCATCACCAGTTCGATGCGCTCATACGTGGTAAATCGTTTATCACATTTACCGCAGCGCCTGCGCCGGCGTATGGAATCCCCTTCCTCGGATACACGCGTATCGAGAACCTGGGTATCGTCATGCTGGCAGAACGGACATTTCATATGGGCATGCGCCTCGGTGGTAGTGTGACGCCGGCGGTCGCCGGCGTCACGATGCTGCAATTACTTGGCGTAGACTGGGAACTTGTCAGCCAGCACCTTCACCGCCGCCTTGACGCGCTCGATGGTGGCCGCGTCGTGCGGGTTGTCCAGCACGTCGGCGATCAGGTTGCCCACTTCTTCCGCTTCCGCTTCCTTGAAGCCGCGAGTGGTCATCGCCGGCGAGCCCAGGCGGATGCCGGAAGTCACGAATGGCTTCTGCGGATCGTTAGGAATGCCGTTCTTGTTGGTGGTGATGTGCGCCGTGCCCAGGATCGCTTCCGCTTCCTTGCCGGTCAGGTTCTTCGGACGCAGGTCCACCAGCATCACGTGCGACTCGGTGCCGCCGGAAACGATGCGCAGGCCGCGCTTGATCAGGGTCTTGGCCAGCACGTCGGCGTTGATGACGACCTGTTGCTGGTAAGCCTTGAACTCGGGGGTCAGAGCTTCCTTGAACGCGACAGCCTTGCCGGCGATCACGTGCATCAGCGGGCCGCCCTGGATGCCTGGGAAGATGGCCGAGTTGATGATCTTCTCGTGCTCGGCCTTCATCAGGATGATGCCGCCGCGCGGGCCGCGCAGCGATTTGTGCGTGGTCGAGGTGACGAAGTCGGCGTGCGGCACAGGGTTAGGGTACAGGCCGGCGGCGATCAGACCGGCGTAGTGCGCCATGTCGACCATGAAGTATGCGCCCACCGCTTTGGCGACGGCGGCGAAGCGCTCGAAGTCGATCTTTTTCGAGAACGCCGAGGCGCCGGCGATGATCAGCTTGGGCTTGTGTTCCTTGGCCAGCGCTTCCATGGCGTCATAGTCGATGTCTTCCGCAGCGGTCAGGCCGTAGGAGACGACGTTGAACCATTTGCCGGACATGTTCAGCGGCATGCCGTGGGTCAGGTGGCCGCCTTCGGCCAGCGACATGCCCATGATGGTGTCGCCTGGTTTCAGCACGGCGAAGAACACGCCCTGGTTGGCCTGCGAGCCCGAGTTAGGCTGGACGTTGGCCGCTTCCGCGCCGAACAGCTGCTTGACGCGGTCGATCGCCAGTTGCTCGACGACGTCGACATACTCGCAACCGCCGTAGTAGCGCTTGCCTGGGTAGCCTTCGGCGTATTTATTGGTCAGCTGCGAACCCTGGGCTTCCATCACCGCTGGCGAAGTGTAGTTCTCTGAGGCGATCAGTTCGATGTGATCGTGCTGACGGGTGTTTTCTTTTTGAATGGCGCCGAACAGTTCCGGGTCAACGCTGGCGAGGGTGTGATCTTTTGCGAACATGAAAAACTCCAATCGATTGAGTAGCTTGTTACTGGCAGTTGGATCGAATGAGGGAAGCCGATAGCGGACAGGCAGCCTCTTCGTGCATTTCCATCGTGGGCTGCCCAGGCGAACGGCTATTGAAATCTCACGTTTCCCGGTGGATGCCCACCTTTCGCCGACAGTCGGAAAACGCACCAAATCAGGGACGTTTTGCCGATTCCTGCAGCTTTTCGCCAGTTACGTGAGACGTAATGGAAGCCCGATTGTAATTTATGCGCCAGAATTGAGCAAGGAAATGATTGCATTAAAAATAACTTTAAAGCCTTTTTCATGGCCGCCATAAGCAAAGCAGTCATTTCGGCTACAATTTTCCCCAACATTGACCACCAAGGATAGATCATGATCGTCTTCATCACGGGCGCCACCGCCGGCTTCGGCGCCGCCATGGCACGCACCTTCGTCCAGAACGACCACAAAGTGCTGATCAGCGGCCGCCGCGAAGACCGCCTGCAGGCGCTGTCGGCCGAACTGGGCGCGGCCGCCCGCCCCCTGGTGCTGGACGTGACCGACAAGGCCTCGATCAAGGCCGCGCTCGACAGCCTGCCTGCCGAATGGCAGCAGATCGACGTGCTGATCAACAATGCCGGCCTGGCGCTGGGCGTCACGCCGGCGCATGAGTCGTCGCTGGAAGACTGGGACACGATGATCGCCACCAACTGCAGCGGCCTGGTGGCGATGACGCGCGCGATCCTGCCTTCGATGGTGGCGCGCGGCAGCGGCACCGTCATCAACCTCGGCTCGGTGGCCGGCGACACGCCCTACCCGGGCGGCAACGTCTACGGCGCCACCAAGGCGTTTGTCGAACAGTTCACGCTGAACCTGCGGGCCGACCTGGTCGGCACCGGCGTGCGCGCCACCAACCTGGCGCCAGGCCTGTGCGGCGGCACCGAGTTCTCCAACGTGCGACTGAAGGGCAACGACGCGGCGGCGGCCAAGGTCTACGAAGGCACCGAGCCGCTGACGGCCGAGGACATCGCCAACACCGCGTACTGGATCGCCACGCTGCCGCCGCACATCAACATCAACCGCATCGAGATGATGCCGACCTGCCAGGGCTACGGCCCGCTCAACATCAAGCGCAGCGTTTAATCCCTAGCGTATTTGCGGCCCCTCTTGCTTAAGAGGGGCTTAGCCGACCATTCATTCATGAATTGATTCGTAAGCGGTTGTTACAACCCTTGGCAAGTTGCCAGTAAAACGCTTTACTGTCGCAAGTGCAATTTTTTGCGCGCAAGTTGAAAAATCCGGCTAATTATCGGATTTGACGTGAATTCACCCGTCCATGCTTCAACGAAAACAACAAAATCGCGTAGAATGTTGCTCAATCTCACTAGTAGTCAAAATAACATGCCTGCAGAGTTTATCTGGAACGTACGGGTCTACTACGAAGACACCGACGCCGGCGGTATCGTCTATTACGCGAACTACCTCAAATTCTTTGAGCGCGCCCGCACTGAATGGCTGCGCGCGATCGATGTCGAACAGCACGCCTTGCTGCGGGAACACGACGTCATGTTCGTCGTCAAAAGCGTCAGCGCGGAGTATCATGCGCCTGCTAGGCTGGACGATGAACTAAAATTAACACTTGGTATCGAAAAGCTAGGCCGCGCCTCGATTGTTTTCGTGCAACAGGCGTGGTGCGGCGAACAGTTGCTGAACACGGCCAGGGTTAAAGTCGGCTGTGTCGGCTCGGACCTGAATCCGCGTGCCGTACCTCCGGCGGTTGTGGAAAAAATGCGCAACAGTGTCACCACTAAAACAGACTGATCAGACTGAAAACTACATGAACGTCACCCAAGACCTATCTTTCCTGTCCCTCATCACCAATGCGCACCTGATTGTGCAGTTGATCATGGCGCTGCTGTTCATCATCTCGCTGACCAGCTGGACCTACATCTTCAGCAAGATCTTCGCCGTGCGCTCGGCGCGCCGCCTGACGATCGAATTTGAAAAGACCTTCTGGGCCGGCGGCAACCTGCACGCGCTGCACCAGAACGCCGGCAAGGACCGCGCCAACAGTGGCCCGCTGGCGCGCATCTTCGAAGCCGGCATGGGCGAGTACATCAAGAGCAAGGCGGCCTACACCTCCAGCCGCGAAACCATGGACTTCGGCGCCGTGCTCGACGGCGCCCGCCGCGCCATGCGCGCCGCCTTCCAGCGCGAGATGGACGTGCTGGAATCGCACCTGGCCTTCCTGGCGTCGGTCGGTTCGGTGTCGCCGTACATCGGCCTGCTCGGCACCGTGTGGGGCATCATGAACGCCTTCCGCGGCCTGGCCAACGTGCAGCAGGCCACCTTGGCGGCGGTCGCCCCCGGCATTGCCGAAGCGCTGATCGCCACCGCCATCGGCCTGTTCGCGGCGATTCCGGCCGTGGTTGCCTACAACCGTTTTTCGCACGATATTGACCGCCTGGCGATCCGCTTCGAAAGCTTCGTCGAAGAGTTCTCCAATATCCTGCAGCGCCAGTCGCGTTAAGAAGGCAGACAGATCATGGCTTCCTCATTCTCCAGCAGCATGCGCGGCAGCCGCGGCCGCAAGTTCAAGTCCGAGATCAACGTCGTGCCCTACATCGACGTGATGCTGGTGCTGCTGATTATTTTCATGGTGATGCCGTCGGCCAACGACCCGAGCGTGGTCAACCTGCCCAACGCGGAAAAATCCACCAAGCCGCCAAGCGACTTCGTGCAGATCGTCATCAAGCCGAACGGCGCGCTGTCGATCGGCGTCAAGGGCAAGGGCGAGGAAGCGCCGGAGACGGCGCCCAACCGCGACGCGCTGGTCAAGAAGCTGCGCACCATCCATACCGACCATCCCGACTACCCTGTGCTGATCGCCGGCGACAAGGAAAGCAAGTACGACGACGTGATCCAGCTGATCTCGGAAGCGAAAAAGATGGGCATAACCCGCGTTGGCCTGGCCACCAAGTAAACCATAGTGCAAACGATGAAACCCGCAACGGCAGGCGGCCCTTACAGAGTGCCGCGACAAAATGAAGGCTGGCGCTCCGTGCTGCTGGCCGCGGCGATGCACGCCGTGCTGCTGCTGTTCCTGTGGGTGGGCGTGAGCTGGCAAAACAACGAGCCGACCGAAGTGCAGGCCGAGATCTGGGACATGAAGGTGCAGGAAGCCGCGCCGCCGGCCCCGCCGCAGCCCGAACCGGAGCCGGAACCCGAGCCGGCGCCAGTGGTCAAGGCCCCGCCTCCGCCGCCGGTGGAAGCGCCGCCCGTGCCGAAGGAGCCGGACATCGCGCTGGAGCGCCTGAAGCTGAAGAAAAAACTCGACGAAGAGAAAAAGCTGGAAGAAGCCAAGCAGGCCAAGCTGAAGAAGGAAGCCGACGAGAAGCTGGCCAAGCTGGAAGCTAAGAAGAAGGCCGAGAAACAGGAAAAGCAGGACGCCGAGGACAAGCTGAAGGAAGAAAAGCTGCAGGCTGAAAAGGACAAGAAGAAAGCCGCCGCCGAGAAACTGGCCAAGGAAAAAGCCGACAAGGCCGCCAAGGACAAGGCCTTCGCGGCCGAGATGAGCCGCATCACCGGCGCCGCCGCCAAGGGCACGGCAGGCACGGCGGCCGTGTCGACCGGCGGCAAGGTCGACGGCGGCTACCAGGCGGCGATCCGCGCCAAGATCAAGAGCAACCTGGTCTACGGCACGGTCGACGACACGCTGAGCGCGACCTACCAGATCACGCAGCTGCCGACCGGCGAGATCATCGGCGTGCGCAAGATGAAGAGCAGCGGCTCGGCCGCCTATGACAGCGCGATTGAAAACGCCATCGCCAAATCGTCACCACTACCCAAGAAAAAAGATGGTACGGTAGAGCGCGAATTCGTCGCCGATTTCAACATGAAGGATATGCACTGATGACCACCATGAAAAAACTGAACCAAGTGATCCTGACCGCCGGCCTGGCGCTGGCCGCCACCGGCAGCGCCTACGCCCAGATGCGGATCGAGATTTCCGGCGTCGGCAGCAACCAGATCCCGATCGCCGTGGCCGGTTTTGCCGACGAGAACGTCGCACCACAGGAAATCTCCGCCATCATCAAGGCCGACCTGGAGCGCAGCGGCGCCTTCAAGATCATCGACGCCGGCGTCGTCACCAGCATGAACAACATCGACTACAGCGGCTGGAAGGCCAAGGGCGCCGACGCGCTGGCGGTCGGCACCGTCGCCAAGCTGGCCGACGGCAACTATGAAGTGCGCTACAAGCTGCTCGACACCGTCAAGCAGAGCGAGCTGTCGCAGCTGGGCCTGTCACCGACGCCGCAGTTCGTGCGCCTGACCGCGCACAAGATCGCCGACGACATCTACCTGAAGCTGACCGGCATCCGCGGCGCCTTCTCCACCCGCATCGCCTACGTGCGCCAGGACGGCCCGAAGAGCTTCCAGCTGATGGTGGCCGACGCCGACGGCGAAGGCGAACAGATGGCGCTGCGCTCGAACGAGCCCATCATCTCGCCATCGTGGTCGCCGGACGGCACCAAGGTCGCCTACGTGTCGTTTGAGCAGAAGAAGCCGGTGGTCTACGTGCAAAACCTGATCACCCGCGCCCGCACCGTGATCGCCAACGAAAAAGGCAGCAACTCGGCGCCGACCTGGTCGCCGGCCGGCAACAAGCTGGCGGTGTCGCTGTCCAAGGACGGCCACACGCAGATCTACACCGTCAACGCCGACGGCAGCGGTCTGAAGCGCGTCTCCAACAGCGCCGGCATCGATTCCGAAGCCCACTTCGCGCCGGACGGCAGCATCTACTTCATGAGCGACCGCAGCGGCGGCCCGCAGATCTACCGCATGAACGCCGACGGCGGCGACGCCAAGCGCGTCACCTTCACCGGCAACTACAACATCAGCCCGCACGTGTCGGCCGACGGCAAGACGCTGGCCTACATCTCCCGCCGCGACGGCAACTACCAGCTGTACGCGATGGACCTGGCCAGCGGCCAGGAGCAGCGCCTGTCCGACAGCACCGACGACCTGAATCCAAGCTTTGCCCCGAACGGCAAATACATCATGTACGCCACGCAAGCCGGCGGCCGCAAGTCGCTGGCCGTGGTGTCGGTGGATGGACGTGTAAAACAACGCCTGACGACTCAGGCGGGCAACATCAAGGAGCCCACCTGGGGTCCGTTCATGCAGTAAGTTCAAGCAGCAACCTTACCTTTCACTACTAGGAGAATCAAATGCGCAAACTCAGCAGCTTAGCTTTCATCATCACCACCGCCGCCATCCTGTCCGCCTGCTCGACCCCGGTCAAAGTTGCCGAGCCTGCACCAGTGGTTGAGCGTCCAGTTGAAAAAGCGCCTGCGCCACAAGCCGACACCCGCACCGTCGCCCCGGTTGAAACCAAATCGCTGGATCCGCTGGACGATCCAAAAGGCGTGCTGGCCAACCGCAGCGTCTACTTCGACTTCGACAGCTACGTCGTGCGCGCCGACGGCAAGCCAGTGGTGGAAAACCACTCCGCTTACCTGGCCAAGAACAAAAACCGTTCGATCCTGATCCAAGGCAACACCGACGAACGCGGCGGCGCGGAATACAACCTGGCCCTGGGCCAGAAGCGCGCCGAAGCCGTACGTAAAGCCATGAGCACCCTGGGCGTGCCGGAATCGCAGATCGAAGCCGTATCGCTGGGCAAGGAAAAACCAAAAGCCACCGGTTCGAACGAAGAAGCATGGGCGCAAAACCGTCGTGCTGACATCGTCTACAAGTAATCGAAAGCACTACCCTTTTGCCGGGTCACAGGCATAATACGGGGCGGCATGCGGATAACACCGCGTCCTGCCCCGTTTCCATTTAGATTTGTGTGAAAGCGCCCTACATGATGAAACTCTCCAAATCCGGCCTGAGCGCCGCCCTACTGGCCGCGCTGACCTGGCTGCCGCTGCAAGCCCACGCCGGTCTGTTCGACGACGACGAGGCCCGCAAGGCCCTGCTCGACCTGCGCGCCAAGGTCGAAGCCATGCGCATCGAGCTGAACGCCCGCCTGGACACCAAATCCGACAAATCCAGCACGCTGGACCTGGTCTCGCAAAACGAGGTGACGCTGCAGGAAGTGGCCAAGCTGCGCGGACAGATCGAAGTGCTGGCCAACGACATCGCCAACGCGCAAAAGCGCCAGAAAGACTTCTACGTCGACCTCGACGCGCGCCTGCGCAAGCTGGAGCCGCGCGAAGTGACGATCGACGGCAAGACCGCCCAAGTCGACCCGAACGAACAGCGCACCTATGAAGCAGCGATGAAGATCTTCACGGCCGGCGACTACAAGACGGCCGGCACGGCGTTTTCCGAGTTCGTGATGCGCTATCCGGGCTCGACCTACGCGCCCAACGCCCAGTACTACCTGGGCAGCTCCTACTACGCACAGCGCGACTGCAAGAGCGCGATCAACGCGCAGTTGGTGGTGCTGAAGAACTACCCGGACAGCCCGCGCGCGCCGGAAGCGATGCTGAACATCGCCAGCTGCCAGACCGAGTTGAAGGATAAGGCCGCCAAGAAAACGCTGCAGGACCTGATCAAGAACTATCCGGACTCGGCGTCCGCCGTCACGGCCAAAGAGCGCCTGAGCGGCAAATAATTACTTGGGGGTATTTGACAGTTAGCGTGGTTACCCCCTATAATCTCGCTTCTTCGGGGGTCGTTAGCTCAGCTGGTAGAGCAGCGGACTTTTAATCCGTTGGTCGCAGGTTCGAATCCCGCACGGCCTACCACCGAAGCACCCTTGGGTCGTTAGCTCAGCTGGTAGAGCAGCGGACTTTTAATCCGTTGGTCGCAGGTTCGAATCCCGCACGGCCTACCAAGACATATCAGAAAAGCCCACGAATTTCGGTTCGTGGGCTTTTTTGTTTCTGGTCGCTCTCTGGTCGAGTGGAAAAAAATGCCCTAGCAGCTCCTTTCCGCCCCCCTCCAGCCCCAAAGTCAGCGCTCTGCTTTGCTATGGCAAAAATATAGATACACCAGTCCGATCGGGGCGATAAAGATAGCAAGGCCCCGGCAAACCATCTCTCTAGCTCGTCACCCTGGATGCAATAGAGATAAAAAAAGCCCACGATCTTCAACTCGTGGGCTTTTTTCGTTCGCTACAACCAATCTTATCAAGCTTCCGCCGTGGCCTTGGCCTTGCGTGGCGCACGCGGCTTCTTTGGCTTTTCAGCGGCGACGGCTTCGCCCTTGCCTTTCACCGATTCGATCAGCGCGGCGACATAGGTGTTGCGCGCGGTCTGGGCGATTGCCACTTGCTGCTGCAGGCGGGCCAACTCGGCATCCACTACCTGGACATTCACTGCCTGCATTTTTGCGGCATCGCTGAGCTTCTCGGATGCGTAGGAAGTACCGTTGATCGTAATATATTGCGGCAAACTCATTATTTTCCTTTTTTATCCAATCCGAGGTAAAAATCCCGGTCGGCCGCAATTGTATGTCCAACACGCGCGGCTGGCAAAGGCCTACGCCGGCAACGGCCGCACAACAACACGTCGCGCAGTCGACTGGAAGACGCGACCCAGCGGAGTTTCAACACATTCGAAGAAGAAGGCGCCGGCTAACAGGCTGGAGGCCCACGCGACCAGCATGCCCATGGCCTGCCATTGCGGCTCGGCGGGAGCAAACTGGGTGAACATGGCGTTCACCAGCAGGCACACAGGGAAGTGAATCAGGAATACCGAATACGATATCCGGCCCAGGCCGTTGACGACAGCCCATCCTTGGCCGTCCGAAGCGGTTTTTACGCGGCCGAACAGGAACAACACGCAGGCGACCACCAGCGCCAGCGCGATGCGGCTGCGAAAGTCCACCACCAGCGCGACCAGCGCGGGCACCAGCGCCATCAGCACGAGCAGGAACACAGCACCCGGCTTGCGGCGTGCATCGCTCGCCCACCAAGCCATCATGCCAAGGCCATAGCTGCCGACGAAATACGGCGCCCAGTTATCCCAGTCGGCATCCAGATTGAAATACAGCAGGGAGAACATAATGCCCGACGCGATCACCACAGGCATCAGCCACAGCCATGGGCGTTTGCCCGCGACCAACCCGGCCAGCCACAGCGTCAAGGCGATCAGCGCATACAACTGAAAATCGATGGCGACATACCACGCGCCGGCCGACAGGGACTCGTAGCCCAGCACGCCGTGCAGCAGCAGCATATGCGCGCCCAGCTGGCTCAAGGTCGCCGGCGCCGAAATCGAATCATGTGTCATCCATGTGCGGGCCACGCCGGAGGCCACGACGGCAAGCAGCGTCGCCACAATAAAGGGAGGCGCCAGCTTGGCATAGCGCCGCCAGATCGCCCCCAAGGGATCGCGAAGTCCAGGATAACCAGAGGGAGTGAGCGATTTGGCAACCAGAAAACCGCTGATGACCAGGAATACCTGTACGGCAATGCGCGCGCTGGTACCCAGCCAGTCGATCAAGGCGGGCAACAGGGGGCGGACGTGATCGGCCATCGGGCCATAAAACGCCAGGTGATGCAGGACGATCAGCTGCGCCGCTCCCGCTTTCAACAAGTTAATGAGGCCAAACTGAGGCGAAACCGCCTCCGTTGTTCTCGAAATTCTCCCTGCGACCAAATTCATTCCTATTTTTGCCATATGCATTTATTCCTCCACAGCATCGCCAGGCAAGCAAATTGCTAGTGATTTGCCGGCCGGGCGCCATAATAGCCGAGGTTGGGAAATCGGTGGCGCAAGTTACCGAGATGTAATTCTCAAAATTACAGTATCGACAACCAATCGGGAGTCAATGCAGGAGTTGTAAACCGCCTTCATCGGCGGAACTTCTTCGGTTGCCGCTTGCGCGCAGCCGAGTTCTGATCCTGCAGGATCGAGTCGACCCGCTCCGAAGCCTGGCGCGACAGCTGCTGCGCCGCTTCCGTGTCGGGGAAATATTCGGGCTGGCGATACGCCAGCCACGCATAGGCCGAATACAGCCGGCACGCATCCTCCACCTCCTGCAGGTTCATGAAGTGCAGCGGGTTCTGCTCCGGCTTGATGGGCGTGATCTTCTTGGCCGCCAGTGCGGTCGCCCAATGCTCCCACGCGCGTTGCAGCGACGGCACCTTGGACGAGATCGGCACCAGCGACAGCGCGAACTTTTCCGCCACCGTCAGCTCCAGCGTATCGAGCCACGCGGCCCGCTCGAACTGGTCCTCTGTGATGCGCGGATAAAAGAAGCCGTCCGGCACGTCGATGTTGTGCACGAAGCGCTTGAGCAGCTTGGCCAGGCCGTGCTCGTTGGTCACCGACGAGATGCGGTGCAGATGCTCCAGCGTCGGCGCGACGGCAAAGCCGGTGGTCTTCAAAGGCACCGGTTTTTCCTGCAGCAGCGAGCGCATCACCTTGTGCGTCTCGTTGTCGTAGCCGGCCACCAGCCCTTCCTCATGCACGCCGAAGCGCCCCGCCCGGCCGGCGATCTGGCGCGCCAGCGCGGCCGGAATCTCTTCCTCTTCGTAGCCGTTGTACTTGACGGTGGTGGTCATGATGATGCGCGCGATCGGCATGTTCAAGCCCATCGCGATCGCATCGGTGCCGACCACCACATCGGCGGCGCCGTCGCGGAAGCGCCGTGCCTGCGCGCGCCGCACTTCCGGCGACAGATTGCCGTACACCGTGGCGACCGACAGGCCCAGCTCGGTCACCATGTCGCGCCACATCAGCACCTCGCGGCGCGAAAAGCAAATCACGGCGTCGCCGCGGCGCAGGTTGCTCATCTTGCGCACGGCCGACGCCTCCATCGACAGCGGCCCCTTGCGCTTGAGCACGTGTACTTCCAGCTCGCACTCCAGCCGCGCAGCCAGCACCTCGATCGCCCGCCGCGCTTCCGGCGCGCCGACCAGGTACACCACATGCGCCGGCGCGCCGCACACGGCGGCGGTCCAGGCGGCGCCGCGGTCGCGGTCGGACAGCATCTGGATTTCATCGACCACGGCCACATCCACCGGCGTGCGCGTGTCGAGCATCTCGACCGTGCTGGCGACATGGGTCGCGCCCGCCACCAGCCGGCGCTCCTCGCCGGTCACCAGGCTGACCTTCAGCGGCTTGCCGTGCTGCTCCATGCCCTGCAGGCGTTCATAGTTTTCCAGCGCCAGCAGCCGCAACGGCGCCAGATATACGCCGCTGGGCGCCTTGGCCAGCGCTTCGATCGCCTGGTGGGTCTTGCCGGAATTGGTGGGCCCCAGCAGCGCGATGAACTTGCGCTTCATGCGCCGCGCCACGTCGAACGAGGCGGGATATTCGGCCAGGTTGATGCTTTGCCGCGTGCGCTCGGCGTGCTGCTCCTCCATCTCGCGCTCGACGGCATGCTCGAGGCGCTGGCGGATGCGGTCGAACACGGTGCCGGCCGGCTCGGAGATCTGCATGTCGGCCAGCGCGCCCAGGAAGGGTTGCGCGTCGAGCCCGCAGTCGTCGCAGGCGTCGGACATTTCCGTCACGAAAGCGCTGACGAAGCCGTGCAGCTCGGCGATCACCTCGTCGCTGGCGCGCTCGCGCAGCAGCGACGAGCGGGTGTCCGTATCCATCTTGCGCCATTTGGACGGTTTGGCCAGCACGCCCTGCGCCGGCACCAGGTCGTATGGCACCTTCAGGCCGCCATATTCGATGATGCCGCTGAGCCGCAGGAACACCCGGCCCTCCTGGCGCGCCAGCACGATGCCCTTGGCGGCCAGTCCGAGCCGGCGCATCAGGTCGTCGTCTTCCCCCTGATCGCTGTCCGTGGCGGGCAAGTGGGTCGCGGGGGAGGAATTGCTCATATCTCAATACTCGGGTGATGGCCCTGGATTTTAGCAGATCGTTACAGTTGGAGAGAAAGCATTGCCTATAGGCCACCTATAATGCTCCGCCGGGGCTGCCAGCCCCGTCCATCATTTCATCAACTAAACCTACAAAAGGAAAAAATGGGCATGGTATTCTGCCGCGGCTGCGGTAAAGAAATTCACGAAACGGCTCCTTCTTGCCCACATTGCGGCGCGCCGCAACACGTCACCGCATCCGGCGCCCCCAAATCCGACAAGGACTTCGTCGTCACCGTATTGCTGTGCTTTTTCCTTGGTTTCCTGGGCGTGCACCGCTTCTATGCCGGTAAAATCGGCACCGGCATTTTGATGCTGCTCACCTTTGGCGGTTTCGGCATCTGGGCGCTGATCGACTTCATTATCATCGTCATTGGCAACTTCACCGACAGCGACGGCCTGCGCATTACCAACCGCTAAGACGCTTTGTCTTTCTCTCCGATTTCTGGCACCATGGCCCGGTTTACACCGCCGTCGTGCCAGAAATCCCCGCCATGCCCTTCTCTATCGCCACACCCGTCCACAGCGAATTGCTGATTAAAAAAAGCCGCTTTATCGCCTGCGTCCAGCCTATGGCCGACCGGGCTGCAGCGCAAAAAGTGGTGGCGGAATTATGGGCGCAACATCCAGGTGCCGCCCACGTTTGCTGGGCATTATTAGCGGGCGGTCAATCAGCTGCCGTCGATGATGGCGAACCCAGTGGAACCGCCGGCCGGCCGATGCTCGATGTATTACGCCATCAGGATCTGGAAGGTGTATTGGCGACCGTGGTCCGTTATTTCGGCGGGGTAAAGCTCGGCGCAGGCGGCCTGGTGCGCGCTTATACCGACAGCGTGGCCCAGGCATTATTAAAAGCCGATAAAGTCGCCATTATCAAGCTGCATTACCTGACCTGCACCGCGCCTTATGCGATGGAGGGCATGGTGCGCCGGGAAATAGAATCTGCCGGCGCCCATCTCGATAATGTCATTCATTCAGATCAAGTTCAATTCGAGCTCAGCCTGCCCGATAGCGCGGCAGCACAGCTGGTCCACCGATTGAATGAGGCCGGTCACGGCCGCATTCAATGGATCTCCCCCGACGACGAATAAAGGCGGCGAGCGGCCATATCCGCCGCTCGCCCTTCCCTAGCCATTTTTTGGTATATTCACGCCAATATTTGGCATGGTTTCACTACGGGCACCGACCCAGGTGGCTTTGTGCCACAGCGTTTCAAGCGGCCCCTGCTTGTGGCTGCGCAGCCACCACACGCTGAACTGCCGCTGCAGCAAGGCCAGTACCACGCCTATCGTCAAGGCAAAGCTGGCGCCGGTATATTGATACATGCCCAGGCCGAATCCATAATAAATCAATGTACCGACAACGGATTGCGTCACATAACAGGTCAGACTCATACGGCCTAGTGGCGAGAATATTCCTAGCCAATTTCCGGAATAAGACAGTAGCGTAAATCCGGATACCAGGACCACCATAAACGCGAGGTTCGACCAGGAGGTAATAATTACCAATAGCGGGCGACGGGTGGCTTCGCCTATATGCCAGGCATCCGGATTGGATTTCAGCAGGTACAGCGGAATAAATGCCAGCGCCGCTGTCAGCAGTGTTTTCCGCCAAAACAACTTATTCGCGTCGGATGGAATAAACAGCTCTTTTCGCCCAGCCAGCATACCCAACATGAATAAAGCCGGAATCTGGAATATGCGGCCATTTTCCCAGCTCCAGCGGATAACACCAATCTTCCCGTTGGTTAAATTACCCCACCACACCTGGAATGCCGATCCATGCGCCATATATTTCTCAGCACGGCCGAAATAGGCCCAGGATGCTGGGTCTGCGAGTTTTTCGTTTGGCGCAGGCAATGCCTGGAAAAATTCAATCCACGCATAAGGCTGCAGCAACAGAAATACCGCAATCGCCAATACCACGCCGCTGCGCAGCCGCGCCACCGGTATCAGCGCCAATCCCAATACGGCATAAATACTCAGGATATCGCCGTGGTAAAACATTGAATTGAATATGCCGAATCCCAGAAGCAACACCAGTCGCCAGGCAAAGCGGGGGCGGAAGTCTTCGCCGCGCAGTTCCCGGTTGCGATTCTGGATGTAGAACGTCATGCCGAACAGCAGCGCAAAGATCGCGTAGGATTTGCCGCCGAACAGGAAGAACAGGCTGTCCCAGATTGTTTTGTCCACAGCCTGCAGCCAGGCGGGCAAGCCGGTCGGGAGGAAATAGAAGTCGAAGTGCTCGATGTTATGCAGAAGCAATATCGAAGCAATGGCAAAGCCGCGCAAAGCGTCGATGACATCCAGGCGGGAGGTGTTTGTAGTCATTATGTTCCGTCAACCTTGGCAGTGAATAGGAGCGCATAGTGTAGATGAAAACGATTTCAATAAACACAACTAATATCTCTCAGCCGCTGACGGCGCCGGCCACGCTACAATCGCGGCATGAATCCACTGCACATCGAAGCCTTGGAATCGGCCGGCTTCGCCGCTTTCCTTCTTTACCTCAACGACCACCTGTCCGACAACGTCCGGGACGGTACCGCCTATTTCCAGCCGCTGTCGCGCGACGACTCGCGCTTCCCTGCCGACAAGGCCGAGGCGTTCAAGACCGGCATGGCGACCGAAGTCGGGATGACGGGTTGGCGGCGAGTATGGGTGGCACGCGACGGCGAAGGCCGCATCGCCGGCCACATCGACCTGCGCGCCCATGCGGAACGCTACACCGGTCATCGCTGCCTGCTTGGCATGGGCGTGGACCGGGAGCATCGCAAACAGGGATTGGGCAACCGCTTGATTGCGCACGCGGCGCAGTGGGCACAGGAATCGGCAGGATTGGAATGGATAGATTTGCAGGTGCTGTCCGTGAACGCGCCCGCCATCAAGCTCTACGAACGCAACGGCTTCCAAAAGACCGGCGAAATTGCCGCCATGTTCAACATTGACGGCCAGGATTTCGCCTACACCAGCATGAGTAAGTATTTAGCTAATGCGTGGCCAAATAGATGATTACTGCGATTGTATAGCCTACACCAAGGACAACCGCTATCGCGGTCAGCCACGTCATCAGGCGCTCACGCTGCTCGCGAACCGCGACGTATTCAAAAAACGATTCAAGTGGATTTTTCATGATGAACGCCCTCATGATCTACCGATGAGATAATGGGCTTCGGCGAAGATAAATGCAGAAACCATGGCTACCAAAATTGATAGTAGCATTATCCTCGACAGCCTCATATGTACAACGGCCCAAGCCAGAAACTGAAGAAGGTCCATGGCCTATCCTTTCAAGGGTGTCCGGATACGGACGATGTTGGGCGGAGACGGGCATGCGCTGCATGCGGCAGCGCCCGGCTCACTCATGCTATGCCTTTGATTTATATGGTTTTGTCTTTATATCAACCGCGTGGCACGGGGCTTGCAATAGAGGGAGCAACGCAAACTCACTCATCGCATCCACATGGACCAGGCGCTCAGCCCGACAATCATCTCCCGCCGCAACCGCAGGACGGCCATCGTCATCGCCGCCGTGCTCGCCACGCTGTGCGCGGCGGCCTGGGGCCTTAACCGCGTCGTCAGCCCCAGCGTCGACGCGGCCAGCGTGCTGCTGGCGGAAGTCCGCGTCGGCAATATCGCCAACACCATCAACGCTTCCGGCCTGGTGATCCCGGTCCACGAGGAACTCGTCTCCAGCCCGATCCAGACCCGCGTGTCCAGGGTCTACGCCAAGCTGGGCCAGCAGGTCAAGCAAGGCGAACTGCTGCTGGAGCTGGACAACCGCACCATCATCCTCGCCATCGACGGCATCAAGGAGCAGCTGGCGCAGCAGGAAAACCGCATCCTCGCGCTGACCTTGGAAATGGAACAGAAACGCAAGCAGATCGTCAGCGCCATCGAACTGCTGGAGCTGGACCTGCAGGCGACCCGCGTCAAGCTGGGCCGCTATCAAACCCTGCGCAAGGCCGGCGGCGTGTCGGCCGAGGACCTGCTGACGGCCGAACTGAACGTCAAGCGCAACGAGATCCAGCTGCGCCAGCAGCACGAGCAGATCGAGGACAGCAAGCGCGTCACCTCCTCCAGCATCGAAGGCGCGCGGCTGCAAAAGAACATCCTGCAAAAGCAGCTGCAGCAACAGGAACAGCTGCTGGCGCAAACCCAGGTGCGCGCGCCGTTCGCCGGCATGCTGACCTGGCTGCTGGCCGACGAAGGCGCCAGCCTGGCCACCGGCCAGCTGGTGGCCAAGGTGTCCGAGCTGAGCAACTACAAGGTCGAAGCCTCGCTGTCCGACTTCCACGCCCGCGCGCTCAGCGCCGGCCAGCCGGTGCGCATCGAACAAGGCAACGTGCGGCTGGACGGCACGGTGCAGACCATCCTGCCGGAAATCCAGAACGGCACCGTCAAGCTGCTGGTCACGCTGGCGCAACCCAGCCACCCTATGCTGCGCAACAAGCTGCGGGTCGAGGTCAACATCGTCACCGAACAAAAGAGCAACGCCCTGCTGGCCGACAACGGCCCCGCCTTCAACGGCCGCGGCCCGCAAGACATCTTCGTGGTGCGCGACGGCATCGCGCGCAAGACCACACTGAACATTGGCGCCAGCGATGGCAAGTCCGTGGAAATCCTGTCCGGCGCGCGCGCCGGCGACCGCCTCATCATTTCAGACACCAGCCGCTACAAGGATCGCGACAGCATCCGCGTGGCCCAATAAGGAGAGAGCATATGATACGCCTGCAAAACGTCAGCAAGACCTACCAGACCGACAAGGTCCAGACCCTGGCCCTGAAGGACATCGACCTGCACGTCGAAAAATCCGAATTCGTCTGCATCATGGGCCCCAGCGGCTGCGGCAAGAGCACCTTGCTGAACCTGATCGGCCTGCTGGACCGTCCCGGCAGCGGCGCCATCCATGTCGGCGGCGCACCGGTCGCCTCGTACAAGGACAAGCACGTGGCCAAGCTGCGCAACAGCACCTTCGGCTTCATCTTCCAGAGCTTCCACCTGATCAACGACCTGCGCGTGATCGACAACGTCGAGCTGCCGCTGCTGTACCGCGACATGTCGGCCAAGAAGCGCCAGCGGCTGGCGCGCGAGGCGCTGGAAAAAGTCGGCCTCGGCGCCCGCATGGACCACTATCCGAACCAGCTGTCGGGCGGCCAGCAGCAGCGCGTGGCGATCGCCCGCGCCATCGTCGGCCAGCCGCAGGTGCTGCTGGCCGACGAACCGACCGGCAATCTCGACAGCAAAATGGGCCAGGAAGTGATGGACCTGCTGCTCAAGCTCAACAGCGAAGGCACGACCGTGGTGATGGTCACCCACGACGAGCATGAAGCCCGGCGCGCCGGCCGCATCGTGCGCGTGTTCGACGGCCAGCTGGTCGCTTAAGGAGTCCGCATGTTCCGAAATTATCTGCTGACCGCCTGGAAGGTCTTCATGCGCCGCAAGCTGTTCACCGCGATCAACCTGTTGTGCATTGTACTGACCCTGGTCGTGCTGCTGGTGGTCACCGCGCTGCTGCAAAACACCTTCTACCCCACCGGCGTCGAAGGCAAGAGCGACCGCTTCGTGCAATCGATGCTGATCGAGTCGCGCCATACCGACAACCACCGCGTGCGCCGTAGCCCGCTCGGCTACAAGATCATCGACAAGTACTTCAAGACGCTGCCCGGCGTCGAAACCGTCTCCGCAGTGACCGCGCCGGAAACCGTCTCCGTCTACCAGGACGGCCGCGTCACCGAGTTACTGATGCGCCGCGCCGATGCCGAATACTGGAAGATCCTCGACTTCAAGGTGCTGCAGGGCCGGGTGCCCGACCAGGCCGATGTTGAACAAGGCCGCTTCGTCGCCGTGCTCAACGCCAGCACCGCGCGCAAGCTGTTCCCCGGCCAGCCGGTGCTGAGCCAGAAGATCAGCGTCGGCGGCCAGAATTTCACCGTCATCGGCGTGGTCGAAGACACCTTGCACATCAATTCGTACGCCGACATCTGGGCGCCGGTCACCACCTACCCGTCCACCGAATACCGCAACCAGGAGGACGGCAATTTCATCGCACTGGTGCTGGCGAAGAATGCGGCCGACCTGCCGCGCATCCAGCGGGACATCGAGCATGCCGCCACCACCGTGGTGTTCAGCGATCCGAAGGAATACAACATCGCCCACTTCTGGGGTGATACCAAGCTCGGCCTGTTCGCGCGGATGCTGCTGCAAAAGGAAGGCTCCGACTCCGGCGCCACCGAACTGCTGGCCGGCATCGCCACGCTGATGCTGCTGTTCATGCTGCTGCCGGCGCTGAACCTGGTCAACCTGAACACCGGCCGCATCCTCGAGCGCAGCAGCGAGATCGGCGTGCGCAAGGCCTTCGGCGCCACCAGCGCGCACCTGGTCAAGCAACTGGTGCTGGAGAACGTCTTGCTGTGTCTGGTCGGCGGCATGCTGGGCCTGCTGTGTGCGCGCGTGGTGCTGTGGTGGCTGGAAGGCTCGGGCCTGATCCCCTATCTGCATGTCGAGCTCAACCTGGCCGTGTTCGGCTGCGGCGTACTGCTGGCCACCGTGTTCGGCCTGCTGTCCGGCGTGCTGCCGGCCTGGAAGATGTCCCGTCTCGATCCCGTCCACGCGCTGAAAGGAGCCGCATGATGCTGCGCCACTTGTTCAAACTGATCTGGAAGCGCAAGTCGCGCAATATGATGCTGTCGCTGGAAATCCTGCTGGCCTTCGTCATCGTGTTCGGCATCGCCGCTTTCGCCCTGCGCAGCCGCCAGCTGTATGAGCTGCCGGTCGGCTTCGACTACCGGCCGATGTGGTCGGTCCTCATCAACACCCGCGACAACAAGGGCGTGGGCACCGATCCGGCGGTCTACGAGACCATACGCCAGAGCCTGCGCGCGCTGCCGGAAGTCGAGGACGTCGGCTTCTCCGGCTTCCCCGTCTACGAATCGTCGCGCATGACCAGCGACTTCTCGCTGCCCGACGGCAGCCGTCAGCTCAACAGCAACATGATCATCGTCAACGACGAATTCCCCGCCATCGCCGGCATGAAGCTGGCCGGGGGACGCTGGTTTTCCAGGGCCGACGACGGCGCCGCCATCACGCCGGTGGTGATCAACCGCCGCCTCGCGGACGCGCTCTTCCCCGGAAAGTCGGCGGTCGGCCAGGTGTTCGCGGAAGGACATCACTCGGACGGCCCGAAGAACGCGCCAGAACTGTTCAAGGTGAGCGGCGTGGTGGAGGAATTCCGCAACCAGGGCGAATACATGGCACCGGTCAACATGATGCTGGTGCGTCTGGGCCAGGCCGCCGACAAGTACCAGTTGAACGTCATCGCCATCAAGGTCAAGCCGGGCACGCCGCGCATCTTTGAAACCAAGCTGAACAGCCAGCTGAAGCTGCTGCACAGCGACTGGAGCTACACCATCACACCGGTCGCCGATGCGCGCGCCTCGATGCTGAAGCTGCAGAGCGTGCCCTTGATGATATTGTCGGTGATCGCCGCCTTTCTGCTGGTGATGGTCGCCTTCGGCCTGTTCGGCGTGCTGTGGCAAAACACCACGCAGCGCATCCCTGAGATCGGCCTGCGCCGCGCTGTCGGCGCCGACGCCGGCCACATCTACCGCCAGATCATCGCCGAGCAGATGCTGCTCAGTTCGGGCGCCATCGCCATCGCGCTGCTGTTGCTGGTGCAGCTGCCGCTGACCGGCGTGCTGGGCGAAAACCTGAACTGGCCGGTGTTTTTGATGGCGGCGGCGCTATCGGCGGGTGTGATCTATCTGCTATCCTTGCTCTGTTCGCTCTACCCCGGCTGGCGCGCCGCGCGCCTCAGTCCGACACAAGCGCTGCACTACGAATAGGCCAGTCTGAATCAATGGAATCATCCCACAAAGAATCATCCGACAAGCCATGCATCCTGGTCGTCGACGACGATAGCGCGGTACAGGTGTCGCTGGCCCTGCTGCTCAAGCAGTCCGGCTTCGACACCTTGTGCTGCGACGATCCGCAGCAGGCGCTGGCCGCGCTGGCGCGGCAGCCGGTCGACCTGGTCTTGCAGGACATGAACTTCTCGCTGCAAACCAGCGGCGAGGAAGGCTTGCAGCTGCTGGCCGCCATCAAGCAGGCCCAGCCCGCGCTGCCGGTGCTGCTGATGACGGCCTGGGGCTCGATCGCGCTGGCGGTCAAGGGCGTGCAGGCCGGCGCCGCGAACTTCTTCACCAAGCCCTGGGACAACGCCCAGCTGATGGCGCTGATCCGCACCACGCTGGAGACGGCCGCGCCGGCGCCCGCCGCCTGCCCCACACGCCAGGCGCTCGACGCGCAGTTCGATTTCAGCGGCATCGTCGGCGAGCACCCGCGCCTGCTGAAGGTACTGTCCACCATCGGCCAGGTGGCCGCCACCAGAGCGCCGGTGCTGATACTGGGCGAGAGCGGCAGCGGCAAGGAGCTGATCGCCGACGCCATCCACCGCAACAGCCCGCGGGCCGCGCGCGCCATCGTCAAGATCAACATGGGGGCGATCACGCCGTCGCTGTTCGAGAGCGAAATGTTCGGCCACGTGCGCGGCGCCTTCACCGACGCCAAGAGCGACCGCAAGGGTCACGTCGCCACCGCGCATGAAGGCACGCTGTTCCTCGACGAGATCGGTGAACTGAACCGCTCGGACCAGGTCAAGCTGCTGCGCGTGCTGCAGGACCAGACCTACCAGGCGGTGGGCGCCAGCCGCACCGAGCGGGCCGACATCCGCGTGGTGTCGGCCACCAACCGCGAGCTGGCCGAGCTGGTGGCCAGCGGCGAGTTCCGCGAGGACTTGTTCTACCGCCTGAACCTGATCACGATACGCCTGCCGCCGCTGCGCGAGCGGCGCAGCGACATTCCGCTGCTGGCGCGGCACATCATCGGCCAGGTCTCGGCCAGCTACGGACTGGGCCCGGCCAGCATCGCTCCGGCCGCGCTGGACTGGCTCAGCGCGCAGCCATGGCCGGGCAATATCCGCCAGCTCAAGCAGACGCTGGAACGCACGCTGCTGCTGGTCGGCAGGAGCGAGTTGAAGCAGGCCGATTTCATCGCCGCCGAGCAGCACGAAAACGGCGGCGCGATCGGCGCCCCCGGCCAGCGGCTGGGCGTGGACGGCATGACCTTGGAACAGGTCGAGCGCCACATGATCGCCAAGGCGCTGGAGCAGCACCAGGGCAACATCTCGCGCGTGGCCAAGGCGCTGGGCCTGAGCCGTACGGCCCTGTACCGGCGGCTGGAACGTCACGGCCTCGGCGCCGACGCCGACCAGGCTGAAACCGGCGAATCGCGCCCATGAGCCTGCGCCGGCGCTTGTACGCCTACCTGGCCGCCGCTCACCTGCTGTTCCTCGGGTTGACGATCACGCTGTTCCGCGACGCGCCGTGGCTGATGCTGGGACTGGAAGCGGCGGTGTTCCTGAGCTTTGCCGCTGGCGTGCTGCTGATGCGCCGCGCGCTCGAACCGCTGGGCTACACCCGCCACTTCCACGACCTGCTGCAAGACCAGCACTACGCCGCGCGCCTGCAGCAAAGCGGCGACGTCGAGCTGAACGAGCTGGTCCAGCTGTTCAACACCATGCTGGGTGCGCTGTATCAAGAGCGCCTGCAGATCGGCGAACAGCAAGGCTTCCTCGACCGCCTGCTGGAAGCCACGCCGAGCGCCGTCGTCGTGTTCGACTTCGACGGCCGCATCAGCCTGCTGAACGCCAGCGCCCAGGCGTTGCTCAAGCTGGACGACGCCAAGGGCAAGCCCTTGTCCGCATGGCTGCCGCCGCTGGCCGGCGATGCGCAGACGGCCGGCGGCAATCCCAGCCTGCTGGCGCAGCTCGACGCCCTGCCGCCCGGCGACAGCCAGCTGCTGACCGACACCGACGGCCGCCGCTACCGTGGCCAGCGCGGCCACTTCTACGACCGCGGCTTCGCCCGCCATTTCCTGTTGATCGAGGAACTGACGCAGGAACTGGAAAGCTCGGAAAAAGCCACCTACGACAAGCTGATCCGCGTGCTGGCGCACGAGGTCAACAACACCGTCGCCGCCACCGGTTCGGTGCTGGATTCGCTGCTGTACTACCGCAGCCAGCTGGCCGAGCGCGACGGCGAAGACTTCAGCACCGCCATCGTCGCCGTCAAGCGCCGCAACGTCAGCCTGGGCGAGTTCATCGAGCGCTTCACGCGCGTGGTGAAGATGCCGGCACCGGAACTGCGCCCGGTCGCGGTCAAGGACTTGATGGACGACATCCTCTACCTGTACCGCGAGCCCTGCCGCAGCCGCGGCATCAGCATCGCCTGGCGGCATTGCGACGACGTGCCCGCCGTCGCCATGGACCGCCACCTGATGGAACAGGCGCTGCTCAACGTGGTGAAAAACGCGATGGAAGCGGCGGACGGCGGACCGCAGCCGGCATCCATCGAATTCGCGCTGGGCCAGGATGGCGACGGCCTGCGCCTGTCGGTCATCGACAGCGGCAACCGCCTGGGCGACGTGCCGGCGCGCCAGCTGTTCACGCCCTTCTTCACCACCAAGAAAGGCGGCCAGGGCATAGGCCTGCTGTTTGTGCGCGAGGTACTGAACCGCCACGGCTTCCCCTACCGCCTGGCCGCGACCGGCGACGGCAGCACCCGCTTCGATATCTGGCTGCGGCCGGCAGCCGGCGCTTAAAACTCTTCCCAGTCGCCGCTGCCGCCCGTGTCGGCCGGCACAGCGCTGAGGCGCTTCTGCGGTTTGGCGGCGGCAGTCCGCACCACCGGACGCGCGGACGCGGGCAAGGACTTGACCGCTGGCGCAGGCTTGCTCGGTGCCGGCGCGCTGCGCTGCTCGCGATCGACCTTGAACACGCTCACCACGCGCTCCAGGTTGGCCGCCTGCTGCTGCATCGCTTCCGCCGCGGCGGCGGCCTCCTCCACCAGCGCGGCGTTCTGCTGCGTCACCGTATCCATCTCGCTGACGGCCTGGTTGATCTGCTCGATGCCCGCGCTCTGCTCGTCGCCGGCCGAGGCGATGTCGGCCATGATGTCGGTCACGCGCTGCACGCTGGACACCACCTGGTTCATGGTCTGGCCGGCCTGCTCCACCAGCTTGCTGCCGATCTCCACCCTCTCCACCGAATTGCCGATCAGCTCCTTGATCTCCTTGGCCGCCACGGCCGAGCGCTGCGCCAGGTTGCGCACCTCGGAGGCCACCACGGCGAAGCCGCGCCCCTGTTCGCCGGCCCGCGCCGCCTCGACGGCGGCGTTCAGCGCCAGGATATTGGTCTGGAAAGCGATGCCGTCGATGGCGGCGATGATGTCGACGATCTTGCGCGACGAATCGTTGATCGCGCCCATCGTATCGACCACCTGCGACACCACCGCGCCGCCCTGCTGCGCCACCGCCGACGCCGACTGCGCCAATTGGTTGGCCTGGCGCGCGTTGTCGTTGTTGTGGCGCACCGCGCTGGTCAGCTCTTCCATCGACGAGGCCGTCTCCTCCAGCGAACTGGCCTGCTGTTCGGTGCGCGTCGACAAATCCTGGTTGCCGCTGGCGATCTCGGTCGACGCGGCGGCGATCGTCTCGGTGCCGGAGCGTACTTCGGTGACGATGCCGGCCAGGGCGTCGCGCATCATCTTCATCGCGTGCAGCATGCTGTGGCTGTCGTCGCCGCGGGTATCGACCACCACCGTCAGGTCGCCGGCGGCGATGCGGCCGGCGACGGCGGCCGCATAATCGGGCTCGCCGCCCAACTGGCGCAGCAGCGTGCGGCCGATGACGATGGCGGCCACGGCGCCGATCGCGATGGCGATGCCGCTCAACACCAGCATCAGCAGCCGCGCACGCTCGTAGGCGGCGCTGGCGGCGGCGGTATCGGCCAGGTTCTGTTCTTTTTGCAGCAGCGCATAGTCATCCATGGCGTCCTGCCAACGCTGGGTGGCCGGGGCGGCCTGCTTCATCAGCAGTTCGGTGGCTTCGGCATCCTGGTTGGCCAGCGCCAGCGCCAGCACCTTGTCGGTCAGCGGGCGCGCTTCCTGCGCCGCCGCCTCGATGCGGGCCCGCAGCGCGGTGTCCTTGTCCGACGCAGGGAATTTCTCCAGGGCCTCCTTCGCCTTGCCGTAGCCGGCGCGCGCGGCGGTCAGATGCGCCAGTTCGGCCTGCATATGGCCCGGCTCGGTCAGCAGCACCACGGTGCGCGTCACGCGCGCCGCCACATGCACCGCCTCCGACATCTCCTGCACCAGGTCGGTCCTGGCCACGTTCGTGTTGACGATATTGTCGAGCTTGGCATGAATCGTGCTCATGTTGAACACGCCCAGCGTGGCGATGAGCACCAACAGCGTCAAGACCAAACCGAAACCAAGACTGAGACGGGTACCGACTTTCATGTTTGCGATCGTCATACGAACACTCCTGCGGTTGGAAGCCTATGTAACAAATTGTACGCCAACACTTAAGTTGGTTTTGTAAAATTTCCGAGGGCAAACATACAAAAACCACTGAGCCGGACAGGCGGAAACCTCATATCGATATAGCCAAATATTCGACTTTAAAGGGATTTTGGCGGACTTTATATGCAGTAACACCTTTAAAATAAGCAATTCCGTCACCGGCTGGTAAGACCAACGGCACGCCAAGGTGACGATCAATGACTATTTATTTTCGTAGCGAAGGGCAGACGATGGCGATCAACGTGATTCTCAACTTGCTGGCGGCACTGGTGTTGCTGGGCCTGCTGTACGCGCTGCAGCGCCGGCACGCATCCTTTTCGGTGCGCGTATTCACCGGCATGGGGCTGGGCGTGGTGCTCGGCGCCGCGCTGCAGGCGCTCTACGGCGCCAGTTCGGCCGAGCTGAAGCTCACCGGCGACTACCTCGACATCGTCGGCTCCGGCTACGTCAAGCTGCTGCAGATGATCATCATGCCGCTGATCATGGTGTCCATCATTTCCGCCATCATCAAGCTGAAGGGCATTAACTCGCTGGGCAAGATCAGCGCGCTGACCATCGGCACGCTGATGCTCACGACGCTGGCGGCAGCCGCCATCGGCATCGCCATGGCCAAGGTGTTCCACCTGACGGCCGTCGGCCTGACCGCCTCGGCGGCCGACATCGCGCGCGGCGTCTACCTGCAAGGCAAGGTCGAGGCGGCGCAGGCGATTTCGCTGCCGAGCATGCTGCTGAGCTTCATCCCGGCCAATCCCTTCCTCGACATGACCGGCGGGCGCAAGACCTCGACCATCGCGGTGGTGATCTTCTCGGTGTTCATCGGCATCGCCGCCACCGGCATCCACGACAAGAAGCCGCAGATCTTCGCCGCGTTCGAACACTTCATCCAGGTCGCGCACGCGATCGTCATGCGCATCGTCACGCTGGTGCTGCGGCTGACGCCGTACGGCGTGTTCGCGCTGATGGCGCAGGTGGTGTCGACCTCCAGCTACGCCGACATCCTGCACTTGATCGACTTCGTGCTGGCCTCGTACAGCGCGCTGCTGCTGATGTTCCTGGTGCACCTGCTGATCGTCGGCGGCGCCGGCCTGAACCCGGCGCGCTACGCCAGGAAGATCCTGCCGGTGCTGACCTTCGCCTTCACCTCGCGCAGCAGCGCCGGCGCCATCCCGATGAGCGTGCAGACGCAGACGCTGCGCCTGGGCACGCCGGAAGGCATCGCCAATTTCGCCGCCTCGTTCGGCGCCACCATCGGCCAGAACGGTTGCGCCGGCATCTATCCGGCGATGCTGGCGGTGATGATCGCGCCGACCGTCGGCGTCGATCCGTTCACGCTGGGCTTCATCGCGCCGCTGCTGGCCATCATCACCATCGGCTCGGTCGGCGTGGCCGGCGTCGGCGGCGGCGCCACGTTCGCCGCGCTGATCGTGCTGTCGTCGATGAACCTGCCGGTGGCGCTGGCCGGCCTGCTGATCTCGATCGAACCGCTGATCGACATGGGCCGCACCGCGCTCAACGTCAGCGGCTCGATCACCGCCGGCACCGTCGCCAGCCGGGTGTTGGGCGAAACCGACCTGGCCGTCTTCAACAACGACGCCGAGCTGCCCATCGACAGCGAGCGCCAGGCCGCCTGATCGAAAAAACAGGGAACCGCCGGTGGTGCGTCGGGTCTAATTTTTTCCATGTAATGAAAGGAAAAAATGATGACTACCCTCACCCTTACCTCCCGTCTTTTACTGGGCGCGGCCATGTCGGTCGCTTTGCTGGGGGGCTGCAACAAGCGCCCCGCCGACCAGCCGACGCCGAGCGTGACCAGCCCTGAGCCGGCCACGCCGGCAACCACGCCACCGGCCAACACGACGCCACCGGCCACCACGCCGGACAACACCACGCCACCGGCCACGACACCACCGCCGGCACAAAATCCGCCGCCGGCCACGAATCAATAGGCGTAAAAACGCAGGCGTAAAAAAAGGGCCCGAGGGCCCTTTGACTACATGGTTCCGGCTTAGAACTTGTAGTTGTACGAAATGCCGACCAGCGACAAATGGGTCTGGAACAGGCCGCGCGTGGTTTCGCCGTTGCCGGTGCAGGTGGTCATCAACGGATTGCAGTTGTTGGTGTAGTTGATCTTCGCATCCTTGAAGTCCAGGTAGCTGTAGGCGAAGTCGATCGACGAGCGGGCGTTGAGCTTCCAGTTGGCGCCGACCGAATACTGCATGCGGTCGCTGTCCGGCAGCGCCGGGTGGGTCAGCTCGGCGCTCTGCACCGGCGATTCGTCATAGGCCACGCCGGCACGCAGGGTCAAGGCTTCGTTGTAGGCGTAGTTGCCGCCCAGCGAAACGCGCACGGTGTTCTTCCATTGCTGGCGGATCACTTCGGCGCCTTCGGTGGTGCCAGGGAACTGGATGTCCAGGTCGCCCATGCGGTTGTGGCGCGCGAAGGTCACGTCGGCCATGCCGGCGAACTTCGAATCGAACTGGTGGAACACGTTGGCCGACAGCGTCTCAGGCGTGCGCAGCGACACCAGCGCGGCCGAATTGACCTTGTGCGACGACGCCGACAGCACGCCGTTGACGATAGGGTCGGTGGTCACTTTCGAGAAGTCCCATACGGTGCTGCCTTTCAGCTGGTGCGAGATCGACGAACGGTACGCCAGGCCGAAGCGGGTGTTCTGGTCCAGCGTGAACAGGTAGCCCAGGTTGAAGCCCCAGCCCCAGTCCTTGGCGTCGTTCGAGCCGTGGGCGTCGCCCGCCGTGCGCAGCAGCGCAGGGTTGCCGCCCAGCGCGGCGATCTGCCTGGCCAGCAGCGCGCCTTGCGCGGCGCCGGCGCCGCTCGACAGCGCGGCGATGGTGCCCGGCACGTCAACCGCCTGGCCCAGCTCGGCCTTCATGAATTCCGCGTCGATACCGAAGCCGAAGGCATGGTGCTCGTTCAGCTTGAACGATGCCGACGGGTTCAGCGTGACCGATTCCAGCTTGACGTCGGACAGCGCGTAGCGGCCGTTCCAGGTGCTGCCGTAGTTGATCTTGGTGCCGTACGGGACAAACAGGCCCAGGCCCACTGCCCACTGGTCGTTCAGCTTCTTGCTCAGGTACAGCGATGGCGCGGTGACCGAATCAGGCACATAGTCCTTGGCCGCGGTGCCGCCGGTCGGCTGGCCGGTGAAGTGGGTCGAGCCGGTGTCGGTGAAGGTCGAGTGCGGCAGGACGACGGTCGCGCCGGCGCTGATCTGCATGCCGTCCAGGCGCGACAGGCCGGCCGGGTTGTAGAAGATGGTCGATGGATCGTTGGCTTCGGCGGCGTTGGAATCGGCCGTGCCCTGGCCGGAGATGCTCTGCGAGCCGAAACGGTAGCCGGACGCGTTGGCGCCGGCGGACAGGGCGCTCAGCGCGGCGGCAATGATCAGGGGCAGGTATTTGTGTTGCATGGAGGTCTCGCTTTATAGGGTGGTTTTTTAGCAGGAAGGCCAGCAGCATACTACATTCGTAAAACAATTCAAAAGGCAAGTCGTTAGAGGAGGAATACTAATTAAAACCTTGAAACCGAGCACTTGCTCTGCATCCAGGACGTAAAAAAGGACCCGAAGGTCCTTTTTTATTCCTTTTAAAACAAAGGCTTAGTGCGGATCCAGCGCGCCGGCCGGTGGCAGCGCCGGGCCGTCCTTGCCGGTGATCTTGCGCACCACAAACATGATGGCGCGGAACACCAAACGCACGAATACCAAGGTCAGCACCGCTTCGACCAGGGTCATCACCAGCGCCGGCGCGGCGCTCCAGCGCACCGCGCGGCGCTGGTATTTGGCGATCGCGCGGTCCTTGCTGATCTCGATGCTGTCGTAGAAGGTCGGCACCATCAGCAGCGTCAGCAGGGTCGAGGTGATCGTGCCGCCGATGATGGCGATCGCCATCGGACGGTAGAACTCGCCGCCCTCGCCCAGCCCCAGCGCGACCGGGAACATGCCGGCGATCAGCGCGAAGGTGGTCATCAGGATCGGACGCAGACGCATGCGGCCGGCGTACATCAGCGCATCCTCGCGGCCGTAGCCCTCTTCCTCGCGCTTGCGCGCCGCGTCCAGCAGCAGGATGGCGTTCTTCGCGACCAGACCCATCAGCATGATCACCCCGATCAGACTCATCAGGTTAATCGTGCTGTTGGTCAGCAGCAGGCCGATCACCACGCCGATCAGCGACAGCGGCAGCGACAGCATCACCGCGATCGGCGCCGTAAACGAACCGAACTGCATCACCAGGATCAGGTACATCAGGCCGACGCCGGCCACCAGCGCGATGCCCATGGCGCCGAACACCTCGTTCATGTCCTTGCCGGCGCCGCCCAGGTTCAGGCCGTAGCCCGGCGGGAAGTCGATGTCCTTGACCAGCTTCATGGCGTCGCTGGTCACCTCGCCCGGCGAACGTCCCTGGACGTTGGCGCTGACCGAGATCACGCGCTTGCCATCCTTGTGTTTGATGGTGGACGGCCCCTTGCCCATGGTGACGCGGGCGATCTGGTCCAGCGGCACCATCTGGTTGGTGCCGGTGACGGCGATCGGCAGGCGCTCGATGTTCTCCGAGCTGGTGCGGTCTTCCGGCGCCAGGCGCACGGCCACGTCGCGCGACTCGCCGGTCGGGTCGACCCAGTCGCCCACTTCGATGCCGGCAAACGCCACGCGCAGCGCCTGGGCGGCGTCGCCGGCGGCGATGCCCATCGAGTTGGCCAGGCCGCGGTTCAGCTCGATCTGCAGCTCGTCCTTCGGATCCATTTCAGACAGGCCGACGTCCACCGCGCCCGGTACCTTGCGCAAACGGTCCATGAAGGCGTTGGTGATCTCCATCAGCTTGCGCGAATCGGCGCCGGTGAATTCGATCTGCACCGGCTTGCGGGCGCCGTTGCTCAGGTCGTCGAGCACGGTGTACTCGGCGCCGACCAGGCCGGCCAGCTTCTCGCGCAATTCCTTGGCCACCTCGATGGCGCCGCGCTTGCGCTGGGTCTTCTTGCCGATGTCGACATAGATGCGGCCGCCGCTGAGGTTGACGTAGCTGTTGGTTTCCTTGGTCTCCTTGATCGAACGGGCGATCACGGCGGCCTTCTCCAGTTTCAGGCGCGAGTATTCCAGGCTGCTCGACGACGGCGTGCGCACGTCGATCGCGATGGTGCCCCAGTCGGAGGCCGGCACGAAGCTGGCGCCGCCGAACTTGGCTTGCAGGCCCAGCGCGGCCACGAAGGTCGCCAGCGCGATCACGGCCATCCAGCGGCGGTGGTGCAGCGCCCAGGCGATGACGTTGCCGTAGCGGTCGGCCTGGTGGTCGAACCAGTGGTTGAACTTGAGCAGCACTTTCTCGAAGCCCTTGCGCGGCGCCGTGTGGTGATCCGGCGGATCGCCCCAGAAGGCCGACAACATCGGATCCAGCGTGAACGAGATCAGCAGCGACACCGCCACCGAGCAGGTCACCGTCAGCGCGAACGGACGGAACCATTCGCCGGTGATGCCCGGCATGAAGGCCACCGGGATGAACACCGCCATGATGGAGAAGGTGGTCGCGGCCACCGCCATGCCGATTTCAGCCGTGCCCTTCAGCGCGGCGGTGCGGCGGTCGGCGCCCAGCTGCATATGGCGCACGATGTTTTCCCGCACCACGATGGCGTCGTCGATCAGCACGCCAATCGCCAGCGACAGGCCCAGCAGGGTCATGAAGTTCAGCGTGAAGCCGCACAGCCAGACGCCGATGAAGGCGGCCAGCACCGAGGTCGGCAGGCTCAGCGCGGTGATCAGGGTCGAGCGCCACGAGTTCAGGAAGGCGTACACTACGAAGATGGTCAGGCCGGCGCCGAACACCAGCGATTCGATCACATTGTTCAGGCTGTCCTGGGCGTTTTCGCCGTCGTCCTCGGTCACTTCCAGCACGGTACCGGCTGGCAAGTCCTTCTTCATTTCCTCGACCACCTCGCGGATTTTCTTGGCCACGGTCACGGTCGACGCATCGCGCGAACGGGTGATCGAGATGCCGACGTTCGGCTTGCCGGAACGCACGCTGATGCTGTTGATTTCAGCGAAGCCGTCCTCGATGGTGGCCACCTGCGCCAGCCGCACCAGCTCGTTGCCGTTGCGCTTGACCACCACCTGCTGGAACTCTTCCGGATGCTCGATGCGGCCGACCAGCCGTATCGATTGCTCGTTCAGCTCGCCGCGCACCTTGCCCACCGGCGCGTTGGTGTTCTGGTTGCGCAGCGCGTTGACCACGTCGCCCACCGACACATTGTATTCACGCAGCTTCTCGGCCTTCAGCAGCACGCTCAGCTCGCGGCGCAGCGAGCCGTCGATGTTGACCGAGGCCACGCCGTCGATGCCGCGGAAGCGGTCGGCCAGCTTGTCCTCCGCCATGCGCGAGATGACGGCGTGGCTCTGCGTCTTGGACGACAGCGCCAGCTGCATCACCGGCTGCGCCGACGGATCGATGCGCTGCAGGATGGGTTCGCGCATCTCGGTCGGCAGCTTGTAGCGCACCGCCGCGATGGCGTTGCGGATCTCGTCCGACGCCTCGATCAGGTTCTTGGTGAAGGTGAACTTGATGAAGATGCTGGCCGAGCTTTCCGAGGCCGTGCTGTTAATTTCCGTCACGCCGGTGATCGACTGCAGCGATTTTTCCAGGCGGTTGACGATTTCGCGCTCGACCGTCTCCGGCGACGCGCCCGGGTACGGAATATTGACCACGATGAAAGGCACTTCGACGTCCGGGTTCTGGTTGACGCGCAGCTTCTTCAGCGCCATCAGGCCCAGGCACATCATCGCGACGATCAGCACGATCGTCGCGATAGGCCGTTTAATACTGAAATCCGATAAGAACATGGCGGTTATCCTTTATTTTTCTGCCACGGTGGACGACGATGCCGAGGCCACCGCTTTCGGCGTGCTCAGTTCGACCTTCTGGCCATCCTTGAAGCCCGAGCCCGGCACGCGCACCACCATGTCGCCGGTGGCCAGGCCGCTGAGCACCTGCCAGCGGCCGGTACGGTCGTCGCGCGCGCCGACGGTCAGCGGCACCTTGGCCAGCGCGCCGCCCTTGATGCGCCACACATAGTTGCTGTCGCCGGCCTGGATCAGCGCCGACGGCGGTATCATCAGCGCCGACGACGTTTCGGACTCGACGCGGCCTTCGGCGTACAGTCCGGCCACGCGCGGCTGCGCCTGCTCGGAGAAGTCCACCAGCACCTCGACCTGGCGGGTGACGGCGTTGGCGGCCGGATCGACGCGCTTGACCTTGCCGCTGAAGCTCTGGCCAGGGTAGCCGTTGACGCGGAACAACACCGGCTGGCCGACCTTGACCACGCCGATCTTGTCGGCCGACACCAGGCCCTCGAAGCGCATGCTGTGCGGGTCGATCACCTTGATCAGCTCCTTGCCGACCTGGGCGGTGTCGCCGTTCGACACCTTGCGCTCGCTGACGATGCCGTCGAACGGCGCGCGCACCACGGTGCGGGTCAGTTGCTGGCGGGCCGAGACCGAACGCGAACGCGCCGCGGCCAGGTCGCTCTGGGCGTTGTTGCGGCGGATTTCCGCGTCTTCCTGGGCCTGGGTCGACACCATGCCGGAGGCCAGCAGGGTTTTCTGGCGCTCGTACATGCGCTGGGCCTGGGCCAGCGTCTGCTCGGCGGCGCGGGTGGCCTCGTCGGCCGAATTGACGCTGTCGCGGATCGAAGTCTCGTCCAGGCGCAGCAGTACGTCGCCTTTTTTGACCGGCTCGCCGTTTTCCTTCATTACCTGGATTACCACCGCGCCCACTTCGGCGCGCAGGTCGGCGCGGCGCTCCGGCTGGATCGAGCCGGTGATGACCGGACCGGACGCCAGCGCGTTCGATTCGACGGTAATCGTGTCTTCCGGCGACATCTGCAGGGTCACCAGGGGCTCTTTCTTGGCGTCCTTGTCGGCCTCTTTGCCTGCGGAAGCGGTCGCCGAAGCGCTGGCGCCGGCTTTTTCAGGCTCCTTGGAGGACTTGCCGCATGCGACCAGGGCAGAAGCGACGGCGAGAGCTAGAAGGGTTTTGCGCAACATAAAGTTCTCCGAGAAAGTGGCACGTAGGTGTTCGTAGGTGCTGGTTTTTGCTTATGAAATTTTAGCCAGACTACAGGGCGCAGAGTATCCCTGACTGTCCGGATACGGTCAATCAACATGCGACTGGACGGTAAAAAACGTGGCTGAATTGCCAAATAACGGGATGAACGGTGAAATTGGAGAATAGTCCGGGATGGCGAAAATGCCAGCGGAACCGGCGCGCCAGGACGGCACGCCGGTAAAACAGCCTCAGCCGCGGCCGAAGATGGCGTGGATGGCGTGGGCGATGGCGATGCCGGTGCACAGGCCGCCGGCGATCTCCACCAGCGTGTGGCCCATGCGCTCGCGCAGCCATTTGTGGCCGCCGTCGTCCTTGGCCAGCCGGTTGATCGCCGCCGCCTGCTTGCCCACGTGCTGGCGCAGGCTGTTGGCGTCGATGACGACGATGAAGCACAGCGTCACCGCCACGCCGAAGGCCGGGTGACCGATGCCCTCGCGCAGCGCGATCAGGGTCGCCATGCTCGACACCACGGCGCTGTGGTTGCTTGGAAAACCGCCGTTGCCGACCAGGTTGAACGCCCATTTGCGCGCCTTGACGCTATTAATCAGGAACTTGATCGGGCCGACCGTGGTCCAGGTGATCAGCGGCGTGACGAGGTAAGCGATATCCATGGGCGGGTCCTTTGCATTTTTGTGGCGCAATTATCGCAGATGGCCCCACAGCGGCGGAAGCAAGTAATATAAAATCACCGCAACTCCACATTTCCATAAAAACAACGATGCGGCACTTCAGAATCTCTTTCATCGTCACCTTGGTCCTGATGGCGCTGGCCGCCTGGTGGGGCTACAGCCACGGCGGCGCCGCCGGCCTGCTGCAGGCGGTCTGGATCGCCGCCGTGCTGGGCGTGATGGAAGTGTCGCTTTCCTTCGACAACGCGGTGGTCAACGCCTCGGTGCTGCGCCACTGGAACGCGTTCTGGCAAAAGCTGTTCCTGACGGTCGGCATCGTCGTGGCCGTGTTCGGCATGCGGCTGCTGTTCCCGCTGCTGATCGTCTCGCTGGCGACCGGGCTGGGCCTGATCGACGTCTGGCACATGGCCACCACCACGCCCGAGGAATACTCGAAGCACCTGACCGGCGCCCACGCCCAGGTGGCGGCGTTCGGCGGCGCCTTCCTGCTGCTGGTGTTCCTGAACTTCCTGTTCGACGAGGAAAAAGAGCTGCACTGGCTGGGCTGGCTCGAGGAAAAGCTGGGCCAGCACGGCACCGAGGCGCTGGCCGTGCTGCTGACCCTGGCGGCGGTGTTCGGCTGCGTCGGCCTGGTGCCGATGGAGGAAAAGTACACGGTGCTGGCCGCCGGCGTGATCGGCGTGGTGGTCTACCTGGCGGTCGGCTGGATCAGCAGCCTGCTGGAAGAGAAAGAACCGGACGACGACGACGACCTCACCGAAGCCGGCGTCGGCGCCGTGGTGGCGACGGTGGCGCGCGGCAGCTTCGGCGGCTTCCTCTACCTGGAAGTGCTGGACGCCTCGTTCAGCTTTGACGGCGTCATCGGCGCCTTCGCCATCACCAGCGACGTCGTCATCATCATGCTGGGCCTGGCCATCGGCGCCATGTTCGTGCGCTCGCTGACGGTGTTCCTGGTGCACAAGGGCACGCTGGACGAATACGTCTACCTCGAGCACGGCGCGCACTACGCGATCGGCATCCTGGCGCTGATCATGCTGGCCAGCGTCAAGTACCATGTGCCCGAGTGGTTCACCGGCTTGTCCGGCGTGGCCTTCATCGCGGTATCGCTGTGGTCGTCGATACGCCACAAGCGCAGGCTGGCCGCGTGATAAGATTGAAAACATTGCACCCAACCTGCGCTGACCTATGACCACATCCAAACGTGTTGTTCTGTACCTGTCCGGCCTGCTGGCCGCCGTGCTGCTGCTGTTCGCCGCCTACACCTGGGTGATGCTGCACGTCTCCTACTCGGACGGCGAGCGCGCCGGCTACCTGCAGAAATTCTCCAGCCGGGGCTGGATCTGCAAGACTTGGGAGGGCGAGATCCTGCTGACCTCGATGCCCGGCGCGATACCGGAAAAGTTCGAATTCAGCGTGCGCCAGGAGGACGTGGCCAGGCAGCTGATGGACGCCACCGGCAAGCGCGTGGTGCTGACCTACGCCCAGCACAAGGGCGTGCCGAGCCAGTGCTTCGGCGAGACCGAGTACTACATCACCAAGGTCCAGATCCAGCCATGATAGTTGCCTTGCCATCAACATGGCGCGGCGTATCAAAAGTTTCCGGTAATCTCTGCAATAACACTAAAAACCGGACCACACTATGCTAATGCACCGATATTGGCGTCCCGCCGCCATGCTGGCCACACTGCTGGCGTGCGCTGGAGCGCGCGCCCAGGACCTGTCCGCCCAAGGCGGCGCGCTCAGGGTCAGCGGCACCAACGAAAATTCGTTCGCGGTCGGCATCAACTACGCGCAGCCGGTGGGCGACTACCTCGCGCTGAGCCTTGGCTACCTGAACGAGGGCCATCCGGACAATCACCACCGCGACGGCGTGTCGGGCCAGATCTGGCTGCGATCGCACATCAGCGAACAGGGCTTGTCGTGGGGTGTGGGCGTGGGCCAGTACTATTTCTTCGACACGTCGCGGCCGCATGGCGCGCCGGGCGCGGTCTACATCAATGATCACGGCTGGGCGCCGATCTACAGCGTGCAGGCGACCTGGCATCACCCCAACCGCTGGTACACGCAGGTGCAGCTGAACCGCGTGGTGCCGAGCGGCGCCAAGGAGCCGACCACCTCGCTGCTGGTGGGCGTCGGCTACCGTTTCGACGGCGTGCGCGGCGACAAGCTGCATCTGGACGGGCCGTCGACCGACGAGACGCTGACGGTGATGGCCGGCCAGAGCATCGTCAACAGTTTTGAATCGGAGCGTTCCAGGGCTGCCACGCTGGAATACCGCCGCGCGGTGGCGCGCTATATCGACTGGACAGTCAGCTATCTGCACGAGGGAACCTCGGCCGGCACGCACCGCACCGGCGTCGCCAGCCAGTTGTGGCTGATCCGTTCGCTGAACAAGGACGTGGAACTGGGTATGGGGGTCGGTCCCTACTTGGCGTTCGAGGTGCACGACGTGCCGGGCACGCGGTCGCACAAGGCCGGCCTGGTGTCGATGGCCGGCCGCTACCACTTCACCAAGCGCGTGGTGGGTGAACTGTCGCTGAACCGCGTCGTCACCGACTACCACCGCGACGCCGACCTGCTGCTGGTCGGCCTCGGCTTCAGCTATTAAAAGACGGGGTCAGATCCTAATGCCGTTAAGTTAAGGATTTCCTGAGCCTCCGTTCAGGATAGCGTTGCGGTTTTGCTTTGGTGACCCGATCGAATTTCCGGTCGGGTCGATAGACATTGAGTTCGA
>NZ_BPWI01000026.1:0-61796 GCF_040369125.1 Duganella hordei
GGGTCAGTTCCGGCAATCTGCCACGCGTGGCAGATTGCCGGAACTGACCCCGCTTTTCCGCCCCCGGGTTTGAGCCCTGGAATCACTTTGTTTGCAGACTATGACTATCGACTATCTGAAGAAAACCCTGACCGCGCGCGTCTACGACGTCGCTACTGAAACCCCGCTGGAACTCGCGCCGACGCTGTCGCAGCGTTTCGAGAACCGAATTTATTTCAAGCGCGAGGACATGCAGAGCGTGTTCAGCTTCAAGATTCGTGGCGCCTACAACAAGATGGCCCACCTGAGCGAAGCCCAGCGCAAGCGCGGCGTGATCTGCGCCTCGGCCGGCAATCACGCCCAGGGCGTGGCGCTGTCGGCTGCGCGCATGGGTTGCCGCGCCGTCATCGTGATGCCGACCACCACCCCGCAAGTGAAGGTGGAGGCGGTCAAGGCGCGCGGCGGCGCCGAAGTCGAAGTCGTGCTGCACGGCGAATCCTATACCGATGCCTACAACCACGCGCTGATGCTGGAGCAGGAGCAGAAGCTGACCTTCGTCCACCCGTTCGACGACCCGGACGTCATCGCCGGCCAGGGCACCATCGGCATGGAAATCCTGCGCCAGCATTCCGGCCCTATCCACGCCATCTTCGTGCCGATCGGCGGCGGCGGCCTGATTTCCGGCATCGCCGCGTATGTCAAGCAGATCCGCCCGGACATCAAGATCATCGGCGTGCAAAGCCTCGATTCGGACGCCATGGCGCGCAGCGTCAAGGCCGGCGAGCGCGTCACCTTGTCCGACGTCGGCCTGTTCGCCGACGGCACCGCTGTGCGCCTGGCGGGCGAGGAAACCTTCCGCCTGGTGCAGCAGTACGTGGACGACATCATTCTGGTCGACACCGACGCCATCAGCGCGGCGATCAAGGATGTGTTCAGCGATACGCGCTCGATCCTGGAACCGTCCGGCGCGCTGGCCGTGGCCGGCGCCAAGGCCTACGTGGAGCGCGCAGCGCTGACCAAGGATCCGATCCGGAACGAAACGCTGATCACCATCTGCAGCGGCGCCAACATGAACTTCGACCGCCTGCGCTTCGTCGCCGAGCGCGCCGAGCTGGGCGAGGCGCGCGAGGCGGTGTTCGCCGTCACGCTGCCGGAGCAGCGCGGCAGCTTCAAGCGCTTCTGCGCGCTGGTCGGCCCGCGCAACGTGACCGAGTTCAACTACCGCATCAGCGACAAGGACGAGGCCCACGTGTTTGTCGGCGTGCAGATCGCCGACCGCGGCGAATCGGGCGCGCTGGCGCGCACCTTCGAGCAGAACGAGTTCCGGACGCTGGACCTGACGCACGACGAGCTGGCCAAGGCGCACATCCGCCACCTGGTCGGCGGCAAGAGCACGCTGGCCAAGGACGAGCTGCTGTACCGCTTCGAGTTCCCCGAGCGTCCGGGCGCGCTGATGCGTTTCCTGAACTCGATGGCGCCGAACTGGAACATCTCGCTGTGCCACTACCGCAGCCAGGGCGGCGACGTCGGCCGCATCCTGATCGGCCTGCAGGTGCCGTCCGAGGAAATGGGCCAGTTCGCGCAGTTCCTGACCACGCTCGGCTACCGCTACTGGGACGAGAGCGCCAATCCCGTGTACAAGCTGTTCCTGGGCTAAACGCAGCACGACGGCATGGTTTGCGCTACCATGCCGTCCTTCACCGAAACACCATGATCGCCATGACTAACTCCGTCGACCTGTCCCCGCTGGGAAAAACCTCCGCCTACCGCACCGATTACGCGCCGGAACTGCTGTTCCCGATCGCGCGCCAGGGCAAGCGCGACGAGCTGGGCCTGACCGGCACGCTGCCGTTCTTCGGCGTCGACATCTGGAACGCCTACGAAATCTCGTGGCTGAACCAGCGCGGCAAGCCGCAGGTGGCGATCGCCCACATCACCGTGCCGGCCGATTCGCCCAACATCATCGAATCGAAATCGTTCAAGCTGTACCTGAACTCGTTCAACCAGACCCGCCTCGACAGCGTGGTCGCGCTGAAGACGCTGCTGCAGCAGGACTTGTCGAACGGCTTCGGCGCCGCGGTGCACATTTCAATCACGCAGCCGGAAGAATTCGGCATGGTGGAGATGGGCGAGCTGGACGGCCTGCTGCTGGACCGCCTCGACATCGAAGTCGACAACTACAGCCCGACGCCGGACCTCCTCAAGGCCGCCCTCGACGAAGAGCCGGTCGAGGAAAAGCTGATCTCGCATCTGCTCAAATCGAACTGCCTGGTCACCGGCCAGCCGGACTGGGCCAGCGTGCAGATCCACTACGCCGGTCCGCAGATCGACCAGGAAAGCCTGCTCAAATACCTGATCGGCTTCCGCGAGCACAACGAATTCCACGAGCAGTGCGTCGAGCGCATCTTCACCGACATCCTGCGCCAGTGCCAGCCGCAGCAGCTGGCCGTGTACGCCCGCTACACCCGCCGCGGCGGCCTCGACATCAATCCCTGGCGCAGCAACTTCAGCACCGCACAGAAACCGCCCAATCTTCGTGGCGCACGTCAATAAAGCCCTCTTTTTCTTCGATCAAACCGGAAAAATCAGGCGTATGATGTGCATATGGCGTGCAGAGTTGCGTCATACGGCCACAACGGCCTGAAAACGCGCAAAAATCGGAAATTTGCCCCAGACCCTGGCAAAAAACCGGCGTTTTCCGAGATTTCTATTCAGAAATAGCGATTCCTTTCTTTGATGCATTTCAAGTCCAGCCCGCGCGTCGGCTGGCGGACATAAACGCAATGACAGGCGCGAGCGATTTCATGTTACATGGCGCAGAAACAAGCCTATAATTCTGCTCGCATGCCACCTTTGTGCGTTGCAACATTTTATGTCGTGTTATGAACAACCTTAGCAAAATACTCTCACTTGAAAATGTCTTGCTCGACCTGGAAGTTTCCAGCAAGAAGCGCGCTTTCGAGCAAGCCGGCCTGATTTTTGAAAACAACTGCGGCATCGCCCGCTCCACCGTCTCGGACAACCTGTTCGCGCGCGAGCGCCTCGGTTCGACCGGGCTGGGCCACGGGGTGGCGGTTCCGCACGGCCGCATCAAGGGCATGAAGAGCCTGAAGTCGCCGCTGGCGGCGTTTGTGCGCCTGGCCGAGCCGATTCCGTTCGAGTCGCCCGACGGCAAGCCGGTCAACCTGCTGTTCTTCCTGCTGATCCCCGACCACGTCACCCAGCAGCACTTGGAGATCCTGTCGGAAATCGCCGAAATGTTCTCCGACGACGCCTTCCGCACCGCGCTGAGCACGGACACGGAACCGAAGTCGGTACACTCGCGCATCATCAACTGGATGCCCAGCCTGCAAGCAGCCGGGTGAGATAGGTTAAACTAAGGTCTAGTCCAACCTATTCCTTAAAGACACCCATGCTGCAAACTCCGCTGACGATACAAAGGCTTTACGACGACAATCGCGAAAGTTTGCAGCTAGGCTGGTTCGCCGGCTTCCCCGGCGGCGAACGCCTGATCTCCGGCGACGTCGCTTCGGCCGCCGACCAGGTCGGCCACCTGAACACCATCCACCCGGGCCGCATCCAGGTCTTCGGGCACCAGGAAATCAATTACTACCAGCGTTTGAAATCGCTGACGCGCGCCCACGTCATCGGCGAGCTGATCGCCGGCGGCCCGCCGGCGCTGATCATCGCGCAGGGCCTGGAAACGCCGCCCGACATCCTCGCCATCTGCGACGAAAAAAACATCCCGCTGTTCTCGACGCCGTTGCCGGCCGCACAGGTGATCGACTTCCTGCGCGTCTACCTGTCGAAGAAACTGGCGCAACGCATCATCATGCACGGCGTGTTCATGGACGTGCTGGGCGTGGGCGTGCTGATCACCGGCGACTCCGGCCTCGGCAAGAGCGAGCTGGGCCTGGAGCTGATTTCGCGCTCGCACGGCCTGGTGGCCGACGATGCGGTGGAGTTCTCGCGCATCGCGCCGAACATGATCGAGGGACGCTGCCCTGCCCTGCTGCAGAACCTGCTGGAAGTGCGCGGGCTGGGCCTGCTGGACATCAAGGCCATCTTCGGCGAGACCGCCGTGCGCCGCAAGATGCGCCTGAAGCTGATCGTGCACCTGGTGCGGCGCGGCGCGGCCGACGAGGAAGTGGAGCGCCTGCCGTTCCAGTTCCCGACCGAGGACGTGCTGGGCCTGCCGATCCGCAAGGTGGTGATCCCGGTGGCGGCCGGCCGCAACATCGCGGTGCTGCTGGAGGCCGCCGTGCGCAATACCATCCTGCAATTGCGCGGCATCGACACGCTGCAGGAATTCATGGAACGGCAACGCCAAGCAATGAGCGGAGATTGAAATGCAGCAAAGATTGAATGTTGCTAAGGAGTTGCGCCATGCATGGCGCAACCGTTCCGCAGGCGCGGAGCTGCGCTCCACGAATTCCCCGCTCCACCAACGCCAAGCCATGAGCGGAGACTGAGCATGCGCATCGTACTCATCACCGGCATTTCGGGCTCCGGCAAATCCGTCGCCCTCAACGTCCTGGAAGACACGGGACACTATTGCGTCGACAATCTGCCGCCCGCGCTGCTGTCCCACCTGGTCACCACGCTGGCAGAGGAAGGTCTGCAGGCGCTGGCCGTGGCCGTCGACGCCCGCAGCGCCGAGTCGCTGGCTTCGCTGCCGGCCGACGTCAAGCGGCTGCGCGAGGAAGGCCACGACGTCAAGGTCATGTTCCTGACCGCCAACACGCACTCGCTGGTGGCGCGGTTTTCGGAAACGCGGCGTAGCCATCCGCTGTCGCACGAACTGCGGCCGGGACAGAACCCCGCCGCGCGCCGCACGCTGATCGAATGCATCCTGGAAGAGCGCGAGCGGCTGTCGCATATCGAGCAGCTGGGTCACGTGATCGACACGTCGGAACTGAGCGCCAACAAGCTGCGCACCTGGGTCAAGGACCTGGTGGCGGCGGAACGCGCGCCGTTGACGCTGTTCTTCGAATCGTTCGCCTTCAAGCTGGGCGTGCCGATGGACGCGGATTTCGTGTTCGACGTGCGGGCGCTGCCGAATCCCTATTACGACCTGACGCTGCGCCCGCTGACGGGACGCGACGCGCCGGTGATCGAGTTCCTCGACGCGCAGCCGAGCGCGTTGGAAATGATGAGCGACATCCGCGCCTTCGTGGAAAAGTGGCTGCCGTCCTTCAAGACCGACAACCGCAGCTACCTGACGGTGGCGCTGGGCTGCACCGGCGGCCAGCACCGCTCGGTCTACATGGCGGAAAAACTGGCCGCCTACTTCCACGCCACGGAGCGCGTGGTGCTGCGCCACCGCGAGCAGTAACAAACCAGGACCAGCAAAAATATCATCGGCTCCAGTGCACCACTTCGATGGTGTGGCCGTCGGGGTCCTTGATCATGGTGCCGAAATACCGGTCGTTGATGTCGGGCCGCAGGCCCGGCTCGCGCAGCGCCATCGCGCCCAGGCTCATGGCGGCATGGAAGAATTCCCGCGCGGCCTGCCGGCTCGGTGCGGACACCGCCAGGTGCGCGCGGTCGCCGGCCAGCACGCCGTCGCCGCTGGACGGATACAGGCAGAAACTCCACGCGCCGTCGGCGCCGTAGATCACTTGCGTGGCGTCCTGGTGCTGCAAGCTGTAGCCCAGCGGGTTGAAGCAGGCGGTGTAAAAGGCGGTCGCGCGCGCGAGCTCGCGCGTGCCGATGGAAACGTGGTCGATCATGATGGCATTCCTGTGTAGATGGAAGGCACATCTTACCGAGCGGCCGTGAGACAAAATCGCATTCTTGCCCCTTGCGGTGCACGAATTATTCAATTTTCACAGCGGCACCTTGGTCTCGAACTTGGCGCAGTTCATGGCCAGCAAGCTCTTGTAGTTGCTGACATTGTTGTTCGACGTGAAAACGCGCCGCGTGAACGCCTGGAACGATTCCATCGACGCCGCCGTGACCACCAGCATGAAGTCGAATTCGCCGGCCACTTCGTAGCAGGCCATGACGTCGGACTCTTCGCGCATCAGCGACTCGAACATCTTCAGCAGCGCGGTGTTTTGCTGCTCCAGCTGCACCGTGACAAACGCCGTCAGCGGACGGCCGACCCGCACGCGGTCGACCAGCGCCACATCCTTGACCAGGACGCCGCTGGCGCGCAGCTGGGCGATGCGGCGCTGGCAGGTGGCGGCGGAGGCGTGTACCAGCTCGGCAAGACGGCGCAGCGGTATCGTCGCGTCGTCCTGCAGCAGGTTCAGTATCTGGACGTCGATACGGTCCAGTTGGACGGACATCGGCGCCTAGTCCAGGTGGCGCAGCGGATGCGCGTAATCCGGCCACACCGGCTGGAAGAAGCGCTGCACCATCTCTTCGGTTACTTCTTGCAGCGACGACGGCTTCCACTGCGGCGCGTTGTCCTTGTCGATGACGAGGGCGCGCACGCCTTCGATCACTTCGCCGTCCTCGAAGTTGTGGCGCACCAGCGTGCGTTCCATGCGCAGGCAGTCGGCCACGCTTGAAGCGACGCCGCGCTTCAGCAACTCGTGCGTGACGCACATCATCAGCGGCGAACGGGTGGCCATGATCTCCAGCGTTTTCTGCGCGAAGGCGCTGTCGTCCGTCTTGAGCGAGGCGACGATGGCCGGCACCGAGCCGGCGCCGAAGTGGCGGTCGATGGCGGCGCGCTCGGCCTCCAGCTTGCCCGCGGCCGGCCTGTAGGGGGCGGCGAAGGCGGCGATCGCCTCCGGCAGTTCCGCGCCTGCGGTCGACTCCAGGATCGCCTCCAGCACCTCCATGTCGGCCACGGCCGCGTAGTGGTCGGCCAGGCCGGCGTACAGCGCGTCGGCGGCGCCTATCGTCGCGCCGGTCAGGCCGAGATAGTAGCCCAGCTCGCCCGGCGCGCGCGGCAGGAAGTAACTGCCGCCCACGTCAGGGAACAGGCCGATGTTCACTTCCGGCATCGCCATCCGGGTGCGCTCGGTGACGATGCGCACGCGGCAGTCCGGGCCGCCCTGCGAGACGCCCATGCCGCCGCCCATGACCACGCCGTCCATCAGCGCGATGTAGGGCTTGGGATAAAAATGAATCAGGTGGTTGAGCGCGTATTCCTCGCTGAAGAAATCCTCCAGCAGCGCGCTGCCGCCCTGCGGCGAGCCACGGCCGACGTCGTAGAAGAAGCGGATGTCGCCGCCGGCGCAGAACGCCTTTTCGCTGCTGCTGCGGATGACCACGGCGGCCACCGAGCTGTCGTCGCGCCATGCCAGCAGCGCCTGCGTGATGTCGCGCACCATCGCCAGCGACAGCGAGTTCAGGGCCTTGGGCCGGTCCAGCGTGATGGTGCCGGTGCCGTTGCCGACGCTGGTGTGGACGTATTCGCTCATGAGTAAAAAGGGCTGAAGGAAAAACCCTATTCTACTGCGACTTCCGCGCCGCCAGATGTTCGAGCGGATTGGGCAGATTGAGATCGCCGCCCAGGCGCGGCTGCCATTGCTTCTTTGCCGGCGCCTCCTGCGGCTTGCCTTCGTGGCGGCCGTAGATGGTGGTCACGTCGAGCACGCCGACGCGCTCCTGCTCGAAGCCGGTGGCCTTGGCGATGCCCGACGGATCTGCCGACGCCGCAACGGTGAACTTGACGATCTGGTCCAGCTTGGGATCATGCAGGTCCAGGATCGACGCGATCATCACCAGCGGCACGGTGGCGTACACCTGGTAGTGCAGCGCCTTGGCCGCGCGCTCCATCTCGGCCGGCAGCGAGCCGTCGGCCGCCATCTGCCCCATCGCGTGGTCGAACACCTTGCGGCCCCAGCCCAGGTAGCGCTGGTCGCCCGTCACGCCGCCGACCGCGGTGACGGCCAGGCCTTCCCAGTAGTAGTGGTTGTTGCGGCCGCCCTTCTTCGCATCGGAGTGGGCCATCGTGGCGTCGGCCAGCGTCTTGAGCCAGCCTTCGATGGCCTGCTGCTGCGCGGCGCCGGCGGCCGGCTTCAGGCGCGCGTAGCTGAGCGCCATGCCGCCCAGCGTCCACTTGCGCACGTAGTAGGCCTGCTCGCTGGACAGCTTGCCCAGCATGGCCTTCTGCCCGGCCCAGCTGGCCAGCCAGGTCAGCGCGCAGGCGCCGTCGGCCGCGTTGGCCTTGGGGTCGAGCTGGTAGGCGGTGGCGCCCTTCGCCACCTCGGCCAGGAAGTCTTCGATCGGCTTGGTGTTGGCGATGTTGCGCGCCCGTAGCACCGGATCGATGACGGAATGGTGCGCGTCCGAGTAGTAGCTGTTGGCGTCGATGTCGATGCGGGCCGGCGGCGGCGCTTCGCACGCCAGCGCCGCGCCGGTGGCGAGCAGGCCAAGCAATGACGTGCTGGCAATCAGGTGAGATTTCATGGGAGGGCTCATCAAGTTAAACGTTTAACTATCTTACCTCAAAAAAGGGCGCCGATGCGCCCTTAGTCGAGTGGTGCCGGGGCCGTTGTTATAGGGCGGCGGCAGCGGGTTCGTAGCTATCCGGGAGATGCTTGATCGCATCGTGGCCGTGCTCTTGGACCTTGGCTTTGTATTTCATGACCTGCCGATCCAGCTTGTCGATCAGCGTATCGATGGCGGCGTACAGGTCCTGGGACAGGCTTTCCACGTAGACGGTTTTACCCGACATGCGCAGGTTGATTTCAGCCTTCTGGCGTTTCTCTTTCTCTTTAAGGTTATCTACAGTCAGAATGACAGCAATATCAATCACTTGATCAAAGTGGCGTGTGACGCGTTCGAGCTTGTTCTGCACGTATTCACGGATGGCCGAGGTCACTTCGAGATGATGTCCACTGATGGTGAGATTCATACACACTCCTAAAGATGATGTCGCTTCTTACGGTTAGTGCGTGGCCCATTACTACCGGGCGCGCAGGAACCAAGTAACTACAAAGACTTGCGGAGACTGACTGGCGGGATTTTCAACGCTTCGCGATATTTGGCAACAGTTCGTCGCGCAATCACCATGCCTTGTTCTCCCAGCATGTCCGCAATCTTACTGTCGGATAAAGGATTTTTCGGGTCTTCTGCTCCTGTCAATTGCACGATGAGTGCGCGTATCGCCGTCGAACTTGCTTCCCCTCCCGCTTCGGTGGCGACATGGCTACCAAAGAAATATTTCAACTCAAACATGCCGTGCGGGGTCAGCATGTATTTTTGAGTTGTTACCCGAGAAATAGTACTCTCGTGTAAACCCAGTGTATCAGCAATTTCGCGAAGCACAAGGGGGCGCATGGCAACCGCGCCGTGCGAGAAAAAGTTCTTTTGTCTTTCTACTATCGCCTGGGCGACGCGCAGGATGGTGTCGAAACGCTGGCGCATATTCTTGATCAGCCACTTGGCTTCCTGCAGCTGCGCGCCCATCGCGCCCTCGCCTTTTCCCTGCTTGAGCAGGTTGGCGTACATGGCGTTGACGCGCAGGCGCGGCATGACGTCGTTGTTCAGGCTGACCTGCCAACCGGTGCGCGATTTCTTGACGATGACGTCCGGCACCACGTAGTCGGACACGTCCGACGCGAACGCCGAACCGGGATGCGGATTGCACTGGCGGATCACGGTTTGCGCCTCGCGCAAATCCTCGTCGTCGCACAGCAGCGCTTTTTTCAGCTTGTTGAAATCGCGCTGGGCAAACCACGTCAGATGGTTTTCAACGATGGCCAGCGCCATGCGCCGCGTCACCATCGGCACGCCCGGCAAGCGCTTGATTTGCAGCGCCAGGCACTCGGACGCGTTGCGCGCGCCCACGCCCATCGGATCAAAGCTCTGCAGCAGCGACAAGGCGGTCTGCAGTTCGTCGATGTCCAGTTCCAGTTCCTCCGGCAGGCGGGCGTGGATGTCCTCCAGCGATTCCTCCAGGTAGCCGTTTTCGTCGAGCGCGTCGATGATCAGCTCGACCAGCGCGCGGTCGCGCATTTCCAGCACCGTCACGCGCATCTGTTCCATCAGGTGCTCGCGCAGCGTGCAGTGGTTGGCTTCGAGCTGCGGGCGCGCGTCCTCGTCGTCGGGCGCCTTGCTGCGGCCGGCGTCGCTCCAGTCGACGTCGGCGTCGCTGCTGGTGCTTTCGGTGTCGGCGGCGGGGCCGTCGTAGTTGTCGGCGTCGGCGGCCGGCGCTTCCTGCGCGTTGGGCGGGCCTTCCGGCGGCGCGTCGCCGACCGGGGCCTGCTGGCTGATGGCGCCGTCCGACAGCAGCCGCAGCGAGCGGTCCAGCGGGTCGTCGAGACGCTCCAGCAGCGGGTTATCGGTCAGCAGCTGTTCGAGTTCCTGGTGCAGCTCCAGCGTGGACAACTGCAGCAGCCGGATCGACTGCTGCAGCTGAGGTGTCAGCGCGAGGTGCTGCGACGTGCGCAGTTGCAATGACTGTTTCATGGGGTAAGGCTACATCCTGAAGTGTTCACCCAGGTACACGCGACGCACCGACTCATTGGCGATGATGTCGTCTGGCCGGCCTGAAGCCAATACCGTGCCCTGGTTGATGATATACGCGCGGTCGCAGATGCCCAGCGTCTCGCGCACATTGTGATCGGTAATGAGGACGCCGATGCCGCGTTCCTTGAGGAAGCGCACGATGCGCTGGATCTCAATGACGGCGATCGGGTCGACCCCGGCGAATGGTTCGTCGAGCAGCACGAAGCGCGGATTGGTGGCCAGCGCGCGCGCGATCTCGACCCGGCGGCGTTCGCCGCCCGACAGCGACAGCGCCTGGTTTTCGCGCAGCTTTTCGATCTGCAAATCGGCCAGCAGGGTATTGAGCCGTTCATCAATTGCAGCCTTGGATAAAGGCTTGCCGTCCACTTTCTGGATTTCGAGGACGGCGCGGATATTTTCTTCCACGGTCAGCTTGCGGAACACCGACGCTTCCTGCGGCAGGTAGGACAGCCCCAGCGACGCGCGGCGGTGGATCGGCAGGCTGGAGATGTCGGTGCCGCTGATGTCGATGGTGCCGGCGTCCGACGGCACCAGGCCGACGATCATGTAGAACGAGGTGGTCTTGCCGGCGCCGTTGGGGCCCAGCAGGCCAACCACTTCGCCGCACTCGACCTGCAGCGAAACGTCGTGCACGACCTGGCGCTTGCCGTAAGTCTTTTGCAGGCCTTTGACGATCAGGGTGCTACCGCAGGATGGTTCCATTTATTTCCCCGGCGTAGGCGTGGTGGCGGAGGCGGCAGGCGCCGAGGCTGCAGGCGCCGCCGGACGGATCGCCGGCTGGATCACCATCGTGCCACGGCCGGCGCCCGGCTTGCTCTCGCCGGTGACGGTGTTCTTGACCGCGAACTGTTCCTTGCGGCTGTCATAGGAAATGAATTCGCCGTCGACCTCGTCGCTCAGGCGGCCGCCTTCGAGACGGCGCACCTTGGCCTTGGAAAATAGCTTGACCAGGTCGGTCTTGTCGCTGTACTCGATGCGTTCGGCTTCGCCGTCGACCCACTGGTCGCCGGCACCGTCGCGCTTCTGGCGGAAGGTGGCCAGCGTGCCCGGGGTGCTGGTCAACACGACAAAGTTATAGCCTTCCGGATCGGTCGTCACGACCGCCTTCGGCGACTTCATCAGCAAGGTGCCGCGGGTCAGCACGACGTTGCCGATCAGCGTCTTGATTTGCTTGACGTCGTCGATCTGCAGATCGTCGTAATCGATCTTGGTCGGTTTGTTGGCGTCGGCTTTTTCCGCATGGGCCGCGCCAGCCGCCATCAGCAGCATCGCGGCCGTCAGGATCAGTTTTTTCATCATCATTCCATTCTTCATCATTGGTTCTTTCAATGGCCGCGCGGCGGCACGGTCAGTTGCCCGCGCCCGCCCAGTTGCACCTGGCGGGTGGCGTTGTTGGCCTTCATGCCGACGCCGTTGGCCGTCGCGTTGCCCATTTCCAGCGCGACCGGCGCCGTGGTTTCCATTCTTTCCTCGTCCGGGAAGACGGTCAGCGCCGGGGTCGTCATGCGCATCGCCTGCGCTTGCGGCGTGGCCGGGCGCACGACGTCCACATTACCATTGAGCTGGACCCGCGTATTGCCCTGGTCGACATGCGCGGTATCGGCATGGATATTCATCGGCGGCTGGTTGCCCGCCAGGCTGTGCACGTAAGGCTTGTCGATGTCGGAAGCGTCGTCGACCGGACGGTGGGTCAGCTTGTCGCCGGAAATGATGTAGGCCGGCTGGCCCGCCTTGTTCATGCGTACGAGGCTGAAGCGGTCGATGATGTAGTCCGGCTCGTTGCGGTGCTGGTCGGCCTGTGCTTCCTGGCCGGCCTGATTGACCACCTGCACCAGCCAGAAGCTGCCGACGGCGACAAACACGCCGACGACCATGATGACGGTCAGCTGCCAGCGGTGGGCTGTTCTTTTACGCATGACTGATCCCCGTCAAACCAGGAACTGCGCCATCACGCGCTCGTAGCTGCCCTGCGCGTGCAGCAGCAGTTCGCACACTTCGCGCACGGCGCCGCGGCCGCCGGCGGCGACGGTGGTGTGGTGCGCGCGCTCGAGCACTTCGGCGCGGCCGTTCGGCACGGCGACGGCGAAGCCGACGCGCGTCAAGATCGGCAGGTCGACCACGTCGTCGCCGATGAAGCCTACCTGCTCGGCGGTGAGGCCGGTCTTTTCCAGCAGCGCGTTGAACGGCGTCAGCTTGTCGTGGCCGCCCTGGTGCAGGTGGGCGATGCCGAGGTCGGCGGCACGCTTGATCACCTGCGGCGACGTGCGCGCGCTGATGATGGCGGTCTGTACGCCGGCTTCCTGCAGCAGCTTGATGCCCAGGCCGTCGTGCACGTTGAAGGTCTTCAGCGCCTCGCCCTCGGCGCCGTAGTGCAGGCTGCCGTCGGTCAGCACGCCGTCGACGTCGAAGATCATCAGCTTGACGCGGGCGGCGCGTTCGACATACGTGAATTCAGTCATCAGATCACCTTGGCGCGGGTCAGGTCGTGGATGTGCAGCGCGCCGACCAGCTTGCCGTCGGCGTCGGTCACCAGCATCTGGTTGATGCGGTACTGCTCCATCACGGCGACCGCGTCGACGGCCAGCTTTTCCGGCGAGATCGAGCGCGGGTTGGCGTGCATCACGTCGCGGATGATGACCTTGCTGAAGTCCTGGACCTTCTCGATCATGCGGCGCAGATCGCCGTCGGTGAACACGCCGACCGGCTTGCCGTCGGCGTCGACGATGGCGGTCATGCCCATGCCCTTCTGCGTGATTTCCAGCAGCGCGTCGGTCAGCTTGACGTCGGCGGTCACCTGCGGCACGGCGTCGCCGCTGCGCATGACGTCGCGCACGTGGGTCAGCAGGCGGCGGCCCAGCGCGCCGCCCGGGTGCGAGCGGGCGAAATCCTCTTCCTTGAAGCCGCGCAGGTCCAGCAGCGCGACGGCGATGGCGTCGCCCAGCGCCAAGGTGACGGTGGTCGACGTGGTCGGCGCCAGGTTCATCGGGCAGGCTTCCTTGGCCACGGCCACGTTCAGGTGGACGTCGGCGATGTCGGCCAGGCTGGAGCCCGGCTTGCCGGTCATCGCGATGACCTTGCTGCCCATGCGCTTGACCACCGGCAGGATGGTCATCAGCTCGGCGCTTTCGCCGGAATACGAGATGGCGATGAAGGCGTCGTCGGCGGTGACCATGCCGAGGTCGCCGTGGGCCGCTTCGGCCGGATGCACGAACAGCGCCGGCGTGCCGGTCGAGGCCAGCGTGGCGGCGATCTTGCGGCCGATATGGCCGGACTTGCCGATGCCTGACACGACCACGCGGCCCTTGCAGTTCAGCAGCAGGGAAATTGCCTGAACGACACTATCGTCGGTCTCCAGACGGGCATTCAGGGCGGCGATCGCCTCCGCTTCGTTTTGCAGCGTATCGCGGGCCAGGCGCAGCGCGTGGGCGGCCATTTTTGCGTCAAAAGCTTTCAGCATTGTTTTTTCATGGGTTACACTCATGCCCAAGTATAGCCGAATTGAGAAAGCAAAAAACTTGCCAGTCACAACATAACCCCCGCATCGGCCCACAAACAACGAAATTATATTTTTTTACTGGCTATGTTGACATGACGTTTACGCCGCTGGAATTAACGCTGATCCTGCTGGGAAGCGCGGTGCTCGGCGTCGTCGCTTTCCGCATGCTGCACCTGCCGCCCATGCTCGGCTACCTGGCCGTCGGCATCCTGATCGGCCCGCACGCGCTGGGCCTGGCCGAATCAAGCGAGGCGACCCACTCGCTGGCCGAATTCGGCGTGGTGTTCCTGATGTTCTCCATCGGGCTGGAATTCTCCCTGCCCAAATTACTGGCCATGCGCAGCATCGTGTTCGGGCTGGGCATGGCGCAGGTGGGGCTGACCATCGTCGCGACCATGGTGTTCGGCTGGGCCCTCGCCACCCAGCTGCCGGCCGACATCCATATCGGCTGGCAGGCCGCGTTTGCGCTGGGCGGCGCGCTGGCGATGTCGTCGACGGCCATCGTGTCAAAAATGCTGACAGAGCGGCTGGAGCTGGAAAGCGAGCACGGCCGCAAGATCATCGGCATCCTGCTGTTCCAGGATCTGGCCGTGGTGCCGCTGCTGATCTTGATCCCCTCGCTGGGCCAGCGGCCGGACGCGCTGGTCGAGACGCTGGCCTGGGCCGGCGTCAAGGCCGTCATCGTGCTGGCGCTGCTGCTGTTCTTCGGCCAGAAGCTGGTGCGCACCTGGTTCACCATCGTGGTCAAGCGGCGCTCGCAGGAACTGTTCATGCTGAACCTGCTGCTGATCACCTTGGGCGCGGCCTGGATCACCGAGCGCGCCGGCCTGTCGCTCGCGCTGGGCGCCTTCGTGGCCGGCATGCTGATTTCCGAAACCGAATTCAAGCACCAGGTGGAAGAGGACATCAAGCCCTTCCGCGACGTGCTGCTGGGGCTGTTCTTCATCACCATCGGCATGCTGCTCAACGTCCACCTGGTGCTGGAAAACTGGTGGCTGGTGCTGGTGCTGCTGGCCGGCCCGGTGCTGCTGAAGTTCGCGCTGATCGCCGGCCTGGCCAAGCTGTTCGGCGCCTCGGACGGCGTGTCGATGCGCACCGGCCTGGCGCTGGCGCAGGCGGGCGAGTTCGGCTTCGTGCTGCTGAACCTGGCGGGCGGCATCAACCTGATGGACCCGTTCATCATCCAGGTGGTGCTGGCGTCGATGGTGCTGTCGATGCTGGTGGCGCCGTTCATCATCTCCAAGTCGGACCAGATCGTCATGAAGGTGTCGGCCAACGAATGGATGATGCAGTCGCTGGCGCTGACCAAGATCGCCAGCCGCACCATGTCCACCAACAAGCACGTGATCGTGTGCGGCTTCGGCCGCAGCGGCCAGAACCTGGCCACCATGCTGAGCGAAGAGAAGATCGACTACCACGCGCTGGACCTGGACCCGGAGCGGGTACAGGAAGCGCAGAGCGCGGGCCGGCAGGTGTCGTACGGCGACGCGGCGCGGCGCGAAAGCCTGGTGGCCGCCGGCATCTACCGTGCCAGCGCGGTGGTGATCACCTACGCCAGCACGCCGTCGGCGCTGAAGGTGCTGCACCTGGTGCATGAACTGGCGCCGACGCTGCCGGTGATCGTGCGCTCGCACGACGATACCGACCTCGACATGCTGAAGGCGGCCGGCGCGGCCGAAGTGGTGCCGGAACTGATGGAAGGCAGCCTGATGCTGGCCTCGCACGCGCTGGTGATGCTGGGCGTGCCGCTGCGGCGCGTGGTGCACCGGGTGCAGGCGGCGCGCGAGGAGCGCTACGCCTCGCTGCGCGGCTACTTCCACGGCGCCAGCGACGCCGGCGAGGAGGCCGATCTGGAGCGGCTGCATTCGGTGACCCTGAACGGCAGTGCGTCCGGCGTCGGCAAGCCGCTGGGCGAGATCGACGTCAGCGGCGCCGGCGCCGAGGTGAGCAGCATCCGCCGCGGCAAGGGCCGGCTCGATGTCAGTCCGGAGATCGTGCTGGAAGCGGGTGACGTGGTGGTGTTGCGCGGCGCCGCCGACGCGGTCCACCGCGCCGAGCAGCGTCTGCTGCGTTAAAGACGGGGTCAGATCCAAAAAATGGACACGAGCTCTACCGTAGCGGTCGCTACGGTAGAGCTCGTGTCCATTTTTTGGATCTGACCCCGGATTATTGTTCGCGGCGGCTGACCACGCGGTTGCGGCCGGATTCCTTGGCCACGTACAGCAGCGTGTCCGCCTCGGCCACCCAGGCGCGGGCCACCGCGGCCGGATCACCTTCCGCTTCGCCGGCGTCCAGGCAGGCCACGCCAATCGATACCGTCACCGACAACTGCAACTCCTGCGACAGCGCGATCATGCTGCCGGCCACGCTGGCGCGGATGCGCTCGGCGACAAAGGCGGCCGCTTCCAGGTTGGCGTCGATCAGCAGCACGACGAATTCCTCGCCGCCGAAACGCGCCAGCGCGTCGGACGTGCGCAACTCGTTCTTGATGCGGTTGGCCACTTCGCGCAGCACGTCGTCGCCGCCGCCGTGGCCGACCGTGTCGTTGACGCGCTTGAAGTGGTCGATGTCGATGTACATGAACGAGATCGGATAGGACTGGCGCCGCGCGCGGGCGATCTCCTCCAGCAGGCGGCGGTCGATATAGCGGCGGTTGTAGACGCCGGTCAGCGAATCGGTCAGCCCGATGTACTTGAGCATCTCGTTGCTGATGACGTTTTCCAGACAGATGGCGATGATAGACGCCATGTGCTCGATGAAGTCGGTGCCCAGGCTGGGCGTGAAGCGGGTCGGGTCGCAGCTGCCCAGGTTCAGGCTGCCGATGATGCGCTTGTTGCGCAGCAGCGGCACCAGCGCCACGCTTTGCAGGCCTGCCGGCGCGTTCGGGAATGGCGTGGCGTGGCGCTGCCGGTCGTACATGCCCAGCACCGGCTTGGGCGTCGGCGTGTAGGCGTTGCGCTGGCTCAGGTCGAAACCCAGGTTGTCCAGTTCTTCAACGAAAATCAGGTCGGGGAAATCTGCGAACACCACGTCCAGCTTGCCCATCACGGTACGGATGTCGGCGTCCTCGTCAAGCAAGGTCAGGGTCACGCTGTCCAGTTCGGAAATAACCGGAAGTACACGGAAGATGGTGCCTATCAGTTCGGGAAAATTGCCGGCGCCGACGATCTCCAGGTCGAACGCCTGGTGCCGGGTCATGATCGAGTGGTTGCGCTCGGCCTGTTCGAGCAGGTAGGCCATGCGCGCCCGCAGGGCCTGGTTTTCGGCCGCCAGGTCCGTCGCGCGCGCGGCGTGATCGGTCTGGGGCGTGAACTTGCCGGTTGCAGTTTGCGTCATATAGGCCCTTACTCGTCACCTGGTTTCATATCAGTTGCCACATTACGCCAAGTTTTGCCACTTGGGAATGCCGGTGTGCGTTAAAAGGCCAGTGTAACCACGATTTCCTGTCCGACGCGCACGCGTTGGCCTTCGCCGGCAATCAGGATGCTGTTCATGCCGAAACACAAGGCGCCGTCGACCTCCGGCTTGGCCCGGTAGCTTTGCATGATGTCCAGCGGATCGGGACCGAATTCGCCGGTGGCCTGGTTCACCGACGGCATGGGGCAACGCGGGCAGGGCTTGACCGGTTTCAGCAGGGCATCGCCGAGCTGGAACGATTCGGCATAGTCCTCCTCGAAGGCTTCGATGCCGTCGATCACCAGGTTGGGACGGAAGCGGTTCATCGGGATCGCCTCGCGGCCGGCAGCGCGCAGCTTGCCGTTCAGATCGTCCAGCGAGGCGGTGCCGGCCACCAGCATAGGGTAGCCGTCCGAGAACATGGTGGTGGCGGCCACGCCGTTGGTCCATTTGTCGCTGACGGCGCGCTCGGACTTGGCGTGGAAGCGCGCCAGCCGGCACGGCACGCCGATGGCCTTGGTGAACCATTCGGCGGTCAGGTCGTCGCAGTCGTAGGCCAGCACGGTATCGTCCCAGACTTGGGTGGTGAGGGTGGGCGCGCTGTCGGGATCCGGCAGGCCGAGCGGAATTTCCAGCCGCAGCATGCCGGGCGCGCGCAGCTCCAGCGTGGCGCCTTTCAAGGTCGGCGCGATCAGCGCCATGCGCGGATGTTCGCGCTGGGTCAGGCAGACGCCGGCGGCATCCACCACCATCCACTCGCGGTCGTAGATCTGTTCGGTCATCAGACCGGTGGTGGTCAGCGTGGCTTCCTGCAGCGGCATGCCGCCGCAGGACTTGATCGGATACAGCGTGATGTCGGAAAGAATGGGCATGCTCAGCACCTTGCAAGGCGGCCGGGCCGCCGGTTAGTCAGATGAAAACATTGTCATTATACGATTGAGAACGGCGTTGAGCGCAGCGGCTTGCCGCCGCCGCGCCCTCCCCGGCTTACTCTTCCAGGGTCGCCTTGGCCTTCGCTGGACGCGGGGTACGCGCGGCCGGCTTGCGGGCCGGCTTGGCGGCGGCCTTGGCCTTGGCTGGCTTGGCTGTCGCCTCGGCCGGGCTGGCGCCGGCATCGACGGGAGCCGGAGCCGGTGCAGCTTCCACCGGAGCCGGGGCTGGCGCCGCAGCAGCCGGCTGTTCGCCGGCGCCGTTGCCGCCCTTGGCCTGCCTGGTGTTTTCCGTCTTAGGCTTGGCCGCTGTTTTCAGCTTGCGTGCCGGCGGCTTGGCGCCGCTTTTCTTCTTGGCCGGCGCGGGCTCGGCTGCGACCGGTTCGGCCGCGACCGGCAGTTCGATGGCTGCTTCCAGCACTACCGGCGCCTCCGCGACCGCTGCGGCAGGCGCAACATTGCCACCCTGCCCGTCCTGGCGATTGCCACGTCCGCCGCGATTGCCGCGACCACGGCCACGACCACCGCGCTCGCCCTCGCCTGCCGGCGCCGCTGCCGGTACTTCGGCAGCCTCCGGCTGTCCGGCCAGCTGCTCCGGTTCGACATAATTGTGTTCCGCGTCGAGTTCAATCGCCGACGGCTCATCCGATTCCTGCGGCGCGCGGGCCTGCTGCGCCAGCCGCTCGGCCTGGCGTTCGGCAAAGCGCTCGGCGGCGGTACGGCCGCGGCCGCGGCTGCGGCGCGATTCGGGCTTGCCGCCTTCCTGCGCCTCCACCGTCATGCCGTCGGCGCCGGACGAGTCGGCCGACGAGCCGCCGGCGGTCGGCACGCCGCTGCCGCGATACACATAGGCGCCGGACTTGTCGTCACGGCCGAATTCCAGCAGCCCGCGCGCCTTGCATTCCTCGATCAGGTTGCCGAAAGTGCGGAAGCCGTAATAGGATTCGCTGAAATCCGGCTTGCGGCGCTTGATCGCCTCCTTCAGCACGGAAGCCCAGATCTTGCCGCTGTCGCCACGTTCCAGCACCAGCGCCTCGAAGGTATTGACAGCGATTTCCACCGCCTGGTTGCGGCGCTTGTCCATCTCGTCGCGGCGGGCGCGTTCCTCTTCCGGCGAGCGCTTGACCGCCGGCTTGGTCTCGTTGCTGGCCTCGCGCTTGGCGCGGCGGCTCTCGCGCACCAGGTCGTCGTAGAAAATGAATTCATCGCAGTTGGCCACCAGCAAGTCGGAGGTCGACTGCTTGACGCCGACGCCGATCACCTTCTTGGCGTTCTCGCGCAGCTTGGACACCAGCGGCGAGAAATCGGAATCGCCGGAAATGATGACGAAGGTGTCGACGTGGGACTTGGTGTAGCACAAGTCCAGCGCATCGACGACCATGCGGATGTCGGCCGAGTTCTTGCCGGACTGGCGCACGTGGGGGATCTCGATCAGCTCGAAGTTGGCCTCGTGCATCGGCGCCTTGAAGGCCTTGTAGCGGTCCCAGTCGCAATACGCCTTCTTGACCACGATGCTGCCCTTCAGCAGCAAACGCTCCAGCACCGGCTTGATGTCGAACTTGTCGTAGTTGGCGTCGCGCACACCGAGCGCCACGTTTTCGAAATCGCAGAACAGCGCCATGCTGACGTTATCGTTGGAAGAAGCCATGAGGAGTATTTTTTCTAGTGAAGGGTGGGACGGGTGAGGGAGGCAGACGCGCGGTCCGGCGCTCCGGCAATCCGGCGATTATACCCAACAAAGGCTGCCTACCGGCATAGCTTGCGTGTGGCGTCCATCTGCCGGACCAGACCGGGCGCCACCAGCGGGCAGGTTCCCAGCCGGGTTTGCCAGTCCCGGTCGGCGATCAGCAGGTCCAGCTGGGCATCCAGGAAGGCCCGCAGCGCCGGCTGGCCCGGCGCCATGAACAGCGAGCGCTCGAACACCGTCCGTGGCTTGGCGGCGACATAAGCCCAGTCGTCCATGTCGGGAAATTCGCGCTTGAAGTAGGGAAAGGAACTGGCCTGCAGGAAGGCCACTTGCACGCGCTGCAGCTTGAGCTTGAGCAGGTTCTGGAATTCGCCGTTGGCGTCGTCGCGCGTCAGCTTGCCGGCCTTGAGCATGGCGTCCAGGTCGGGGTAGCTGAAACCGAGCACGCTGCCGACGCGGCGCCCTTCCAGCGAGCGGTCGTTCTCGTAGGCTATCGGCTCGCTGCGCAACGACACCACCAGGTTGGCATCGACCATGTAGGGGCGGGTCCAGCTTTGCCGGGGATGGACGGTCTCGCCGAACCATGCCGGATTAGCCCAGGCCACCACGCCGCGCCAGTGCGGCTGCGCGATCAGCGCGTCGAGCCGGCGCCTTGGCAGTTGTGTGGGGACGAACAGGTAGCGGCCTTGCGAGCGCTGGCTCAGCCATGCGGCCAGCTTGTCGGTCAGGGAGTCGGCGCCGACGGCGAACGGCGGGTCGACATAGTAGGTGTACAGCGGAACCTTCTCCGCCGCGAGGCCGGCCTGCGCCCACAACATCAGGAATCCGGCCAGCCAGGTCTTCGCCAATCGCCCTACCATCATGATGTGTCCAGTCCGGCATAATGCATGAGGAAACCTCATACTAGCAGGTCGATTGCGACGTCTTATATCGTGCCGGGCATATGCACATGTATCCGGTGGTCAATAATAGTCGTCTTCAAGCTGATGCCGCAGCGCCAGCACAGTCACCGTCTGCCCGTCTTCAATTTCAAATAGCGCGACGTAGCCGGATGCGCCAAATGGGATGATCAACTCACGTATGAAAGGGTTGTCCGCAGCCGCCTTGCGATAGCTGAAAGGCGACAACTCCAAACCCCGGATGGCATGCTTGATGGCGTCCAGTGCCTGTTCCGCAAGCGCCCAATCGTTCTCGTCGCGTTGCAGAATGAATTCATACAACCGGACCAGATCCGACTCCGCATGTTGCGTGAAGCGAACGGAAAAGGTCACTTGCCGCCCTTGGCCTTTGCCAGCATCTGCTCAAGCCGGCCCAGCACCGCCTCGGAGCTGACGTAAGCCCCACTGCGAGCCGCCTCGTCCCGCGAGACCAGGCCACGCTCAAGGAATTCGCGTTGCCGCTGGCGACGCCCGATATTGTCGCGTATCGACTGCTCGACAAAGCTCGAAATCGTTTCGCCTTCCTGCAGGCTGTCCTCGGCCGCCTGCCGCAGTTCGGGATCGACGCGTAGAGATGGAAATGTTGCGGTTTTCATAGTTGGACCTGTGCGTTGCATTTACAACGCATTCTGCAGCGCCAGGCCAGAATAGGCAATAAAAAAGCCGCGAATTTCGCGGCTTTCGGTTAGACGTTGAACAGGAAGTTCAGCACGTCCCCGTCCTTGACCACGTACTCCTTGCCTTCGGCGCGCATCTTGCCCACTTCCTTGGCGCCGGCCTCGCCCTTGTACTGGATGTAGTCGTCGTAGGCGATGGTTTGCGCGCGGATGAAGCCGCGTTCGAAGTCGGTATGGATCACGCCGGCCGCCTGCGGCGCGGTGTCACCGATGTGGATGGTCCAGGCGCGCACTTCCTTGACGCCGGCGGTGAAGTAGGTCTGCAGGCCCAGCAGCTTGTAGGCGGCGCGGATCAGGCGGTCCAGGCCTGGCTCTTCCATGCCCATGTCGGTCAGGAAGGCGGTCTTGTCGGCGTCGTCCAGATCGGCGATTTCCGCTTCGATCGAGGCGCAGATGGCGACGATGGGCGCGTTCTGGGTGGCGGCGTAGGCGGTCAGCTGGTCCAGCAGCGGGTTGTCCTTGAAGCCGGTGTCGGAGACGTTGGCCACGTACATGGCCGGCTTGGCGGTGATCAGGCACAGCGGCTTGATCAGCGCCATTTCGTCGGCGTCCAGGCCCATCGCGCGCACCGGCTTGGCTTCGTTCAGGTGCGGCACGATGCGCTCCATGATGGCCAGCAGCTTGGCGGCGTCCTTGTCGCCCGAACGGGCTTTCTTGTTTTCGCGGTGGATGGCTTTTTCCACGGTGCCCAGGTCGGCCAGCGCCAGCTCGGTCTGGATCACTTCGATGTCGTCCAGCGGGCTGACCTTGCCGGCCACGTGGATCACGTTGTCGTCCTCGAAGCAGCGCACCACGTTGACGATGGCGTCGGTTTCGCGGATGTGCGACAGGAACTGGTTGCCCAGGCCCTCGCCCTGCGACGCGCCCGCCACCAGGCCGGCGATGTCGACGAATTCCACGATGGCGTTGACCATGCGCTCGGGCTTGACGATCTCGGCCAGCGCGCCCATGCGCGGATCCGGCACTTCGACCACGCCGACGTTGGGTTCGATGGTGCAGAACGGATAGTTCTCGGCCGGAATGCCGGCCTTGGTCAGGGCGTTGAAGAGGGTGGACTTGCCGACGTTAGGCAGGCCGACGATGCCGCATTGGAGACTCATGAAAAACCTTTAATTATCAATTGCGCCGGCGAGCGGCTCGTGAAAAGCGGCCAGCGAGAGGGCGTTTTCGGGATATTCGGGCTGAATAACAGCGTTCAAGGGTCAATTGTACCCCTGCTGCCGCCTCTGTTCAAAAAAACCGGGCGCGCCGCCGCCGGGATGGATCGCGGTAGATTATTTGAGGCAAGCTCGACTGTTGTAAATTTTAATTTTTTTTCAAATAACTAAGTGATGTTAACACAACAAAAATTAACCTTTATGCTAGTCTTTCTGAACGTCAATTGCTGACTACGGCGGGGTGGCCGATCCCAACCCAAACAAAATCGACCCGGCCTACAAGAGCACGGGTACAGAGAAATACCGCTCATAGGGAGAGAAATAAATTGAAAAAGTCCTTAGTCCTTAAACTGGGTGCCACGGCAGTTGCCGCGGCGATGGCCGTGCCAGCGATGTCTGCCAATATTGTCCTGATCGACAGCACCGGCAGCTTCTCGTCCAGCCCGCAGGGTGTGCAGGCGCTGTTCGCCTTCCAGAAAGCTGCCAACTACTGGAACCAGACGCTGACCAACAACGCCACGATCAATATCGACATTAGCTTCGCCGCACTGGGCGCCGGCATCCTCGGCAGCACCGGCAGCAACTCGAACGTGGTGTCGGTCGCCAACGTCTATCATGGCCTGCAGACCACCGGCAACAGCGCGCTCGACGCGTCCGCCGTGGCCCACCTGCCGACACTGGCCAACGGCACCGACTTGGCCATGCGCGTCAACGCCTACAAGGACGCAGCAGCCCAAAGCGGCATCGACACCACGCTGAACAGCCGTATCTCGAACGGCAGCAACGGTATCAACCAGTACCTGGACGTCAACACCTCTGTGCTGAAAGCCATGGGCATGAACGCCACTTACACCGGCAGTTATGCGGCCCATCACGCCGACGCCAGCATCACCTTCAGCTCCAACTTCGCCTTCGACTTCAATCCGACCGACGGCATCGCCACCGGCAAATACGACTTCACCGCCGTTGCCGTGCATGAAATCGGCCACGCGCTGGGCTTCGTCAGCGGCTCCGACACATTCGATCTGCTGGGCGGCAAAGGCCCATACGCTTCGCTCTTTAACGCCGGCGCCTTCGGCACCACCAATATCGACGAGTTCGCCATCGGCAGCACGCTCGACCTGTTCCGCTATGGTTCCGGCGTGGAAGCCAACGGCACCCGCTACCTGAACTGGGGCGCCAACAAGACCGCGTTCTTCTCGATCGACGGCGGCGCCAGCGTGTTCAACCTGCCGGACAACAACCAGGAAGCGGCGTTCTTCTCGACCGGTGCCTACAACGGCGACGGCAACCAGACTTCGCACTGGGCCGACAACAAGGCCGTGCTGGACCTGGGTGGCAAATGCTTCCTGAGCACCCGCTCGGTCGGCATCATGGACCCAACCATCGCCGCCTGTGCCGGCGGTTCGGTGACCCAGAACGACCTGGCCGCGTTTGACGCCATGGGCTGGAACCTGAACCAGAACATCCTGGCCAATCCAACCTACAATAAAACCACCGCTCAAATCTACGCGATGGACGGCTTGGCGCAAGCCGTTCCGGAACCGGAGACCTACGCCATGCTGCTGGCCGGCCTGGGCCTGACCGGCTTCGCCGCGCGCCGCCGCAAGGCCAAGCAAGGTTGATGTAACGCAGTAGTCCATGATGGATACGGGGGCGGACGGCCGGCAAGGCGTCCGCCCCTGTTGCGTCCAGCGCCAGAGATGCTAGACTGCTTGGCGCTATCCACTACCCATCGAGGACAACGTATGCCCCACTCCCGCCGCCCGCGCGCCGCGCTGACCACCGCCACCCTGATTGCGACGTTACTGATGGGGGCCGGCATGGCGCCGCCGGCGCTGGCGGCCACGGCCAACACGCAGGTGCGGGCCGGCGCGGCGCAAAAGCAGCTGGCCAGGCTGGCGGCGGCCTTCCACACCGCGCGCTGCAAGTTCGATCCGCTGCTGTTCGCCACCGCCAACGGCGACAGCCGCTACGACGACCAGATCGGCCTGAGTATTTCGCCCAAGGTGCGCGCGGCCCAGTTCGCGCTGTACCGCGGCATGCAGAAGCAGCTGATGGCGGTGCGCCGCGACCAGCTGGGCAGCCAGGACCAGCTGACCTACGACCTGCTGTCCTACGAACTGAACAACGCGATGCAACTGGAGTCCTTCCCCGAGCATCTGCTGCCGCTGAATCATTTCGACAATGTGATCACCACGCTGGCCAACTACGCCGACGGCACCGGTTCGCAGCCGCTGGGCACGGTCAAGCAGTACCAGGCCTACCTGAGCCGGCTGAACCAGCTGCCGGGCTGGATCGACCAGGCCATCGCCAACATGAGGGAAGGCATGCGCGCCGGCGTGGTGCAACCCAAGGCGATCACGGTGGCGATGCTGCCGCAGTTCCAGAACCTGCGCAGCGCGACGCCGGAAGCCAGTGTCTACTATTCGCCGGTGACGCGCTTCCCGGCAGGCTTCTCGGCCGCCGACCAGCAGAAGCTGACCGCCGCCTACCTGAAGACGGTCGACGGCAAGATCGCGCCGGCGCTGAACCGCCTGGTCAGCTTCCTGGAAAACGAGTATCTGCCGGCCAGCCGCGCCAGCACCGGCTGGAGCGCGCTGCCGAACGGCGCCGCCTGGTACGCGGCCCGCATCAAGGACAGCACCAACCTGCCGCTGACGCCGGACGCGGTGCATGAGCTGGGCCTGAAGGAAGTGGCGCGCATCCAGCAGCAGCTGGCCGCGCTCGGTCCCAAGCTGGGCTACGACGGCCCGGAAAAACAGCTGCCGCAATGGGTGGGCGCGCAGGACAAGTTCAGGATCTTCACCAGCGACGAACAGGTGCTGCAAGCCTACCGCGACATCTACGCGCAGGTGCAGACCAAGCTGCCGACCTATTTCAGCCTGATCCCGAAAGCCAAGCTGGAGCTGCACCTGGAGCCGGAACTGACGCGCGCCACCGCGTCCGACCACTACACGCCGTCGGCGGCGGACGGCTCGCATCCGGGCGTATTCTGGCCGGTGGTAAACGACCCGAAAAAATACAGCCGGGTCGACATGGTCAGCCTGTTCCTGCACGAAGGCGTGCCGGGCCACCACCTGCACGCGGCGCTGCTGAAAGAGCTGGACCTGCCGGACTTCCGCAAGTTCAGCACCGAGAACCCGAACAGCGCGGCCTACACCGAAGGCTGGGCGCTGTACTCGGAAACGCTGGGCCGCGAGATGGGCTTGTATGAAGATCCGGTGGCCTACTACGGCCACCTGAACGCGGAAATGCTGCGCGCCGCGCGGCTGGTGGTCGACACCGGCATGCACGCCAAGGGCTGGAGCCGCGAACAGGCGATCGCCTACCTGGCCGACACGCTGGGCTGGCCGGAAGCGCGCGCCAAAAACCAGATCGAGCGCTACATGGTATGGCCGGCGCAGGCGCTGAGCTACAAGATCGGCTCGCTGAAGATCCTGGAACTGCGGGCGCGCGCGCAGCAGGCGCTGGGCGACAAGTTCAGCTACCAGAAATTCCACGAGGTCGTGATCGGCGACGGCACCTTGCCGCTGCCGATCCTGGAAGCCCGCGTCGACCGCTGGATCGCCGCCAGCAAATAAAAACCCGGGGTCAGATCCGAAAATTGGACACGGCCTCTGCCGTAGCGGCCGCTACGGCAGAGGCCGTGTCCAATTTTCGGATCTGACCCCGGATTTATTTGGGCAGCACGTTCAAGACCGCCAAGGTCATCGCCTGGGCGGCGGTCTTGATCGACGGTTCGGGCACCGGCGCGTAGTACGGCGAATGGTTGAAGGCAAGCGGCTTGCCCCCCGGCCTGGCCGCCTCGGCCACCGCCTTCGGATCGTAGACGCCGGTGAAGAAGAACATCCCCGGCACGCCCTCGTTGACGAATTGCGAGAAGTCCTCGCTGGCCGTCATCGCCGGCATGCGGGTGACGTTGGCGTCGCCGAAGGCTTGCTTCAGCACGCCTTCGGTGCGGGTGACCAGCGCGTCGCTGTTTTCAATCGCGGCGCCGCCGCTGATCAGCTCCACGTCCGGCGCCGGCGCGTCGGCCATCGCGGCCGACGCGTTGGCGATGCGGCGCACGCCGGCCAGCAGCTTGGCCCGTACCTCCGGGCTGTACGAGCGTATCGTGCCGCGCACGCGCACCGTGTCCGGGATGATGTTGCCGACCGTGCCGCCGTTGATCGCGCCTATCGTCACCACGCCGAACTCCTTCGGATCCTTCTCGCGGCTGACCACCGTCTGCACCTCCACCACGAAGCGGGCGGCGATGGCGATCGGGTCCAGCGCCTTGTCCGGCGCCGAGCCGTGGCCGCCGCGGCCCTTGAAGGTGATTTCTATCGCGTCCGAGTTCGACGACACCGCGCCGCTGTTGTAGCCGATGGTGCCGTAGGCCAGCGGCCAGCTGTGCAGCGCGAACGCGTAGTCCGGCTTGCCGAAGCGCTTGAACAGGCCGTCGGCCAGCATGGCCTTGGCCCCGCTGACGGTCTCCTCGGCCGGCTGCCCGATGAACATCAGGGTGCCCTTCCATTGCGCCTTCATCGCCACCAGCGCGCGCGCGGCGCCCAGCCAGGCGGTCATGTGGACGTCGTGGCCGCAGCTGTGGGCCACCATCGTGTCCTTGCCGTCCAGCAGCGCATGCGCCTTGCTGGAATACGCGAAGCCGGACTTTTCCTCCATCGGCAGGCCGTCCATCTCGGTGCGCACCAGCACCGTCGGGCCGGCGCCGTTCTTGTAGATGGCGACGATGCCGGTCTTGCCGACCTTCTCGGTCACCTCGAAGCCGATCGCGCGCATCTCGGCGGCCAGCCTGGCGGCCGTGCGCTGCTCCTGGAAGGCGATCTCGGGATGCGCGTGCAAGTCCTTGTAGATCGCGTCGAGCTGGGGATACATGCCATTGATCTGGCTGGAGACGGCGGCGCCTTGCTGCGCCTGGGCCGCTTGCGCCAGCGGCAGCAGCAGCGCGGCGATCGGGATGAGCTTCATCGATGGTCCTTGTGCTGGAGTGGGGATGGCTCCAGCATACCACCGGCGCTTCAGGCCGTATGCAACTTCATCGTGGCGGCGTCGAACTTGCCTTCGACGATCTGCGGCATCACCAGCAGCGACTTGGCTATCGCCTGCTCGATCAGCTCCTGGTCTTCGCGGCGCGGACGGTGCAGCACGAAGTCCGCCACCTGTTGCTGCAGGCTGAGCGTGCGCGGGTGGCCAATGCCGAGCCGCAGCCGCCAGTAATCCTGCGTGCCGAGCGCGGCGGTGATGTCCTTCAGGCCGTTGTGGCCGCCGGACGAGCCGCCCTTCTTCAGGCGCACGGTGCCGGGCATCAGGTCCAGTTCGTCGTGCACGACCAGCACCTCGTCCGGCGCGATCTTGAAGAAGCGGCACAGCGCGCCGACCGACTGGCCGGAGCGGTTCATATACGTCTGCGGCTCCAGCAGATACACTTCCTGGCCGGCGACGGAGGCCCGGGCCATCAGCGCGTTGTACTTGGTCTCGCGCTGCAGGCGCGCGCCGACGTCGTTGGCGAGATTGTCCACCAGCCAGAAGCCGGCGTTGTGGCGGGTTTGTTCGTATTCGGGGCCGGGGTTGCCTAGGCCGACGATGAGACGTATGGGCATGGTGTGCTTATGGTAAAAAAGCCCGCCAGGCATGGCCGGCGGGCTTCTTGCATCAACCGCCCGAGGGCGGTGTCAGTGATGTGATTACTTCTTGGCTTTGGCGGCTGGCTTGGCTTCAGCTGCAGGAGCAGCTTCGGTTGCAGCAGCTTCAGCAGCCACGTGACCAGCTGGTACCGAAGCGGTAGCGATGGTCAGGTTGGCGCCGTGGGTGATTGCGGTCACGCCGGCTGGCAGGGTCAGTTCACCGATGTGCAGCGAGTGGCCGACGTCGATGTTCGACAGGTCAACGGTGATGAACTCTGGCAGGTCTTTCGGCAGGCACGAAACTTCGATTTCGTTGGCTACGTGGCTGATGGTGGCGCCGTGCAGTTTGACTGCCGGGGACACATCGGCGTTAGCGAAGTGCAGAGCCACTTTCATGTGCACTTTTTTCGAAGCGTCAACGCGCTGGAAGTCAGCGTGCAGAACCAGTTGCTTGTATGCGTGGACTTGGAAGTCGCGCAGCAGCACTTGCTGGGTCTTGCCGTCGATTTCCAGATCCAGGATCGACGAGTGGAAGGCTTCTTTTTTCAGCGCGTGGTACAGCGCGTTGTGATCCAGCGAGATGGTCACTGGCGCTTCGGTACCGCCGTAGATGATGCCTGGGGTTTGGCCCGAATTGCGCAGGCGGCGGCTCGCTCCGGAACCTTGCAATTCGCGTTTGAATGCAACAACTTTCATGTGATACTCCAAAAATAACAGGGCTCGCGCCCCGTGTTATGAGGCCCCCGCGACCAGGGTGCCTCGAAAATGAGCTGACTGCGCTCATGAAACCGGGAAGTACAACGGCGCGACAAGCGTTTTTGCTTGTCGCGCCGCCTCAAAAACTGGCTAAACCGTTTATCTCAGTCGATAAACAGGGAGATCACCGAGTCGCCCTTGATGATGCGTTTGAACGTCTCGGCCAGCAGCGGTGCGCAGGTCAGCTGGCGGATCTTGCCGCAAGCCTTGGCCGCGTCGGACAACGGAATGGTGTCGGTCACGACCAGCTCGTCCAGCGACGAATTGGTGATGCGCTCGATCGCCGGGCCGGACAGCACAGGGTGCGTGCAATACGCGATCACTTTCTGTGCGCCGCGCTCTTTCAGCACCTCGGCCGCCTTGACCAGCGTGCCCGCGGTGTCGACCATGTCGTCCATGATCACGCAGTTGCGGCCTTCGACTTCACCGATGATGTTCATCACTTCGGACACGTTGGCCTTCGGACGGCGCTTGTCGATGATGGCCAGGTCGCAGCCCAGGCGTTTTGCCAGCGCGCGCGCGCGGACCACGCCGCCGACGTCCGGCGACACCACCAGCAGGTCCTGGTAGTTCTTCTTCTGCAGGTCGCCCAGCAGAATTGGCGAAGCGTAAATATTGTCAACCGGGATATCGAAGAAGCCCTGGATCTGGTCCGCGTGCAGATCCATGATCAGGACGCGCTCGACGCCGGCTTTTTCCAGCATATTGGCCACCACCTTGGCCGAGATCGCGACGCGCGCCGAACGCGGGCGGCGGTCTTGGCGGGCATAGCCAAAGTAAGGGATCGCAGCGGTGATACGGCCAGCGGACGCGCGCTTGAGCGCGTCGACCATCAGGATCAGTTCCATCAGGCTGTCGTTGGTTGGTGCACAAGTCGATTGCAGGACGAAGACGTCTTTGCCGCGGACGTTTTCGTTAATTTCGACCATCACTTCGCCGTCCGAGAATTTCGAGACGTTTGCCTTGCCGAGAGGGATGCCGAGATTTTTTGCGACTCCTTCTGCCAACGCAGGATTAGCGTTGCCGGTAAAAACCATCAGGTTTTCGTAAGCCATGGGAGTCCCAGAGATAGTCGTAGAAATTTTTGAAGGATCGCCAGCGAAAGCCGCGTGGCGCTGTACTAGTAGTATCTTAGTAGAATGACTCGCTCTGGGCGGAGCCATCTTTGCTTTACCTGGCCGGAGACTTGCGCCTCGACGGATCCAGATACAAACGAATGGCAGGGGAACAAGGATTCGAACCTTGGTATGCTGGAATCAAAATCCAGTGCCTTAACCAGCTTGGCGATTCCCCTACGCAACTGACTGCTTGTCGTTACTGGCCGGTATTTTACAGCCATTTTCACGCTAAGCCAAATTTTTTTGTGCCTTTTTATGCCCTACAGCGCCGCGATGATCGGGTGGCGTTCCAGCGCTTTGGCCTTCCACGCTTTCCACTTCGCCGGCACTTTTTCAAGCACCGCATCCGCTTCAGCCTCGGTTGCCACCGCACTAAACACGCAAGCACCGGAGCCAGTCATCCTGGCATCACCGTAAGCCCCCAGCCATTCTATCGCCTCTGCCACCGGCGGGAACAACCTGGTTGCTACCTGCTGCAAGTCATTCTTTCCAAACCCTGTCAACCCGTTTCGATTTTCGAGGTGGCTGGAAAAGTCCGTTATTATGACGGGGGGAGTATCCCTTGTCAAATATTCCGAGCAAAAAATTGCCGCGGTCGGCACCGCCACGCCCGGTTCGATGACGACATACCAACAATCCGGCGCCTGAACCGGCCGCATGGCCTCCCCCACCCCTTCGGCAAAGGCGGTTTCGCCAAAGATGAAGAACGGGATGTCGGCGCCCAGCGGCAGGCCCAGCGCCATCAGTTCCTGCCGGTCCAGGCCGGCGTTCCACAGCTTGTTCAAGGCCATCAGCGTGGTGGCCGCGTCGGACGAACCGCCGCCCAGGCCGCCGCCCATGGGCAGGATCTTGTCGATGGCGATGTCCACGCCGCGCGGCAAGGCGCCCTGGCGGCGCAGCACCTCGGCCTGCAGCAGCCTGGCGGCGCGGATGATCAGGTCGCTCTCTTCCGGCACGCCCGGCAGGTCGGTCACGCGGCGCAGGGCCGTGTCGTCGCGCAGCGTGAAATGCAGCGTGTCGCCGTGGTCGATCAGCTGGAATACGGTCTGCAGCAGGTGGTAGCCGTCGGCGCGGCGGCCGTTCACGTGCAGGAACAGGTTGAGCTTGGCCGGAGCCGGGCAGTTTTTCAGTTCAGTCATGCCGGCATTTTACTGTGCAACCGGATCGATGACGATGCGGATCGCCATCTCATCGACCTGCTGACCCAGCGCGATGCGCGTGACGTCGATGCGCTTCGGCTGCGGGACGGCCGCCGCGTCATCCTGCCATGACACGTAGTCGAGCTTCCAGCCGTCGCGCGTGACGACGCTGTCGTTGGCCGGCGTGGCGACGAAGCGCTTGCCGTCCACGGCGGTGGCGTAGCCTTGCAGCCAGTCGCGCAGGCCCGATACGGGCAAGGTCCAGCCCAGCGTCTGCGTGGTCAGGCTGTCGAGGTCGGGCGCGGTGCGCGCCTCCTTGCCGCTTTGCTTCAAGGTGGCCGACGACGGCGTGACGTTGATGACGGCCACCGTCTGGCCGGTCGGCGAGATCAGGCTGACGTCGGTATTGGCCTTGCTTTGCTGCCAGGTGAACTTGCCGCTCAGCGATTCACGCTTGCCGTCCCGGCTGTAGTTGATGGCGATGCGGCCCGCCAGGTCGATGCTGTCGCGGTACGGCGCGACAGCGGCGCCGGAGCGCGGCGCGGAGGTGGTGGCGCAGCCGGCCAGCGCGCCCAGCGCGGCGGCAAGTATCAGGGAGGATGGTCGTATCATAGGCTTTGGTTGAGGCGCGCCAGCGTGCTTTTCAGCGCGTCGTTTTTCGGGTCCTTGCTCTGGGCTTCCTGCCACATCTGCTGCGCGCCGTTCTTGTCGCCTTTGACGAACAGCACCTCGCCCAGGTGCACGGCGATTTCCGGATCGCTGCGCAGGGCGTAGGCGCGGCGCAGCAAGGCTTCCGCCTCGTTCAGGTTGCCCATGCGGTACTGCACCCAGCCCATGCTGTCCATGATGAAGGGATCGCCCGGCGCCATCTTCATCGCCTTGTCGATCAAGGCGTAGGCTTCCGGCAGGCGCTCGTTGCGCTCGGCCAGCGAGTAGCCCAGCGCGTTGTAGGCGTGCTGGTTGTCGGGCGCGGCGATCATCACCTGGCGCAGCGCTTTTTCCATCAGTTCCAGCTGGCCCAGTTTCTCGGCGATCAGCGCGAAGTCGTACAGCAGGTCGGGATTGTCCGGGTAGCGCTTGACCGCGTTTTCCAGCACGGTGTAGGCGGCACGGTTGTCGCCGGCGTCGCGCAGGATCTGGGCGTCGGCCTGGAACACCTGCGCCTGGTCGGCCGGCTCGGACGGCTTCAGCTCGGCCAGCTGCTTGCGGGCCTCGTCGACATTGCCCTTGCGCGCGGTCAGCGACGCCATCTTCATGCGCGCGGCCAGGAAGATCTTTTCATCGCTGCCGTCGACGCGCTCCAGCCAGTTGTAGGCCGCGTCCAGGTCGCCGCGCTGCTCGGCGATCTGCGACAGTATCATCAGCACCTTGGACGGATCGCGCTCATCGCCGGGATGGTCGGCCAGCACGTTGACGAATTGCGTGAAGTATTTCTCGGCCGACGGCACATCGTTGGTCTGCATCGCCATCACGCCCAGCGCGTACAAGGTGGCCAGGTTGTCCGGCTGGTCTTTCAGCAGGGTCAGGAATTCCTTGCGGGCCGGATCGTACTGCTTGGCGTCGACCAGGATGCGGGCGTAGGCGGCGCGCACCTCGCGCGAGTTCGGATATTTTTCCAGGAAGGCGGACAGCGTCTTCATCGCGCTGTCGATGTCGCCGGACACCTGCGCCGTGGTCAGGATCGCCAGTTCCGAATCGGGCTTGATGGCCAGCGCCTTTTCCGCCTCGGTGCGGGCGCGCTCGTTGTCGCCCAGCGCAAACGCGCCCTGCGCCAGGATCAGATGGCTTTCCAGCGTGTCGCCGTAGGGCGCCAGCACGCGCTGTTCGAGCGCGAAGGCGGCCCGTTTGTCCTTGGCGCGCAGCAGGAACTGCTGCATCTGGAACATCGCCAGCGGACGGCCAGCCACCGGCGCGGCCTTCAGGCGGTCGGTAAAAATCTGCTCCGCTTCGCTGAGGTCGTCGTTGACGACGGCGAAGCCGAGGAAGTATTGGGTGGCCTCGTCCGAATCCGGCGCCAGGCTGCGCCACAGGCGAATCGCCGCCAGCGCTTCCCCGCCCTGCTTGGCGGCCAGCGCCATTTCGGCGGCGCGGCGCGCCAGGCGCGGGTCGCGGGTCTGCTGCGCCAGCGCCATCATGGTGATGTAGGAACCCTGCCATTTGCCCTGCTTGAATTCCAGTTCGGCCTTGGTGATGCGGAACAGCAGATCGCCGGTCAGTTCGGTGTTGGGCAGCGCATCCTCGGCAGGCGCCGGGGCGGCGGCAACGCCATCCTCGGCCGGCGCGGCGCTGTCCGGCGCGACCGCAGGGGCCGGGCCGGGTGTCGCGGCGGACTCGGCCTGTTTTTGCGGCGCCACGGCGCACGCCGACAGCAAGGCAGAGAGGGTTACAATGGCGAAAGCGTTTTTCAAGGGAAGATCCTGGCAAGTCGGCAAAAGGTACAGCGTCAGTCGGATTTTACGCCCATCACATTGATTGCGTCTTTTGACTAGTGTAACCAAATATTCCGCCTCAGCCAGACTGTGCCATCCCATAATTTCGACTGCCTGCCTCTCAGATGCCAGAATTACCAGAAGTTGAAGTGACGCGCCGCGGCGTCGCGCCCCATATCGAAGGCCGTACCGTGGAGACGGTGGTGATGCGCCGCGACGGCCTGCGCTGGCCGTTTCCGCCGCAGCTGCGGCAGCTGCTGGCCGGACGGCAGGTGCTGCGGACCGGGCGCCGCGGCAAATACTTGCTGATACATTTCGAGCACGGCACGCTGATCGTCCACCTCGGCATGTCGGGCCACCTGCGGGTGATGGATAGCGGCATCGAGCCGGAAAAACATGATCATTTTGATCTCGTCGTGCAGGCTCCCCAGGGCTTGCAGGTGCTGCGCATGAAGGACCCGCGCCGCTTCGGCGCCGTGCTGTGGCACGACGCCGCCGACGGCTTGCTGGAGCATCACGTGCTGCTGCGCGGCTTGGGCGTGGAGCCTCTGGAACCGGGATTTTCCGGCAAATTGCTGTACGATCAGACGCGCCAGCGCAGCACGGCCGTCAAACTGGTGCTGCTGGCCGGCGATATCGTTGTCGGCGTAGGCAATATTTATGCTTCGGAAAGCCTGTTCCGCGCCGGCATCAATCCGAAGACGCCGGCCAGGCGCATCAGCCTGGCGCGCTATGAAAAGCTGGCGCAGGCGGTGCGCGAGATCCTGGCCGAGGCCATTGTCCAGGGCGGCAGCACCTTGCGCGATTTTATTAGCGTCAACGGGCAATCCGGGTATTTCCAGCAGACTTATTTCGTCTATGATCGTGCTGGCGTGCCCTGCAAGGTGTGCGCGGCGCCGATACGGCAGATCAAGCAGGGGCAGCGGTCCACGTTCTACTGTGTGAATTGCCAAAAATAAGGGCAGACATGATGGTCAGGGATTTCGAGCAATACAGCGCGTGGCGGCAGGGTGTCGTCACCGCGTTAAAAAATTATCAATCCTGGGTGGCCGAGGCGTCCCTGACCGACGCCGCCACCGACCAGCGCATCGTGCGCACGCTGGCGCGGCTGGCCGACGACAAGTTGTCGGTGGCGTTTGTCGCCGAATTCTCGCGCGGCAAATCCGAGCTGATCAACGCCATCTTCTTTGCCGACTACGGCCAGCGCATCCTGCCGTCCGCCGCCGGCCGCACCACCATGTGCCCGACCGAGCTGATGTACGATCCCAGCATGGCGCCGTCGATACGTTTGCTGCCCATCGAGACCCGCGCCGACCACCTGTCCACCAGCGACTACCGCGACCAGCCGGCCGCGTGGACCGTGCTGCCGCTGAACCTGGACGCCGCCGACGAAATGCACGAAGTGTTCAAGCAGGTCAGCATGACGCGCCACGTGCCGGTCGAGGAAGCCAAGCGCTACGGCCTGTACGACGAGGACGATCCCGACATGCCGGTCACCTTGGACGACCAGGGCATGGTGGAGATTTCGCTGTGGCGCCACGCGCTGATCAACTTCCCGCACCCGCTGCTGAAGCAGGGGCTGGTGATCCTCGACACGCCGGGCCTGAACGCCATCGGCACCGAGCCCGAGCTGACGCTGAACCTGATTCCGAACGCGCACGCGGTGCTGTTCATCCTGGCCGCCGACACCGGCGTGACCAAGAGCGACATCGAAGTCTGGCGCAACCACATCGGCGCCGGCGCCGGCCGCCTGGTGGTGCTGAACAAGATCGACAGCATGTGGGACGAGCTGCGCAGCGAAGCCGAGGTCAACGTCGAGATCGAGCGCCAGCAGGCCAACGTCGCCCACGTGCTGGCGCTGGAGCCGCGCCAGGTGTTTCCCGTGTCGGCGCAAAAGGCGCTGGTGGCCAAGATTACGCAGGACCGCGCGCTGCTCGAGCGCAGCCGCTTGCAGTCGCTGGAAAGCGCGCTGTTCAACGAGCTGATCCCGGCCAAGAAGGAAATCGTCCGCAGGCAGCTGAGCGAGGAGCTGCAGGCGCTCAGCGCGGCGCAACTGGGCCTGGTCAACGCGCGCGTGCGCGGCATCGTCGAGCAATTGCATGAGCTGAAGAGTTTGCGCGGCAAGAACCAGAGCGTGATCGCGCACATGATGCGCCGCATCGACGTCGAGAAAAAGGAATTCGACGCCAGCCTGTTCAAGCTGCAGGCCACGCGCGCCGTGTTCACCCGCCTGTCCACCGAGCTGTACACCAGCATGGGCATGGACATCGTGCGCGACGACATCGACCAGGTGCGCGAGGAAATGCAGCGCAGCCGCTTCTTCACCGGCGTGCGCGAGGCGGTGCGCAACTACTTCGAGCGCATCCGCGCCAACCTCGACGCGGCCGAGAGCAAGACCGTGGAGATCGCCGAGATGATGGGCGTGATGTACCGCCGCTTCTCCAACGAGCACGGGCTGACGCTGGCGCTGCCGATGCCGTTTTCGCTGGAACGCTACCGCGAGGAGATCGTCGCCATCGAGGCGATCTACTACAAGCAGTTCGGCACGGCGACCTTGCTGACCACCAGCCGGGTGGTGCTGATGGAGAAGTTTTTCGACACCATCGCCTCGCGCGTGCGCGGCTGCTTCAAGTCGGCCAACAACGACGCCGAGGCGTGGCTGAAGGTGATCATGGCGCCGCTGGAGGCGCAGATCCGCCAGCACAAGGACCAGCTGAAGCACCGGCTGGCGTCGATCCAGCGCATCCACGATGCGACGGACAGCCTGGAGCAGAAAATTGATGCGTTTGAAAGCAGCCAGCAGGAGCTGGACGCGCAGAAGGCGCGGCTCAATGAACTGGCGGGCAATATCAGCATCGCCATCAATGCGGAATTCGTGGCGCTGGACGCCGCGGCTTAATCTAGGAAAAGAATGAAGGTTGTAGCAGTGGAGAATTTTGCGGATCCCAGCTTTTCGGCGGATCTGATCGGCTGGCAAAAAGTGCATGGACGCCATGTGCTGCCCTGGCAAAACACGCGCGACGCGTATCTGATCTGGCTGTCGGAAATCATGCTGCAGCAGACGCAGGTGTCGGCGGTGCTGGGCTATTACGCGCGCTTCCTGGAGCGCTTCCCCACCTTGCGCGACCTGGCGGCGGCGCCGGTCGAGGATGTGATGGCGCAGTGGAGCGGCCTGGGCTATTACACGCGGGCGCGCAACCTGCACAAGTGCGCGCAGCGCGTGGTGGCCGAGTACGGCGGCGTGTTCCCGTCCGATCCGGCCCTGCTGGCGGAGTTGCCCGGCATAGGCCGCTCGACGGCGGCGGCGATCTCGGCGTTTTCCAGCGGCACGCGGGCGGCCATCATGGACGGCAACGTCAAGCGCGTGTTTGCCCGCGTGTTCGGCATCGACAGCTATCCCGGCGAGCGCAAGACCGAGGAAATGATGTGGCGCCGCGCCGAGGCGCTGTTGCCGGAGCAAGGCATCGAATCGTACACGCAGGGCTTGATGGACATGGGCGCCACCCTGTGCACGCGCAGCAGCCCGTCGTGCGAACGCTGCCCGATGCAGCCGCGCTGCGTGGCCTACGCCAGCGACCGCACCAAGGACCTGCCGGTGCGCAAGCCGAAGAAAAGCAGCCCGGAAAAACATGCGGTGATGCTGGCGATTATCGACGGCGGCCAGGTGCTGCTGGAACAGCGTCCGCCAAGCGGCATCTGGGGCGGCTTGCTGTCGCTGCCGGAACTGGACGGCCACTTGCTGGCCGAGGACGACGACGTGCCGGCGGCCGAGGACGATGCGCTGATGTCAGCGGTGGGCAAGTTCGGCGAGATGGAATCGCATGAGCGGCTATCGACGGTGACGCATGTGTTCACGCACTACAAGCTGCACATCGCGCCCTACCGTGTGACCTTGGCGCGGCGGCTGGCGATGGCCGCCGAGTCCGGCCACGTCTGGTACGACGCCGCGCGCATCGCCGACGCCCCGCTGCCGGCGCCGATCAAGAAGCTGCTGTTGGAATTGCTCGGCGACAGCAAGGCTGCGCAGCAGAGAATGTTTTAAGACCAGACCTTGACGACGGCCACCACCACGCCGGACACAGTGATGATGGTGGCCAGGGACCAGCGCATCATGCGGTTTTCCAGCTCGGACACTTGCAACCTGAGCGCAGCGATTTCACTGCTCAGCTTGCTGTCCAGCGCGGCGATGTCACCACTCAGCTTGCCGTCCATCGCAGCGATCTTTCCGCTGAGCTTGTTGTCCAGGGTGGCCAGATCTTCCTTCGTCACATAGTTGGATTGGATAACGGCCACCCGCGCATCCAGCTTGGCCAGATCTTCCTTGGTGGCGTATTGCGAGCGTGCAACCGATGCCTCGGCCGCAAGCGATGCCACCTCGACCTCAACCGAGGTCAGGCGACGATCCAGTTGTGTGATTTGCTCGTCCATCCCTCATCATGATCCGATGAGGGTGCATGCTCAATAGAGCACGATTGAGCCGGCTCAAAGTTCGTCGAGCGAGAACAGGCGGCGGTGTTCGCGGATGGCGTAGCGGTCGGTCATGCCGGCGATGTAGTCGGCGATCTTGCGCGCCTGCTTGCCCACGTCGCCCGACTTGTCCTGGTAGTCCGGCGGCAGCAGCACCGGCTCGGCCATGAAGGCGCCGTACAGCTCGCGCACGATGCGGCTGGCTTTCACGCGCATGCGGTTGACCTTGTAATGGCGGTACAGGTTCTCGCGCAGGAAGCGCTTGAGCTCGGTCGCATCCTTGCGCATGGCATCGGAAAAGCGTATCAGCGGCGGCGCCGCACGCACCTCGTCTATGCTCTTCGGCGCGGCGTCGGCCAGCAAGACGCTGGAGGTGACGATCAGGTCGTCCGCCAGCGCGGTGATCAGGCGGCGCAGGGTTTCGTAGATCGCGCGGCGGCCGGACAGGCCCGGGAACGTCTGCTGCACGTCGTGCCACAGCCGGGCAAAGAATTCCACCTGCTCCAGCTGCTCGATGGAGATCAGGCCGGAGCGCAGGCCGTCGTCGATGTCGTGGCTGTTGTAGGCGATCTCGTCGGCCAGATTGGTCAGCTGCGCCTCCAGCGACGGCTGCGTGCGGTCGATGAAGCGCTGGGCGACCGGCCCCAGCAGGCGCGCATTGTTCAGCGAGCAGTGCTTGAGGATGCCCTCGCGGGTTTCGAACATCAGGTTCAGGCCGTCGTAAGCGCCGTAATGCTCTTCCAGCTCGTCCACCACCCGCAGGCTTTGCAGGTTGTGCTCGAAGCCGCCATGGTCCTTCATGCATTCGTTCAGCACGTCCTGGCCCACGTGGCCGAACGGCGTATGGCCCAGGTCGTGCGCCAGCGAAATGGCTTCCACCAGGTCCTCGTTCAGCCGCAGGTTGCGCGCCAGCGAACGGCCGACCTGCGCCACCTCCAGGCTGTGCGTCAGCCGGGTGCGGAACAGGTCGCCTTCGTGGTTGAGGAACACCTGGGTCTTGTATTCCAGCCGGCGGAACGCCGACGAATGGATGATGCGGTCGCGGTCGCGCTGGAACTGGCTGCGCGAGGCGTGCGCCGTTTCAGGAAAGCGGCGCCCCGCTCCGCCCGCCGAATGGGCCGCGTAAGGGGCGAGGAATTCGTCGGGCAGCATGGCGGGGGATCCGATCAAACGCAGGCTGCCAGCGTGGCCAGCAGCAGCTCCCGCGGCGCGTTGGTGATGCTGGGCGCGCCCAGCGGCTTGAGCAGGATGAACTTGATGGCGCCGCCCTCGTTCTTCTTGTCGACTTCCATCAGCTCCAGCCAGCGCTCGGCGCCCAGGTCCGGCGCCTTGACCGGCAGGCCGGCCGCCGCCACCAGCGCGCGCATGCGCGCCACGGTGGCTGCGTCGACCAGGCCCATGCGATGGGACAGGTCGGCCGCCATCACCATGCCGCAGCCGACGGCTTCGCCGTGCAGCCAAGCGCCGTAGCCGAGGCCGTTCTCGATCGCGTGGCCGAAGGTGTGGCCGAAGTTCAGGATGGCGCGCAGGCCGCCTTCGCGCTCGTCCTGGCGCACCACGTCGGCCTTGATCTCGCAGGAACGGGCGATGGCGTAGGCCAGCGCGCCCTTGTCGCGCGCCATCAACCTGGCCATGTTGGCTTCGATCCAGTCGAAGAAAGCGGCGTCGATGATGGCGCCGTGCTTGATCACCTCGGCCAGGCCGGCCGACAGCTCGCGCGCCGGCAGGGTTTCCAGGGTCGACGTATCGGCGATCACCGCGCGCGGCTGGTAGAACGCGCCTATCATGTTCTTGCCCAGCGGGTGGTTGATGCCGGTCTTGCCGCCCACCGAGGAATCGACCTGCGACAGCAGGGTGGTCGGCACCTGGATGAAATCGATGCCGCGCATATAGCTGGCGGCCGCGTAGCCGGTCAGGTCGCCGATGACGCCGCCGCCCAGCGCGATCAGCGTGGTCTTGCGATCGGCCTTGTTGGCCAGCAGCGTGTCGAAGATCTGCATCAGGCTGGACCAGTTCTTGAACTCTTCGCCGTCCGGCAGCACGATGGACATCACGTCCTTGCCGGCGCCGCGCAGGCCTGCCTCGACGCGCGCCAGGTACAGCGGCGCGATGGTGGTGTTGGTGATGATGGCGACCTTGCCGCCGTTGACGTGACGCGCCAGCAGCGCGCCGTCGTTGAGCAGCGCGGGGCCGATGGAGATGGGATAGCTGCGCTCGCCCAGCTCGACATTTAACAGGATAGTGGATTCTTCGTTCATCGATGGTTCGGCTTGTGTGACGCAGTTGGGCGAGGCCTCGCAGGCCCTCGTTTCCAGCTGGGTCAAAATGGTTTGGACCATCGATTGTACGTTAGGTCGGCCGGTATCGATTACTACATCGGCAATTTCCATGTACAAAGGATCACGCACGGCCATCAATTCTTCGAGTTTTTTGCGCGGATCGGCCGTTTGCAGCAGCGGCCGGTTCTTGTCGTGCGCGGTGCGCTGCAGGATGCTGTGGACGGTGGCGCGCAGGTAAATCACGGTGCCGCGCGACTTGAGGAAGGCGCGGCTGTCGGCGTTGAGGATGGCGCCGCCGCCGGTGGCCAGCACCAGGTCCTGCTGCCCGGTCAGCTCGCGGATGACGTCCGCCTCGCGCCGGCGGAAACTCTGCTCCCCTTCAATTTCGAAGATCCACGGGATCGAGGCGCCGGTGCGGGCTTCGATCTCGTGGTCTGAATCGATGAAACGCAATCCCAGCTTGCGGGCCAGGATGCGGCCGATGGTGGTTTTTCCTGCCCCCATCAGGCCGACTAGAAACACATTAGGCATGAAAAATCCGGGTTAATTCGGGGTAGTACATGAGGTTGAGGTCCCATAGGGGCTGGTGATGCCTGGCGGCGATATGGCCTGGATCGCATAATCGGCCGACAAACCCGGCAAGTGTACCAGACCGACGTAGCCTGGCTCGGTGCCGCTGGCCTGGCCTCGTACCGTCAGGTTGACATCGAGCCAATAGGCGCGGTCCTTCGGATACACCAGCGAGACCACGGCCCGCCCTTGGGCATCGGTGGTGACGTTGGTGGTGACCGAGACCGGTATGCCGGGATCGAGCACGCCGTTGCCGTTGGTATCCTCGCCGCTGTCGAGGATACCGTCATGGTTGCCATCCTCGTTGGCGCACTGGGCGCTGCGCACAGGCGACCATGGCCCCAACGGCACCGTGTACTGCATGACGCCCTTGTAGTACGAGGTCGGCAGCACTGAAGCGGTCAGTTTGACGCTGGGCACGGCGTTGCCGGCGGCGTCGGTCACCACGACGGCGTAGTCGAGCTGGTACAGCGCGCTGGATGGCACGGACACCGTATTGCCGGTGCCCGCGCTGATGAACAGCGATTTCTGCGCCACCGTCAGGCTGGCCACCGCGCTGGCGCCGGAACCGCCAATGATGCTGGCCCGAATCTGCACGCCATCCTTGGCCGACGGATTGGTGCCGGCGATGAAGCTGACCGTGGCGGCGCCATCGGCGCCAGTGATCACCAATGCAGGCTGGGTCAGCGTGCCGCCGCTCGGGTCGGTCGCGATGGAGAACGCCACCTGCGCGTTCTTGACCACGTTGTTCTGCGCGGTGCCGTCGCGCACCACAGCGCGCAAGGTGGTCTGCTGCGTGGTGCTGCCTGACGTGTTGACTCCTATAACTGCTGGATCGGCTTGCACGCTGATGGTGGCGATGCCGGTCAGCGGCGCGATGAATTCCAGGTCGGTCTGCGTGGTCAGGCTGCTGGCGGTGGCCGTAATGGTGGCCACGCCCGGACCGCTGGCGTTGACATACGCGGTGGCGGCGCCGCTTGCCAGCGGCAGCGTGCCGACCAGCTGCGAGGTACAAGCCGAATTGGCGTAGACCACACCGCGCGAGCTGCTGATGGTGACGTTGCCGCTCGGGCCACCGGTCACGGCGACCTGCTGGCAGCCGCCGATGAACGCCGAGGTGATGACGTTGCCACCGGCATCGAGCACCTTGACACCGAAGGTCGAGGAATTGATCGCGATGCCGGCCGTGGTGGTTTCGCCGGCCGCCTTGACGGTGATCACGTCGGCCGTGCCGCCGCTGGCGGCATAGGTCAGCACCAGCTGGCCGGCCGAATTGGTGACGGCCGAGCCGCCGCCCTTGACGGTCAGCGAGTTGGCGTTGGAACCATACACCACCGGCTTGCCGGCCAAGGCATTGCCGGCAGAATCGACCAGCTTGACGGTGACGTCGGCGCTGGCACCCACGTTGATGGTCGGCTGGGCGTTGATGGTCAGCTTGTTGCCGGCGACGTTGACGACGGTGGTGACCGGCGTGGCACCGGGAACGGTGGCGGTGATCTTGATCGCGCGCGAGGTCGAATCGCCGCCGGTGCCCAGTTTCTCTGTCACCAGGCCTTGGGCGTTGGAGACCCGATTGGTCAGCGACAGGCTGCCCGAATCGACCTTCAGGTCGACGGTCACGCCCGGCATCACGGTGTTGTTGGAGTCGCGCACCAGCGCCACCACGTTGACTTCGTTGCCGGCCGTGCCGGCCGAGGCCAGCGTGCCCGAGTCGGTGGTCAGCGACAGCGTCGGCACGGCGTTGATCACGTCGATCTTGATGTCGGTCGATTTGACGCTGCCGACGCTGGCGCTGAGGGTGATGGTGCGCAGCGAGGCGTCGCCCTTGACGCTGAGCTTTTCAACCACCTTGCCCGAACTGTCGCTCACGCGGTTGGTGCTGCTGACGGTGCCGGAGCTGGCATTGAAGCTCACGGTCTCGTTGGCCAGCGCGTTGCCACCGCTGTCCTTGACGATGGCCGTCAGCGTCACCTCGGTGCCGTCCAGGCCCGAGGAGGCGATGGTGGCGGCGCTGGACGTCAGCACCACGGTGGCCACCTTCGACGGCGCCACGCCGTTGCTGTTGGTGCCAGGCGAACCGCCGCCGCCGCCGCAAGCGGCCAGCAGGCTGGAACAGGCCAGCGCGGCCAGCCATCCGGTAAATTTTTTCATGGTGCTTCTTTCCATAGTGGTCATAGAGTTACCTGCGATTCAGTTACTTAGCGCGTCGACAGCCGATCGGCGACGATCTTCGGCGTGATAAAGACCAGCAATTCTGTCTTGTCGTTGGTGCGGCTGTTGCTGCGGAACAGGTAGCCCAGCACCGGCACGTCGCCCAGCAGCGGCACCTTGTCGGTGGTGTTGCGCTCGGTCTGCTGATAGATCCCTCCCAGCACCACGGTGCCGCCGTTCTCGACCATGACCTGGGTCTTGACGTGTTTGGTGTCGATGGCGAAGCCGGCCCGGGTTTCCTGGCCGACGCTGTCCTTGTTGACGTCGACGTCGATGACGACGTTGCCGTCCGGCGTGATCTGCGGCGTCACTTCCAGCCGCAGGTTGGCCTTGCGGAACACGATCGAGGTGGCGCCGCTGCTGGTGGCCACCTGGTAAGGCAGTTCGATACCCTGCTCGATCAGCGCGATGGCCTTGTCGGCGGTGATCACGCGCGGGCTGGAGATGATCTTGCCGGTGCCGTCCGCTTCCAGCGCCGACAGTTCCAGGTTCAGGAAGCGGTTGGCGGCCGACGAGAACAGGCTGACCGCCAGGCTGCCGGCATCGGCGCCGTTGATCGCCGCCGCCGGCAGGTTGATGAACTGGGTGTTGTTGTAGCTGTTGTCGGTGACCTTGACCTGGCCGGTGGTTTCGCCGACGCCGGTCAGGTTGCCGCCGATGCCGATGCGGGTGTTGCCGTTGCCGATCTGGTAGCCGGCGTCGCCGCCGCGTATCGTGCGCATGTCGGCAAAGCCCAGCTTGGCGCCGAGGTTGCGGGTGAAGGTGTCGCTGGCCTCGACGATGCGCGCCTCGATCAGCACCTGCTTGGAGGCGATATCGGTCTTGGCGATCAACTTGCGGATATCGTCAAGCTTGGAAGGGATGTCGGTGACGAAGAGCTGGTTGGTGCGCGGCTCGATGATGGCGCTGCCGCGCTTGGACAGGATGCGGTTCTTGCCGTCGGCGCCGCCGCCCTCGAGGCCGAACACGGTCTTGAAGGCGTCGGCCTTCTGGTAGTTCAACTGGAAGATCTCGGACTTCAGCGGTTCAAGGTCGGCGATCTGGGCGCGCTGTTCCAGCTCCAGCTTTTCCTTGGTCAGCAATTCCTCTTTCGGCGCGATCCACAGCACCGAGCCGTTCTTGCGCATGTCCAGGCCCTTGGCCTGCAGCACCACGTCCAGCGCCTGGTCCCACGGCACTTCCTTCAGGCGCAAGGTCAGGTTGCCGCTGACGCTGTCGCTGGTGATGATGTTCAGTCCGGAAATGTCGGCGATCGCCTGCAGCGCCGCCCGCACTTCGACGTTCTGGAAATTGAACGACAGCTTCTCGCCGCGGTAGCCCTGGGTGCCCTGGGTCAGCTTGTTCGGGTCTTCCTTGATCGGCTTGACGTCGATCACCAGCTGGGTGTCGCTCTGGTAGACGGTCTGTTCCCACAGGCCGCGCGCCTCGATCGTCATGCGCGTGTTGTCGCCCTGCGGCACGGTGGTGACCAGCGACACCGGGGTGCCGAAGTCGCCCACGTCGAGCCGGCGGCGCAGGCTCTCCGGCACGCCCGTCTTGAGGAAGTCGACCACCACGCCGTTCGGCGTCTGGCGCACGTCGACCGCCACCTGGCTGTTGGGCAGGTCGACCACGACCCGGCCTTCGCCGTTGGCGCCGCGGCGGAAATCCATGTCGCGCAGCAGTTGACGGCCGGCCGGCGCCGGCGTGGCGGCGACCGGCAGGCCGCGCGAGTCGACCGCCGTGGCCAGGCCGCCGGAACCGTCGATGGTCAGGATCACCGAGTTGCCGTCGATGGCGGTGGCATAGTTCAGGCTGCGCTTCAGGTTGAACACCAGGCGCGAGCGCTCGCCGGCCTGCACCACGTTGACGCTGCGCAGGTCGCCCAGCGCCAGGTCTTGCGCGCTCTTGCCGGTGCCGTTGGAGGTGGCGCCGAAGTCCAGCGCGATGCGCGGCGGATTGGTGATGGCGAAGCCGATCGGCAGCTTGTCCGGCGCGTTCTTCAGCGCGATCTTGACGATGACGTTGGCGCCCTGCTGGTTGGCGCTGATCGATTCGATGGCGTTGCCGGCCGCAGCGGGCGTGGCGGCGGCGGTCTGCGCCTGGGCGGTGCCGGCCAGCTGGCTGGCCAGCGCCAGCGCCATCAAGGCGCACGTCAAGGCCCGCGCAGGCGCCCGGGTGGCGGCCGCCAGTGCGCGCCGGGGCATGTGGTGAGCGGTCATTTGGTGTTCTCCTTGCTTTCCTGCAGTTCCAACTTCGACATGCGTTCGACCCAGTCGCCGGTCGCATCCTGTACGATTTCCTTGATGCTGACAGCGTCATCGCCGATGCTGGTGATGAGGCCGAAATTCTGGCCTATGTGCTGGCCCACGACCACATGGTGCACCGAGCGGTCGATCTGCAGCACCGCGTAGAACACGCCGCGCTGCTGCATGGTGCCGACCATCTTGATGGTGTCGAGCGGATAGCTCTCCAGCAGTTCCTTGCGCCGGTCCATGTCGGGCCGGATGCCGCTGCCGCCCTTGGCCGAGGCCTTGGCCAGCTCGGCCAGCAGCTTGTTCGGGTTGAAGGGGTCGACCGCGTCGTTCGGCACGTAGGCGAAGGGGATGAAGGTCTTCGGCTCGGCCAGTGGCGGCACCGCCACCTTGGCCTGCGAGTCGACCTGCTTCATCCAGGTGCGCACTTCCTGCACGTCGCTGTCGCCGCAGCCGGACAGCAGCAGAAGCGGTAATAGAAGCGGCAACAACGGCGCCATGGGCGGGATCAGTATCTTCATGATTTTTTCGCCGCCTTCTTCTTGTCGGCAGCGGCCTTGCGCTGGGCGCTGACCTCTTCCGGATCCAGGTAGCGGAAGGTCTTGGCCACCGCCTCCAGGGTCAGTACGCCGTCCTTGCCGGTGTTCAGGGTCATGTTGTTGAGCGTGACGATGCGCGGCAGGTTGGCCATGTCGCCGGCGAAGGCGCCGATGTCGTGGTAGCTGCCGGTGACGCGGATGTCGATCGGCAATTCGGCGTAGTAATCCTTGACCACCACTTGCGCCGGCTTGAACAGCTCGAACTGCAGGCCGCGGCCGGAACCGGCTTGGTTGATGTCGGTCAGCAGCGCGGCCATCTCGGCCTTGCTCGGCAGCTGCTTCTGCAGGCGGTCGACATACTGGTCGACCTGGACTTTCTGCGCCCGCAGCGCCTCCAGGTTGACCGCCTGCGCGGTCTTGATCTTGTATTCGTCGCGCAGTTTCAGTTCCGCCTGGGCACCGGCGTCCTGCTCCTCGAACTGCGACTGCCAGTAGAAGAAATAACCGAGGCCGACCACCACCGCCATCACGCCGATGCTGCACAACACGCGCGGCGCGACCGGCCATTGGCCCGGGTGGCGGTCGCCGAGGTTGCGGAACTGGTCGGCCAGCTGGGCCGCCATCAGGTTCAAATTGAGATTCTTTGCCATGGCGCCGCTCCTAGCTCTTGGCCGGCGGCAGGCCGGTTGCCGTGTGGACGCCAGCCCCCGGCGCGGCGGGCGGTTTGCCCTTGGCGCCATCGGCGGGAAGGTCCTTGTCGCGCGGACGCTTGATGTTGACCGCCATGCTGAACTCGACCACCTTCTTGGCGGTCTTGCCCTGGCCGAGGCCGGTTGAGTGCACTTCGATCAGGTCCGGCCGCTCCAGCCATGGCGACACGCCGGCCAGGTTGCGCAGGAATTCGGACACCCGCTCCTGCGACTGCGCATAGCCGAGCAGCGACACCTTCTGGCCCTCCTGCTTGAAACCTTTCAGGTAGACGCCGGGCGGGGTCTGCTTGACCAGCTCATCCATCAGGTAGACCGGCTGGTTGCGGTCGCCCTGCAAGTCTTCCACCGCCTGCTGGCGCGCCTTCAGCGCTTCGATTTCCTGCTTCAGCGTGGCGATCTCGGCGATCTTCGTGTCGAGCCCGCTGATGGCGGTCTTGATGACCTGGTTGCGTTCATTCTGGATCGAGATCGCGCGGGCGTTGTAGCCGCCGACCAGCAGCACCACGCCGACGCCGACGATGGCGCCCAGCGCCAGCAGCGCGAAGAAGGCGGCCTTCTTTTGCTTGCGCTTTTCCTCGCGGTGCGGCAGCAGGTTAATTCTGATCATCAGCCGAACCTCCGCAAGGCCAGGCCGCAGGCGACCAGGTAAGCCGGCGCGTCGCTGCGCAGCTGCGATTCACGCACCGAGGGCGCCAGCTGCATGCCCTTGAACGGCGAGATGACGGCGCTGGAGATCTTGGTGCGGCTGGCCACCAGTTCCAGCAGGCCGGGCAGCAGCGCGCAGCCGCCGGCCAGGAACAGCTGGTCGACCTTGGTGTACGGCGTGGACGTGTAGAAGAACTGGATGGCGCGCGTGACTTCCAGCGCGGCGCTTTCCAGGAACGGCGCCAGCAGGTCGGCGGCGTAGTTGTCGGGCAGGTCGCCGGACTTCTTGCGCGACTCGGCCTCGTCGAAGGCCATGCCGTAGGAGCGGACGATGTCCTGGGTCAGCGCGTTGCCGCCGAACGGCTGCTCGCGCTCGTAGACGGTGACGCCGTCCAGCATGACGGAAATATGGGTGACCTGGGCGCCGACCTGGAACAGCGCCACCACCTGGCCGGCGCCCGCCTCGGGCAGCTGGGCGGTGACGCGGTCGAGCGCGGCGCGGGCGGCGTAGGATTCGATGTCCATCACGGTGGCCTTCAGGCCGGACGCTTCGGCGATGGCGACGCGGTCCTCGACTTTTTCGCGGCGCGAGGCGGCCAGCATGACCTCGATGTCTTCCGGCGAATTGGCGGCCGGGCCGATGACGTCGAAGTCCAGGCTGACCTCGTCGAGCGCGAACGGGATGTACTGGCTGGCCTCGGATTCGACCTGCACTTCCAGCTGGTCTTCCGACATGCCGGCCGGCAGGATGATTTTCTTGGTGATCACGGAAGCGGGCGGCATGCCCAGCGCGGCGTGCTTGGCGCGGGTGCCGCTTTTCTTCCACACCCGGCGCACCGCCTCGACCACCTGGTCCATGTTCTCGATATTGCCGTCGACCACGGCGCCGCGCGGCAGCGGCTCGGAGGCGTAGCGCTCGAGGCGGATGTCGCCCTTGCTCTGCGTCAATTCCACCAGCCGCACGCTGGACGTGCTGATGTCGATCCCGACCAGCGGCGGATTGCCCTGTCCCAGCAGCGTCTGGATATCGATCATACGAGCCCCCCGGCGCCATGGCTGACGCCAGCACCGCAGTGCCGCCGGATGACGCTTGGAACTGTTTGCATATAGGAACTCGTTTGAAAACCAGCGTTTAGACTGCTTATATAAGACCGTACATTAAATCGTGCCTATATAAGTGTAAAGGTATTTCTATTGTGCACAATTGCCGTGGTGTGAGGGTTTCGCCACACTTTATTGCGCTGCTGTTAGGCCTAAAGCAACTCAGTTGTTTTGTTACTCACAGGGAAATATTCCTGTCATCCGGCAGCGCGCGCCGTGGGGGTGACCGCTCGCTTATAATGCGTCGCATACATAACAGCTAGATCAACAGAAAGATCGCATGGCCACTTCCAATTCGGCACCTCCACCATCGAACCCGCCCCAGAGCGCCGGCGGCAGCAAAGCACCGTCGCGTTTCTTCCTGCTGGCCGGCCTGTCCGTGGTCGGCCTCGGACTGGTGGCGCTGCTGCTGGTGGTGTTCGGCCTGGCGATGGCCTACCCCAACCTGCCCGAACTCGACACGCTGACCGACTACCGGCCCAAGATGCCGCTGCGTATCTTCTCGGCCGATAACGTCCTCATCGGCGAATTCGGCGAGGAGCGGCGCAACCTGGTGCGCATCAAGGACATCCCCGACGTGATGAAAAAGGCCGTGCTGGCGATCGAGGACGACCGCTTCTACGAGCACGGCGGCGTCGACTACACCGGCATCCTGCGCGCGGCCGTGCACAACGCCACCGGCGGCGCCAAGCAGGGAGCCTCGACCATCACCCAGCAGGTGGCCCGCAACTTCTTCCTGTCGAGCGAGCAGACGCTCAAGCGCAAGGCCTACGAGGTGCTGCTGGCGTGGAAGATCGAGAAGAACCTGTCCAAGGACCAGATCCTCGAGGTCTATATGAACCAGATCTACCTGGGCCAGCGCGCCTACGGCTTCTCGTCGGCCGCACAGATCTATTTCGGCAAGAATCTGAAAGACATTAGCGTGGCCGAGGCTGCCATGCTGGCCGGCCTGCCGAAGGCGCCGTCGGCCTACAACCCGGTGGTCAACCCCAAGCGCGCGCGCACCCGCCAGCAATACATCCTGCAGCGCATGCACGACCTCGGCTACATCACCGACAAGCAGTACGAGGCGGCCAAGGCCGAGCAGCTCAAGGTCAAGACCGACAGCAGCGAGTTCGGCGTGCACGCCGAGTACGTGGCCGAGATGGCGCGCCAGCTGGTCTACGAGCAATTCAAGGAAGACACCTACACGCGCGGCCTGAACGTGTTCACGACGATCACCAAGGCCGACCAGGACGCCGCCTACCTGGCGCTGCGCAAGGGCGTGATGGACTACGAGAAGCGCCACGCCTACCGCGGCCCGGAAGCGTATATCGACATTCCGCAGAACAAGGAAGAGGCGGACGACGCCATCGAGACCGAGCTGGCCGACCATCCGGACAGCGACGACATCATCGCCGCCATGGTGCTGTCGGCCACGCCGCAGCTGATCACCGCCGTCACCGCCACCGGCGAGGAGATCAAGATCGCCGGCCCGGGGCTGGAGATGGGCCGCTCGTGGCTGTCCGACAAGGCCGCGCCGAACAAGCGCATCCGCCGCGGCGCGGTGATCCGCGTCATGCAGGAGGGCAAGGACTGGCTGGTGACGCAATTGCCGGAAATCGAATCGGCCTTCGTTGCGGCCGACACGCATGACGGCGCGATCAAGGCCATGGTCGGCGGCTTCGACTACAACCGCAGCAAGTTCAACCACGTGACCCAGGCCTGGCGCCAGCCGGGCTCGTCGTTCAAGCCCTTCATCTATTCGGCCTCGCTGGAGCGCGGCCTGTCGCCGGCCACCATCATCAACGACGCGCCGATCTCGTTCGACGCCGGCCAGACCGGCGGCCAGGCGTGGGAGCCGAAGAACTACGACGGCAAGTACGAAGGTCCGATGACCATGCGCAAGGGCCTGACCAAGTCCAAGAACATGATCTCGATCCGCATCCTGCACAAGATCGGCGCCAAGTACGGCCAGGAATACACCACCCGCTTCGGTTTCGACGCCGACAAGAACCCGCCCTACCTGACCCTGGCGCTGGGCGCGGGCAACGTGACGCCGCTGCAGATGGCCGGCGCCTACTCGGTGTTCGCCAACGGCGGCTACAAGGTCAGTCCTTACCTGATCTCCAAGGTGACCGACGCCGACGGCAAGATCCTGTCGCAGGCCAATCCGGACAAGGCCGGCGACGAGAAGAACCGCGTCATCGACGAGCGCAACGCCTTCCTGATGGACAGCATGCTGAAGGACGTGGTGCGCTTCGGCACGGCGACCAAGGCGCTGGTGCTCAAGCGTCCCGACCTGTCGGGCAAGACCGGCACCACCAACGACTCGATCGACGCCTGGTTCGCCGGCTACCAGCCGCATCTGGTGGGGATCGCGTGGATAGGCTACGACCAGCCCAAGAACCTGGGCAACAAGGAAACCGGCGGCGGCCTGGCGCTGCCGATCTGGATCGGCTACATGCAAAAGGCGCTGAAGAATATCCCGATCGAGGAGCGGGCGGTGCCGGACGGCGTGATGCTGGTGGGCGACGAGTACTACTACGCGGAGAACCCGCCGGGCACCGGCGTCCACAATATCGACGGCGCCACGCATGGCACGCCGGCGGAGGAAAAAGCCAAGGACGCCGTCAAGAACGAGTTGTTCTAGGCCACATCAGGGAATCAGGGAGCCAGCACCACCGGGCTGCCGCCCTGCGTGCTGACCATCTCCGACAGCGCGGCGAACAATTCGCTGCCGTCGCGGGTGTTGAGCCACTTGCCGTCCTTCTGCTTGTAGTGGTAGCCGCCCGAGCGGGACGCCACCCACAGCTCCTGCATCGCGGCCTGGCTGTTGACGATGATCTTGGAACCGTTGTCGATAAACTCGATTTCCAGCACATTGCCGCTGCGGCTGCACTCGACGTCGAGCATGTCCTCGTCGTTCAAATCGTCCAGTTTGGCCTCGATGGCGCTGAGGGTGGTCTCGGCCTGCGCCAGGAATTCTGATTCGCCCATGCTACACTCCAATATCTACACTTAATCCATGATTTTATCGTGAAGTCCTCTTTCCGTTTATTTATCGGCACGGCGACCCTGTGCCTGACCGTCTTGCTGAGCGCCTGCGGCCAACCCGGCCCGCTGTATCTGCCCAAGATTCCTCCGGCCAAGCCTGCCAAGAGCACCGAAGCTGCCCCGGCACCGTCCACTCCCCCAGCACCACAACAATAATTTTCCTTATGTCGCAATTTTCTTATCAAAACGGCGTGCTGCACGCCGAGGGCGCGTCGCTGAGCGCCATCGCCGAGCAGTTCGGCACGCCGACCTATGTGTACTCCAAGGCCGCGCTGCTGGCCAATTTCGCCTCCTACGCCGACGCCTGCGCCGGCCGCGACGCGCTGGTCTGCTATGCGATGAAGGCCAATTCCAACCTGGCCATCCTCGACCTGCTGGCGCGCCAGGGCGCGGGTTTCGACATCGTCTCCGGCGGCGAACTGCTGCGCGTGCTGGCGGCCGGCGGCGATCCGCGCAAGGTGATCTTCTCCGGCGTCGGCAAGAGCGTCGACGAAATGCGCCTGGCGCTGTCGCACGACATCCTGTGCTTCAACGTCGAATCGATCCCCGAGCTGCACCGCTTGAATGAAGTGGCCGGCTCCATGGGCAAGACCGCGCGCGTATCGCTGCGTGTCAACCCGAACGTGGACGCCAAGACCCACCCGTACATCGCCACCGGCCTGAAGGCCAACAAATTCGGCGTGGCCTTCGACGACGCGCTCGACACCTACCGCACCGCCGCCAAGCTGCCGCACCTGGAAGTGGCCGGCATCGACTGCCACATCGGCTCGCAGCTGCTGGACGACGCGCCGCTGCTGGAGGCGCTGGACCGTCTGATCGAGCTGATCGACAAGCTGGGTTCGGAAGGCATCGTGTTGCACCACCTGGACATCGGCGGCGGCATCGGCATCAACTACGGCGAAGCGGGCGAAGCCGCGCCGGTGCCGGTGGGCGACTACCTGGGCCGCCTGTTCGCGCGGATCGACGCCTGGCGCGGCGAACGTCACGGCGGCAAGCCGATCAAGGTGATCTTCGAGCCGGGCCGCTCCATCGTCGGCGACACCGGCGTGCTGCTGACCAAGGTGGAGTTCATCAAGCACGGCGAGGAAAAGAATTTCTGCGTGGTCGATGCGGCGATGAACGACATGGCGCGTCCGGCCCTGTACCAGGCGTGGATGGACATGCAGCCCGTGGTGCAGGGCAAGTCCGGCGCGCTGACCTATGACGTGGTGGGCCCGATCTGCGAATCGGGCGACTGGCTGGCGCGCGACCGCGAACTGGCGGTGGAAGCCGGCGACCTGCTGGTGATGCACAGCGCAGGCGCCTATGGCATGACGATGGCGTCGAACTACAACACGCGCGGCCGCGCGGCCGAGATCATCGTCGACGGCGACGTCTGCCACGTGGTGCGCCAGCGCGAGAACCCGGCCGACCTGTACGCGCTGGAATCGCTGATCAAATAAAGCGCGGCGGCGGCGCGTAGATTTTCGACAACAGCGGATTGCTCAGGATGAAACAGCGGTTGGAACTGGTTTTCAACTGCTGGATTTCCTTCTGGAAGTGGCGCGCGGTCAACTCATCCAGCGATCCATCCCGCTTGATCGCCGCCATTCCCGCTTCCAGCCGTTGTGCCAGCCTGGGCTCGCTGGCGCTGACGTAGAACATGGCGGGCAGCGGGTAGTACAGCACCAGATCCGGCACCAGGGCCAGTTCGCTCGCCAGTTGCGCGTGCCGCTCGAGCAGGGAACTCGCCTCGACCACACTGATCGGCAGGTAATCGAAGCGCTTGGTCAGCAGCATGTCCAGCAAGGTCGCCAGATTGCCGCTGTCCTCCACTTGATAGCCGTTGTGGCGCAGCACCGTGGCATCCACCCAGCCGCGGCCCAGCCCCGCCATCAACTTCTTGAGCTGCGCTTCGTTGGCGATCGCCTTGAATTTCGCCAGGTCTTCCCTGCGTACGATCAGCCTTCGATAGCCCAGCAAACCGCCCAAGATGGGTGTATTGATCAGGTAGTTGCGTTCCTGCGGATCACCGGCCTCCAGGTCTCGCCATGGGCCCACGTGGACGTTGAGGTGCTTGCCCTCATGGACTTCCCGCCGTACGCGGAAGGTACTCAGGCTATCCAGCACCCGCGCCACCGAAAACGGGCCGAACGATGACACGGTCTTCTCCAGCGCCAGCGTCAGCACGGCGACCTGGTAGTCGTCGCGCTTGGGCGTCTTGCCCCAATCCCAATAGCGGTAGGCCATGACGCCGGGCTCCGCGCGCACGCCCCGGGCATGCAGCGCCAGCGCGGCCAACGCCAGCAACGCCTGACGGCGCGGCGCCCTGGCGGACGATTCGGTTGTACGGGACAGCTTGGAGAGGAACGGCATAGGTAGAAAGTTTAACACCACCAAGATCGCCGCCGCCACATCTCATGCGCTGGAGGTCATTTTGCGACGGCCTTGTTGCGCGCCCAATAGACGCGCATCAGCAGCAGCGAAGCGAGGATCACGCCGAAGATGATCGGCTGCGTGAAGTTGTGCTTGCCCGCCTTCATCCACCAGAAGTGCAGGATGGCCAGCGGCGCGATCACGTAGACCAGGCGGTGCAGCCATTGCCAGCGCTTGCCGCCCAGCCGCTTGACCATGGCGTTGGTGCTGGTCGCCGCCAGCGGTATCAGCAGCACGAAGGCGGTGAAGCCCACCGTGATGAACGGCCGCTTCAGCACATCCTTCCACATCTCCTGCAGGTCGAAGAAGTGATCGAACCACAGGAAGGTCATGAAGTGCAGCAGGCCGTAGAAGAACATGTACAGCCCCAGCATGCGGCGCAGCTTGATCAGCCAGTTCCACTTGAGCAGCCGGCGCAGCGGCGTCACCGCCAGCGTGAAGCACAGGAAGTACAAGGTCCAGTCGCCGGTGCCGCGGGTGATGAATTCCAGCGGCTCGACCAGTTGCCCGGTCAGCGTCAGGTACACCATGCGCGCCAGCGGCACCAGCGCCAGCAGGAAGATGGCGGCCTTGATCAGGCCGGCCTGCCGCGCCGAAGGGTTGAACGCCATCGCTTAGAAGAACTTCTTCAGGTCCATGCCGGCATACAGCGGCGCCACGTCGGCATAGCCGTTGAACATCAGCGTCTTGCGCTTGCGGGCCAGGAAGCCGTCCTCGCCGATGCGGCGCTCGGACGCCTGCGACCAGCGCGGGTGGTCGACGTCCGGATTGACGTTCGAATAAAAGCCGTACTCGCTCGGCGCCGACAGGTTCCACGAGGTGCGCGGCTGGTCTTTCACGAAACGGATCTTGACGATGGACTTGGCCGACTTGAAGCCGTACTTCCACGGCAGCACCATACGCACCGGCGCGCCGTTCTGGTTGGCCAGGGTCTCGCCATACATGCCCAGGGTCAGCAGCGCCAGCGGGTGATTGGCCTCGTCGATGCGCAAGCCTTCGGTGTACGGCCACTGCAGCACGCGGCTGCCGACGCCGGGCATCTGCTTCTTGTCGGCCAGCGTGACGAACTCGACGTACTTGGCGTTGCCGGTCGGTTCGACCTTCTTGATGATCTCGGAGAACGAATAGCCTATCCACGGGATGACCATCGACCAGCCTTCGACGCAGCGCAGACGGTAGACGCGCTCCTCCAGCGGCGCCAGCTTCAGCAGCGCGTCGATGTCCAAGGTCATCGGCTTCTTGACTTCGCCTTCGATGGTCACCGTCCACGGACGGGTCTTCAGGCTGCCGGCGTACATGGCCGGCTCGCTCTTGTCGGTGCCGAACTCGTAGTAGTTGTTGTAGCTGGTGGCGTCCTTGTAGGGCGTCTGCTTGTCCAGCGCCGAATAGGCGGGATTGAGCCTGGCGGCCAGCTTGGGATTGCTGCCCTGGGCAAAGGCTTCGCGGCCGGCCATTTCCAGCAGCGCGCCGGCGGAGAGGCCGCCGACGGCCAGCTGTTTCATGAACTTGCGGCGCGATTCATACGCTTCGCGCGGCGTGATTTCTGATGAAAACGGCAACTCGATGCCGTTGGGGCTACGCTTGATCAGCATGCTGACTCCAAAGATTGTGCAAGATTGGGACTTGGTCGTCCCATCAGGCTAAACCTTACACCAATCTCCGGAAGTCGTTGATTACATTGCGATTACAATTTTCCGTACGAGTGCAGGCCGGACAGGAACATGTTGACGCCCAGGAAAGCGAAGGTCGTCACCAGCAGGCCCACCAGCGCCCACCAGGCCGCCGGACGGCCGCGCAGGCCGGTCATCAGGCGCATGTGCAGCCAGGCCGCGTAGTTGAGCCAGACGATCAGCGCCCAGGTTTCCTTCGGGTCCCACGACCAGTAGCCGCCCCACGCCTCGGCCGCCCACAGCGCGCCCAGGATGGTGGCGATGGTGAAGAAGGCGAAGCCGGCCGAGATGGCCTTGTACATGACGTCGTCCAGCACTTCTTCCGACGGCAGGCGGTCGACCAGGTAGCCCGAGGTCTTCAGCAGGTAGGCCGCCGAGACCATGGCCGCCAGCGCGAAGTTGCCATAGCCGATGAAGTTGGCCGGCACGTGGATCTTCATCCACCAGCTTTGCAGCGCGGGCAGCAGCGGCTGGATGTCGGCCGCGTCGCGCGACGTGGTGTACCAGAACAGGAAGCCGATCGCGGCGGTGATGACCAGGGTGACAAACGAGCCCAGCTGGCGGGTGGCGTAGCGCTGCTCGAAATACAGGTAGAACATCGCGGTGATCAGCGAGAACAGGATGAACACTTCATACAGGTTGGACACGGGGATGTGGCCGACGTCGGCGCCGATCAGGTAGGACTCGTACCAGCGCACCATCATGCCGGTCAGGCCCAGCACCACGGCGGCCCAGCACAGCTTGGAGCCGATGCTGGAGGCGGCGGCCGAGCGGGTGGCCAGGCCTATCCAGTAGAACAGGGTGGCCAGGCAGAACATCACGCTCATCCACAGGATCGCGGACTGGCTCGACAGCATCATGCGCAGCCAGAACTTCTTGGTGCCCATGTCCAGCTGGCCGGCGTACATGGAGATCGCCCACAGCGACAGCAGCGCCACCAGCGGCATCAGCCAGCGCACCGGCTTCCAGTGCCAGCCCAGCGCGGCGAAGGTCGGCGCGGCGGCCAGCAGGATGCCCTTCTCGTAGATGTCCATATAGCCGCCGTAGCGGCTCAGGCCGAACAGCGAGCCGGCCAGCAGCGCCAGCGCGAACACCCAGTCGATCGCGGTCAGGCGCTTGAAATAGCCGGGCGCCTGGGTGTAGGTTTGGGTCGATTGCGTCAGTTCCATCATTTATCTCCTTGGCTGCCACGGCTTACGCCGATTGCGGCAGCTTCTCTTTCAAAGTCTCAAACTCGCGTTCGAAGTCCAGCGTCTTGCGCTGGGTGCTCATGGCCATCAGCGCCTCGGAGCCGTCGCCCCCGTCCTTGATCCAGACCCACAGGCGGCGCTCGCGGATGTAGAACATCGAGAATACACCCAGCACCAGGAATACACAGCCGAGATAGACCACGTTCTTGCCCGGCGAACGCGTCACCTGGAACACCGAGGCCTTGATTTCGGTAAAGTCGTCCAGCTGCAGGTAGACCGGCGCGCCGTAGAAGAACACGTCCGACAGCGCGTTGGTGGCCAGCTGCAGGAAGCGCGCATGGTTCTCGTCGGGGCTGGCCGGCGGCAAGCCGTCCTTCTCGCGCGCGGCCTGCCACAGGTCCCACAGGCTGCCGTTCAAGATCTTCATGAAGACGTCGGCGGCCTTCTCCTGCTCGGCGGCGGGTATCTTTTCCAGGAACTGCGAGATGGCGACAAAGCCGGCCGCCTTGTCGTTGCCGGAAAAGATGGTCAGGCTCTTGTCGGCCGACGCCTGCAGCTGCTGGCGCAGCACGTCCGAGTTGCCGGACTGCGGCGTGGCGCGCTCGGCATAGCGCTTGGCGGCGGCGGCGCGCAGGGCCGGGTCGCCCAGCGCGGCGCGCAGGCGCATCCATTCGGTGACGCTGTGGGCGTCGTCGGCCGGGATGCGCAGGAAGCTGAACTGGTCGGCCGGATTGGCGCGCATGCCGGCCAGGAACACGGTGGCGCCGTCGATGGTCACCGGCTGCATATAGTTCTGGTATTCGCGCGCCTGGCCGGTCTTGTCGCGCAACTTGTACTGCACGCTCGGGCCGACGTTTTTCAAATCCTTGTTGTGGGCGTTCTTGCCGGCCGAGCCGGTGTGCTTGTCGAGCTGCTCCGCCAGGCTCTGGCCCTTGGCGACCGAGCGCGGATCCTGCGACGCGCCGATGTTTTCCACGTTGAACGGACGGAAGCCCGACCATTCCACCGTGTAGGCGTCGCCCATCGGCGTGCTGCCGCCCACTTCGCCGGCGATGGCGAACTTGGTGGTCTGGGTGCCCTGCATCGGGAAGCCGGTCAACTTGAGCTTGCTGCCGCCATCCTCAAAGCTGGACTGGTAGATCGCCAGGCCCTTGTACAGCAGGGGCTTGTTGACCTCGATGACGGACTTGACCACCTCGCCGGTGGCGTGGTCGCGCACCTCCACCTCGCTGGCGAACAGCTTGGGCATGCCGGTGCTGTAGAAGTCGATGTTGAATTTTTTCAGGTTGATGGTGAACGGCAGGTCCTGGATCAGCACGCCATCGGGACGGGCGATGGTGGCCGTGTCGCTGGACGAGCCTTCCGGGATCATCGTGTTGCCGCGGAAGGTGGGATTGGCCAGGCCGAGGCGGTGCTGGGCCGGGATCGCCGAGATCAGGCCGCTGCCGGTGAACGGCACCTTGCCGAAGAACCACTCCTGCAGGCGGATCGGCATGTCCGAATCAAGCAGGCCGCCGATGCAGATGATGACGATGGCCGAGTGCGCGAAGATGTAGCCGAACTTGTTGGCCGCGCCCTGCTTGGCCGCCACCAGCGTGCCGTGGCCCTTGTCGACCAGCTTGACCTTGTAGCCGGCGTCGGCCAGCCGGGCCGCCGTCTGCTGCGCCAGCGCCGCGCGCGCCAGCGGCGAGCGCCACTGCATCTTGTGGTGGAAGTTCAGCAGCGAGTTCTCGCGCACGTTCTCGCGCCAGCTGCGCATGTCCTTCATCATCTTGGGCGCGTTGCGCAGGATGCACAGCGAGGTCGATGTCACCAGCGCGGTCATCAGCAGCAGGAACCACCAGGCCGAATACACCGCGTACAGGCCGATCTTGCTGAACACTTCGAACCAGAACGGCCCGAACTGGTTGATGTAGTTGTTGGTCGCCTCGTTCTGCTTCATCACGGTGCCGATGATGGCGGCGATGGCGATCATCGCCAGCAGCGCGATGGCGAAGCGCATCGAGGATATCAGTTCGACGATTTCGCCGACGATGGGACGGCGGGTCTTGAGTTCGATGCCGGTGGTGCTGGGGCTGCTGCTCATACTGGAACTATCTCAAAAAGGGGACGCTGCGGGCAGCATACCAACAAAAAGGGCAGCCCGCTTACGCTGCCGCCCTCTATGCACTATCAGCCGCACCATAACACCGTGGCGCGGGAAGCTGGCTTACTTCAAGCCGGCGACGTAATCGGCCACCGCTTTCATTTCTTCATCCGACATGCGCTTGGCGATGGTGCTCATCTGCGCGCTGTTCTTGCGGCCGCCCGACTTGAACAGGCCCAGCTGGGCTACCGTGTAATCCTGGTGCTGGCCGCCGATGCGCGGATATTGCACAGGGATGCCGGCACCGGCCGCGCCGTGGCAGCTGGCGCAGGCTGGCACGTTCTTCTCGGCGATGCCGCCGCGATAGATCTTCTTGCCCAGTTCAACCGTGTCCTTGTTCTTCGCCGCACCCGGCTTTTGCGCCTGGGTGGCCAGCCAGGCCGAGATGTTGTGCTTTTCCTCATCCGTCAGCATCTTCGCGTACGTCGTCATCACCGGTTGATTCCGGTCGGCGGTGGTAAAGTTCACCAGTTCCTTGTAAATATAGCCTTCGTGCTGGCCGGCCAGTTTCGGATTGACGCTGATCGTCGAATTGCCGCCGGCGCCGTGGCAGGATACACAGGCAGGCAGGCCGCGTGCGTTGTCGCCGGTTTCAAACAGGGAGCCGCCCTTGGCCGCATCGACCTTGGGCGCCGCTGCTTCGGCGTGGGCCGGTTTCGCTTCCTCGGCTGCGGATGCGGTGCCCGCAACGGCCAGCAGAGCTACCAACAGGGATTTTACAAACGGTGAAAACGCACGATTCATTCAAGCACCCTCAAAAAAGTTTGTCGAAACTTTGCCGCACGCATCGAGGTGGAGGCGATGGCAACACTTCGTAACCACTCATTGTACAATAGCTTTCCAGCATATTTGCTCCCTTTTGTTGCATTTTTCCCCATCCCATGTCCAAACTCTGGCAAGCCCGCTTCTTTACGACCGTTAACCAATTGCGCGATCTGCCCGACACCACGGTGCCGGAAATCGCCTTTGCAGGTCGCTCCAACGCCGGCAAATCGACCGCCATCAACATCCTGTGCAACCAGAAAGGACTGGCGTTCGCCTCCAAGACCCCTGGCCGCACGCAGCACATCAACTACTTCTCGATCGGCGGCGCGCACGTCGCGCAGCACCGCAAGGACCCGACCATCGTCGAGGAAATCGAATGCCTGCTGGTCGACTTGCCGGGCTACGGCTACGCGGAAGTGTCCGGTTCTGCCAAGCTGCACTGGCAGCGCCTGCTGGGCGACTACGTGCAGCGCCGCGAGCAGCTGGCCGCGCTGATCCTGATCATGGACTCGCGCCGCCCGTTCACCGAACTCGATATCCAGATGCTGGAATGGTTCGCCCCGACCGGCAAGCCGATCCATTGCATTCTGACCAAGGTTGACAAACTGAACCGCAACGAATCGGTCAACGTGCTGCGCCAGGCCAAGGCCAAGCTGGACAGCTACGTCGACGAGGATGGCGAAGGCTTCCCGTTCACCGTGCAGCTGTTCTCGGCGCTCAAGCGCGTCGGCATCGACGAGGCCAACGACAAGATCCTGGAGCTGGCCGGCATCACCGACGACGAGGCGGCCGCCGCGGTCGAGCTGATCGAGATGGAAGACGACGACGAGCCGGACACCGCGCCGGACCAGGACAAGTAATCTTTTAGCAAGGAAGACCAGGCATGCACAACCCGCACGTTTCCGCACAATTTCCCGGCATCCGCATGCGCCGCATGCGCCGCGATCCCTTCTCGCGCGCGCTGATGCGCGAGCACCACGTCACCGCGTCGGACTTGATCTACCCGGTGTTCATCCTCGAAGGCACGCACCAGCGCGAGCCGGTGCTGTCGATGCCCGGCGTCGAGCGGGTGTCGGTGGACCTGCTGCTGAAGGTGGCCGAGGAATGCGTGGCGCTGGGCATCCCGGTGCTGGCGCTGTTCCCGGTCATCGACGCCATGAAGAAGACGCCGGACGGCATCGAGGCGACCAATCCCGACGGCCTGGTGCCGCGCGCGGTGCGCACGCTGAAGCAGGCCTTCCCCGACCTCGGCATCCTGACCGACGTCGCGCTGGATCCGTACACCAGCCACGGCCAGGACGGCCTGATCGACGACAACGGCTACGTCATCAACGACCTCACCACCGACATGCTGATCCGCCAGGCGCTGTGCCAGGCCGAGGCCGGCGTCGACGTGGTGGCGCCGTCGGACATGATGGACGGGCGCATCGGCGCGATCCGCGCCGCGCTGGAAGCCGGCGGCCACATCCACACGCGCATCATGGCGTACTCGGCCAAGTACGCGTCGGCGTTCTACGGCCCGTTCCGCGACGCGGTCGGCTCGGCCAGGAACCTGGGCAAGGGCGACAAGAACACCTACCAGATGGACCCGGCCAACAGCGACGAGGCGCTGCGCGAGGTGGGCCTGGACCTGGCCGAGGGCGCCGACATGGTGATGGTCAAGCCGGGCATGCCCTACCTGGACATCGTGCGCCGCGTGAAGGACGAGTTCAAGGTGCCGACCTTCGCCTACCAGGTCAGCGGCGAATACGCGATGATCAAGGCGGCCGCGCAAAACGGCTGGCTGGACCACGACAAGGTGATGATGGAGGCGATGCTGTCGTTCAAGCGCGCCGGCGCCGATGGCGTGCTGACCTACTTCGCGCTCGACATCGCCCGCCTGCTCAAATAAAAAAAGCGGGGTCAGTTCCGGCAATGTGCCACGCGTGGCACATTGCCGGAACTGACCCTAATGCCGTTAAGTTAAGGATTTCCTGAGCCTCCGTTCAGGATAGCGTTGCGGTTTTGCTTTGGTGACCCGATCGAATTTCCGGTCGGGTCGATAGACATTGAG
>NZ_BPWI01000027.1:0-45049 GCF_040369125.1 Duganella hordei
CCTGCGGCCGCCGCGCCGGTCGCAGCCGCGGCAGCCCCCGCCGCCGCGCCGTCGGCCGATGGCCTGGACTGGGAAGGCATGTACGAAACCGTGATGCCGCCTGGCAGCTACACGCGTTCGGCGCCAGCGCCGGCCGCCGCAGCCGCGCCATCGGCGTCGGCGATCCCTGCCGCCGAGCTCGCCGCTGTCGTGGCCGCCGTGCAAGCCGGCGCGCCAACCACGGCCGCCGCTCCGGCCAAGGCCCGCGAGGCGCGCGAAGAGCGTCCGCAGGCCGCGCCGGTCAAGGAAGAGTCGATCCGCGTCGACGCCGTCAAGCTCGACGCGCTGCTGGAAGTGGCCGGCGAATCGGTGCAGGCCGCCAACCAGGCCGCCGTGCTGCTGGAACGCCTGCTGCAATTCAAATTCGAAGGCCAGGCCCAGACCTTGATGGCGACGCTGGCGGAAACGCTGGAACGCGCCTCGCGCTACTCCACCGAACTGCAGCGCGCCACCCTGGCGACCCGCATGCAGCCGGTCGGCCGCCTGTTCCAGAAGTTCCCGCGCCTGGTGCGCGAGCTGGCCAAAGACCTGGGCAAGGACGTCGAACTGACCATCGAAGGCGCGGAGACCGAAGTCGACCGCGTGGTGGTGGACAGCCTGTACGATCCTCTGGTGCACATGCTGCGCAACTCGCTGGACCACGGCGTCGAATCGCCGGAGGACCGCCTGGCCGCAGGCAAGCCGGCCAAGTCGTATATTTCGCTCAAAGCATGGCAGGAAGCAAATAGCGTTATGATTGTGCTGCAGGACGACGGCAAGGGCATGGATCCGGTGGTGCTGCGCACCAAGGCCCAGCAGAAGGGCCTGATCTCCGAATCCGCGCAGCTGACCAACGACGAATGCTTCCAGCTGGTATTCTTGCCGGGTTTCTCGACCAAGGAAGTGGCCTCCAGCGTGTCCGGCCGCGGCGTCGGCATGGACGTGGTGAAGACCGCCGTGGAGAAAAACCGCGGCGCCATCCATATCGAATCGTCGCTGGGCAAGGGCACCAAGTTCGCCATCCGCCTGCCGATCGAACTGTCGATCGTGCCGACCATGCTGGTATCGACCTCGGGCGCCGCGCTGGCGCTGCCGATGGCCGTGGTCCAGCGCGTGGTCGAGCTGCCTGAAGTGTTCATGGAAGTGGGCGGCGCGCCGGTGCTGAAAGACCAGGGCCGTCCGCTGCCGGTACGCTCGCTGGCCGATTCGCTGGGTTACGAGAGCTGCCGCGAGAAGGTGGGTATTGTTGTCGCTGCGCCACAGCCGTACATCCTGGCGGTGGAAGCGGTCGACGGCACCGCCGACCTGGTGATTAAACCGATGACGGCGATCGCCGTCGAGGGCATTACCGGCACCGCGCGCTCGGCCGAGGGCGAACTGGTGCTAGTGGTGGGCCTATCGTTCCTAATGGACGGATGTCGAGGTAGTGTACGCATGGCGGCTTAGTCTCGGGACTGAGCCAGAAAGACCAAAAGCCTGCGTCCACGCAGGCTTTTTTTTCGTTCGCGTTTTTATTTGCAATACCGAATTTTGTAAAAGGAGTCATAAAAAGTGTATCAACAGGCGGAACCGAGTCGGCTCACGAGGCCGGCCAGCGGCGGCTGCTATTGCATTGCACAATATGGCATAATCGAAGTGGATCACTCACACAGGCAGAAGTAGTTCCCTTAATTGGGTACTCATCAATCATCATGAAGACGCTTTACGACAAACTCTGGGAATCGCACGTGGTCAAGGCCGAGGAAGACGGCACCACGATCCTGTATATCGACCGCCACCTGGTGCATGAGGTCACCAGCCCGCAGGCATTCGACGGCCTGCGCGCCGCCGGCCGCGCGCCGTGGCGCGTGTCCGCCAACCTGGCGGTGGCCGACCACAACGTGCCGACCACCGGCCGCGCCGATGGCATCGCCGACCCGGTCTCGCGGCTGCAGGTCGAAACGCTGGACAAGAACGCCAAGTCCTACGGGCTGACCTATTTCAACATGAACGACAAGCGCCAGGGCATCGTCCACGTGATCGGGCCGGAGCAGGGCGCTACCCTGCCGGGCATGACCGTGGTCTGCGGCGACTCGCACACGTCCACCCACGGCGCGTTCGGCGCGCTGGCGCACGGCATCGGCACCTCGGAAGTCGAGCACGTGCTGGCGACCCAGACGCTGCTGCAAAAGAAATCCAAGTCCATGCTGGTGCAGGTCGACGGCGCGCTGCCGGCCGGCGTGACCGCCAAGGACATCGTGCTGGCCATCATCGGCAAGATCGGCACCGCCGGCGGCACCGGCTACTGTATCGAATTCGGCGGCTCGACCATCCGCGCGCTGTCGATGGAAGGCCGGATGACGGTCTGCAACATGGCGATCGAGGCCGGCGCGCGCGCCGGCATCATCGGCGTCGACGACGTCACCATCAACTACGTCAAGGGCCGTCCGTTCTCGCCGGTGGGCCCGCACTGGGACCGCGCGGTGGACTACTGGCGCACGCTGCACAGCGACGCCGGCGCCAAGTTCGACCTGGTCGTCACCCTGAACGCCACCGAGGTCAAGCCGCAGGTGACCTGGGGCACGTCGCCGGAAATGGTGACCTCGATCGACGGCCGGGTGCCGGATCCGGACCTGGAAAAAGACAGCGTCAAGCGCGACGCGATGGAAAAGGCGCTGGTCTACATGAACCTGAAGCCGAACACCGCGATCGAGGACATCCGCATCGACAAGGTCTTCATCGGCTCCTGCACCAACTCGCGCATCGAGGATTTGCGCGCGGCGGCGGAAGTGGTGCGCGGAAAGCACCGCGCCTCCAACGTCAAGCTGGCGATGGTGGTGCCGGGCTCCGGACTGGTCAAGGACCAGGCCGAGAAGGAAGGCCTGGACCGCATCTTCAAGGATGCCGGTTTCGAATGGCGCGATCCGGGCTGCTCGATGTGCCTGGCGATGAACGCCGACCGCCTGGAACCGGGCGAGCGCTGCGCATCGACCTCGAACCGCAATTTCGAAGGACGCCAAGGCCAGGGCGGACGCACCCATCTGGTGTCTCCGGCCATGGCGGCGGCAGCCGGTATCGCCGGCCATTTTGTCGACGTGCGCGCGCTACGTTAAGTCTTCCACCACCCATTGAGACCAACATGAAAAAACTGATCGCTCTGACCATCTTCGCTCTGACCATCACCGGCTGCAACACCATTGCCGGCATGGGCAAGGATGTGCAGAAAGCCGGCCAGGCGGTGCAGGGCGCCGCGGGCCATTGAACCCGACCCGACCGCGCGCCGCCCAGTGCCGCGCGGTCCACATATAAAGCATCATGGATAAATTTACGATCTACGAAGGGCTGGTCGCACCGCTGGACCGCGCCAATGTCGACACCGACGCCATCATTCCGAAGCAATTCCTGAAGTCCATCCATCGCACCGGCTTCGGCCCGAACCTGTTCGACGAGTGGCGCTACCTGGACCACGGCGAGCCCGGCCAGGACAACAGCCGCCGTCCGCTCAATCCGGACTTCGTGCTCAACGAGCAGCGCTACCAGGGCGCATCGATCCTGCTGACGCGCAAGAACTTCGGCTGCGGCTCCTCGCGCGAGCACGCGCCGTGGGCGCTGGACCAGTATGGCTTCCGCGCCATCATCGCGCCGTCGTTCGCCGACATCTTCTTCAACAACTGCTACAAGAGCGGCTTGTTGCCGATCGTATTGCCTGAAGCGCAGGTTGATCACCTGTTCAATGAAGTCAAGGCCTTCCCCGGTTACCGTCTGGTGGTCGACCTTGAGCAGCAGCGCATCTCCACCAGCAATGGCAGCGTCTCCTATCCCTTCGAGATCGACGCCTTCCGCAAATACTGCCTGATGAACGGGCTCGACGATATTGGCCTGACCCTGCGTCACGCCGACGCTATCCGCGGCTTCGAAGAGCGCCATCTGGCAACCCAACCTTGGTTGGCCAACGTCATCTAATTTCGAAGAACTAACATGAAAATCGCAATCCTCCCGGGCGACGGTATCGGCCCGGAAATCATCGCGCAGGCAGTCAAGGTACTGAATGTGCTGGGCGAAAAATTCGAGCTGGAAAGCGCGCCGGTCGGCGGCGCCGGCTACGCGGCTCACGGCCATCCGCTGCCCGAGGGCACGCTGGCGCTGGCGAAAGCGGCCGACGCGGTGCTGTTCGGCGCCGTCGGCGACTACCAGTACGACAAGCTGGACCGCCCGCTGCGTCCGGAGCAGGCCATCCTCGGCCTGCGCAAGAACCTGGGCCTGTTCGCCAACCTGCGTCCTGCCATCCTCTACCCTGAACTGGCCGGCGCCTCGACGCTGAAGCCGGAAGTGGTGTCCGGCCTGGACATCCTGATCATCCGCGAACTGACCGGCGACATCTACTTCGGCCAGCCGCGCGGCGTGCGCGAGTGCCCGGACGGTCCGTTCAAGGGGCAGCGCGAAGGCTTCGACACCATGCGCTATGCCGAAGGCGAAATCCGCCGCATCGCCCACGTGGCGTTCCAGGCCGCGCAAAAGCGCGACAAGCGCCTGACCAGCGTCGACAAGGCCAATGTGCTGGAAACCTTCCAGTTCTGGAAGGACATCGTCACCGACGTGCACAAGGAATATCCGGACGTCGCGCTCGAGCACATGTACGTCGACAACGCCGCGATGCAGCTGGTGCGCGCGCCGAAGAAGTTCGACGTCATCGTCACCGGCAATATGTTCGGCGACATTCTCAGCGACGCGGCCGCGATGCTGACCGGCTCGATCGGCATGCTGCCGTCGGCTTCGCTCGATGCCAACAACAAGGGCTTGTACGAGCCGTCGCACGGTTCCGCTCCGGACATCGCCGGCAAGGGCATCGCCAATCCGCTGGCGACGATATTGTCGGCCGCGATGATGCTGCGCTTCTCGCTGAACAAGGCCGAACAGGCCGACCGCATCGAGACCGCCGTCAAGAAGGTACTGGCGCAGGGCCTGCGCACCGCCGACATCTACGAGGCAGGCACCACCAAGGTGGGCACCGAGGAAATGGGCAACGCGGTGGTCAAGGCACTGGCATAAAAATTTAAAGACAAGGAAGAGCAAAATGAAACTCGTAGGCTTGGTAGGTTGGCGCGGTATGGTGGGTTCGGTCCTGATGCAGCGCATGCAGGAAGAGGGCGATTTCGCCCACATCGAACCGGTGTTCTTCACGACGTCCAACCCGGGCGGCAACGCGCCGGCAATGGCGAAGAATGAAACCAAACTGAAAAGCGCGACCGACATCGACGAACTGAAAAAGTGCGAGATCATCATCTCGTGCCAGGGCGGCGACTACACCACCGAGGTGTTCCCGAAACTGCGCGCGGCCGGCTGGAACGGCTACTGGATCGACGCCGCGTCGACCCTGCGCATGGAGAAGGACGCCGTCATCGTGCTGGACCCGGTCAACCTGCACGTCATCAAGGACGCGCTGGGCAAGGGCGTGAAGAACTACATCGGCGGCAACTGCACCGTGTCGTGCATGCTGATGGGCCTGGGCGGCCTGTTCCAGCACAACCTGGTCGAGTGGATGACCTCGATGACCTACCAGGCGGCTTCGGGCGGCGGCGCCCAGCACATGCGCGAGCTGCTGACCCAGTTCGGCACCATCAATTCGTCGGTGAAGGCGCTGCTGGACAATCCGGCGTCGGCGATCCTGGAAATCGACCGCCAGGTGCTGGCCACCCAGCACGGCTTGTCGGCCGAGGAAACCAAGCAGTTCGGCGCGCCGCTGGCAGGCAACCTGATCCCGTGGATCGACAAGGACCTGGGCAACGGCCAGTCGAAGGAAGAGTGGAAGGGCGGCGCCGAGACCAACAAGATCCTGGGCCTGGGCGCGGACTTCGGTTCCAAAGCCATTCCAGTCGACGGCCTGTGCGTGCGCATCGGCGCGATGCGCAGCCACTCGCAGGCGCTGACCATCAAGCTGAAGAAGGACGTGCCGATCGACGAGATTCACGACATCATCGCTTCCAACAACCAGTGGGTCAAAGTGGTGCCGAACACCCGCGAAGCCTCGGTCACGGACCTGTCGCCGGCCGCCGCCACCGGCAGCCTGACCATTCCGGTCGGCCGCCTGCGCAAGATGAGCATGGGCGATGATTACCTGTCGGCATTTACCGTCGGCGACCAGCTGCTGTGGGGCGCGGCCGAACCGCTGCGCCGCATGCTGCGCATCGTGCTGGACAAGTAATACCAGGCGTCAATTGTTAAAGCTGAAGGGGTTTTCTCTATGTGCTCTCATAGGGAAAACCCCTTTTTTTGGTTTAAAGTTGGCGTAGACGTTACACATCCTCATGTATCACTAGAGAAACATCGTGCAAAGCTTGCGTGCCCCGGAGCATGATGATATGTTGGTATATCTGGGAAAGTAACATTTTCCCTCTGACAACCTAATGCCGCCCACTATGCCCGTACCGACTCGCTCCAGCATTGTTTCATTCGCGTTGAAGACACTCACCGGCGCTGTCGCCAGTGCGGTGTTAGTGGCTGCCACGGCCAACGCCGCCGGCCTTGGCAAACTGACCGTGCTGTCCTCGCTGGGACAACCGCTGCGGGCCGAGATCGAGCTGACCGCCGTGTCGGCCGACGAAGCCGGCGCGCTGGTCGCCAAGCTGGCGCCGGCCGAGGCGTTCCGCGTCGCCAATATCGATTTCAACCCCACCCTGTTGTCGCTGCGCTTCGAGATCGAGCAGCGCAATGGCCGCCAGATTATCCGCGTCACGTCGTCCCAGCCGGTCAACGAGCCCTTCGTCGACATGCTGCTGGAGCTGAACTGGACCGGCGGCCGCATGGTACGCGAATACACCTTCCTGCTGGACCCTGCCGAGATGCGCGCGACCCAGTCGCCGCAAGTGGCCGCGCCGGTGGATCTGGGCCGCAGTGCGGCCGCTCCAGCCGCCGCGCCTGCAACCCCGGCCGCGGCACCGGTCGCGCCGAGCGCTCCCGCGCCGGCACGCCAGCCGGCCGCCGTGTCGCCGCCTGCGCCGTCCAGCAAGTCCGCCAGCGAATACACCGTCAAGGCGGGCGACAACCTGACCCGCATCGCCAACCAGGTCAAGCCGGTCGACGTGTCGCTGGACATGATGCTGGTGGCCCTGTACCGCGCCAACCCGGAAGCGTTCTCCGGCAATAACATGAACCGCCTGAAGTCGGGCCAGATCCTGGCGGTGCCGGATTCGGACACCATCCGCAACACCGCGCCCGAGGGCGAGGCGCGCGGCGTGGTTGTCGCGCATGCGGCTGATTTCAACGCCTACCGCGCCAAGCTGGCGGGGCAGGTCGCCAACAGCACGCCGGCCAAGGAGCCGGACGCCACGCAAAACGTGTCGGGCAAGATCACCGCCAAGGTGGAGGAAAAGCCGAACGCGGTCAATGCCGCCAAGGACAAGCTGACGCTGTCGAAAACCACGGCCAGCGCGCCGGTGCAGGGCAAGACCGGCCTGGCGGTGGAAGACAAGATCGCCAAGCAGAAGGAACTGGACGACGCCGCCGCGCGCATCAAGGAGCTGGAAAAGAACACCCGCGACCTGGAAAGCCTGATGGCGGTGAAGAGCAAGACCGCAGCCGATGCCAAGCAGGCTTCGGCCTCCGCCTCCACTGCGGTCTCCGCATCGGCCGCGGCCTCGGTCGAAGCGTCCGCGCCGGCCAAGCCCAAGCGTACGCTGGTGGTGCCGCCTAAGCGCATCGCCGAGCCTAGCCTGTTCGAAACGCTGATGGAGAACCTGAACTATGTCGGCCTCGCCGCCGCCGCGCTGCTGGTCGGTGCGGGGGCGATGATCGCCTCGCGCCGCCGCAAGAAGTTCGTGGTGCCGGCGGAAGAGCCGAGCATCCTGGGCGATACCGCCATTCCCTCGCAGTCGCTGATCGCCGAGGCCGGCGGCCAGAGCGTCGATACCAACAACAGCGTCTTCAACTCCAACTTCGCGCCGTCGGCCAGCCAGCTGGACACCAACGAAGTCGATCCGGTGGCCGAGGCCGACGTGTACATCGCCTACGGCCGCGATGCGCAGGCCGAGGAAATCCTCAAGGAAGCGCTGCGCACCCATCCGGAACGCCACGCGGTCCGCCTGAAGCTGCTGGAAATTTATGTGACGCGCAAGGATGCGCGCTCGTTTGAAAACCAGGCCGGCGAGCTGTATTCGATGACACGCGGCCAGGGCGACGAATGGGCGCAGGCCGCCGCGATGGGTCAGTCGCTGGATCCATCCAATCCGCTGTACAGCAATGGCTCCGGCGATGGCTCGACCATGTTTGCCGCCGCCGCGCCGGCTGTGGCCGCAGGCGCCGCCGCCGCCGCATTCTCGGCTTCCGACTTCGGCAGCGATTTCAACGCACCCGCCCCGGCCCCTGCGCCGGCCGATGGCGGCCTCGACCTGGATCTGGGCATGGATGCCGCCCCGGCCGCCGACGGCAACGGCATGGACTTCGGCAGCGACATGGAAACGGCCTTGCCGCAAGCGGCCGATGCGGCGATCTCGCCGGCATCCGTGGCGGCGGAATCCGACAACCTGATGGACTTCGACCTGGGCGGCCTGAGCTTCGAACCGGTGCCGGCGGTTGGCGCGCCGATTGAAATGCCGGCCGCGCCCGCCGAGCCGGATCCGGCGGAAGACGCGTTCAACCTGGCTTTCGACACCCCCGCACCGGCGCCTGCGCCTGCGGCCGAGCCGGCCGCTGCAGCTGCGCCGGCCCCGGCTGCCGAGGACCTGAGCATGGACTTCGGCCTGGACCTGCCTGCGGAAGCGATGGCGACTGCGGAAACGGCCAAGCCGTCCGCCAGCACCGACCCGCTCGACCTGGACCTGATGGGCTTTGATATTCCGGACGTGCCGGCCGCACCTGCGCCAGCCGTTGCCGAACTGAGCCCTGACGATTTCGACCTCCCGGCCGCCGAGGAAATCACCCCGGCACCGCCACCGGCGGCGCAGGAGTTCGACCTGTCCGGCATCGACCTGGACCTGGACAGCGCCCTGGGCGGCGGCGGTGCCGCGGCCGCAACCGAGGCGGCGCCAGCCCATGCGCGCGACGACACGCTGTCGGCGCACCACATGGAAATGGACACCAAGCTGGACCTGGCGATCGCCTATCAGGAGATCGGCGACAAGGAAGGCGCGCGCGAGCTGCTGGACGAGGTGCTGCGCGGCGGCAGCGACGACCAGATCGCCAAGGCCAACGCGATGCGGGCCCAATTGGGGTAATGCCGCTCCGTATATAATGGCTGACTCAGACATCAGATCGGGCAGCAATTGAAACGGATAGCAATCGGCGTCCAGTACGACGGCAGCGCCTGGCACGGCTACCAGAAGCAGGAAGACGGCCACACGGTGCAGGACCAGCTGGAACAGGCGCTGGAGAAATTTGCCAGGGTGCGCCTGGCCACCACCTGCGCCGGCCGCACCGATACCGGCGTGCACGCGCTCGAACAGGTCGTCCACTTCGACACCGACCTGAACCGCGACGTCCATTCCTGGGTGCGCGGCGTCAACGCCTTCCTGCCGCCGTCGATCGCCGTGCGCTGGGCCAAGGAGCTGGAGGGCGACCCGACGGTCGACGACTTCTTCCATGCCCGCTTCAGCGCCCGCGCCCGCACCTATCACTACGTGCTCTACAACAACCCGACGCGCTCGCCGCTGCTGGAAGGCCGCGCCGGTTTCTATTTCCGCCCGCTGGACGTGGAACTGATGCAGCAGGCCGTCGCGCCGCTGCTCGGCTGGCATGACTTCACCGCCTTCCGCGCGGCCCAGTGCCAGGCCAAGTCGCCGGTCAAGCTGATGCACGATATCCGGATCAAGCGCCACGGCGAGCTGGTGGTGTTCACGATTACCGCCAACGCCTTCCTGCACCACATGGTGCGCAACCTGGTCGGCTCGCTGGTCTACATCGGCACCGGGCGCGAAAAGCCGGAATGGCTGGGCCAGCTGCTGGAAACCAAAGACCGCCACGCCGCCGCGCCGACCTTCATGCCGGACGGCCTGTACCTGGCCAAAATCGATTACGATCCCAAATGGGAACTGCCGCTGGAGACCACCAGCGCGCTCCCCTGGTTTTAAAGGAAGAGTATGCGCACCCGTATCAAGATCTGCGGCCTGACCCGCGTGGAAGACGTGCTAGCGGCCGTGGCCGCCGGCGCCGATGCGATCGGTTTCGTGTTCTATCCGAAGAGCCCGCGCTACGTGACGGCTGAGCAGGCCGCCGAGCTGATCCGCGCCGTGCCGCCGTTCATCACCTGCACCGGGCTGTTCGTCAACGCCTCGCCGGAGCAGGTGGCGGCCATCGTCAAGGTGGCGCCGATCTCGCTGATCCAGCTGCACGGCGACGAAACGGTGGCGCAGTCCGCCGCCATCGCCGCGGCGGCCGGACGACAATTCATGCGCGTGTTCCGCGTCAAACCTGACACTCTGCCGTCCGATTTGCTAGAATACGAGCAGCAATGCCGCGCCGCCAGTCCCTTGTTCACCAGCCTGTTGCTGGATACCTATGTGGATGCCTATGGCGGTGCAGGAAAGGGTTTTGATTGGTCTCTCATTCCAAAAGATCTCGCGCCTCGGGTCGTTTTAAGTGGTGGCTTGAGCGTACACAACGCGACTGACGCGGTGGTAGGTGTACGCCCCTACGCCGTCGACATCAGCAGTGGTGTCGAAGCGTCCAAGGGGATCAAGGATGCCCGCAAGATCGCCGACTTTGTCGCGGCGGTGCGGGCCGGAGATGCCATTATTGAAAGCGAAACCCATCATGAACGCTCCAGCGAAGGCCCTGTTCCACGCTAAAGACTACGACCTGCCCGATACGAAAGGCCATTTCGGCCCGTACGGCGGCTCGTTTGTTGCCGAAACCCTCACATACGCGCTTGCCGAGCTCAACGAAGCTTACGAACGCTACAGCAAAGATCCCGAGTTCCTCGAAGAGTTCCGCTACGAGCTCAAGCACTTTGTCGGCCGCCCGTCGCCGATCTATCACGCCAAGCGCTGGTCGGAAATCGCCGGCGGCGCGCAGATCTACTTCAAGCGCGAAGACCTGAACCACACCGGCGCGCACAAGATCAACAACGTCATCGGCCAGGCCCTGCTGGCCAAGCGCATGGGCAAGCCGCGCATCATCGCCGAGACCGGCGCCGGCCAGCACGGCGTCGCCACGGCCACCATCTGCGCCCGTTTCGGGCTCGAGTGCGTGGTCTACATGGGCAGCGAGGACGTCAAGCGCCAGGCGCAGAACGTCTACCGCATGAAGCTGCTGGGCGCGACCGTGGTGCCGGTGGAATCCGGCTCCAAGACGCTGAAGGACGCGCTCAATGAGGCCATGCGCGACTGGGTCACCAACATTGAAAACACCTTCTACATCATCGGCACCGTGGCCGGCCCGCATCCGTACCCGATGCTGGTGCGCGACTTCCAGTCGGTGATCGGCGAGGAATGCCTGGTGCAGATGCCGGAAATGACCGGCCGCCAGCCGGACTACGTGGTCGCCTGCATCGGCGGCGGTTCGAACGCGATGGGCATCTTCTACCCGTATATCGACCAGAAGGACGTCAAGCTGATCGGCGTGGAAGCGGCCGGCGAAGGGCTGGACGGCGACAAGCACGCGGCCTCGCTGACCAAGGGCTATCCGGGCGTGTTGCACGGCAACCGCACCTATCTGCTGCAGGACGGGAACGGCCAGATCATCGAGACCCATTCGGTGTCGGCCGGCCTGGATTACCCGGGCGTCGGGCCGGAGCATGCCTACCTGAAGGACAGCGGCCGCGCGCAATACGTGTCGATCACGGACGAGGAAGCGCTGCAGGCTTTCCACGATTGCTGCCATATCGAAGGCATCATCCCGGCGCTGGAATCGTCGCACGCGCTGGCCTACGCGGCCAAGCTGGCGGCAACCTTGCCGAAAGATCAAATAATTTTGGCCAACCTGTCGGGCCGGGGCGACAAGGACATGCATACCGTCGCAGAGCGTATGGGTTTGAATTTTAATTAAGGAATCGGCATGTCCAACATCGCAGCAACTTTCAGCGCCCTGAAGGCGCAAAACAAGACCGCGCTCGTCACCTTCATCACCGCCGGCGATCCGGCGCCCGAGCTGACCGTGCCGTTGATGCACGCGCTGGTGGCCGGCGGCGCCGACATCCTGGAACTCGGCGTGCCGTTTTCCGATCCGATGGCCGAAGGCCCGGTGATCCAGCGCGCCTGCGAGCGGGCGCTGGCGCACGGCGTCGGCATCCACGACGTGTTCGGCTACGTGGCCGAGTTCCGCAAGACCAACCAGACCACGCCCGTGGTGCTGATGGGCTATGCGAACCCGATCGAGCGCATCGGTCCGGCAGCCTTCATCGCCAAATCGAAGGCGGTGGGGGCGGACGGCGCCATCGTGGTCGACTACCCGCCGGAAGAGTGTGAAGAGTTCGCCGCCGCCATGCGCGCCGCCGAGCTGGACCTGATCTTCCTGCTGGCGCCGACCTCGACCGAGGAACGCATCGCGCAGGTGGCCAAGGTGGGCGGCGGCTTCAGCTACTACGTCTCGCTGAAGGGCGTGACGGGCGCCGGCAACATCGACACGGTGGACGTGGCGAAGCGCCTGACGGCGATCCGCAAGCACGTCAAGCTGCCGATCGGCGTAGGCTTCGGCATCCGCGACGGCGCCACCGCGCGCGCCGTGGCCGAGGTGGCCGACGCCGTCGTCATCGGCAGCCGCATCATCCAGGAAATCGAAACCGCAGGCAAAGACGGCGCAGTAGCAGCTGTGCAATCTTTCGTTTCTGGCATCAGATCCGCACTCGACGCTTGATTTGCCTCGCCCCCTAGGGGAATACCTCTAAAAACCCGTCAATTCCATGACGAAGTTTAAAAATTGTTGTACTGCAAAGTTCGACAGGGGGGCGAGAAACGGCTACACTTCGGCCACAAAGTTAGCTGCAAGGAGAATTTATGAGTTGGTTGGAAAAACTGCTGCCCCCACGAATCCAGCGTTCCGACGCTGCCGCGCGCAAGACCATGCCCGAGGGTCTGTGGGTCAAATGCCCGTCCTGCGAAGCCGTGTTGTACCGCACCGATCTGGAATCGAACCTGCACGTTTGCCCTAAATGCGACCATCACATGCGCATCCGCGCGCGCGAACGCCTCGACAGCCTGCTCGACGCCGGCGGCCGCTACGAAGTCGGCATGGACACGCTGCCGGTCGATACGCTGAAGTTCAAAGACAGCAAGAAATACCCTGACCGCCTCAAGCAGGCGATGGAAGCCACCGGCGAGACCGATGCGCTGATCGTCATGGGCGGCGCCATCATGAGCATGCCGGTCGTCGTGGCCTGCTTCGAATTCGAATTCATGGGCGGCTCGATGGGCTCCGTGGTCGGCGAGCGCTTCGTGCGCGGCGCGCAAGTGGCGCTGGAACAGAAGGTGCCGTTCATTTGCATCACCGCCACCGGCGGCGCCCGCATGCAGGAAGGCCTGCTGTCGCTGATGCAGATGGCGAAAACCACCGCCATGCTGACCAAGCTGTCCGACAAGAAGCTGCCGTTCATCAGCGTGCTGACCGACCCGACCATGGGCGGCGTGTCCGCCTCGTTCGCCTTCATGGGCGACGTCGTCATCGCCGAGCCGAAGGCGCTGATCGGCTTCGCCGGCCCGCGCGTGATCGAAAACACCGTGCGCGAAAAACTGCCGGAAGGCTTCCAGCGCGCCGAGTTTCTGGTCACCAAGGGCGCCGTCGACATGATCGTCGACCGCCGCAAGATGCGCGAAGAAATCGCCCACCTGCTGGCTCTGCTGCAGAATCAAGCCGTCGAAGTGATCGCGTAAGGCGGTCGCTTCAAAACGACCGCAGCGGCGTTGCGGCGTCTCGCCGTGCTAACGCACTGTCTTCGCCGCCGCGCCTTGCTGCGCTCATTTTGAAGCAACCGCCCTCGCTTCCCGACGCTGCGGCGCGCAATCGGCTATCATGCCGGCCTGCGCGCCGTTTTCACTTTTGAGCCACCATCATGTCGAACCCAACTACTTTGCCCGCCTGGCTTGCGCTGCTTGAATCGCGCCATGCCGAAACCGTCATCAACATGGGCCTGGCCCGCGTTCTCGCCGTCAAGGAACGCCTGAACCTGAGCTTCAGCTGCCCCGTCATCATGGTGGCCGGCACCAACGGCAAGGGTTCGACCTGCGCCATGCTGGAATCGATACTGATGCGCGCCGGCTACAAGGTCGGCCTGTACATCAAGCCGCATTTCCTCGATTTCAACGAGCGCGCCCGCGTCAACGGCGAGCTGGCCAGCGACGAGGTGCTGGTGGCCGCCTTCAACGCCGTCGAGGCGGTGCGCGGCGACACCACGCTGACCTATTTTGAATTCACCACCCTGGCCATCATGCATCTGCTGTCCGGCGCGGGCATGGATGTCGTGATCCTGGAAGTGGGCCTGGGCGGCCGCCTGGACGCGGTCAACATCGTCGACGCCGACGTTTCCATCGTCACCAGCGTCGATATCGACCACACCGATTACCTGGGCGACACGCGCGAAGCGATCGGCTTCGAGAAGGCCGGCATTTTCCGTCCCGGCCGGACCGCGATCTGCTCGGACCCGGTGCCGCCGCAATCGCTGATCGACCACGCGGCGGCCATCGGCGCCGACCTGTGGCTGATGGGCCGCGACTTCAACTATTCCGGCGACAAGCAGCAGTGGAACTACGGCGGCCGCTCGCAGCGGCGCAACTCGCTGGCCTATCCGAGCCTGCGCGGCGCCAACCAGATCCTCAACGCCTCGGCCGCGCTGGCCGCGCTGGAGGCGCTGAAGCTGGAATTGCCGGTCGGCGCGCAGGAAGTGCGCACCGGCCTGGTGACGGTGGAGCTGCCGGGCCGCTTCCAGGTGCTGCCGGGCCGTCCGACCGTCATCCTGGACGTCGCGCACAACCCGCATGCCGCCTCGGCGCTGAACCAGAACCTGGGCAACATGGGCTTCCATCCCTACACCTATGCCGTGTTCGGCTCCATGCACGACAAGGATATCGACGGCGTGATCGCCGCCATGTCCGAGCACGTGGACCACTGGTGCCTGACCACGCTGCCGTCGCCGCGCGCGGCCAGCGCCTCCGAATTGGCGGCAAAAGTGCAAATTGTGCAAGCCGACAAAGCGGAGCGCACCATCAATATCTTCGAAGATCCGGCCTCAGCCTACGCAAATGCGATCAGCCGGGCCGGGGAGAATGATAGAATTGTGGTCTTTGGATCTTTCCTCACGGTCGCCGGCGTCATGGCGGCGCGAAAATCCTCATTCCATTGAACGCACAGGACTGAAATCACGCATGGGCTTGTTCTCGAAACTCGGTAAAAACAAGCAAGAAACTGCTGCGCAAGACAGCGGCTATTACACCAGCGCAGATGACCAGGCGATGTCGGAGCGCGCGCGCTCCAAGCGCGCCTCGTCGGCCGATGGCAACGCCAAATCCCGCCGTTCGCGGGACAACGAGGCCGACGATCCGGTGTTGCCGGAAAAGAAACGTGCGCGCCGCCGTCTCGTCGGCGCCATCGCGCTGGCGCTGGGCGTGGCGATCGGCTTGCCGATGGTGCTAGATTCCGAGCCGAAGCCGCTGGCGTCCGACATTGAAATCAAGATTCCGTCCAAGGACAAGCCTGCCGAAGCCCCCGCCGCCGCCGCCGTCGCCAACAGCGCCGCGCTCGACAGCAAGGAAGAAATCGTCGACGACGCCAAGCTGGCCGTGAAACCGTCGCCGGCCATTGCCGCGCCAGCGCCCGCACCTGCCAAGCCTGAGACCGCCAAGCACGAAGCCGACCTGAAGGCCGAAGCCAAGGCCAAGGCCGACCAGATCGCCAAGAACAAGGCCGACAACGAAGCCAAGGCCCGCCAGGACGCCGACTACAAGCAGGAACTGGAGCGCAAGCAGGCCGAGGTGAAGGCGGAAGCGAAGGCCAAGGCCGACGCCGAACGCAAGCTGGCCGAGGCGAAGGCCGCCAAGCAAGCCGAGAAACCGGCTGCGGCGTCGGAAGACGCGCGCGCGCTGGCCATCCTGGAAGGCAAGAGCGCCGCCAAGCCGGCCGCCGCCGAGTCCGGCCAGAAGTTCGTGCTGCAGGTGGCCGCGCTGTCGGACAAGGGCAAGGTCGATGAGCTGCGCGACAAGCTGAAAAAAGCCGGCATCAACTCCTTCACGGAGAAGGCGCCGTCGGGCGAGGTGACCCGCGTCCGCGTGGGGCCGTTCACCAGCAGGGACGAGGCAGAAAAAGTGAAGGCCAAGCTGACCGCGATGGGCTTGAACGGCCGTCTCGAAACCGTCTGATCCAGCCGGCTGCCCGACGTGACGATTTTTGACTACCTGGTGATTTTCGTGCTGGTCGCGTCGGTCATCATCGGCATGATGCGCGGGCTGGTGAAGGAAGTGCTGTCGCTGGCGGGCTGGGTGGTGGCCTTCGTGGTCGCCAACGCCTATGCCGCCGCGCTGGCGCAGCTGCTGCCGCCGGTGGTGCCGGGCGAGGTGCTGCGCCTGATCCTGGCCTTTATCGCCTTGTTTATCGGCGTGCGAATTTTAATGGGGCTGCTGGGCATGGCGCTGGGCGCCTTGCTCGATGCCGGCGGCCTCGGGCTGGTCGACCGCTTGCTGGGCATGGTGTTCGGTTTCGGCCGCGGCCTTGTAATCGTGTTGGCCGGCGTCATCTTGTGTGGGATGACGTCGATACCGCAACAGGCATTCTGGAAGAATGCGCTATTGAGTCCGCTCGCGGAGACCGGGGCGCATATGGTGAAAGCCTTCCTTCCCGCTGCCATGGCGCAGCATGTAAATTTTTGAATTCTTTAAATCCGTAGCACCAAGTCCAGGAGCAACATCATGTGTGGCATCGTCGGCGTCGTATCCCATCAACCTGTCAATCAACTGCTGTATGACGCGCTGCTGCTGCTGCAGCACCGCGGCCAGGATGCGGCGGGTATCGCGACCAATCACAGCAGCATGTTCGCCATGCACAAGGCCAACGGCCTCGTTCGTGACGTCTTCCGTACCCGTAATATGCGTACGCTGCAAGGCAATTCCGGTATCGGCCACTGCCGCTACCCAACGGCCGGCTCGTCGAGCGAGGAAGAGGCGCAGCCGTTCTACGTCAACGCACCGTTCGGCATCACGCTGGCGCACAACGGCAACCTGACCAACTGGGAACAGCTCAAAAAGGAAATGTTCCAGAACGACCGCCGCCACATCAACACCGATTCCGATTCGGAAGTGCTGCTGAACGTGCTGGCCCACGAAATCCAGAAAGCCACCACCGGCATCTCGATCGACGCCGACACGATCTTCGAAGCCGTGACCGTGCTGCATCGCCGCGTGCGCGGCGGCTACGCTGCCGTGGCGCAGATCGCCGGCGTCGGCCTGCTGGCCTTCCGCGATCCGTTCGGCATCCGTCCGCTGTGCCTGGGAATCAACGAAACCGAGCAGGGCGCCGAATACCTGATCGCCTCCGAATCGGTGGCGCTGGAAGGCATGGGCTTCCGTTTCGTGCGCGACATCGCGCCGGGCGAGGCCGTCTTCATCGACGCCGACAAGCAGCTGCACAGCCGCCAGTGCGCGGACAATCCGTCGCTCAACCCTTGCGTGTTCGAGTTCGTCTATCTGGCCCGTCCGGATTCCGTCATCGACGGCGCCTCGGTCTACGCCACCCGCCTGAAAATGGGCGAGTACCTGGCCGAGAAGATCAAGCGCGAATTCAAGGACGGCGAGATCGACGTGGTCATGCCGATTCCGGATTCGTCGCGTCCGGCCGCGATCCAGCTGGCGCTGGCGCTGAACGTCGAGTACCGCGAAGGCTTCATCAAGAACCGCTACATCGGCCGCACCTTCATCATGCCGGGCCAGGCCGCGCGCAAGAAATCCGTGCGCCAGAAGCTCAACGCCATCGCCTCCGAGTTCAAGGACAAGGTCGTGCTGCTGGTCGACGATTCGATCGTGCGCGGCACCACCAGCCGCGAGATCGTGCAGATGGCGCGCGAAGCGGGCGCGAAGAAAGTGATCTTCGCTTCGGCCGCGCCGCCGGTGATCTATCCGAACGTGTACGGCATCGACATGCCGACCCGCGACGAGCTGATCGCCTACGGCCGCACCACCGAGGAAGTGTGCCGCGAGATCACCGCCGACCACCTGGTGTACCAGGACATCGACGCGCTGAAACGGGCGATCTCGGACGTCAATCCGGCGCTGAAGAATTTCGAGGCTTCGTGCTTCGACGGCGTCTACGTCACCGGCGACATCTCGAAGGACTACCTGGACAAGCTGGAGTACGCGCGCCACCATCCGAAGGCCGCCGCGCCGGAAGACGCGGGCCGCTCGCAACTGAACCTGAACCTGGCTGTCACCGAAGCGTAACCGTAACCATGAGCGACAAAAAGAACTACGGTTTCACCACCACCATCCTGCACAACGACCGCCTGAAAGGCATCGAGCACGGCTCGCTGCACAAGCCCATCCATACCTCGGTCGCCTTCGGCTACGCCGACGCGCGCCAGCTGGCGTCCGTGTTCCAGGGCAAGGAGCCGGGCTTCCGCTACGGCCGCCAGGGCAACCCCACCATCTCCGCGCTGGAAGACAAGGTCAACAAGATGGAGCAGGGCGTCGGCACGCTGTGCTTCGCCACCGGCATGGGCGCGATCGGCGCCGTGTTCCAGTCGCTGCTGCGCGCCGGCGACCACGTGGTGTCGTCGGCCTTCCTGTTCGGTAACACCAACAGCCTGTGGCAGACCACGATGGGGCAGGGCGTGGCCGTGTCCTTCGTCGACGCCACCGACGTCGCCAACGTCGCCGCCGCCATCACCGACCAGACCCGCGTGGTGTTCGTCGAAACCATCGCCAATCCGCGCACGCAGGTGGCGGATTTGCGGCGCATCGGCGAACTGTGCCAGCAGCGCGGCATCCTCTACATCGTCGACAACACGATGACCACGCCATATCTGTTCCGTCCGAAATCGGTCGGCGCCGGCCTGGTGATCAATGCGCTGACCAAGTCGATCGGCGGCCACGGCAACGCGCTGGGTGGCAGCCTGACGGACACCGGCGTCTACGACTGGAGCAGGTTCCCGAATATCTACGAGAACTACAAGAAGGCCGCGCCCGCGCAATGGGGGCTGGCGCAGATCCGCGCCAAGGGCCTGCGCGACTTCGGCGCCTCGCTGGCGCCGGAAGCGGCGCACCACATCGCCGTCGGCGCCGAAACGCTGGCGCTGCGCATGGAGCGCACCAGCAGCAACGCGCTGGCGCTGGCCGGGATGCTGGAGGCGGACGAGCGCGTCGCAGCGGTTCACTATCCAGGGCTGAAGTCGCACCCGCAACATGGCATCTCGACCGAGCTGTTCCGCAGTTACGGCTCGCTGCTGAGCTTTGAGCTGAAGGACGGCATCGACTGCTTCGATTTCCTCAATCGCCTGAAATTGGCGATTCCGGCGTCCAACCTGGGCGACACGCGCACGCTGGTGATTCCCGTGGCCCACACCATCTTCTACGAGATGGGCGCCGAGCGCCGCGCGTCGATGGGCATCGCCGAATCGCTGATACGGGTGTCGGTCGGCATCGAAGACGCCGACGATCTGCTGGACGACTTCGCCTGCGCGCTGGAAGGCTGCTGATACAAAACTGCACATTTGAATATTTGTGCGCAGTTATCTTTTTCTATACACTTGGCTTTAATATATTTAAAGCCAAGGGGCGGAACAATGAAAACTGCTTTGGTGTTTGCGTTAACGCTGGCCGCGGCCGGCGCAGTCCAGGCCGAAGACCTGCAGAGTGACCAGCACAGGGCCCGCCAGTCCGACATCGACTACTACACCCAGCGCTACGACGGCGCCGATGTCGCGCTGGCCAGGTTCAACTGCGTCAAGCCCGACATTCCCACCCGCTCCGAAACCAAGCAGGACATCAAGGCCGTCGGCGCCGGCATCGACGCCTGGATGGCTTGCTACAACGGTTTCGTCAAAAAACTGCACGACGTGCTTCCTGTCGGCAAAGCCATTCCGGACGACCTGGTCGACCTGATGACGGACGACGAGTTGAAGCAGGCACTGTCCCGGCTGGATCACGCCTACGCCGCCGTCTACGCCGAAGGCAAGCAGCGCGCCGACCAGATCATGGCCGCCCGCGAAGCCTGGCAAACCAAGACCAACGAATTCGTCGCCACCGAGAACGCCCGCACGCAGCAGGTCGCCCTGGTGCAGCAGACCGAGGCCCGCAACGGCGCCTCGACCGCGCGCGCGTCGGGTCCGGTGCCCACGCTGGCGGTCAAGCACTGAATTGTTTTGCCAAATCCTTAAGTTTGGTTATACACTTGGTTTTTCAGACTATAACTAAAAAGGTGTGACATGAAAGCTTCGTCGATAATCGGGTTGTGCATGGTATTGGTCAGCGGCAGCGTGCTGGCGGATGAGCTGGCCGATGCCGACAAGTTGATGGCCGCCAAGGACTACACCCGCGCGCTGCCGATCTACGCCAAGCTGGCCGCCGGCGGCAACGCCGTCGCGCAATTCCACCTGGGCGAACTGTACTGGTACGGCGAAGGCACGGCGGTGGACATGGCCAAGGGCGACGAGCTGTTCAAGAAGGCCGCCGACGCTGGCGTGGCCGACGCCAAGGCGGCCTTGCAGATGACGCCGCAGCGCCAGGCCAAGCTGAGCCAGATCGACTACTACGCCAACAAGTACGACGGCTCGGATATTACGCTGAGCAAGTTCAACTGCGTCAAGCCGGACATTCCAGCGATGTCCACCAATGTCAGGGACATCAAGGCGGTCGGCGTCAACGTCGACGCCTGGCTGGCCTGCTACAACGGTTTCGTCAAGAACCTGAACAGCCTGCTGCCAGCCGGCAAGGCAATCCCGGCCGACCTGCCCAACCTGATGACGGATGCCGAATTTGCCCAGTCCATCGCGCGCATGGACCAGGCCTACGCGGCCGCCGGCGCCGATGCGAAGAAGCAGGCCGACAGCGTGAACCTGGCGCAGGCAGCCTGGGAAGCCAAGACCACCGAGTACGTCAAGACCGCCAGCGCCCGCAGCCAGAACGCGCTGACCCAGCGCCAGGCGGAAACCGACCAGCAGCAGAACTGGGACCAGAACATGCGGGTCGGCAGTTCTATCATGGGCAAGAGCACCAAATAACTACGATGTGATAACCGGGAGTAAACGATGAGAGTTGCAATAATTGCTGGTCTGATGATCGTGATGGGCACGCAGGCTTGGGCTGCGGGGACGACCGATGTGGACCAGATCGTGGCCAAGCGCCGCGCGCACCAGGCGGACATCGACTATTACACCAGCCGCTACGACGGTGCCGACCTGGCCGCCAAGGCCAACTGCGCCGAGCCGGTGATGCCGTCCCATTCCGCTTCCCGCGACGGCGTCAAGCAGGTGCGTAACAATATCGCTGAATGGAGCGAGTGCTACAACCAGTTCATCGGCAGCTATAACGCCTTGTTGCCGGCCGGCAAAGCCATTCCGGCCGACGTGGCGGCGGTGATGACCGATGCCGAGCGCAAGGTCGCGGCCACGCGCATGGATATGGCCTATACCGAGATCGCCATGGAGATGCAGCGCAAGGCGCAGGCGCTGGACGTCAAGGCGGAGTTGTGGGCGCAGGCCACCTCGGAATTCCTGAAGGACCCGAGCTACGTCAAGCACTTCAAACAGAACTACTATTCGGTCAACAACAGCGACAACGGCATGGCTTCCTATGTTGTCGGCAGCGCCATGCCTGGCCAGCGTCCGACCGCAGACAACCGCCGCTAAGACCATAGCGGCGTCCGGGCAGCTGGCGCGAACTTAGTGCCAGCTGCGCATCAGGCCGACCGCCAGGCCTTCCAGCGCGAACTCGTCCGCTTCCGGATCGACCTTGATGATCTTGAAGTCCGGATTCTCCGGCAACAATTCCACCGTGGATCCCGTCTTCCGGTAGCGCTTGACCGTGACGTCGTTGCCGATGCGGGCCACGACGATCTGGCCGTTCTTGGCGCTGTCCACCTTCTTCACCGCAAGTAAATCGCCATCCATGATGCCGGCGTCGCGCATCGATTCGCCGCGCACCTTGAGCAGGTAGTCCGGCTTGGACGAGAACATCGCCGGATCAACGCTGTAGCTGGTTTCCAGGTTTTCCTGCGCCAGGATGGGCGAGCCGGCGGCCACGCGGCCGATCAGCGGCAGCGACATCATCAGCGACGGCGGCACCTTCGGCATCGCCGGCTCGGCATGCACGCCCAGCAGGCGGATACCGCGCGAGGTGCCGGCGGCGATCTCGATCGCGCCCTTGCGCGCCAGCGCCTGCAGGTGCTCCTCGGCCGCGTTGGCGGATTTGAAGCCCAGTTCATTGGCGATCTCGGCACGGGTCGGCGGGAAGCCGGTGTTTTCGATGGCATCCTTGATCAGATTGAGAATTTGTTCCTGTCGTGCGGTGAGCTTGATCATAGAGTCCGTTGGGCCTGTGTATATAGACAGTCTGTATTTTTGTACAGTGTGAGAGGAAATGCAAGAGGATTTGTTGCTTTGGGCGAAATAAATTCATGCGGCCTCATAGGGCGGGGAATTTCGGCGGCGGGCCGGGGCTGGTTTTTTGGCCCAAAAGCTGATATAGTCGCGGGCTTACCTCTTCCCACACCTGTCTTGACGCCAGGGTGGGCTATATTCACAGTCCTTAAGGGAGTTTGCATGCGTCACTATGAAATAGTATTTATCGTCCACCCGGACCAGAGCGAGCAAGTGCCCGCCATGATCGAGCGTTACAAAACCACCGTAACGACCCGCGGCGGCGCCGTGCACCGTGTTGAAGATTGGGGCCGTCGTCAGATGGCTTACTCGATCCAGAAACTGGCTAAAGCACACTACATCTGCCTGAACATCGAATGCGACAACGAGACCCTGGTCGAGCTGGAAACCGCCTTCAAATTCAATGATGCCGTGCTGCGTCACCTGACCGTCAAGATGAAGAAAGCGGAAACCGCTCCTTCGCCGATGATGAAGTCGGTACAACGTGAAGATGCAGCGAAATCGCATCGCACCGAAGCTCCAGCAGCCGCTGCTGCTCCTGCGGCCTAATTGTTTCAGAACCGGGCTGAATCAGCTCCAGTGAATGTAAGCCAATTCATCGCCTTGATCGCCGAACGGGACGCCTTGCGCTATACCCCGGCCGGCATGCCGATCGTGAACGCTGTCCTGCAGCACCGGTCGCAGCAGATGGAGGCGGGCATTGCCCGATTGAGCGAGTTTGAAATTTCCGCGGTTGCCGCGGGCGAGATTTCAGGCCGCTTCAGTCAGGCGCCACTGGCAGGCATGTATCAGTTCACCGGTTTTCTGAACAAGAAGAATCGCAATAGCAAAAGCCTGGTGTTTCACATCATTGATTTTAGTGCTGTCCCAGACAGCTCAATTTAAATACAGGAGCCTAAAATGGCATTCGGTAAAAAGTTCGACAAAAACAAGCTCAAGCTGAAAGAAAAGCGCAAGCAACAAAACCCATTGTTCAAACGTAAGAAGTTCTGCCGCTTCACCGCAGCAAACGTTGAACAAGTTGACTACAAAGACGTCGACACCCTGAAGGACTTCGTCCAGGAAAACGGCAAAATCATGCCAGCACGTCTGACCGGTACCAAGGCGCACTACCAGCGTCAAGTTGACACCGCAATCAAGCGCGCCCGCTACCTCGCGCTGCTGCCTTACACCGATCTGCACCACGCTTAATTGCGTAGTCTAGATAAGATCCTGGAGAAGAACTATGCAAATCATTCTGTTAGAAAAAGTCGTCAACCTGGGCAACCTGGGTGAAGTCGTTAAAGTTAAAGACGGTTACGCACGTAACTTCCTGATTCCGCAAAAAATGGCTCGCCGCGCTACCGCGTCGGCCGTTGCTGAATTCGAAGTCAAGCGCGCTGAACTGGAAAAAGCTGCTGCCGCCAAACTGGCCGCCGCGCAAGCCCAAGGCGAGAAACTGAACGGCATGACCGTGAACGTTTCGCAAAAAGCTGGTGTCGACGGCCGTCTGTTCGGCTCCGTCACCAACTTCGACATCGCTGAAGCGCTGACCAAAGCTGGTTTCGCCGTTGAAAAAGCTGCCGTGCGCATGCCTACCGGTCCGCTGAAGACCGTGGGCGAGCACCCGGTGAGCGTTGCTCTGCACACCGACGTGGTGGTGGAAGTGACCGTTGCTGTCGTAGGCGAAGCTGCCTAAGATTTGAGCGGGCGGCAACGCCTGCCAAGCTTGCAACATCGAGAAAAAAGCCGGGCTAGCCCGGCTTTTTTCTCGTCATAATTTTGTAGTATGGCACAAACAAGCAGGTATAATTCGCGCCATGAACGCCCCTTCCGATCCGCAAGTAGATTCACTCCGCGTCCCGCCGCATTCCATCGAAGCAGAACAGTCCGTCATCGGCGGCCTGCTGCGCGACAATGCCGCGTTCGACCGCATCGCGGACATGATGCATCCGGAAGATTTCTACCGCTACGACCACCGCATCATCTTCGAGCAGATCGTCAAGATGATCAACGGCTCCAAGCCGGCCGACGTGATCACCGTATTTGAAACCTTGACCCAGCTGGGCAAGGCCGAGGACGTCGGCGGCCTGGCCTACCTGAACGCGATGGCGCAAAACACGCCGTCGGCCGCCAACATCCGCCGCTACGCCGAGATCGTGCGCGACCGTTCCATCCTGCGCCAGCTGATCACCGTGGCCGACGAGATTTCCGGCCAGGCGTTCAGCCCGCAGGGCAAGGAAGTCAAGCAGATGCTCGACGAGGCCGAATCGAAGATCTTCGCCATCGCCGAGCAGGGCGCCCGCGGCGCCGCCGGCTGGACCGCCGTGCAGCCGCTGCTGACCCAGGTGGTCGAGCGCATCGACGAGTTGTACTCGCGTGAAAACCAGTCCGAGATCACCGGCGTGCCGACCGGCTTCATCGACCTCGACCGTATGACCTCCGGCCTGCAGCCGGGCGACCTGGTCATCGTGGCCGGCCGTCCGTCGATGGGCAAGACCGCATTCTCCGTCAACATCGGCGAAAACGTCGCCATCGAGGCCGGCCTGCCGGTGGCGATCTTCTCGATGGAGATGGGCGGCGCCCAGCTGGCGATGCGTATGCTGGGCTCGGTCGGCCAGCTCGACCAGCACCGCCTGCGCACCGGCCGCCTGAACGACGAGGACTGGCCGCGCCTGACGCACGCCATCCAGAAGATGAACGACGCCCAGTTGTTCATCGACGAGACCCCGGCGCTGAACCCGATCGAGATGCGCGCCCGCGCGCGCCGCCTGTCGCGCCAGTGCGGCAAGCTGGGCCTGATCATCGTCGACTACCTGCAGCTGATGACCGGCTCGACCCAAGGCGACAACCGCGCCTCCGAAATCTCGGAGATCTCGCGCTCGCTCAAGGGCCTGGCCAAGGAGCTGCAGTGCCCGGTGATCGCGCTGTCGCAGCTGAACCGCTCGCTGGAGCAACGCCCCAACAAACGTCCCGTCATGTCCGACTTGCGCGAATCCGGCGCTATCGAGCAGGACGCGGACGTCATCATCTTCTTGTATCGCGACGAGGTCTACAATCCGGACTCGCCCGATAAAGGAACGGCCGAAATCATTATCGGTAAGCAGCGTAACGGCCCGATCGGCGCGGTGCGTCTGACCTGGATCGGCCAGTACACCAAGTTTGGTAACTACGTCGGTAATCTGGCGCTGTACCAAGGCGACTAATCTTTACGCCGGCCCACCAGGCCGGCGCCCGCAGCAAATTAATAAACGGAGAAAGACATGTTTGGACGCTTGATGCCCACCGAGGGCAAATTTTTTGACCTGTTCAACCAACACGCCGACCTGTGCGTCAAAGGTGCAAAAGAGATGCTGGGCCTGATGTCCAATTTCGACGACCTGGAAAACCGCGTGCACGCGATCGAGTCGATCGAAAAGCAAGCCGACAAGATCACCTACGCCACCGTCGACCTGCTGCACAAGACTTTCATCACGCCGATCGACCGCGACGACATCCACAAGCTGATCACCCGCATGGACGACATCCTCGACCTGCTGGAAGACGCCGGCCAGACCGTCTCGCTGTACGACCTGCATTCGGTCACGCCGGAAGCCAAGCGCCTGGCCGAGCTGGTGCTGGCCTGCGCCGAGAAGGTGCGCGACGCCGTGGCGCTGCTGCACAACATGGACAACTCGCGCCAGATCGTCGCCATCTGCGAAGAGATCGACCGCCTGGAGTCGGACGCCGACCACGTGATGCGCGCCGCCATGTCCAAGCTGTTCCGCGACGAACCGGACGTGCGCAACCTGATCAAGATGAAGGCCATCTACGAAATCCTGGAAACCGTGACCGACCGTTGCGAAGATGTGGCCAACATCATCGAAGGCATCATCGTCGAAAACGCATAATTACAAAGAACTGTCCAAAACATGCATACCCTACAAATCAGCATCTACGTGCTGGGCCTGTTGATTGCCCTGGCGCTGGTGTTTGACTTCATGAACGGCTTCCACGACGCCGCCAACGCGATCGCGACCGTGGTCTCGACCGGCGTGCTCAAGCCGCAGACCGCCGTGGCCATGGCCGCCGTGTTCAACTTCACCGCGATCTTCGTGGTCGGCCTGCACGTCGCCTCGACGGTGGGCAAGGGCACCATCGACCCGGGCATCGTCGACCAGTACGTGATCTTCGGCGCGCTGGTCGGCGCCATCGCGTGGAACCTGTTCACCTGGTACTACGGCATTCCGTCGTCGTCGTCGCACGCGCTGATCGGCGGCCTGGTGGGCGCGGCGGTGGCCAAGTCCGGCACCAGCGCGCTGGTCGGCGGCGGCCTGCTGAAGACGGTGCAATGGATCATCCTGTCGCCGCTGATGGGCTTTGTGTTCGGCTCCATCATCATGCTGATCGTGTCGTGGATCTTCGTGCGCTCGACGCCGCGCCGCGTCGACAAATGGTTCCGCCGGCTGCAGCTGGTGTCGGCCGCGTCGTACAGCCTCGGCCACGGCGGCAACGACGCCCAGAAAACCATCGGCATCATCTGGATGCTGCTGATCGCGGTGGGCCAGGTGCCGGCCGGCGAAGCGGCGCCGCCGCTGTGGGTGGTGGTGTCGTGCTACACGGCGATCTCGTTCGGCACGCTGTTCGGCGGCTGGCGCATCGTCAAGACCATGGGCCAGAAGATCACCAAGCTCAAACCGGTAGGCGGCTTCTGCGCCGAGACCGGCGGCGCGCTGACCCTGCTGATCGCCTCGCACTTCGGCGTCCCGGTCTCGACCACGCACACCATCACCGGCGCCATCGTCGGCGTCGGCTCGTCGCAGAAGATGTCGGCGGTGCGCTGGGGCGTGGCGGGCAACATCGTCTGGGCCTGGGTGTTCACGATTCCGGCCTCGGCCTTCGTGGCCGCGCTGGCCTGGTGGGTCGGTCACCACATCATGTAAAACAAGGGGAGCCTCGGCTCCCTTTTTTTCGCCGTTGTAAAAAAACCAGCTCATGCGACTTGCTTATTGCCTTGACAACTCCTTCGTGTCAGCATGATGGCGCCCGGCGCCGCCGGCCTATCATGCGAATGAGGAGAATTTCATGGGTAATCGCTTTCTGCGTATCGCCGTTGTGTATTTCCTCGCCGGCATCGCGCTCGGCATCGTCATGGCGGCGTCGCAGGACTTCGTCATGCGCCCGGTCCATGCGCACGTCAACCTGCTCGGCTGGGTCAGCCTGGCGCTGTTCGGGCTGTTTTATCGCAGCGTGCCGGCGGCTGCCGCTACCCGACTGGCGAAGACGCATTTCTGGCTCTACAACGTTGCGCTGCCGGTCCAGATGATTTCGCTGGCGCTGTTCCTGAACGGCAGCACGGCGGTCGCTCCCTTGCTGGGCCTGGCGTCGGTGACGCTGGCGACTGGCGTGATCTGTTTTGCCGTCAACCTGTGGCGTTACACGCAAGACTAGCTGCGCATCGTCTCGCCGGGCCGGTCGAGCCCCAGCATCCTGGCCGCCATCGCGCGCGCCAGCACGGACGGCGGCGGAACCTCGACCGGCAGGTCGGTGAATGCCTCGTCGATCGCCAGGTTCGCCAGCCCGTGCGCCAGGCTCCATCCGGTCAGCGCCAGTTCCGGGCCGCGCGCCGCATCGAAGGCGGTGGCCGCCGAGACCAGCACATTGAACGCCGCCTCGGCGGCCTGCTTCAACTCCGAATGGCGGGACTTTTGCGCCAGCATGGGACCGAACATCAGGCGGAACTGCGCCGGCCGCGCGCGGGCGAATTCGACATACACCTCGCAGATGTCCATCAGCCGCTCGCCCTGGCTGCGCGCGCTTGCGTCATTCGCCGCCGCCATCGCCGCCGCCAGCGCGGCAAAGGCGCGCGCCGCCACCGCGGCCAGCAATTGCGCCCTGCCGGCAAAGTGATGATAGGGCGCGGCGTGCGACACGCCCGCGGCCTTGGCCACCTCGCGCAAGGTCAGCGCCTGCGCGCCGTCCTGCGCCAGCAGCGCGTCGGCGGCATCGAGCAGGCTGTCGCGCAGATTGCCGTGGTGATAGGGTTTAGTGGTCATAAAGTCATCTTGACAGGGGAAAGATATAATCGCACTATACATATCTTTCCACTGTAAAGATTGGGGTCTATCATGTACCACTTTATTGTCGGCCGCAAGCTGCGGCGCGCTTTTGGATACATTAACGCGGGAGCGTACGAGCGGGTGTTGCCGCAATTCGCGGCGTCGCACCGCCATGTGATGTACGGTGCCCATCCGCTGGCCGGCGAGCGCCGCACGGTGGCGTCGACGGCGCAGTGGTATGCGCGTCTGGCGCGGCTGCTGCCTGGATTGCGCTTCGACATCGCCGCCATCGCCGTCGCCGGCTGGCCGTGGCGCACCGTCGCCACGGTGACCTGGAAGGACCGTTTCACGCTGCCGGACGGCAGCACCGGCTCCAACCAGGGCGTGCATGAATTCGAATTGCGCTGGGGCCGCGTGCACAGGATGGTGATCCATTGCGACACCGCGAAGCTGGAGGACTACTGCCGCCGCATGGCCGCGGCCGGCATGGCCGAAGCGGCCGCCGCGCCGATCGCCGATGCCTGAAAGATTGGCGGGCGTTGGCTGGGCCTGTCGATGCTTGTCGGCCTGCCGCGTCCCAAATACGCTATCATTCCGCCTCTTTCCAGTTTTGTCCGGTTGCCATGAAAGTTCCCCGCAATAAGCGTTATTCCCGGCGCCAGCACCAGCTTGAAGCGCTGTTGAATATCGCCCTGCTGGGCGGCCTGGTCAGTGCTCTGAGCTACCGTTGCGGTCTGCACGGCCGCCTGGGGGTGACGCGCCACGCGCTGGCGCTGCCGGACCAATTGCGCCTGCCCCAGCCGCTGAAGATCGCCTTTGCTTCCGACTTCCACGCCGGTGCGCCCACCCACCCGGCCATCTTCGCGGATTTATTCGCCAGCATCGCCGCCGAAGAGCCGGACCTGCTGCTGCTGGGCGGCGATTATGTCTCCGGCCCGGCCGGCAACGCCGCGGTGTTGTGCCCGGCGCTGGCGGCCTGCCGTCCGCCGCTGGGCAAGTTTGCCGTGCTCGGCAATCATGATTTGTCGACCGACGATGGCGAGATCGCGCGCCTGTTCGAGGCCGTGGACGTGCAGATGCTGGTCAACCGCGCGGTCGCGCTGCCTGCGCCGTTCGGCAATGTCTCGGTCTGCGGCATGGACGATCCCTGGACCGGCGAACCGGACGGCGCCGCCACCTTTGCCGGCGCCGGCGCGGTGCGCCTGCTGCTGATGCACGCGCCGGACGGCTTGCTGATGCTGGACGGCGAACGCTACGACATCGGCTTTGCCGGCCACACCCACGGCGGCCAGATCGCGCTGCGCGACGGCACGCCGCTGGTGATGCCGACCGGCCCGCTGTCGCGTCCCTATCACTACGGCCGCTTTCCCGTGCGCGGCAACGGCGAGCTGATCGTCAGCCGCGGCGTCGGCTGCAGCGGCGTGCCTGTGCGCATCAACGCCGATCCGGAACTGGTGATCTGTACTGTGCAATAATTTGCGCTATGCAGACAACGATACATATTTCCAGGGAAGACGCCGGGGTGGCCGATGCGGTGGCGCTGATGGCGGAGCTGTCGACAGTGCTGGCGGCGATCACCGGCGACAGCGGCAACGCCTCGTTCGACGCGGACGATGTGCGCGGCCCGACGGCCTGTTTCGCGGTGGCCCGCGATGCGGCCGGCGCGGCGCTGGGCTGCGGCGCCTTCCGGCCGTTGCAACCCGGCGTGGCCGAGCTCAAGCGCATGTATGCGCGCCACGGCACAGGCGGCGTCGGCAGTGCCGTGCTGGGTTTCCTCGAGGATCAGGCGGTCGCGCTGGGCTACCAGGCGCTGTGGCTGGAGACGCGGCTGGTCAACCGCCGCGCCGTGGATTTTTACGAAAAGCACGGCTATCGCCGGATTGCCAACTACGGCAAATACATCGGCAACCCGCTGGCCGTTTGTTTTGAAAAACAATTATGACTAAACGCTGCGTGTTCATTGGCATGTTGATGCTGTCGCTGGCCGCGCAGGCGGCGGGACCGGTACGCGACCGTCTGGCCGAGCGCCGTGCCGCCCCCCAGGAGGCGCGCGGCGACATGGACGAAGAGGAGGGCGCCGCCGCGCCGTTCACGCTGCCGGATGGCGTACGCCTCCTGGCCGACCAGTCTTACGGCGCCGGCCGGCTCCAGCGCTACGACGTCTACCTGCCGCCCAGGGCCGACCACGCGCCGGTGATCTTCATGGTGCACGGCGGCGCCTGGCGCACCGGCGACAAGGCCAACGCGCAGGTGGTGCGGAACAAGGTGTCGCGCTGGACCGCGCATGGCATCATCGTGGTGTCCGTCAATTACCGGCTGCTGCCGGAAGCCAGCGTCGCCGTGCAGGCGGAAGATGTCGCCGGCGCGCTGGCGGCGGCACAGGCCGGGGCCTCCGGCTGGGGCGGCGACCGCAATAAATTCGTGTTGATGGGGCACTCGGCCGGCGCGCATCTGGTGGCGCTGCTGGCTGCCTCGCCGTCCGCGGCGATCTCGCGCGGCGCCACGCCCTGGCTGGGCACGGTGTCGCTGGACAGCGCGGCGATGGACGTGCCTGGATTGATGCAGCAGCGGCATTTTCCGCTGTACGACCAGGCCTTCGGCAAAGATCCCGCCTCTTGGGCGGGCGTTTCGCCGCTGGCGCAATTGAAGCCCGGCGGTGCGCCGTTGCTGGCGGTATGCTCGTCGCGCCGGCGGGACGCCTGTCCGCAATCGCAGGGCTTTGCCTCCGGCGCCGGCAAGCTGGGCATCCGCGCCCTGGTGCTGCCGCAGGACAAGAGTCATCGTGAAATCAACGAAGCGCTGGGTCAGCCCGGTCCTTATACGGACGCCGTGGAAAGTTTCCTGTCCAGTCTGGATCCGGCGCTGGCGTCCCGGCTGGGCAAGTAGCACAGGTCGGCCCCGCGCACGATAGCTGTCAGCGTGGTCTTACACGGCCGCGCTCCGGGCGCCGCTTCCGTGTGGGCGGGTTGAAGGTCACAATATTGCCTGTCATTTAAAAGGCATTGCGACCATGAGAATCATCGATCAGCGTTACCTCGCCAGCGACAACCGCTATTCCACCCAACCCTGCCTGCTCGGCATCCTCGAACTGGACCGCGACACCCCCACGCCCGCCGCCATGGCCGCGCTGGAACGGCGTCTGCAGGCCGTTCTGCCGGGCCTGCGCAGGCAGCGCGGGATGGTCGGCAAGCGCGCGGACGACGTGCCGCAACTGGTGCAGCTGGTGCAGCAGGTGGCGATGGAATTGCGCCGGCTGGCGTTCAATGAAGTGACGCTGGGCTTTGTCGGCGTGGTGCCGCACATGCGCAACCGTTACCGCCTGGTGCTGCCGTATACGTCCAAGGCCGCCGCCGCGCCGGCGCTGGCGATGGCCACCCGGCTGGTCGATGCCTTGCTGGCCGGCCGCTCGTTCAACCTCAAGGCCGGCCTGACCCGCCTGCGCGTGCTGGCCGACCGCCGCGCCAGGCCGCGCGGCTACTTGATGCAGACCGCCCGCACCATCTTGATGTCGGTGATCCCCAGCAGCACCTTCTCGATGCCGTCCATCTTCAGCGTCAGCATGCCGTCTTCCAGCGCGGCGGCCAGCAGCTGAGCGACGCGCGCGTGCTCCTGCAGCAGCTTCTTGACCTTGTCCGATCCCGTCATCAGCTCGTGCAGGCCGACGCGCCCCTTGTAGCCCTTGTTGCATTCGTCGCAGCCGACCGCGCGGTACAGCGTGAACTTGCCGTCCTTGGCATAGCGCTCGCGCCAACCGGCCAGCACGGCCGCGCGGCCGGCGGCGGCGTCCTTGATGAAACTCTCGGTGTTGAGCAATTCCTCGCAGTATTCCGTCAGCAATGACTGCAGCTCGGCGTCGCCGGGCGTGAACGCCTGCTTGCATTTGCCGCACAGGCGCTTGGCCAGCCGCTGCGCCAGGATGCCCAGCAGCGCGTCGGCGAAATTGAACGGGTCCATGCCCATGTCCAGCAGCCGCACGATCGATTCCGGCGCGCTGTTGGTGTGCAAGGTGGCGAACACCAGGTGGCCCGTCAGCGACGCCTCGATGCCCATGCCGACGGTTTCCTTGTCGCGCATCTCGCCGACCATGATGATGTCCGGATCGGCGCGCAGGAAGGCCCGCATCACGGTGGCGAAGTCCAGCCCGGCCTTGCGGTTGACCTGCACCTGGCGCAAGCCTTTCTGCGTGATCTCGACCGGATCCTCGGCGGTCCAGATCTTGGTGTCCGGCGTGTTCAGGTAGTTGAGCACCGAGTGCAGCGTGGTGGTCTTGCCGGAACCGGTCGGGCCGCAGACGAAGAACAGGCCGTACGGCTTCTCGATGGTGGCGCGCAGCCGCTCCAGGTTGAACGGCAGCACGCCGAGCTTGTCCAGCGGGATAGGCTCGCCGGCCGCCAGGATGCGCATGACGATGTCCTCGACCCCGCCGGCCGACGGTATCGTCGCCACACGCAGCTCGATGTCGAGCGGGCCGTATTTCTTGAACTTGATCTTGCCGTCCTGCGGCTTGCGGCGCTCGGAGATGTCGAGGTCGCACATGATCTTCACCCGCGCCGCCAGCGCGCTGCGGTAGGCGGCGGGGATCTCGATATAGGGCACCAGCGTGCCGTCCTTGCGGAAGCGGATGCCGGTCTTGCCCTTGCCCGGCAGCGGTTCGATGTGGATGTCCGACACCCCCTGGCGGTAGGCGTCGATGATGATCTTGTTGAGCAGCTTGACCAGCTCGTTCTCGACCGCCTCCGACACCTCGCCGGAGCCGCCTTCGCCTTCCTCGTCGTCGGCGTCCATGCCCGACAGCAAGTCGCCGACGCTGCCGCTGTCGCCGGCCGCGCCGAAGAAATGCTCGACCATCTGGCGGAACTCGCGGTTGCTGGTGACGCGGAACACCGGCTTGGCTTTGGGGAAGATCTGGTTGACGATGTGCGTGTGCGCCACCCGTTCCGGATCGAGCGCCACCACCAGCATGCCTTCCTTGTTTTCCTCCAGCGGCATCCAGCCAGATTCCTCGATGTACTGGCGCTTCAGGTTCCTCAGCAGGTCCACCGGTTTGATGCGGTCCGGCTTGACGTGCTCGTACGGCACGCCGAAGAATTTTTCCAGCGATGCGCCGATGGCCGCCGGCTTGACCTCGAATTCGTCGATCAGCACGTCCTCGATGTCGATATCCTTCTTGCGGGCCGAGCGGGTCGCCAGTTCCAGTTCCTGCGCCGACAGCACCGCCTCGGTCACCAGCCCGTCATATTTGGTGCGTACCATCTGCGGGGGCTTCATGCGTTGGCTGAAGGCCACCGACAGCGTCTCGCACAGCTCTTTGACGCCGTCCTCGGCGATGGCGGAGAAAGGCCCGCGTTCACGGTTGTTGATGAACTGGACCACGCCCAGCAGCTCGCGCGACTGCACCGAGATCAGCGGCGCCACCAGCATCTGCCGGGTACGGTAGCCGGTGCGCTGGTCGACGCCCTGCTGGAAGCGCAGCTCCGGCGAGTGGCGCGCCAGTTCGGCCTGGTCGTAGACGTCGGCGATGTTGACGGTCTTGCGCGTCAGCGCTACGTAGCCGGCGATGCTGGCCGGCGTGACCGCCAGCTTGAGGTCGCGGAAGGAAGTGAGGCCGGTCTTGACCTTGGAGACGATGTAATCCTTTTCGTGATCCATCGCGTACAAGGTGAAGCGGTCGCAGTTGAACAGGTCGCAGAACTCCATGCCCAGGTCGAGCATGATCTCGTCCAGGTTGCTGGTGGCGTGGATCTTGGTGGTGACCGTCTGCAGCTTCTGGAAAAACGCCAGCCGCAGGTCGACATCACTGGGGTGAAGACTGGAGCCGGCGTCGTTCATCATCGCTTTCGCTAGGTCAGTTGGACTTCCATGCCTTCATAAGCGAGGAAGACTTTCAAGTTGCCCAGCAGCGGCGCATGGCGTGCCATGACTTCGGCGAACACGGCTTCGAGTTCGTCGTCGCTGCGGGTCGGTTCATGATGAGTGCAGTATAGCGCCTTGGCGCCGGTGCGCAGCGCCATGGAGAACGCCGAATCGAAGGTGCCGTGGCCCCAGCCCTGCTTGGCCGGGTATTCCTCGCGGGTATAGGAGCAGTCGACGATCAGCGCGTCGACGCCCTGGACCACGGCGTCGATGGCGGCAGTGCGCTCTTCCATCCATCGCTGGTAGGCGGCGTGCTCGGGATGGCCGGCGGGATGGATGTTGTAGTGCGGTTCATGGTCGCCGGTGAAGAACACCGACTTGCCGTTGCACTGGATGCGGTAGCCCAGGTCCGTCACCGGATGGTTCATCACCACGTTCTGCACGGTGGCGTCGCCGACCTCGATGGTCTCGTCCACCAGCAGGGTGCGGTATTCGATGGTGGCGTCCATCTGCGTTTCGCTGACCGGAAAGTAGCTGTTCTGCAATTGCACGCCCATCACGTGCTCGATGCCGTTGCCGGTCACCGGGTCGGTCACGCCGTGCAGGCGCACGCGGCTGCCGCGCACGAACAGCGGCGTGAAGAAGGGCAGGCCGTGGATGTGGTCCCAGTGGCTATGGGTGATGAAGATGTTGGCGTGGATGCCGCCTTCTTTTTTGTTTTGCAGCAGGGATTGGGCCAGCGAAAAGATGCCGGTGCCGCCGTCGATGATGATCAGGGTGTCGTCGTCGCTGCGCACTTCGATGCAGGTGGTGTTGCCGCCATAGCGCGCCGTGCGCGGGCCGGGGGAGGGAATCGAGCCGCGCACTCCCCAAAATGTGAATTTCATACAGAGTCCCTGTTTTTTGCTGGCGATCGCCTGTTGTTACTTGTTGTTTTTGCTTTTGTTTTTTTGTGTGTTGCTATCGGTCGATGATAGCTTTTTTTTTCCGCAACAGGGAAAAACCCGACACAGTCGCGCTAATTTTATGACTGGGATCATTTCCTGATGTACAACAGCTTGCGCTAGAGCTACACTTCTAAACTGCGTCCGCGCGTGCGCGCCGCAGTCTCCATCCCAAACAGGTATTAAAAGAACAACCATGCAAGAGTTGAATCAAACGCAAATCGCACAGCGCCTGGACCAGCTGACAGAGCTCAGCGTCGAACTGGGCAGCAGTCACGATACGGATACGCTGCTGGAGCGCATCCTCGTCGTTGCGAAAAGCATGACCAACGCCGACGGCGGTACCCTGTACCGTCCCAGCGAGGACAAGCGTTTTCTCGATTTCACGATTCTGCTCAACGACACGCTCAACACCCGCCAGGGCGGTGCCACCGGCGACCCGATCACGGCGCCCGGCGTGCCGCTGTTCGACGAGAGCGGCGCCAAGAACCTGGCCTCGGTGGCCGCCTATGCCGCCCACTTCGGCCTGTCCGTCAACATCGAGGACGTCTACAAGGCGGACGTGTTCAACTTTTCCGGCATGGTCAAGTTCGACCAGCTGCGTAACTACCATTCGCAATCGTTCCTGACGGTGCCGATGAGCGATCACGAAGGCGAGCTGGTCGGCGTGCTGCAGCTGATCAACGCCAAGGACGCCGACACCGGCGAGATCCGCGCCTTCAGCCAGACCGACCAGCGTTTCATCGAGGCGCTGGCGGCGCAGGCCGCCGTCGCGCTGACGCACCAGCGCCTGATCGCCCAGCTGGAAGAGCTGCTCGAATCGCTGGTCAACCTGATCAACATCGGCATCGATGAAAAGTCGCCGTACACGGGCCGCCACTGCCAGTTCGTGCCGGAGCTGACGATGATGCTGGCCGAGGCCGTGCACAACACCGAAACCGGTCCGATGGCCGATTTCCGCATGAACGACGCCGACCGCAAGGAACTGTGGCTGGCCGGCCTGCTGCACGACTGCGGCAAGATCACCACGCCGGTGCACGTGGTCGACAAGGCCACCAAGCTGGAAACCATCTTCGACCGCATCGCCGTGGTTGACACCCGTTTCGAAGTGCTGCTGCGAGACGCCGAGATCGCCGCGCTCAAGCGCAAGCTCGAGGCCGGCGCCGACCAGGCCGCCATCGCCGCCATCGATGCGGAACTGGCCGAACAGCAGGCCGCGCTGCGCGCCGAGCGCGATTTCATCCGCGTCGCCAACGTCGGCGGCGAGGGCATGAAGCCGGAAGACCAGGACCGCGTGCGCGAGATCGGCAAGCGCAGCTGGATCGGCCCGGACGGCGCCGAGCAGCCGTTCTTCAGCGACAACGAGCTGATGAACCTGACCATCAAGTTCGGCACCTTGACCGATTCCGAGCGCAAGGAAATCAACAACCACATTTCGATGACGATCAAGATGCTGGAGGCGCTGCCATGGCCCAAGCACCTGAAGAACGTGCCGGAATACGCCGGCGGCCACCACGAGCGCATGGACGGCAAGGGCTATCCGCGCGGGCTGACCAAGGACCAGATGTCGGTGCAGGCGCGGCTGATGGCGATCGCCGACATCTTCGAGGCGCTGACCGCCAAGGACCGGCCCTACAAGAAGGGCAAGATGCTGTCGGAATCGCTGCGCATCCTGGGCAACTTCTCGCTCAACGGCCACATCGACTCGGACCTGTTCGACATCTTCATCCGCAACAAGATCTACATGGAATTCGCCCACAAGAACATGGACGAAAAGCAGATCGACGCCATCGACGAATCCAAGATCCCAGGCTACACGCCCTAACCAGTAAGGAGCGCGTGTGCGCCTGCTTCCCGCCAAGTGGTCCAAGATCCTGCTGAAGTACGGCCCGCGCTGGCTGCTGGGTCTGCTGATCACGGCCGCCGGCGTGGCTTACACGGCCGGCGTGTTCGAACTGGACGCGGTGTCCCGCTTCGACAGCCTGCTGAACGGCGAGCGCATGAAGCTGCAGCCGCCCAAGCTGGACCCGCGCATCGTCGTCGTCGACATCGACGGCAAGTCGTTGACCGAGGTCGGGCGCTTCCCGTGGAGCCGTAATATCCAGGCCAGACTGGTCTCGCAACTGACTCAGCACTACCATGTCGGCGCGGTGGGTTTCGATATCTCGTTCCCCGAGCCGGACACCAGCTCCGGCTATGGCGTGCTGGAAAAACTGTCCGACGGCGAGCTGAAGGACGTTCCCGCGCTGAAGCAGCGCCTGACAGCATTGAAGCCGTCCATGGATTACGACGGCCTGTTTGCCGGCGCGCTGCGCGGCCAGCCGGTCATCCTCGGCTTTAACTTGTCGGTCGACCAGATCAAGGGCCAGTTGCCCGCCCCGATCATCACGGAGCAGGATCTGAACGGGCGCGAGCTGCTGGCCTATTCCGCGCCAGGTTATGAAGCCAACATCGGCGTGCTGCAAAGCGCGGCTGCCGGCGCCGGCAGCTTCTCGGTGGTGACCGACCTGGACGGCATTGTCCGCACCGCCGGCATGATCCAGCAAATCGGCGACAACTACTATCCGGCGCTGTCGCTGGCCACCGCCGCCAGATACCTGGGCGCGGTGGCGATCAAGCCCTATCTGAGCGAACGGGTGGACCAGTTGTCAGCCAACCAGCTGGCCAGCGGCGGCTTCGATTCGGTCACCATCCTGATGCCGGAAAAGCGCCAGCGCGTGATACCGGTAGGCGAAGCCATGACCACCGTGGTGCAGTACCGCGGCAAGGGCGGTCCGCAGGGCGGCGCCTTCCGCTACGTGTCGGCGGCCGACGTGCTGGCCGGCCGCACGCCGCCGGAGGTGCTCAAGGGTGTCATCGTGCTGGTCGGCACCACGGCGCCGGGCCTGGTCGACTTGCGGGCGACCCCGGTCAACCCCGAATATCCGGGAGTGGAAATCCACGCCAACATCATCAAGTCCATTCTCGACAACAGCTTCAAGTCGCGCCCCGACTGGGCCAGCGCCATCGAAGGCATCGAGATCCTGGCGCTGGGCCTGGCGCTGAGCTTTGCGCTGGCGGCGCTGGCGCCGCTGCCGTCGATCCTGGCGGGTTTGCTGACTTTGGGCGCGGCGGTCGGCGCCAACTACTACCTGTACAGCGAACAAAACCTGCTGTTTAACTTCGGCATGCTGAGCATCGTCATCGTCGCCGTGTTCGTGCTCAACGTCGCCTGGGGCTACTTCTTCGAGGTGCGCAAGGGGCAGGCCCTGGTGTCGCGCTTCGGCGAGTATGTGGCGCCTGAGCTCGTGGCCGAGATGGCCGACGATCCGGAAAAATACAATATGGACGGCGAAAGCCGCGAGCTGACCGTGCTGTTCGTCGACGTGCGCGGCTTCACCACCATCTCCGAGGGCCTGACGCCGAAGCAGCTGCGCGAGTACATCAACCTGTACCTGACGGCCATGTCCGAAGACATCCGCGACAGCCACCGCGGCACGCTCGACAAGTACATCGGCGACGCCGTCATGGCGTTCTGGGGCGCGCCGGTGGCCTTTGCCGACCACGCCAGCCGCGCCGTCGCCACCTCGCTGCTGATGCAGGCCAGCGCGCACCGCCTCAACGACGACTTCATTGCGCGCGGCTGGCCGCCGCTGAAAATCGGCATCGGCCTGAACTCCGGCCTGATGCACGTGGGCGACATGGGCTCGAAAATCCGCCGCGCCTACACCGTCATGGGCGACGCCGTGAATCTCGGCTCGCGGCTCGAGGGCATCACCAAGGTCTACGGCGTCGGCATCACCGTCGGCGAGGCCACCCGCGCAGCCGCGCCGGAATTCGCCTACCGCGAGCTGGATCTGGTGCGCGTCAAGGGCAAGAACGAACCGGTGGCGATCTTCGAGCCGCTGGCGCTCGACAAGGACCTGGACCCGGCCAGCCGCCACGAACTGGAGCGCTGGGCCCTGGCGCTGGCCGCCGTGCGCGCCCAGCAATGGGATCAGGCCATGGAGATCATTGTCGAGTTGCAGGCAATCTCGCCCGACCGCGGCTTGTATGTGCTGTATACCGAGCGCATCGCCTATTACCGAGCTCATCCGCCGGGAGAGGGCTGGGATGGCGTCACGACTTTCGAAACAAAATAGTGTGCTGGTGGCAACAATTATGTCAGTGTAATAGTGCTATCAAGTCAGGAATTTCGGAAAAAAGTGCCCGAAAACGCTAAAAAAGAGTGGCGGATTGAGCAATTCCGACTACACTTATAGAAATAATAGTTTCCTATTGGCTATACTCTGCACTTCTCTGTAGTCCTGCAATAACAATAACCAACAAACTTGCCTGGCGTGCATGAGCACTCGCGTGGGCAAAATCCCCACCGGATAGAGGATGTCGTTATGAAAGTTGAAACCCTTTCCCAGACCCGCCGCGCCGCCTCCGCGCCGCTGCGCCGCAAATTGATCGCCGTGCTGGTGGCCGCCTGCTACACGACGGCCCAAGCCAGCCCGGTCAGCCCGACCGTGGTGGCGGGGCAGGCCAGCTTCAACCTCCAGGGCAAGACTTACTCGATCACCAACACGCCCAACACCATCATCAACTGGCAGAGCTTCTCTGTGGCGTCGGACGAAATCACCCGCTTCATCCAGCAAAGCGCCGACAGCAAGGTGCTGAACCGGATCACCGGCCAGGACCCGACGCAGATCCTCGGCTCGCTGCAGTCGAACGGCAAGGTGTTCCTGATTAATCCGAACGGCGTGATGTTCGGCGCCGGCTCGCGCGTCGACGTCAACGGCCTGGTGGCGTCCAGCCTGGCGATCTCGAACGCCGACTTCCTGTCCGGCAAGAACAACTTCACCGACGTCGCCAGCGCGGGCAAGGTCAGCAACGCCGGCACCATCACCACGCCGGCCGGCGGCCAGATCTTCCTGGTCGCGCCGGCGGTGGAAAACAGCGGCATCATTTCGTCGGCCAACGGCGACGTGGTGCTGGCGGCCGGCCACAGCGTGCAGCTGTTCGACTCGAAGGACCCGAACGTGCAGGTGGTGGTGTCGTCGCCGTCGGACCAGGCGGTCAACCTGGGCCAGATCGTGGCGCAGGGCGGCCGGGTCGGCGTGTACGGCGCGCTGGTGAGCCAGCGCGGCGCCATCAACGCCAACAGCGCGGTGCGCGGCGAGAATGGCCGGATCGTGTTGAAATCGAGCGGCACCACGATGGTCGAAGCGGGCAGCACGACCACGGCGGTGGGCAGCAACCTGAACACCGGCGGCGATATCCAGCTGCTGGGCGACAAGGTCGGCCTGACCGGCAACGCGGTGGTCGACGCCAGCGGCGCGGCCGGCGGCGGCACGGTGCTGGTCGGCGGCGACTACCAGGGCAAGAACGCGGCGGTGCAGAACGCGCAGCAAAGCTACGTCGGCAAGGATGCCGTCATCAAGGCCGACGCCACCGGGCTTGGCGACGGCGGCAAGGTCATCGTCTGGAGCGATGAGGCGACCCGCGTCTACGGCAGCATTTCCGCGCGCGGCGGTGCCAATGGCGGCAATGGCGGCTTTGTCGAAACGTCCGGGCACTACCTGGACATGCAGGGCGCCGTCGATACCCGTGCGCCGCAAGGCAGCACCGGCAAGCTGCTGCTCGATCCGAGCAATGTTTATATCGCCAATTCCGTTAGTACCGCCACGGCGGCTGGCATGGAGGGCAATAACGAAGTGCCGTCGACGGGCAGCACCGTGTTCCTCGAAACGGATTATTGGGTCGATTCGCTGCTGACCACCGCCAACCTGCAAAACGCACTGGCTACCACCGACGTGACGGTAAGTACCATCAACAACATCACCCGTGGCGGCGTCGGTTTCATCAAAGTCCTCAGCCCGGTCAGCTGGAGTTCCTCGCACAGCCTGACGCTGGAAGCGACCACCGACATCAATCTGAATGCCGCCATCAATGCGCCCAATGCGGCGCTGAACCTGCATGCCAACGGCGGCCTGATCACGCAAGTCACCAGCCCGATCGACGCACTGACGGCCAGCAGCATCGGCGCCATTGCGGCCAGCAGCATTTCGCTGAACAACACCGGCAACAGCGTCAGCGGCCAGATTGCGTTGCAGACCACCAGCGGCAACGCCACCGTCACCGCGCAAAGCCTGAGCCTGGGCGCCGTCAATGTGGGCGGTGCGCTGGTCGCCAGCGGCGTCAACAGCCTGACCACCAACAGCGCCATCACCGCCGGCGGCGATATCACGCTGACGGCCGACCAGATGACGCTCGGCGCCGCCGTGAACGGCAGCACTGGTCATACGGTCACGCTGCAGCCATACTCCAACAGTACCAATGTGGCGCTGGGCGGCAGCGCGGCCGACGCAACCGGCACGCTGGGCTTGAGCCAGGCTGAATTGCAGAATATTAGCGTCGGCGGCGGCACGCTGGCGATCGGCGCCTTCGATAACGCCCATACCGGCAATGTCGCCGTCAGCGGCAACCTCGATCTGACCAGTACGCTTGCCAGCGGCACGCTGCTGCTGGAGGCCCAGAGCGGCTCGATCACGATCGGCCAGCCGCTGGCGCTGGCAGGCGGCCTGACTCTGCAAACGACCAACAACATCAGCGTGCCGGCCAGCGTTTCGGTCGGCGGCACCTTCACGCTGGCCGACGGCTCGTGGGCGCAACTCGGTACACTGCCTGCTTTCAGTGCGCACGATTTCAGGATCGGCGGCGGCACCTTCCTGCGCGCGTCCGGTGGCGACGGCAGCTCGGCGGCGCCGTACCTGCTGGACGATGCCTATGGCCTGCAAGGCGCGGGCAGCTTGCTGATGCTTGCCTCGTACAAGCTCAATACCAACATCGACGCCAGCGGCACCGCCAACTGGAATGGTGGCCAGGGCTTCAAACCGATCGGCGGTCTCGACTACGCCTACACCGGCACCTTCGACGGCAACAACCTGGCCATCAACGGCCTGCATATCAATCGCGGCGCCAGCGACAACGTCGGGCTGTTCTCGTATCTCGGCACCGGCACCATCAAGAACCTGTCGCTCAATAGCGGGATCGTGACCGGCCGCAACAATGTCGGTGGCGTGTACGGCAGCTCTCAGACCGGCGGCCTGGTGCAGAACGTGCACAGCGATGTCGACGTGACCGGCGTCTTCAACGTCGGCGGCATGGCGGGCACCAACTACGCGAGCATCAGCGATTCCAGCGCCAGCGGCACCGTCAATGGCATTGCCGGCGGTGATGCCTCCAATATCGGCGGCCTGGTCGGGCGCAACCTGGGCAGCATCAGCTATTCGTCGGCCAGCGGCGACGTCAACGCCACCGGTTTCGGCTATGCGGGCGGTTTAGTCGGCAGCAACGCCGCCGACGGCAGCCATACGGGCAGCATCGACCACGCCTTTGCAACCGGCGATGTGTACAGCACAGGCGAAATCATCGGCGGCCTCGTGGGCGACAACAACGGCGGCGGCATCAGTGTGGCGTATTCGACCGGCGCCGTGGACGGCGGCCGCAATGTCGGCGGCTTCGCCGGACGCAACACGAACGACGGCACCATCACCAATGTCTCCACTTCCAGCAATGTCAGCGGCAATGCGCTGGATTCCAGTTACTCGCACTCCAATATGGGCGGGCTGCTTGGCGATCTGAACAGCGGCACCGTCAGCAACAGCTTTAGCAACGGCAGCGTCACCGGCACCGCCTTCAGCGGCGCCAATGTCTACGGCATGGTCGGTTCGCATGAGAGCGGCAACCTGGTGCATGGCTACTTCGATTCGACGAAGGCCGGTACCGCCAGCGACATCGCCGGCACTGCGCTGACCACGGCGCAGACCATGAAGGCGGCCAGTTTCGCCGGTTTCGACGTCAGCGGACAGGGACATGACCAGAGCAGCAGCGTATGGCGTATCTACGATGGCCTTACCGTGCCGATGCTGCGCGATTACTTGACGCCGACCACGGTCGCCGTCACCGGCGGCACCAGCGTCACCAAGGTGTATGACGGCACCGGTGCCGCCTTCGGCGGTGCGCTGGTGAACGCTCTGCCGGCCGGCGTTGACGGCAGCCTGGCCTTCGACGGGCCGTTCAATGTGGGTGACCATGGCGTCGGCGGCCTGTATTCCAGCAAGTACGACATCAGCTACACCGGCAGCAGCGCGCTGCTGCACGTCACGCCGGCGCCGCTGAGCCTGTCGCTGCTGAGCCGGGAATACAACGGCACCACCGCCGGCACCGTGACCGGCGCCACGCTGGTCGGCGTGGTGCACGTTGGCGGCGACTACGACAATGTCTCGCTGGTGGCGGGCAACGCCACCGCGACCTACGCCGACAAGAACGTCGGCGTCGGCAAGACGGTGACGCTGGGTGGCACAGGCTTGGCGCTGTCAGGTGCGGACGCCGGCAACTACACGGTGCCGGTCAGCGCTACTGGCACCATCACGGCACGACCGCTGTCGACGTTCAATGCCGTCGGCGGCGGCTTGTGGAGCGCGGCCGGCAACTGGGCCGACGGCATCGCGCCGGACGGCGCCAACGTGCTGGCGGCCGCCATCCAGAGCGGCAGCGGCACCATCACCTACGACGCCAGCGCCGGCAACACCACGCTGGCCAACTTCAGCGTCGGCAGCGGCCGCAACCTGGAGTTGACCGGCGGCGCGCTGACCGTCACCGGCACCGGCGGCAAATCCTATGCGAGCGGCGCGACGCTGACGCTGAACGGCGGCAGCCTGGTGCTCAATGGCTCGCTGGACGGGACCTACCTGACGCTGACCAGTGGCACCATCAGCGGTACCAGCAGCAGCGCCAACCTGTACGTCAACAACCTGACGCAGACCGGGGGCAGCATCGATATGAGCGGCTCGCTCAATGTCATCAACGGCAACAGCATCGCCATCGGCAGCGTGCGCGCGCAAAGCGGCATCACGCTGAACGCGGGCGAGGGCGGAACGATCACGCAGACCGGCCCGCTGGTCACCGACAGCCTGCATGCGATGGCCACCAACGGCATCACGCTGACCAACACCGGCAACCATGTCGGCGCCTTCACCGCGACCAACTACAGCGGCGACATCCGGCTCAACAACACCGTCAGCAGCGGCGAGCTGGCGCTGGGTCCGTTGAGCACCACCGGCAACATCATTATCGACAACCACGGCGGCATCCACACCACGGGCACGATCCACGCCATCCACAGCGGCGCCAACACCGGGCTGGTGTCGATCGCCGCGCACAGCCCGATCACGGTCAACGACACCATCGACGGCAGCGACATCGGCCTGTCGGCCAGCACCAGTATCACGCTCGCGCCAGGCACCTCGCTGCAATCGACCAACACCATCGGCCTGACCGCCGGCACCGGCATCGCGATGGACAGCAGCTCGGTGGTGAACTCGGGCAGCTCCATCGCGCTGACGGCCGGCACCGGCATCGTGCTGGGCGGCAGCCTGAGCGTGGCGTCGGGCGGCAGCATCAGCGCCACCGCCGCGTCGGGCAGCATCACCGCCAGCAGCGGCACCTCGATCAACAGCAGCGGCGGCACGATCATACTGGCGGCCCCGCAAGGGTCGGTGACCACGCCTAACGTCACCTTCACCGGCGTCCAGCCGACCGTGACCGACGGCGCCGCAGCGGCGGCTGCTGCCGCCCAAGCCGCCGCCGCAGCGGCTGCGGCGCAGGCCGCCGCCGATGCTGCCGCCAAGGCAGCAGCCGATGCGGCCGCCAAGGCGGCAGCCGACGCCGCCGCAGCGGCCGCAGCCCAGGCCGCAGCAGACGCAGCGGCC
>NZ_BPWI01000028.1:0-42848 GCF_040369125.1 Duganella hordei
GCCCAGGCCGCAGCAGACGCAGCGGCCAAGGCTGCCGCTGACGCAGCCGCGAAGGCTGCCGCCGATGCCGCAGCCAAGGCCGCCGCCGATGCGGCCGCCGCGCAGGCCGCCGCCGACGCCGCCAAGGCCGCTGCCGATGCGGCCGCGAAAGCCGCCGCCGACGCCGCGGCAAAAGCTGCCGCCGACGCTGCCGCAAAAGCTGCCGCCGACGCCGCAGCAAAAGCTGCCGCCGATGCGGCCGCCCAGGCCGCCGCCGACGCCGCCGCCAAGGCCGCTTCCGATGCCGCCGCGAAAGCTGCCGCCGACGCCGCAGCGAAAGCCGCAGCCGATGCGGCCGCCGCAGCAGCAGCAGCGGGCAGCGGCACGCCGACGCCGGTGGGGCAGGCGTTGAACTCGACGGTCAACATCATCAACACGGTGACCACGACGGTCCAGGCCAACAAGAACACGCCGGCCACCGTCCCCGCCGCGCCCGACACCACGGTGGCGAGCACCGGCAGTGGTAGTGGAGGCAACAGCAAGCCGGACGACAAGGTGCCGGACTCCAAGGCAACCGACAAGAAGGATGACACCGGCACCACCGCGGTCGCGAAGAACGAGCCGACCAAGAAAATGTATTGCAACTAGCTGGCGCTGGTCTCGGGCCCGCCACGCCGGCGGGCCTGTTTGTGACCTGAAATGCAACAGTCCCGGCAGCGATGTGAAAATCGAACCTTTCAATTGGGCATTACCTGATATGGCTATGCTAGCATCTGGGGTGAATGTAAATTGCCTCACCTAATGATGATACAAAATCAAAGTTAGCAAAACAGCTAGCAAAATTAAGAGCCGACACATGAGATATAGCTTAACGCGCCTGCTAGCAGGTTCCATCCTCGCCGCCGCCGTCACTTCAGCCTGGGCGGCCGAGCCGGCAGACGACAGCGCCCCCATCCGTTTTGAAATTTCACGTTTCGAAGTCAAGGGCAATACCCTGCTGCCGCAGCAGCAGATCGATGCCTTGCTGGCCCAGTACACCGGCACCGGGCGCGACTTCGGCGACGTGCAGCGGGCGCTGGAGGCGCTGGAAGCGGTCTACCATGCGCGCGGCTACAACATCGTCTCCATCGAACTGCCCGAGCAGGAGCTCAATCGCGGCGTGGTGCTGCTGAAGGTGGTGGAAACCAAAATCGGCCGCGTCAGCGTCAAGAACAACCAGTATTTCGACGAAGCGAATATCCGCCGCAGCCTGCCGGCGCTGCAGGAAGGCCGCACGCCGGATCTGGCGGCGGTGTCGCGCAACCTGAAGCAGGGCAACGAGAATCCGTCCAAGGAAGTCACGATGAAGCTGCAAAGTGGCGAAAAGGACGATGAGGTCGACGCCGTGCTGGACGTCAAGGATCAATCGCCGTGGAAGGTCATGGCCAACGCCGACAACACCGGCACCGAGCAGACCGGCAAGACCCACCTGGGCTTCGTCCTGCAAAACGCCAACCTGTTCGGCCGCGACCACCTGGTGTCGCTGCAGTACACCACCTCGGCCGAGGAGCCTGGCCGGGTCAAGGTCTATGGCGCCGGCTACCATATTCCGTTGTACGCGCTGGGCGACTCGCTGGACTTCTTCGCCAGCTATTCCAACGTCGACTCCGGCACCGTGTCGGCCGGCGCCTTCAACCTGGCCGTCAGCGGCAAGGGCGCCGTGTATGGCGCGCGCTACAACCAGAATCTGGCCAAGCGTGGCGAACTGGAACAGCACCTGACCTACGGCGTCGACTACAAGGCGTTCAAGAACAATGTTGAATTGCTGGATGTGCAGAGCGGCAATTCGCAGCTGGGCAACGACGTGACGGTGCATCCGCTCAGCGTCAGCTACCAGGCCAGCCTGCCGATCAAGGCGGGCGAGATCAGCGGGCAGCTTACTCTGGCGCACAACATCTCCGGCGGTTCCAAGGGCGATCAGGCGTCGTTTACGCTGGCCCGCACCGGTTCCAAGGCCGACTACACCGTGCTGCGCTTCGGCGGCAGCATCACCCGCGCGCTGGCCGGCGACTGGCAATTGCGCGCAATCGCCAACGGCCAGCTGACCAGCGACGCACTGATCCCCGGCGAGCAGTTCGGTGCCGGTGGCGCCACCTCGGTGCGCGGCTTCGCCGAGCGCGAAATTTCCAACGACTCCGGCCTCGGCATCAACCTCGAAGGCTACACGCCCAACCTGTGCAGCCGCGCCGGCTGGAATTGCCGCCTGCTGGCCTTCTACGATACCGCTTACGTCAAGCGCAATCACGCGCTGGCCAGCGAACTGGAAAGCACCACCATCGCCAGTACCGGCGTCGGTGCGCGCTTCGTGCTGTCCACTTACGCCAACCTGCAGCTCGATTACGGCCATGTGGTCCGTGCCGGCGCCACCACGCGCGCCGACGCCAATCGCTTGCACCTGAGATTGGGGCTGGCTTACTGAGCCTGATGAAGATCATGAAAAAAAATATCCGAAGCGGCCGCGCAGCGCAGGCTTACTCCTCCATCCCTTTGCGCCGCAAAATACTGGCGGTGATGGTCGCTGCGGCGTTCGGCGCCGCGCAAGCCAATCCCGTGTCGCCGACGGTTGTGCACGGCATGGCCACCTTCAATCAGCAGGGCAGCCTGTACTCGATCACCAATACGCCGAATGCCATCATCGACTGGCGCAGCTTCTCGATCAATGCCGGCGAAATCACCCGCTTCATCCAGCAAAGCGCCGACAGCAAGGTGCTGAACCGGATCACCGGCCAGGACCCGACGCAGATCCTCGGCTCGCTGCAGTCGAACGGCAAGGTGTTCCTGATTAATCCGAACGGCGTGATGTTCGGCGCCGGCTCGCGCGTCGACGTCAACGGCTTGGTGGCGTCCAGCCTGGCGATCTCGAACGCCGACTTCCTGGCCGGCAGGAACAACTTCACCGACGTCGCCAGCGCGGGCAAGGTCAGCAATGCCGGCACCATCACCACGCCGGCCGGCGGCCAGATCTTCCTGGTCGCGCCGGCGGTGGAAAACAGCGGCATCATTTCGTCGGTCAACGGCGACGTGGTGCTGGCGGCCGGCCACAGCGTGCAGCTGTTCGACTCGAAGGATCCGAACGTGCAGGTGGTGGTGTCGTCGCCGTCGGACCAGGCGGTCAACCTGGGCCAGATCGTGGCGCAGGGCGGCCGGGTCGGCGTGTACGGCGCGCTGGTGAGCCAGCGCGGCGCCATCAACGCCAACAGCGCGGTGCGCGGCGAGAATGGCCGGATCGTGTTGAAATCGAGCGGCACCACGATGGTCGAAGCGGGCAGCACGACCACGGCGGTGGGCAGCAACCTGAACACCGGCGGCGATATTCAGCTGCTCGGTGACAAGGTCGGCTTGACCGGCAACGCGGTGGTCGATGCCAGTGGCGCGGCCGGCGGCGGCACGGTGCTGGTCGGCGGCGACTACCAGGGCAAGAACGCGGCCGTGCAGAACGCGCAGCAAAGCTACGTCGGCAAGGATGTCGTCATCAGCGCCGACGCCACGGGCAGCGGCAACGGTGGCAAGCTGGTGGTGTGGAGCCAGGACGCGACGCGCATGTACGGCATGCTGTCGGCACGCGGCGGCGCCCAGGGCGGCGACGGCGGTGCGATCGAAACCTCGGGCCACTACCTCGATGTGGCGGGCGCTCGCGTCAATGCCTCCGCCGCGCAGGGCCACACCGGCAGCTGGCTGCTCGATCCGTATGATATTGAGATCACCGGAGTTCCCGGTGCCGCGTTGAATACGGTGGCCACCTTCGGTACGCCAACGACCGGCGTGACGACGATCGCCGCCGATGATATTACCATCGCCTCGGCCAACGTCACGCTGCAGGCGCAGCACGATATTACGTTCTCGTCGGCTATCCAGAACCTTAATTCCGGCGTCAGCCTGACGGCGCAGGCCGGCAACGACATCAAGGTCAACAACTCCTTGTGGATGACCGGCGACATTACGCTGAAGGCCAACGACAACAGCGGCGGCTACGCCAGCGGGATGGGCGGCGTTACGATCGCCAACGTCGGCGGTGCGGACGGCGCGGTGCAGACCGGCGGCCACAAGCTGACGCTGAGCGGCAGCTACGTCACCGTCAATGGCGGCATCCAGCTGGGCATCGGCGATTTCGACGCCCGCGCCGAAGCGGCGGACGGCTACATCACCGTGGGCCAATACGGCTCGATCCATACCACGTACAACGGCAGCAATGCGCCGTTGATTTCCTTCACGGCCGACAACATCAATCTCAACAGCGCGGCCGGCACCATCGGCACGACCAACAGCGACGGTTTTGCATCGGTGTCGTTTGCGCCGTACACCGTCAGCCGCGCCATCACCCTCGGCGCCAAGACCACCGGCACGTTGGGCTTGAGCCAGGCTGATTTCGACACGGTATCGGCCGGCAGCGTGGTCGTCGGCCACAGCGGAGCCGCCAACATCAACAGCGGCGGCGCGTTGAGCTTCAACACGGTGAACAACGTGCTGCTTGAAAGCGGCGCGGACATCAATCTGAATCACGCGCTGAGCCTGGGTACCGGACGCACCGGTGTGCTGCAGGCCAGCGTGGACGGCAGCGGAACGTTGACCCTGGGTTCCGGCGCGGCGCTGAGCACCGACACCGGCGGCGGCTCGGTGCAATTGACCGCGGACAAGATGAGCCTGGGCGGCAGCGTGGCGTCGTCGGTCATCAAGCTCGACACCTACACCAGCGACAAGAACATCAACCTCGGCGTTGGCGCGGCCGACTCGTCCACTGTGCTGGGTCTGACCGATACGGAATTGAAAACGCTGCACGGCGCGCATCTGAGCATCGGCACGGCCAGCGGCTACACCGGCTCGGACGTTGTCACCGGCGCCCTCAACCTGGCGGGTAGCACCACCGGCAGCACTGACCTGACGCTGGGCGGCGGGGCGGTCACGGTGCAAAGCGGCCTGACCGCGCTGAACGGGTTGAACCTGGTCAGCACCGGCGGCACCGTGTCCGGCAGCGGCGCGGTTACCGCCAACGATCTGTATGCGAGCGCGGGGACGGTCACGCTGACCGGCGCCAATGCGGCCAGCCTGATTCATGGCAATAGTTCCATCGGCGACTTCAGCTACACGTCGGCCGGCGCCATGACCCTCGGGAACATCAGCGGCGCTACCGGCATCGTCTTGTCAGCCGGCGGCAACATCACGCAGAACACAGCTTATGACATGCTCAACACTCCTGGGCTCAGCGTCAGCACGTCGGGCGCGGCAACGCTGAACAACGCCAGCAACCAGATCAGCGCGCTGTCCGCCACGAATATCGGCACGCTGAGCGTGACAAGCGTGAATCCCATGACGCTGGGCTGGCGCGGCACCGGCATCAGCCAGTCGTCAGGCAGCGGCTACCTGCAGTTCAACAGCAGTGCGACCTTGGGCAGCGGGATCACGTTGAGCGGCAATGATATTCGCTTCCGCGGTGGCAAGGTCAATTTGGCCGCAGGTACCGTTAATGGCACGGGCACCGCGCCGATGGTGAGTTTCGAATCGGGGCAGGGCGTCAATGTCGGCGCGGGCGCGGATATCATCGACACCAGCGCCATGTCGGTCAGCGACAACACGCTCAAGGCAATTCACAATGCCGATGTCAGCATCGGCAGCATGAGCGGCCAGGTGGTGGTGACCGGCGCGGTGGACCTGAGCACGTCGGCCAGCTACGCCCAAAACGTCGAATTGTGGTCCAAGCGTTCGACCAGTTCGGTGACGGTCAATGCCGCCATCAAAGTGGCGGGCGAGCTGGATCTGAACGGGCCGGCGGTCAGCATCAGCGCCACCGGCACCGCGATGGCCGATGTGGCCTCGATCGGCGCCGACAGCCTGAGTCTGCTGGGCGATGTCACGTCCAACACCGCCAGCATTGCGCCGTTTGACCACAACTACAAGATCCTGGTCGGCGGCACGGGTTGCTCGGCGGGCAGCTTTGCCGGCTGCCTGGAAATCACCAAGCTGTATCACATGGTCACGCCGACGTTGGGCCTCGGCGACAAGGGCGCGACGGATAACGTCGGCGATATCACGGTGCAAAGCCTGGTCGCGGGCGGCACCGGTGTCGATTCGCTCAACGCGCTCACCACGCGCGTAGGCTTGCTCAGCTACGGTGGCGACATCACGCAGACCGGCTCGATCAGCGTGAGCGAGCTGGGCGTGGCCACCAACGGCAATATCAACCTGACCAATGCCGGCAACGCGGTGGATAACATCGCCATGTGGCAGACCGGGGCCGGCAAGACCATTCAATTCACGGATAGCCGCAGCGTGGCGATCAGCCGCTTGACGGGCGGCGACGTCAGCGGCGCCACGCTGTATGACATCAGCGGTGTGCAAAGCGACGGCGACGTGACGCTGACTGTGGCGGGCAATATCAGTACCGCCACGGTGGGGGCCATCATCGCCAATACGCTGACCATGGACGCCACCCAAGGTATCGGTACCGAATCCACCGCGCTGAAGACCAATGTGTCAGCGCTGTACGCCACCAACACCGCCGGTGGCCACAGTACCGCCGACATCAATATCGCCAACGCCAACAACACTGCCCATGACGCCAATTACATGACGGTGTACAAGGCGCTGCAGGTCGACAGCGGCGGCGGCAATGACGGCGATGTCCGGATCGAAAACTGGGGCGGCTTGAAGATCGCCGCGGCTCCATCGCCAGCCCCGTCGCCGGCGCCAGCCTATGGCGTAGTGACGGGCAGCGGCAGCATCACGCTGCAGACGCACAGTCCTCTGGTCATCGATGGCAACGTCAGTACGGCGTCCGGCAATATTTCGCTGGCTGCGGGTACCAGCTATGATCCTACCAACCAGATCACCATCGGCAGCGGCGCGACCGTGGCGTCGACCAGCGGCACCATCTCGGTGACGGCGGCCAGCTACACGGTCACCGCAGGCGGCAGCGTTGCCGACGTCCATGGCCCGGTAACGCAGGCGACGACTGTCCAGCAGCCGCCGACACCGACTCCTGCGCCGACACCAACTCCGACGCCGACACCGACTCCGACTCCGACACCGACCCCAACGCCGACACCGACGCCATTGCCGACTCCGGTACCAACGCCAGTGCCGACTCCGGTGCCAACGCCAGTGCCGACGCCGACTCCAGTGCCGACGCCAGTGCCGACGCCGACTCCAGTGCCGACTCCAGTGCCGACGCCAGTGCCGACGCCAACGCCGGCCCCGACGCCAGTACCTACGCCGACGCCAACTCCAACGCCGCCACCATCGGCCGATATCTGCACGATCGCGCCGAATTCGGCGTTGTGCCAGGTGTTGTCGCCGCCGACGGCCAGCGAGCCGGTGAAGCCGGTGCAGCAAGCGTCGAACGAAGTCATCAAGACGGTGACGACGTCGCCGCCTAAGACCGACCTCGATCAGCTGGCATTCCTGGATAATACGAAGAAAACCACGACCACATCCAGCGGTGGCGCCACCACGGGCGGCACGACCACCTCGACCACGCCTGACGACAGCAAGTCCGACAAGACAGCCGACAAGGCTGCGGACAAGACCGACACCAAAGAAGTTGCATCCACTGACAAGAGCGGAACCAAAAATGAACCTGCTAAAAAAATGTACTGTAATTAAAGCGCTGATGCTGCTGGCGCTGTGTGGCGTCGTCAGCGCCAGCTGGGCCGCGCAGGTTGCCGGCACCATCGTGCAACTGAGCGGGCCGCTGCTGGCCAAGAAGGCCGACGGCGTCGTGCGCATCCTGTCGATGCGCTCGGAGGTCGAGAGCGGCGACACGCTGGTGACGGAGAAGAACACCTACGCCATGGTGAAATTCATCGACAACAGCGAAATCACGCTCAAGCCGTCGACCACCTTCAAGGTGGAAAACTTCAGCTACGACGCCGGCAAGCCTGACGGCGACAACGCGTCGTTCAATCTGGTCAAGGGCGGCCTGCGTTCGGTGACCGGCCTGCTGGGCAAGCGCAACAAGGAAAAGTTCGCGATGAAGACGCCGAGCGCCACCATCGGTATTCGCGGCACCACCTTCATCGCCGAGTGGGTCGAGCCGTCGGAGCAGGCTGTCGCCGCGCGCGAAGCCTACCTGATGGCCAGTACCGCCGCGCTGGGCGACGCCTACCCGGTGCAGCCACTGATGCTGGCGCAGGTCAATATCCCGCTGCCGAGGACGGTGACCCCGACCACCGGGCCCGTCTTGCCGCCTGGCCTGTATGTGCAGGTGATCGATGGACTGATCAACGTGAGCAACAAGGGCGGCGCCCAGAACTTCGCCGCCGGTCAGTTCGGCTATACTCCGACCCCGATCCAGGCGCCTGTCATCGTGCCGAAGAATCCGGGCCTGCAATTCACGCTGCCGCCGGCATTTAGCGCGCCGCCGCCGGTCTCCGGCTCGAGCTCGGCGCCCAAGTCCAACGCCGTCGATTGCGAAGTACGCTAATCCCGTCGTAGCCATACCAGGAAGGCCAGGTTTGATACCTGGCCTTTTTTATTTGCAAAAACGCTTGACCTTCCAATCATGGGATACTTGATGCTGGCAACATACGGATAGCAACGGGCGTCATCATGAATCAGCAAGCGATCAAAATTGAAGGCATGAGCTGTGCCTCCTGCGTCGGCAGGGTGGAGCGGGCGCTGACGGCGGTGCCTGGCGTGGACAAGGCCAGCGTCAACCTGGCGACCGAGATGGCGCGCGTCGAATCGGCGCAGCCGGTGGATCTGGCTGTGCTGGTGCAGGCGATCGACAAGGCCGGCTACCAGGGTATTCCGGTTGTGCCCGACGCCGTGGCCAACGCGCCGGCGTCGGCGCATGCGCCGTCGCGCGGCCTGCCCGGACCGCGCGACGGCCATGCCGTCCTGCTTGCCGGGCTGCTGTCTCTGCCGCTGGTGCTGCCGATGCTGATGGAGCTGGCCGGCGTGCACTGGATGCTGGATGGCCGCCTCCAATTCCTGCTGGCGACGCCGGTGCAGTTCTGGCTGGGAGCGCGTTTCTATCGCGCCGGCTGGCTGGCCGTGCGCGCCCGCAGCGGCAATATGGATTTGCTGGTCGCTCTGGGCACCAGCGCCGCCTATGGTCTGAGCGTCTATCAACTGCTGGCCGGCCGCGGCGCCATGCCGCATCTGTACTTTGAGGCGTCGGCCGTGGTCATCACGCTGGTCTTGCTGGGCAAATGGCTGGAGGCCCGGGCCAAGCGGCAGACCGCATCGGCGATCCGCGCCTTGCAGGTGTTGCGTCCGGAATCGGCCCGGGTGCGGCGCGGCACGCAGGATATCGATGTGCCGATCGCCGCGGTGCGCGTCGGCGACATGGTGGTGGTGCGTCCCGGCGAGCGGGTGGCGGTTGACGGCGTGGTGACGGAGGGCGCCAGCCACGTGGACGAGGCATTGATCACCGGCGAGAGCCTGCCGGTGGCGCGTCACGGCGGCGACCACGTCACCGGCGGCGCCATCAACGGCGAAGGGCTGTTGTTGGTGCGCGTGACGGCGGTCGGCGCAGAGAACACGCTGGCACGCATCATCCGGCTGGTGGAAGACGCGCAGGCCGCCAAGGCCCCGGTGCAGCATCTTGTGGACCGCGTGAGCGCGGTGTTCGTGCCGGTGGTGCTGGTGCTGGCGGCGTTGACGCTGGCCGGCTGGTGGCTGTTCAGCGGCGACATGGAGCTCGCCATCATCAACGCGGTGGCGGTGCTGGTGATCGCCTGTCCATGCGCGCTGGGGCTGGCCACGCCGGCCGCCATCATGGCCGGCACCGGCGTGGCGGCGCGCTACGGCATCCTGATCAAGGATGCGGAGGCGCTGGAGCTGGCGCATCGCATCACCACGGTGGCTTTCGATAAAACCGGCACGCTCACCGAAGGCAAGCCGTCGCTGGCGGCGCTGGAGCCGGCGCCGGGCGTGGCCGCGGCGCGCCTGCTGCAACTGGCAGCAGCCATACAGCGCGGCAGCGAGCACGCGCTGGCCCGCGCCGTGGTGGACGCCGCCGCAAAGGATGCCGACTCCATCCCCTTGTCCGCATCCGATGTCGCTGCCTTGCCCGGCCGAGGCATCGCGGCCTCCGTTGACGGCAGGCGCATGGTGCTGGGCAGCACGCGCCTGATGCAGGAGCGGGGCATCGACATGTCCGCGCTGGAGGCACGCGCGGGGGAACTGGAGAGGCGGGGCCACACCATCTCGTGGCTGGCCGACGTGGACGACAAACAGCTGTCAGGCCTGCTCGCCTTTGGCGACCGCGTCAAGCCGCAGGCCCGCGCGGCCGTGCAGGCGCTGCACGCGCTGAACATCCACACCGTCCTGTTCACCGGCGACAACCAGGGCAGCGCCGACGCCGTTGGCAAGGAACTCGGCATCGAGCGCGTGACCGCCAACATGCTGCCGGCGGACAAAGCCGCCGCCATCGACGCGCTGAAGCACGAGCATGCATGCATCGCCATGGTCGGCGACGGCATCAACGACGCGCCGGCGCTGGCGGCGGCCGATGTCGGCATCGCCATGTCCAGCGGCACCGACGTCGCCATGCACGCCGCCGGCATCACGCTGATGCGCGGCGATCCGGCGCTGGTGGCCGCCGCCATCTCGATCTCGCGCCGGAGCTACAGCAAGATCCGCCAGAACCTGTTCTGGGCCTTCATCTACAACCTGGTGGGCATACCGCTGGCGGCCTTTGGCCTGCTCAACCCGATGGTGGCTGGCGCCGCGATGGCGCTCAGCTCCGTCAGCGTCATCAGCAATGCGCTGCTGCTGCGCCGCTGGACACCGGAACACGCGAAAGGACAACCATGAATATCGGACAAGCGGCAACGGCCACCGGCATCACGGCCAAGATGATCCGCTACTACGAGAGCATCAACCTGATTCCGCCGGGCCGGCGCAGCGATTCCGGCTACCGCATCTACGGCGACAACGACCTGCATGCGCTGCGCTTCGTCAAGCGCGCCCGCACGCTGGGCTTTTCGCTGGAACAGATCCGTGAGTTGCTGTCGCTGTGGCAGAACAAGGAGCGGGCCAGCGCCGACGTCAAGAGCATCGCCATGGGCCACGTGGCGGAGCTCAATCAGCGTATCGCCGAGCTGACCGAAATGCGCGACACGCTGCACACCCTGGCCAGCTGCTGCCACGGCGACAACCGGCCCGACTGCCCGATCCTCCAATCGCTGGGCGACTAATCCGCTTACGCCCTGGAGAACATCCAGATCGTCAGCACGGCGCCGACCAGCACCACGAAGCCGCGCATCATTTTTTCCGGCAGGCGGTGGATCAGCCAGCCGCCGCACAAGCCGCCTGCGATGCCGCCGGCGCACAGCGCAACCGCGGCGGGCCAGCTGATCAGGCGCGAGGTCGCGAAGATCAGCGTGGCCGCCGCGTTCATCGCCATCGCCAGCACGTTCTTGGTGGCGGTGGCTGCGCGCACCTGCTGGCCGGCGATGGTCAGCGCGGCCAGCATCAGGAAGCCGATGCCGCCGCCGAAATAGCCGCCGTAGATGGCGATGCAGGTCTGCACCAGGATCAGCGTCCAGCGCGGCATGCTGCTGGCCGCGTGCAGCGGCTTCTTGCGGAAGCTGCCCCACGCGAACACCGACGTGGCGAACAGCACCAGCCACGGCACCAGCCGTGCGAAGAACGAGGGCGGCGTATTGAGCAGCAGGATGGCGCCGAAGATGCCGCCGATGCCGCTGATGATCAGCATCTGGCGGAAGGTCAGCGGCCCGACGTCGTCGACCAGCTTGCGGCCGGCGTAGGCGGAGGTGGTCTGGCTGGGGAACAGCGCGATGGTCGAGGTCATGTTGGCGGCCAGCGGATTGAGGCCGGCCAGCAGCAGGGCGGGGAAGGTGATGAAGGAACCGCCTCCCGCCAGCGCGTTCTGGACGCCTGCGAGGAAGCCGGCGGCGGCGACCATCAGGACGATATGCATTTCAAGCGGGGGAACTGGTGACATGACTGGACAGGCGTAAACGGGGTAACCATGGATTATAACCGGGCAGCGCATATCGTTCCGGGCGCTGCCCCGTCGTTGTCGGTGCTACCATCTTGGCATGACGACACCATACCAACTTTATTATTGGGACGGCCTGCAGGGCCGCGGCGAGTTCGTGCGGCTGGCGCTGGAAGAAGCGGCGGTTCCGTATGTCGATGTGGCGCGGCAGAAGAAGGGCATGCCGGCGCTGCTGGCCAGCCTCGATGGCAGCCAGGTCGATCATCCGTCGTTCGCGCCGCCGGTGCTGCGCGCGGGCGAGCTGCTGATCGGGCAGACCGCCACCATCCTGATGTTCCTCGGCTCCCGCCATGGCCTGGCGCCGCGCGCGGAAGAGGGACGCTTGTGGGCCAGCCAGCTGCAGCTGACCATCGCCGACATTGTCGCCGAGGTGCACGACACGCATCATCCCATCTCCACCAGCAAATACTACGAAGAGCAGAAGAAGGAAGCGAGGGCGCGCGCCAAGTGCTTCCGCGAGGAGCGCATACCGAAGTTCCTCGATTATTTCGAGGGCGTGGTGGTGCGCAATCCTGGACGGGGCGGTTATGCGATCGGTTCGCGGCTGACCTATGTGGACCTGTCGCTGTTCCAGTTGATCGAGGGGCTGCGCTATGCCTTCCCGAAGGCGATGGCAAGGCTGGAGCCTTCGTATCCGGCGTTGATCGCGTTGCGCGACAAGGTGGCGCTGCGGCCCAATATCGCCGCCTATGTGGCGTCGAAGCGGCGGATACCGTTCAACGAAGACGGCATCTTCCGCCACTATCCCGAGCTGGATAAATAATCAGGCCGCGCTGGTCACCGGATAGCCGGCATCGGCGATGGCCGATTTGAGCGGAGCCAACGCGCTGGCGCTGGCGATCTTGACGGTCTTGCTGGCCAGGTCGATATCGACCTTGGCCGCCGCATCGACCGCCTGCACCGCCTTGGTCACCGCCCCCACGCAGTGCCCGCAGCTCATGTTTTCCACTTGCAGCTGATACATCGCCGTACTCCCTGAACAGTTTCGATGATCATACTGTAGTCCTTCCAGCCATGGGAAGGTCAAGCGGCAAAGAAATTTGTGTTCCTCACCCAAAAAAAGATTTGTCTATCGGCGTAAGCAAGGCTATCTTGAAGCAGGCGAACTTGAAATGAAGGTCACTATGCTCTATCCGATTTGTGTCTGGAAGGACGAGCGTAGCGCTTACGGCGCTGCGTTCCCTGACCTGCCCGGCGTCTTCACAGCCGCCGACGATCTGGATGATCTTCCCGCAATGGCGCAGGAGGCTGTCGCGCTCATGTTTGAGGGATCCGACAAACCGCTGCCCCCTCCAACAGCCATCGAGTGCTGGCAGGACAGCGAACGTTACCAAGGCGGGTTTTGGCTGCAGATCGAAGTCGGTCTCCCTGCAAGGTAAAAAAATCTGCCAGCAAGGCGAAATGGTGGCCCGCTACGGCATGATCAACGTACCGGAGTCGGCGCTTCGGCGCCATCTGCAAGAGCCGCTCAATTCTCCGGCGGATCGTCCAGCTTGGCCAGGTCGAGGCTGACCAGCGCCCAGATGCCGCCGGCGTAGTCCGGCTCGCGCGACAGGTATTCCACTTCCGACGGCTTGATCTCGAAGGCCTTGCCTTGCTCGACCAGTTGGCCGACATGGCCGTAGATGGCCTTGGTGGCGTTGCTCATGGCCTTGTCCACGGTTTCGCCGCTGCACACGCAGCCCGGAATGTCCGGGACCGTGACGCCGTACTTGCTGCCGCCGTGCTTCTGGATCAGGATAGGGATGTCCATGGTCGTACCTCGGCTGTGGCGTAAAAACGGGCGAAAATCAATGACTTGGGATGTCTAGTGTCATACAGCTTGCTGCCGGTTTCAAGCACTTTCGTGGCTGACTTCGTCTGTATTGTGCACTGCATTAAATCGTTGACATCACTAATTGTCTGCATTGCCACGAAATAAATGCTCTATTGCATCTTAAATGTATTCGAAGACAAAAAAGAAGCCCCGCCGGCATTGCTGCGGGCGGGGCTAACAGGTACGGATTTATTCTACTACAGGACGTCGCTTGCGTGGTCCGCCAGACGCGAGCGTTCGCCGCGCGCCAGCGTCACGTGGCCGCTGTGCGACCAGCCCTTGAAGCGGTCCACCACATAGGTCAGACCACTCGACCCTTCGGTCAGGTAAGGCGTGTCGATCTGCGCGATGTTACCCAGGCACAGGATCTTGGTGCCCGGACCGGCGCGGGTGACCAGGGTCTTGACCTGTTTCGGCGTCAAGTTCTGCGCTTCGTCGATGATCAGGAACTTGTTGACGAAGGTGCGGCCGCGCATGAAGTTGAGCGACTTGATCTTGATGCGCGAACGGATCAGGTCCTGCGTCGCCGCGCGGCCCCACTCGCCGCCGTCCGAATCGGACTTGTTGAGCACTTCGAGGTTGTCGTCGAAGGCGCCCATCCATGGCGACATCTTCTCTTCCTCGGTACCCGGCAGGAAGCCAATGTCTTCACCGACCGGCACCGTCACGCGGGTGACGATGATTTCGTTGTAGAGCTTGGTCTCCAGCACTTGCGCCAGGCCGGCGGCCAATGCCAGCAGGGTCTTGCCGGTACCGGCCTGGCCCAGCAGGGTGACGAAGTCGCACTCCGGATTCATCAGCAAGTTCAAGGCGAAGTTCTGCTCGCGGTTGCGGGCCGTGACACCCCACACATTGTTCTTGTTGTGGCTGAAGTCGCGCAGGGTCTGCAGCACGGCGGTCTTGCCGTTGATCTGCTTGACCTGGCCGTAGAAGGGCGCTTCGCCATTCTTCGGCTCCAGGAAGATGAACTGGTTGACCAGCAGCGAAGGCACGAACGGACCGGTGACGCGGTAGAACGTCGCGCTCTGGCCGTTCTTGTTTTCCTGCCAGCTTTCCAGGTCCTTGCCGTGCTTGGTCCAGAAGTCGTCCGGCAGCTGGACGATGCCCGAGTACAGCAGGTCGGTGTCTTCCAGCACGTGGTCGTTGAAGTAGTCCTCGGCCGGCAGGCCCAGCGCGCGTGCCTTGATGCGCATGTTGATGTCCTTCGACACCAGCACCACGGGACGGCCTTCCTGTTCCGCTTCCAGCGAGCGGACCACGGACAGGATCTGGTTGTCGGCCTTGCCGACCGGCAGGCCCACCGGCAGGTCGGCCGTTTGCAGGCGCGTCTGGAAGTACAGGCGGCCCTTGGCGTCCTTGTTGCCCAGCTTGGACAGCGGGATGCCGTTCTCGATGGCGTCGTCGTCGGTGTTGGAAACCAGCGCGTCCAAAGTGCGCGACACCTGGCGGGCATTGCGCGCCACCTCGGTCATGCCCTTCTTGTGGTTGTCCAGCTCTTCCAGCGTCATCATCGGCAGGTAGACGTCGTGCTCCTCGAAGCGGAACAGCGACGATGGATCGTGCATCAGCACGTTGGTGTCCAGCACGAACAGCTTGGTGGTGCCGGTCTGGTCGGCGTGGCGGCTGGTCGACGACTTGATCGACACTTCATGCGGCTTGTGCTTGGCCGGATGCGGCGCCTCGGCGTTGATCGGCGTGACCTTGCTGCGCGCGGCCGGTGCGGATTTTGCCTTGGTGGCAGGAGCCGCGGCTGGAGCGATGCCGGCGGCGGCGTTCTTCAATACTTCCGGCGCAGCCTTCAGCACGGCGGCGACGGTTTTCGACTTGGTTGTGGTTTTCGGGGGAACCGCTTTGGTCTTCGCTACAGGCACTGCTTTGACAGGCGCCGCTTTCTTCGGCGCGGGCGCAACCTCAGCCACCGCTACTATGGCGGGAACCGGGCGCGGCCCTGTCGCTTTTGGATAATCTTTGGCCAGAAGTAAAGTCGCTGGCTTACTAGGTAATTTTGGCAGTGGCATCAGGATCTCATTCAAAAAAAATCTGGAGGAATCCGCCCATAGGGCGAGAGCGCGCAGTGCGCGCGCGAGCGAACACAGCGAACTCTTGACCGGATGGGGTGGATGCTGGGTAAAACAGGTTATAAGACTGCCGACGGGCTCTCATCTCGCCCGGAGAAAGTACCGCGTGGTGGCCGGTTGGCCACCATGTAGGGTGGGAAGGATTACAGTGATGACTCAAGGGCTGTTACGCATGGTTCTGCTACGGTTAAGCAACTCTGGAAGCTGCAACGCGCACAACAACTAAGCCTGACGCGCTACAAATTCCAGCACTTCATCGACGTGACCCGCTACCTTCACGCCTCTCCATTCTTTCACTAATTGACCATTAGCGTCAATCACAAACGTACTACGCTCGATGCCGCGCACCGTCTTGCCGTACATTTGCTTCATCTTCATCACGCCGAACTGCTGGCACAGCGCTTCGTCCGGATCGGAAATCAGTTCGAAGGGCAGGCCCAGCTTGGCCTTGAAGCTTTCGTGCGAGCGCAGCGAATCGCGGCTGACGCCGTAGATTTCCGTGCCGGCGGCCTGGAATTGCTCGTACAGGTCGCGGAAAGCCATGTTTTCGGTGGTGCAGCCGGGCGTATTGTCCTTCGGGTAGAAGAACAGCACGGTGTGGCGCGCCGGCCGGCCGGACAGCTGGAAGGTCTGGCCGCTGGTCATTGCAGCGGAAAAGTCGCTCACTACGTTTTGGCTATCAGCCACAGGCTTTCTCCTGAACGGTATTTAAGAACGGGCGGCGCCTTGTACGATCAGCTGTCCCGAGCGGCCGGGCAGTTCGCCCCAGGTGATCGGGATGACCGGCACGGTCGAGTGCTGGATCTTCTGATAGTAGTCGGCCATGGACGCCAGTTGGTAACCCTGCGCCTGCCACCCAGCCAATAACTGCTCGAATATGGGGGCGAGTTTCTGGCCTTCAAGCTCAGCATGCAAAGTATAAACGTGGTCGCGCGCCGCGCCTTCGGTCAGCTTCAGCAGGAAGGCGGCGATGTTGCCGGTCGAGACCATGGTGCCGTCGATGTCGCGGCCCAGCAACTCGTCCAGGGTCGGCAGCGTGGTCGGCAGCTGGATGTGGGCCAGCACCTTGCCGCCGTCGGACAGGCGGTGGGGGCCGTCGGCCGGATTGGCCAGGCTGCCGTTGTCGTTGAGCACGCAGCGGCCGTCGGAGGCGTAGCCGTAGCCGGCCGTGTCGTGCTCGGCGAAGGCGGCGTTGTTCATCTGCCAGCCGGCCGCGCCGTGGGTGCGCGGCGCCGTGCCGAACACCTGCGTGAAACGGGCTGCGGCCTTGCGCATCATGCTGGTGGACCATTTGCCGTCGCGCTTGGCGACATTGTCCTGCCACAGCACGTGGTCCCAGGTGTGGATGCCGCATTCGAAGCCGGCGTCGCGCACCGCGCGCATCTCGGCGGCGCAATCCTTGCCGATGTCCGGGCCCGGCAGCAGGGTGCCGTACATCAGCGTCTTGAAGCCGTAGTGTTCGACCACGGAAGTGCGCGAGACCTTGCTGAAGAACCCGGGACGCAGCGCGCGGCGCAGCGCCCAGCCGGTGTGGTCCGGCCCCAGCGAAAACAGGAAAGTGGCGCCGGCGTTGTGCGCCTTCAGCATGCGCACCAGGTTAGGTACGCCTTCACGGGTGCCGCGATAGGTGTCGACGTCGATCTTCAACACCATCAGCGGTTTGCTGTTCAAAGTCTCGGTCAAATCTCAGTCCATCAGTTTTTGTGCTTCGGCTACCTGGCTGCGGTAGGCGTCGAAGATTTTCTTCAGGGCGTCGGCCATGGTGGTGGTCGGCTTCCAGTTCAGCTCTTCGCAGGTGTTGGTGATCTTCGGCACGCGGTTCTGCACGTCCTGGTAGCCCGAGCCGTAGTAGGCGCCGGACGTCGTTTCAACGATCTTGACCTGCTTGGCGCCGGTGGCGTACTCCGGATATTCCTCTGCCAGCTTCAGCATCATGCCGGCCAGTTCGCGGATCGAGTAGTTGTTGACCGGGTTGCCGATGTTGTAGATCTTGCCGCTGGCGGCGCCGTCCTTGTTGTCGATGATCTTCATCAGCGCGTCGATGCCGTCGTCGATGTCGGTGAACGCGCGTTTCTGCGCGCCGCCGTCGACCAGCGAGATGTTCTCGCCGCGGACGATGTGGCCGAAGAACTGCGTCACCACGCGCGACGAGCCTTCTTTCGGCGTATGGATGGAATCGAGGCCGGCGCCGATCCAGTTGAACGGACGGAACAGCGTGAAGTTCAGGCCTTCCATGCCGTAGCCCCAGATCACGCGGTCCATCAGCTGCTTGGCGTTGGAGTAGATCCAGCGCGGCTTGTTGATCGGGCCGCAGATCAGTTCCGAGTTCTCCGGATCGAACTCTTCGTCGTGGCACATGCCGTACACTTCCGAGGTCGACGGGAACACCAGGTGCTTGCCGTACTTGGCGGCCGAGCGGACGATGGGCAGGTTGGCCTCGAAGTCCAGTTCGAACACGCGCAGCGGCGCCTTGACATAGGTCGACGGCGTGGCGATGGCGACCAGCGGCAGGATCACGTCGCACTTCTTGACGTGGTACTCGACCCATTCCTTATTGATCGTGATGTCGCCTTCGAAGAAGTGCATGCGCGACTTGTAGGCCTCGTTTTCCAGCACGTCGGTGATGCGGTCGGTGCTCATGTCCATGCCGTAGACATGCCAGTCGGTCGTTTCCAGGATGCGCTTGGACAGGTGGTGGCCGATAAAGCCGTTGACGCCGAGGATGAGGACTTTTTTCATGTGAGTTTACCCAGGTAATGTTCGTTATCCGCCGGCGGCCAGCGCGGCCAGGCGGGATTGCAACTGCTCGGCCGTTACGGGTTCCCCGTCGGCCGTCAAGGCGGAAATCGTCAGCATACGGCCATCGCCGCACACGCCAAAGATGCAATTATCCACTACTGTCAAGCCCGGTGGCAAACTTAGCGATACAACATTGCCGAAATTGCCAGACAATCGGGCGCGCTGGACGACGTAGCGTACACCCCCCAGATCGGTGAAGGCGCCCGGGTAGGGCGGGGCGACGGCGCGGTGCAGGTTGTACACGTCCTGCGCCGGCAGCAGCCAGTTGATGCGGCCGTCCTCGGGCTTGCGGCCGCCGAAGTAGCCGCCCTTGCTCAGGTCGTTCTTGAGGCGCGGCGCGGTGCCGGCCAGCAGCGACGGCAGCACCCGCCACAGCGCCTGCTCGGCCGCCACGGTGACCTTGCCGAACACTTCGAACGCGGTGTCGTCGGGCAGGATGGGCACTTCCATCTGCGAGACGATGGCGCCGGCGTCTGGCTTGACGGTCATTTCGTGCAGTGTGGCGCCGGTGACGGTGGCACCGTGCAGCACCGCCCAGTTGACCGGCGCGCGGCCGCGGAATTCCGGCAGCAGCGAGCCGTGCATATTGAAGGCCGGCGCCACCGCCAGCAGCTCGGCAGGCAGCATGTTGCGATAGTAGAAGCTGAACATCAGGTCCGGCTTGGCGGCCTGGACCTGCTCCAGCAGCTCCGGCGATTTGGCGTCGGCCGGCGTGATGTAGGGGATGCCCTCGGCCTGGCACAGCGAAATCACCGATTCGAACCAGATGTTTTCGCTGGCGCTGTCCTCGTGGGTGACCACGAGCGCGACATCGACGCCGCCGGCCAGCAATACCTTCAGGCAGCGCACGCCGACATTGTGATAGCCGAAGACGACGGCGCGCGGTCGGTGGTCGAGATCACTCATAGTTGCGGCCCACGGTGCGTTTCTCCACGCCGGCCGGCACGTCGAGCTGCTGGCCGGGTTTCTGTTCGAGGATGGTCTGCACCACGTAGCGCGGACGGGCGCGCACCTGCTGGAAGATGCGGCCGATGTATTCGCCCAGCAAACCGATGCCGAACAGGATAGTGCCCATGAAGAAGAAGGCGATCGCGAACAGCGTGAACAGGCCTTCCGCTTCCGCGCCCAGGAACAGGCGGCGCACCAGCAGCACCAGCACCAGCAGGCCGGAGGCGATCGACAGCAGCATGCCGAACATCGAGAAGAACTGCAGCGGCACCAGCGAGAAGCCGGTGACCAGGTCGAAATTCAGGCGGATCAGGCTGTACAAGGAGTACTTCGATTCGCCGGCGGCGCGCTCCTCGTGCTCGACGATGATCTCGGTCGGCTTGCGCGAGAAGCGGTAGGCCAGCGCCGGCACGAAGGTGTTGACCTCGCCGCACTGGTTGACCAGGTCGATCACGTTGCGGCCGTAGGCGCGCAGCATATTGCCCTGGTCGGTGATCTTGATGTTGGTGATCTTTTCGCGCACGCGGTTCATGGCCTTGGACGCGTAGGTGCGCCACGCCGAATCCTGGCGCTTGCGGCGGATCGAACCGACGTAGTCGTAGCCTTCGCGCATCTTGGCCACCAGGTTGCCGATTTCCTCCGGCGGGTTCTGCAGGTCGGCGTCCAGCGTGATCATGATGTCGCCGCGCGACGCTTCGAAGCCGGCCAGGATGGCCATGTGCTGGCCGTAGTTGCCGTTGAACAGCACCACGCGGGTGACGTCGGGCCGCTGGCGGAACTGCTCGGCCAGGATGGACACCGAGTTGTCGCGGCTGCCGTCGTTGACGAACACGATTTCATAGCTGGCGCCGAGCTTGTCGAGCGCCGGGTACAGGCGGTCGAACAGGGCCTGCAGGCCGGCCTGCTCGTTGTAGATGGGAATGACGACGGAGATTTCAGGCTTCATCAGGGACACGCTCATTTGATCAGGATCGCTTTCACGGCGGCGACCGCGCGATCGACGTCGGCGGTGGTCATGGCGTAGAACATCGGCAAGGTCACGGTCAGGCGGCCGATCTTTTCCGACACGGGGAACATGCCCTCCTTGAAGCCGCGCTCGCGGTACATGGTGAACAAATGGATCGGCGCGTAATGGTAGCCAGTGCCGATGTTGTAGCGCTCCTGCATCGCGCGCATGAAGTCGGCGCGGGTGGCCGGGCCGTTATCGGGCAGCACGATCTGGAACAGGTGGTAGTTGCTGGTGTCGAAGGCCTGCAGCGGCAGCTGGGCGCCGGACTGCGCCTCGAACTCGGGGCCGAAGGCCTCGTAGTAACGGCGCGCCAGGTTGCGGCGGTGGGCGGTGATGTTGTCGATGTTGGCGAACTGGCCCAGGCCGATGGCGGCCATGATGTCGCTCATGTTGTACTTGCCGCCAAGGACATCGACATCGATGCCGTCGACGCCGCTGCGGGTCACGCCCTGCAGGCGGTATTTCTCCGCCAGCCTGGCTTCTTCCATATTGTTGAGCACCAGCGCGCCGCCTTCGCCGGTGGTGATGTTCTTGTTGGCCTGGAAGCTGAACGAGACGAAGTCGCCGAAGGAGCCGATGCGCTTGCCGTTCCACTCGGAACCGAAGGCTTGCGCCGCGTCTTCGATGACGCGCAGATTGTGTTTCTTGGCGATGGCGTACAGGCGGTCCATGTCGACCGGCAGGCCGGACAGGTAGACCGGGATGATGGCCTTGGTGCGGGGCGTGATCGCCGCTTCGACCTTATCGAGGTCGATGTTGCGGGTGAGCGGGTCGATGTCGGCGAACACCGGCGTGGCGCCCACTTCGATGATGACGTTGGCGGTGGCGACCCACGAGATCGACGTGGTGATCACTTCGTCGCCGGCGCCGATGCCGGCGATGCGCAGCGCGATCTCCATGGTGCAGGTGCCGGAATTGAAGGTGCGCACCGGACGGCCGCCGAAATACTCGGACATCTGGGCTTCGAAGGCCTGGACTTTCGGGCCGCTGGTGATCCAGCCGGAACGCAGCACGTCGCTGACGGCGGCGATGGTGGCCTCATCTATCGTTGGTTTCGAGAAGGGCAAAAAGGGCAGGGCGGAGGTCATTGGGTATTTCGCTCTCTCATACTGATTAGGGTTTTGGCTTATGGCCGCAATTCTAAATTGTTCGTCAGGTCCGCGCCAGCCAGGCGACCCCGACCAGGATGACGCCGATCGCCAGCAGGCGCTGCAGCGACAGCGCCTCGCCGAACAAGTACCAGGCGCCGATGGCGGTGACCACATAGCCCAGCGACAGCATCGGATAGGCGATCGACACGTCGACCCGCGACAGCGCGATGATCCACAACACCACCGACAGCACGTAGCAGGTCAGGCCGCCGATGATGGGCAGCTGGGTGGCGACCTTGAGGCCGACCGAAAACAGGTTGTCCAGCGTCAGGTGGATCTCGCCGACGTTCCTGGCGCCGGCCTTGAGCAGCAGTTGGGCCACGGCGTTGAGCAGCACGCCGAAGACGATGAAGCCGAAAGTTGCAATATTCATGACATTCTTTATCAATTACAGGTTGGCCACGATCACGCGGCGGGTGTCTTCCGCCACCACGCGCATGGCCAGGCCTTGTTCCTTCAGCTCGGCGTATTTCTCGTTGCTGATGATGGCCAGCGCCTTCACGCCTTGCTGCGTATGCTCCCTCCAGCGCTCGACGAACTCCTCCACCGTCGGGATCGACAGCTCCGGCTGCTGGCGCAGGCCGAAGGTGAATTCATCCCAGTAGTCGACCAGCACCACGGTGCGGCGCAGGTAGAAGGTCATCGATTGTTCGTAGGTGGCGACCGAATACACCCGGGTGTCCGGCTTGAGCTCGGGCAGCATCTTTTGCGCGATGGCTTTGCCGGCGCGCATTTTGCCATAAGGCTCGAAGCCGGTCAGGATCAGCTGGGTGGACAGGAAGCCGGCCACGGCCATGGTCAGCACCGTCAGGTCGCGCCGCAGGTGGCGCGCATGCAGCAGCGCCAGCGCGCCGCCGGCGGCGGCAATGATGCCGGCCGTCAGCACCCACGGCTGGTAGGCTTCCAGCAGGACCGTCTCGTCGCGGTGGCGCACCGCCATGTGCACCATCTGCGGCACGGCGGCCAGGCCGGCCACGCCGATCAGCACCAGCAGGCCGGCGGCGACCATGCGGCTGCGGCGCGAGGCGCTTTCCAGGTAGACCCCGATCAATATCGCCAGCGCCGGGAAGATCGGCAGGATGTAGCCGGGCAGCTTGGAGCTGGAATAGCTGAAGAAGAAGAAAATGAACACGGCCCAGATCAGCAGCAGCAGCTTGGGCTGGAACACGGCGCTGCGCTCGCGCTGCAGCGCGCCCCACAGCGCCTGCGGCAGCACGCCCAGCCACGGCACGATGCCCGGGATCAGCATCACGAAGAAGTAGTACCAGGCGCCTTCGCGGTGGTGGGTCTTCAGGAAGAAGCGTTCCCAGTGCTCGTGCACGAAGAAGAAGTAGGGCTGCTCGGGATTCTTCAGCGCCACCAGCACGAACCACGGCGTGGCGATGGCGAAGAACAGCAGCAGGCCCTTGCCCAGGTGCAGCCGGGTCCAGATCGCCAGGTCGCGCGACAAGGCCGAGTACAGCACCAGCACCGCGCCCGGCAGCACCAGACCGATCAGGCCCTTGGCCAGCACCGCCAGCGCCATGCCGGCCCAGCAGACCAGCATCCAGTTGCGGCGCTCGGCCTCGGTGGCGCGGTCGCGCTGGGCCACCAGCAGCGCGCACAGGGCGATGGTCATCATGCCCGACAGGCTCATGTCCAGCGAATCGATCTGGCCGGAGGCCACCCAGAACAGGCTGGAACCGAGCGCCAGCGCGGCGTAGAAGCCGGCGCGGGGGCCGAACGCGCGCCGCGCGGCATAGCCGGTCAGCAGCACGCCGCCCAGGCCGCACAGGCCGGTCCACAGGCGCGCCTGCCATTCGCCCAGGCCGAACACGGCAAACGAGGCCGCGTTCATCCAGGTCTGCAGCGGTGGTTTTTCAAAGTACTTGATGCCGTTCAGGCGGGTGGTGATCCAGTCTCCGGTGCTGAACATCTCGCGCGCCATTTCGGCGTAGCGGCCCTCGTCGGGCGGCACCAGCGTGCGCACGCCGAGCACATACAGCCAGACGATGACAAAGGCCGCCAGCAGCGACCAGACGAATTTTTTATTGTTATAGAGATCGTTCATCAGGCGGTTTTGGCCTCGTCGGGATTGATGATCAGGGCCAGCGTGACCTTGCGGCCCTCGCCCATCAGGATGTTGTAGGTGCGGCAGGCGGCCTGGCTGTCCATGCATTCGACGCCGATGCGGCGCATCGTCAGCGCGGCCGTCAGGCGCGGATGGATGAAGCGCTGCCTGGCGCCGGTGCCGAGGATGACGACGTCCGGGCTGTCGGCGCCGATGATGTCGAAATGCTCTGCGGTAATAGATTCGAAGGTCGGGGCATCCCAGGCGCGCGGCGGGCTTTCCGGCAGCACGATCAGGCTGTAGTTGTAGCGCTCGGCGTTGATTTCGACGCCGGTTTCATCGTAGCCGGTGACGGTCTGGTATTTTTGAGTATCGCTTGCGTGGAGCTTCATGACGGAATAGCGGTTTTAGTCGGCAAAAGAAGCGTCATTGTAGCGTTTTTCCGGGGTGATCCAGCCTGAAAGGTTGATTAAATGGGAGGCTTTCGGCAGAATGGATCTTTTCGCATTGCAGCAAAGGCCGCCGCCGCGTTTTTGGCAGGTCAGAGCAATTTGCTTCACCTAGACAGGATTTTATTTTGCGACCGATTCAAAAATCGAACAAACTGGCCGAAGTCTGCTACGAGATCCGCGGTCCGGTGCCGGAAAAAGCCCGGCAAATGGAGGAGGAAGGCCATAAGATCACAAAGTTGAATATTGGCAACTTGGCCGTGTTCGGCTTCGATCCGCCGGATGAAATCGTCCAGGACATGAAGATCAACCTGCCCAACGCGGCCGGCTACACCGATTCCAAGGGCATGTTCGCGCCGCGCAAGGCGGTGGTGCATTACACGCAGGGCAAGAATATCCCCGGCGTCGGCATCGAAGACGTGTACCTGGGCAATGGCGCCTCCGAGCTGATCGTCATGTCGATGAACGCGCTGCTCAACACCGGCGACGAGGTGCTGGTGCCGGCGCCCGACTATCCGCTGTGGACCGCCGCCGTGTCGCTGTCGGGCGGCACGCCGGTGCACTACATCTGCGACGAGCAGCAGGAGTGGTACCCGGACATCGAGGACATGCGCCGCAAGATCAACTCGAACACGCGCGCCATCGTCGTCATCAACCCCAACAATCCGACCGGCGCGCTGTATCCGGTCGAGCTGCTGCTGCAGATCATCGAACTGGCGCGCCAGCACGAGCTGATCATCTACGCCGACGAGATCTACGACAAGGTGCTGTACGACGGCGCCGAGCACGTGTCGATCGCCTCGCTAGCCGACGACGTGCTGTTCGTCACCTTCAACGGCCTGTCGAAGAACTACCGCGCCTGCGGCTACCGTTCCGGCTGGATGGTGGTGTCGGGCGAGAAATCCCATGCGAAAGACTATATCGAGGGCCTCAACATGCTGGCCTCGATGCGCTTGTGCGCCAACGCACCGGGCCAGTTTGCGATCCAGACTGCGCTCGGCGGCTACCAGTCGATCCACGACCTGGTGGGGCCGGGCGGGCGCCTGTTGAAGCAACGCGACCTCGCCTACCAGCTGCTGACCGATATCCCGGGCGTCACCTGCGTCAAGCCGAAAGCGGCGCTGTACATGTTCCCGCGTCTCGATCCGAAGATCTACCCGATCGCGGACGACCAGCAGTTCGCCTACGAGCTGCTGGCCGAAACGAAAGTGCTGATCGTCCAGGGCAGCGGCTTCAACTGGATCGCCCCGGACCACTTCCGCGTGGTGTTCCTGCCGAACTCGGACGACATGACGGAAGCCTTTGGCCGCATCGCCAGGTTCATGGAAGGCTACCGCAACCGCCACGGCGCCAGCTTTTAACAACCGCGTCATTCCCGCGGAAGCGGGAATCCATAGGCCGCGTCCAGCCCGGCTCAGCATGGATTCCCGCCTGCGCGGGAATGACGAGGCTCAAACTATAGAAACGGTTTATATGAAATCCATCAAAGTAGGCTTGTTAGGCGTCGGCAATGTCGGCGGCGGTACGTTCGATGTGCTCGCGCGCAACCAGGAAGAAATCCGCCGCCGCGCCGGCCGCGGCATCGAAGTGGTGGCCGTCTCGGCCCGCAACCTGGAACGCGCCAAGGCGCGCACCGGCGGCAAGGTCAAAGTGGTCGCCAGCCCGTTCGACATCGTCAACGATCCCGAGATCGACATCGTCGTCGAGCTGATCGGCGGCTACGACGAAGCCAAGGCGCTGGTGCTGCAGGCCATCGCCAACGGCAAGCACGTGGTCACCGCCAACAAGGCGCTGCTGGCCGTGCACGGCAACGAGATATTCGCCGCGGCCCAGGCCAAGGGCGTGATGGTGGCGTTCGAGGCGGCCGTGGCCGGCGGCATCCCCATCATCAAGGCGCTGCGCGAAGGCCTGACCGCCAACCGCATCGAATGGCTGGCCGGCATCATCAACGGCACCACCAACTTCATCCTGTCCGAGATGCGCGACAAGGGCCTGGACTTCGCCACCGTGCTCAAGCAGGCGCAGGAACTGGGCTACGCCGAAGCCGACCCGACCTTCGACATCGAAGGCGTGGACGCGGCGCACAAGGCCACCATCATGTCGGCCATCGCCTTCGGCATTCCGGTGCAGTTCGACAAGGCGCACGTCGAGGGCATCTCCAAGCTCAACGCGATCGACATCCGCTACGCCGAGCAACTGGGCTACCGCATCAAGCTGCTGGGCATCGCCAAGCGCGCCAAGGTCAACGGCACAGAGGGCGTGGAGCTGCGCGTGCATCCGACGCTGATCCCGGCCAAGCGCCTGATCGCCAACGTCGAGGGCGCGATGAACGCGGTGCTGGTGCATGGCGACGCCGTCGGCGCCACGCTTTACTACGGCAAGGGCGCCGGCGCCGAGCCGACCGCCTCGGCGGTGATCGCCGACCTGGTCGACATCACCCGCCTGGCCACGGCCGACCCGGAACACCGCGTGCCGCACCTGGCGTTCCAGCCCAACGAGATGACCGATATCGAGATCCTGCCGATGTCGGAGATCACCACCAGCTACTACCTGCGCATGAACGTCAGCGACCAGCCGGGCGTGCTGGCCGACCTGACCCGCATCCTGGCCGACGCCACGATCTCGATCGATGCCATGCTGCAGAAGGAGCCGGCCGAGGGCGAGACCCGTACCGACATCATCTTCCTGACCCACCAGACGCAGGAAAAGAACGTCACCGCCGCCATCGCCAAGATGGAAGGCTTGCCGACCGTGTGCGGCAGCGTGACCAAGATCCGCCTGGAAAACCTGAGCTAGGCCCCCGAGCCAAGCCGGACGAAAAAAGGCCGGGCAGCGTCTACGCACGCTGTCCGGCAAAGGGTCCTACTCCTATTAACTCGGTGCTGCCGCCGCGGCATCGCTGCTGCGGCTGTCCTGCGATTATTTCGAAGCGACCGTCAGTTCGCTTTTCACTTCTTTCACGCCTGGCACTGCCGAGGCGACCTGGATCGCCTTGGTGCCGACATCGGTGCTGGCTACCGAGCCGCTCAGAACGACCACGCCGTCGGTGGTGGTCACGCCGATTTGTTTTTGATCAGCCAGGGAAGCCTTGATTTTGCTGGTGATGGCGTCGTCGTTGGTGGCGGCGCCGGTCTTGGCTGCGCCGGCCATGGCGGCGTCGGTCTGGGCGAAGGCGGTGCCGGTGGCGGCAGCGGCGGTCAGGGTGGCGGCAACCATCAGGCGGGCGATCAGTTTGGTAGTCATCATGATTTGCTTCCTTTTTCAAGTTAGGGTGAAACGTCAGTGACGTTACCCTATCCTCAGCAAACCCCGTGCCAGCTCTGATATTCCCTTTTAATTCAATGGCTTAAGTGCGATTTTCCTGCTGGAAAGCGGGTTGGCATGGCATTTCAGGCCATATTGCCGCGATTTTGTCGGGTTTTGGCGACAAGCTCCGGTCGCCAATCGCCAAGTTATTGATTCTTAAGGGGTTCTTCCTGTCGCTCGGCGGCGACAAGGCTGGAATCGCTACGGAAGAGACTGGCATCCAGGTCGTATTTCTGCAGCAGGCGGTAGAACTCCGTGCGGTTGCGCTCGGCCAGGCGGGCGGCGTCGGCGACGTTGCCGTCGGTCAGTTTCAGTAGCTGGACCAGGTAGTTGCGCTCGAAGCGCTGCTTGGCCTCGGTATAGCTGAGCACCTCCAGCGACGGCACCCGCAAGGCCCGCTGCACCAGCGACAGCGGCACCAGCGGCGCCGTGGCCAGCGCGCACACGTGTTCGATCACGTTGTACAGCTGGCGCACGTTGCCGGGCCAGGCGGCCGTGGTCAGCGCCTCCAGCGCGCCGGGAGCGTAGCCGCGCACCGTCTTGCCGTACTTGGCGGCCAGCGTCAGCAGGAACTGGGTCGCCATCGGCGCGATGTCCTCGCGCCGCTGCGACAGCGGCGGCAGGGTCAGCGTGATGACGTTGAGGCGGTAGTACAAGTCCTCGCGGAACTGGCCTTCGAGCATGGCGGCGTCCAGGTCGCGGTGGGTGGCCGACAGGATGCGCACGTCGACCGGCCGCGCGACGTCCGAGCCCAGCTGGCGCACCACGCGCTCCTGCAGCACCCGCAGCAGCTTGACCTGCAGCAGCAGCGGCATGTCGCCGATCTCGTCGAGGAACAGCGTGCCGCCGTCGGCCGCCTGCAGCAGGCCTTCGCGGGCGGCGACGGCGCCGGTGTAGGCGCCCTTGACGTGGCCGAACAGCTCGGACTCCAGCAGCGGCTCCGGTATCGCGCCGCAATTGACGGCGATGAACGGCGCCTTGCTGCGGCGGCTGGCGCGGTGGATGGCGTTGGCCAGCAGCTCCTTGCCGGTGCCGCTTTCGCCGCGGATCAGGATGCTGGCGTCGGAGGCGGCCACCAGCCGCGCCTCGGCCAGCAATTCGTCCATCACCTGGCTGCGGCTGATGAGGCCGGCGCGCCAGGCGTGGTCGCCGCTGGCCGCGCCGGGATCGGGGGCGGACAGGCTCAGCGCCTGCGCCACGCGCTCCAGCAGCAGCTTGGCGTCGAACGGCTTGGTCAGGTAGGCGTAGGCGCCCAGCGTGGTCGCCTCCACCGCGTCGGGGATGGTGCCGTGGGCGGTCAGCAGGATCACCGGCAGCGCCGGCCAGGTGCTGCGGATTTCCTGGAACAGCGACATGCCGTCGCGGTCCGGCAGGCGGATGTCGCTGATGACCAGGCGAGGCAGCTCGATGGCCATGCGCGCCAGCGCCGCCTCGGCGCTGCCGACCGCCGTGACGCGGTAGCCGTTGGCGCCCAGCCGCATCGACAGCAGGCGCAGCAGGTCGGCGTCGTCGTCGACCAGCAGCAGGTGGGCGCCCTGGCTGGCGGCAGGAGCTTGCGCGGCGCTCATTTGATCACCGCCTGCGGGCCGGGCGCAGGCCGCGCCGGCAGCGTGCGTTCGATGGTCTTCAGGCCTTCCAGCATGTCGTTCAGCTGTTCGATGCGGCGCTGGCTGTCCTTTTGCTGCACCAGCAGCTTGTCGGCATGGTCGGCCAGCCGGCGCGTTTCCGCGCAGTTGCTGGACAGCAGTTGCGCCAGCGCCTTGAACGGCGCCGATTCGGTGTCGGTGGCGGTGGCCACGCTGTCGAGCAGCGCCTGGGCGCGCGCCAGGTCGCCGCTGCCGCGCGTCAGCATCAGCACCATGCCCATCTGCACCGCCACGCGCGGGCTGCGCTGCTGCAAGCCCAGTCCGCTCAGCTCCTTCAGCATGTCGCCCTGGCTCATCTTGCGCAGTTGCTGGTGGTAGCTGAGCAGCGGCCCGACTTCGTCCGGCGGCGCCAGCGGCGCCACTTCCTGCACCGGTGGTGGCGGCGGCAGGTTGACTTCCATCTGCGGAGGCGGCGCCGGCATCGGCGAATTCAGGCTGCAGCCGGCCAGCGACAGGCTGAGCAGCAACAGGATCAGCAGCAGCGGGGGCCGCAAGGCGGCGCGAGGATGATCATATTTCATAGGGCAATTCGATTCTGAAATGCGCGCCGCGTTCGGCGGGCAACAGTTGCAAGGCGCCGCCGTGGGCGGCGACGTATTCGTGGACGATGGACAGGCCGATGCCGTTGCCGCGGCGCGCGCCCGGCGGCTGGCGCTGTCCCTGGTAAAACGGTTCGAAGATGCGCGCCGCGTCGTCCGGCGCCACGCCCGGCCCCTGGTCGACGCAATCGAGCAGCAGCCTGCCGTGCCGCTCGCCGAGGCGGAAGGAGATCAGTCCGCCTTGCGGGCTGAAGCGCACCGCGTTCGACAGCAGGTTGCCGATCGCCACGCCGAGCTTGTCGGCATCGACGGCGATCGCGCGCGCCTTGCCTTCGGTGCTGACGGTCAGGCCGCCGGCCTGCCACTGCAGCCGCTGCGCGGCGATCGCCTGCTGCAGCAAGGCCGCCATGTCGGCCGGATGGCGCTGCAGGTGGTGGGCGTCGAAGGTGGCCGCGTTGTAACGCAGCAGCGCTTCGATCTGCGACTGCAGCGCCGCCGTGTTCTGGTTCAAGATGCCGGCGATCTCGCGCTGGTTGGGCGACAGCGCGCCGGCCACGCCATCCTCCAGCAGGGCCACCCCCTCGCGCAGCGCGGCCAGCGGCGTCTTCAGCTCGTGCGAGATGTGGCGCAGGAAGCGCGCCTTGTCCGCCTCCAGGTCGGCCAGCCGCTGGCGCAGCCAGTTCAGTTGCTGACCGACGCGCTGCAGGTCGCTGGGGCCGCGCACCTCGATGGCGTGGTCGAAGCGGTTTTCGCCGAGCAGGTCGATCGCCGTTTCGATTTGCGCCAGCGGGCGCGACAGCCACAGGCCGAAGCCGCCGGCCAGCAGCGCCGCCAGCACGATGGACCCCAGCACCTGCGCCTTGAGCACGGCGCGCCGCTGGTCCAGTTCGCCCAGCAGTTCGCTGTTGCGGCGCTCGACTTCCTGCTTGACCTCGTCGGCTAGCCGGGCGTTCACCGTGGGCAGCGGCGCCAGCACTTTTTCCAGCGCCTGCTGGCGCGCGGACGAGCGCGGTCGCGCCGGCGCCTGCAACAAGTCCCAGGCCTGCTCGCCGGAACGGCGCCACAGGTCGAAGGTGGCGGCCGGCGTGTAGGGCAGGGACGCCGCCACCGCGTCCAGCGCGGCGCGCGCCTCGCGCCAGGCGTCGGCGTAGCGCTTGCGGAAGGCCGGGTCGTCCAGCACCAGGAACTGGCGCGCGCTGCGCGTCATCGCCACGCTGCGTTCGGCCAGCTGCTGCGTGTTTTCGGTCAGCGCCAGCGCATGGCGGCCGCTGTCGCGGCTGTGCGCGGCAAGCCGGTCCAGCGTCCACAGGGCATGCAGGGAAGCCGCGCTCAGCAGCACCGCGATCAGCAGGAAGACGCCCAGCAGCAATTGGCGAAACGAGAGTTTCGAGAGCATCGTCGTTGAATAGTATCTATATTGGCTGAATGATATGGCGAAAGCGCCCCTACAGCCTGTTCGATTGGTGGCGTTGCAGTTCCGCACAGCAGCGGAATTTTCTGTTGCGCATGGCAACTGACTTCGATTACGCTGAATTTCAAATGTAGTAACGCCGATTTAACCTTTGGGGAATGTTATGGCTAGTCTTCTGCGCCGCCTGTCGATACAGCAAAAACTGATGGTCAGCATGGGCGCCTGCCTGTTGCTGTTCCTGGCGATCTCGGCGACGCTGAGTGTGGTGATGACCGGCAATAGTATCCGCGACCGTGTGGTCAATACGGAATTGCCGGCGGAGGTGGGCGAGATCCGCAACGACATCCTGCGCCAGATCGGTGAGCCGCTGTCGGCCACGCTGGCGATCGGCGCCAATACCTTCCTGCTGGATTGGGAAAAAGCCGGCTTGCCGGACACCGGCCTGCCGGCCTGGATCGCCTACGCCGCCAGCATGAAGAAAACCATGAAGGCGGCCGCCGTGTCGTGGGTGTCCGGCAGCACCGGCAAGTACTTCGACGAGAAGGGCTACAGCCGCACCTTGGACAAGGGCGCGGCGGCCGACCAGTGGTTCTTCAGCTTCCTCGCCGGCGGCAAGCCGTATTCGCTGAACCTGGACAAGGAACCGGGCGCCACCGCATACAACGTCTTCATCAACACCCGCTTCGACGCCGGCGACGGCAAGATCGGCGTGGCCAGCCTGGGGCTGGCGGTCGACAAGCTGGCCGAGACCATCCGCACATACAAGGTGGGCGCCTCCGGCTTCGTGTACCTGGTGCGGCCGAACGGCATGCTGATCGTGCACCGCGACGCCGCGCTGGCGGACGGCCAGCACTTCATGAAGGACTTGCCGGGCTTTAACGCCGAACTCGGCACCAAGCTGCTGGCCGGCGAACGCTACGCCAACGCCAGCTACAAGGCGCCGGACGGCAAGCGGCTGGTGGCCTCGTCGTTCGTGCCGGAGCTGAATATGTATGTGATCGCCGAAGTGCCGGAGGCCGAGGTGCTGGGCGCCGTCACCCGCTCGGTGACGATTTCGGCGCTGGTGGGCGGCCTGGTCGGCGGCGGCGTCGGCATGCTGGTGATCCTGCTGGTGAGCCGGGCGATTGCCGCACCGGTGGCGCGCGCCGCGCACATGCTGGGCGAAATCGCCGACGGCAACGGCGACTTGAGCCGCCGCATGACGGTCGAGAGCGAGGATGAGGTGGGCGCGCTGGCCCACGGCTTCAACCGTTTCGTGTCTTCGCTGAACAGCACGATACGCCAGGTGCGCGACAGCACCGAGACCATCGCCACGGCATCGAGCGAGATCGCCAGCGGCAACCTGGATCTGTCGTCGCGCACCGAGGCGCAGGCCTCCAGCCTGGAAGAGACGGCATCGGCGATGGAGCAGCTGACGGCGACCGTGACGCAGAACGCCGAGAGCGCCAAGCATGCCAATCAGCTGGTGCAGTCGGCGTCCGGCTTCGCCACCCAGGGCGGCGAGGTGGTGGGGCGCGTGGTGCAGACCATGGTGTCGATCAAGGATTCGTCGCGCAAGATCGTCGACATCATCGCGGTCATCGACGGCATCGCTTTCCAGACCAATATCCTGGCGCTGAACGCGGCGGTCGAGGCGGCGCGCGCGGGCGAGCAGGGACGCGGCTTCGCGGTGGTCGCTTCCGAGGTGCGCAACCTGGCGCAGCGCTCGGCCTCGGCGGCCAAGGAGATCAAGGAGTTGATCGGCGATTCGGTGGTGAAGGTCGACGCCGGCAGCGTGCTGGTGGACGAAGCCGGTGCCACGATGAGCAAGATCGTATCGTCAGTGGAGCAGGTGACCAGCATCATGGGCGAGATCGTCTCCGCCAGCCACGAGCAGAGCGAAGGCATCGCGCAGGTGAACCTGGCGGTGACCGAAATCGACAGCACCACGCAGCAGAACGCCGCGCTGGTGGAGCAAGCTGCCGCGGCGGCGGGTTCGCTGCAGGAACAGGCGGCCCACCTGGCGCAGGTGGTCAGCGTGTTCAAGCTGGAAGACGAACCGCGCGGCGGCATGGCGGCGCGGCTGGCCCTGCGCCAGGCTGGAGGCGCGGCATGATCGTCAGGTTCCGGCCGACCTCTTTGAGCGATTCAACAAGTTAGCTATACTGGGTCGTTATCGGGTGCGGACGTTCATTCGAGACTTGTCGTCAAATTAGATTGGAATTCTGCCCCATGTACATCGTTGACCTGACTTATTTGAAACCGCTGGCGGAGATTGAGCCGCATCTGGCAGCGCATCGCGCGTTTCTTGATGAGCATTATGTGCGCGGGATCTTTATCGCATCCGGCCCCAAGAATCCGCGCGATGGTGGCGTGATCGTGGTTGGCGGCCGGGTGTCGCGGCCGGAGCTGGATGCATTGCTGGCGCAGGATCCGTTTGCGAAGAACGGCATCGCCAGCTATCGCGTGACGGAGTTCGAAGCCACCAAGCACCTGCCGGCGCTTGCCGAGTTGTTGTAATCAGGCGGGCGGGCCGACGTCCATGCCGTCGTAGGCTTCGATCTGCTGTTCCTCGACGAATTTGTAGAACTCCTGGTTGCGCGCGTGCAGCGTGTCGACCGTGTGCTTCTCGACTTTTTCCACGTGCAGCCACCACAGCGCCGGCGTATCCGCTTCCGGCTTCGAGTCGTAGATGCCGACGGTCTTGTAGCCCTTGGCCATCAGCAGCGCGGCGGCGCTTTCCAGCTTGCTCTTGGTCGGGTCGGCAAAAAAGTAGCCCCACAACAGCGGCTTGGCGATATCCCACGGCGCGTTCTGCTTCATGTCGGCAAACAGCTCGACCATTTCTTCTTTGGTGATCATTTTCTTATTCCTTGTTACGGTGGTAGAACGAGGTACCGACTCGTTCGATATGGTTCAATAGCTCGGGGTTGTCGACGTGGTCCCGGATCGACAGATCGATCTTGTACGGCAGCAGCAGGTCGTCCAGCTGATTTTCCAGCTTGAGCAGCAGTGGAGTGGTCAGGCCTGTACCGATCAGGCATAGGTCGATGTCGGAACCCCGCTTGAAATTGCCCGCTGCGCGCGAACCATACAGGATCGCTTGCTCGACTTCCGGAAACTCGGAAAATACCGCGCCCATGCTGCGCACAACGCTGGCCTTCAGACCGAACACGAGCGGTTCAAGTTCAGACGACATCGGCCAGCTCCGTCATCTTCCGCTCGAACTGCGTGAACAGCGCAAAGTAGCGATCCAATATCAAATTGACGATTTCATCCGCAGTTTCTTTGTTGTACGTATGCGCGGACTGGTTGCGGCTTTTGATCATCCCCATCCATATCTCGCCATCGTCGATCAAATCATATTGAAAGTCTTGCTCGCTCATGTTTGGCTCCGGCGATGGATGGATGTCGCTATTTTACCGCAGGCGCAGTGCGTGGACGAAGGAAGGCACGTCGGTTTGCCATCGCGGCAGGATGACGGAGATGGCCAGGCCATCTACATCGGCGACGATGCCCATGTAGATGGCCAGCGCCACGGCCGTGCCGTTCAGGCCCAGCACCAGCAGCGCGAAGAAGCCGGCGAACAGGAAGATGCCCCACAGTTTCGAGGACCACATGTGGTAGCTGGCTTCGCGTCCGAACTTGCGCAGGTCGTAGGCGTAGCGGGCCAGTTCCAGCGTGGCCAGCACGGCCAGCGCGGCCGCATGGTCGAGGATCGCGTCGGGGTGCAGGTGCCAGGCTGCGAATACGGCGGCGAGGTAGAAGATGGAGTCGGCGACGCTGTCGAGCCGGCGCAGGTTCGGTGTCGCGATGCCGAGGCGGCGCGCGATGATGCCGTCGAATACGTCCGACAGGAAGGCTGCGACCAGGCAGGCGCCGAATGCGGCGCCGCTGGGATGGTAGAGGGCGAGCACCACCACCACCGGCGCCAGCAGCGCGCGCAGCGTCGTCAGCGAGACGGGAATCAGGTTGATCGCCGCAGCCATCATTTCGACGCTGAAGCCATCGCGGGAAGCCTGATCTCGACCTTGAGCCCCTGGCCGCCGGCGGCGTCGGACAGCGTGATGCCGGCGCCGTGCAGGCTGGCGATGTCGCGCACGATGGCCAGGCCCAGGCCGGCGCCGCCGGGATTGCGCTCCAGCGTGGCGGCGGCGCGGTAGAACGGCGCGAACACGCGCTCGCGTTCCGACGCCGGGATGCCGTGGCCGCTGTCTTCGACTTCCAGCGTCACGCCGCCGCCACGTTGGGCCACCCGCAGCACCACCGTGCCACCCTGCGGCGTGTAGCGCAAGGCGTTGTCGACCAGGTTGGCGATCATCTCGTGCAGCAGCAGACCCTGGCCGTCGACGACGCATTCCGTCTCGGCCTCCAGCGACAGGTCGATCTGCTTGGCCACCGCCGCCATCGCCATCTCCAGCCCGACCTGGCGCGCGATGTCGCGCAGCGACACCGGTTCCGATTGCGCCGCCGCGCCGTCGGCGTTGCCGCCATGTTCGATGCGGGCCAGCGTCAGCAGGCGGTTGGCCAGGTTGACGGTGGAGTCGGTGGTGGCGGCGATGCTGTGGACGATCTCGCGCAGCGCGGCCCTGGTCTCGTCGGGATGGGCGCCGGCGCGGTCGCATTCGCGCAGCGCCAGTTCGGCCTGAGTCTTCAGCACCGTCAGCGGGGTGCGCAGCTGGTGCGAGGCGTCGGCGATGAAGCGGCGCTGGCTGCTGATCAGGATGTGCAGCCGCGAGCGCGAACTGTTCATCGCCGCCACCAGCGGCCGCACCTCCTTGTGCACCAGCGTCGGATCGACGTCGGACGAGTCGTTCAGGCTACGCGTCTCCACCGCGATTTTCAGCCGCATCAACGGCTGCAGCACCAGCCGCACCGCGAACCATACCAGCAGCGCCACCGCCAGCAGCAGCAAGGCTTGCCACACCAGCGTGTCGAACAGGATCTGGTTCGACAGGCCGCGCCGCGCCTCCAGCGTCTCGCCGACCTGGATCAGCGCGATGCCGCGCATCGAGTCGTCGTACACCGGCTGCAGCAGCGCGGCGATGCGCACCGGCTGGCCGTTGTAGCTGGCGTGATAGAAGCGCACCAGCGCCGGATAGGCTTCCGAGCGCGGCACGTTGGCCGGCACCGCCGGCAGGTCGCCGTAGCCGGATACCGTCTCGCCGTTGAGCCCCGTGACCTTGTAGTAGATGCGGCCCAGCGTGTCGGTCTCGAAGCTGTCCAGCGCCACGTAGGGCACGTCCGCCACCACCTTGCCGTCGACGATGGAGACGCGCTCCGCCAGCGCGCGGGTGGAGGCCAGCAGCGAGCGGTCGTAGGCGACATCGGCGGCGTCGAGCGCGTTGCGGTAGACCGAGACGGTGTTCAGCGCCACCAGCACCAGCAAAGGGCCCAGCAGCCAGCGCAGCAGCTGGCCGCGCAGGCTGCCCAGCGGCGCGCCGGGACCGATCAGGCGATGGAGTGTGCCGGAAAGCGCCATTTAACCGGCTGGGGTGGAAGGCGTAGCCGAGGCGGGGCGGGGCTGCAGCAGGTAGCCGATGCCGCGCAGCGTGGTGATGACGGCGGCATCCGGCCCGGCGATGTCGAGTTTCTTGCGCACGCGGTGGATGTACAGTTCGATGGCGTCGAGGTTGGCGTCGTCGGCCAGCGCGAAGACTTCGTCGAACAGCTTCTCCTTGGAGACGGCGCGGCCGGCGCGGGTGATCAGCGTTTCAAGCACCGCGTGTTCGCGCGGCGTCAGCGCCAGCGCGTTGCCGGCGTAGGTGAACATGCGGGTGACGGTGTCGAAGCTGAGCGCGCCGCAGTTGTGCACCAGCGCCTCGTTGCCGACGCTGCGGCGCAGCAAAGCCTTGACCCGCGCTTCCAGCTCGGCCAGTTCGAAGGGCTTGGCCAGATAGTCGTCGGCGCCCAGGTTCAGGCCCTGCACCCGGTCTTCCAGGCCGCCGCGGGCGGTCAGTATCAGCACCGGGGTCTGGCCGCGCGGGGCGCCGCGCGCGCGCAGGCGCTTCAGCACTTCCAGTCCGTCCATGCGCGGCAGGGTCAGGTCCAGGATCACCAGCGCGTAATCCTGCGTGTGCAGCAGGGCGTCGGCGTCGGCGCCGTTGTCCGCGCATTCAACCGTCAGGTTGGCGTCGCGCAGCGCCTTCGACAGCCAATGTGAGAGCTCAGTGTGGTCTTCAACTAACAGTATGCGCATAAGTTCTTGCCAACAATATGAAATAAGTTCAGTGTAAGGCCAGAATCATGGTCTCAGGCGCCGCAAAAGGGAAGCCCTCGCCTGGTTTGTGGTGCATGGACGACAGGTATCCGCGCCGATGTGGTAATGAAATGCCAGTGAAAGGCAATTGAAAGGAAGCGACTCCTATAGTGACAGCCTGATCACAAAAATCAGGCATCACAAATAACTATATCCTCTGGAGACAACATGAAGAAATCCGCATTGACCCTCGCAGTCATGGCTTTGGCCGCAGCAAGTGGCGCCGTCCAGGCGCAAACCAACGTGCAGGTCTACGGCCTGCTGGACATGGGCGTTGAAGTCGCCAATAACAAAACACCAACAGGCGGCAGCCAGACCAGCGTGATTTCCGGCGGTATGAACACCTCGCGCTGGGGCTTGCGTGGCACCGAAGATCTGGGTGGCGGTTTGAAAGCAGTATTCAACCTGGAAGGCGGCATCCTGATGGACACCGGCGCCGCCGACGGCCCGCTGTTCAAGCGTCAGGCCACCGTGGGCCTCGAAGGTTCGTTCGGCCGCGTCGTTCTCGGCCGCTCGTTCACCAGCGTGTACGACACCGTGATTTCCTTCGATCCGATGGGCTTCGCACCGTACTACTCGTGGGCCACTTCCGGTCCGGCCACCGGCCCTAGCAAGTACGGCTTCACCACCGCTTACGACAACATCATCAAGTACAGCAACACCTTCGGCGACTTCAAGTTTGCCGCCAACTACGCGGCGGGTGAGCAGACCACCGGCACGCAGGACAGCGCCAAGGTCGGCTTCGCAGGCGTCTACAAAATCGGCGGCGCCAACCTGATGGCGACCTGGGAGCGCAACAACGGCAACACCGTGGCCGCCACCGGCAACCGCGACAAGAACACCGTCTGGCACCTGGGCGCCAACTACGAGAACGGCCCGTTGAAGCTGTGGGGCGTGGTGCGCGACTACAAACTCGTCGCCGGCAAGGCCCTGACGGCCGATGTCGATGCCACCACCACCTGGGCCGGCGTCGCCTACAAGACCAACGACGTGACCACGCTGACCGGCGCGATCTATCATATGAACGTCAAGAACGTCGCCGCCGGCAAGGACGCCGACCCGACCATGTACGTGGCGCGCTATCGCTACGCACTGTCCAAGCGCACCGACCTGCATGTGTCGGCCGCCTACGTCAAGGCCAAGAATGGCCAGCTGACCGGCCTGTCGCGCGACGACGCCGGCTACGGCACCACCCAGCACGGTGTGACCGTCGGCATGCAGCACCGCTTCTAAGCCAAGGAAAAGGACGCGGCGTTTTTCTTCAAAACGCCGCGTCCTGAAAGCGCTTTGAAAGCTTCACCGTTCTAAGATACCTACAAGATGACTAAAGTTTTGCTGGCTTTGATTGCCGCGCTTTTTCTGGGCGCGGCAGCGCAGGCCGCAAGCCTGGAGTGCATCGTGCCGTCCAAGCCGGGCGGGGCGATGGACCTCACCTGCAAGCTGGCGCAAAAGGGTTTGCAGGGCTTGCGCGGGTCGCCGAACCCGCCGCCGTCGGATATGCACATCAGCTATCTGCCGGGCGGCATTGGAGCGGTGGCCTGGCATTCGCTGGTGTCGCAGCGGCGCGCGGAACCGAACACGCTGGTGGCTTTTTCGGGCGGCTCGCTGCTCAATCTGGCGCAGGGCAAGTTCGGCAAGGCCAAGGCGGCCGATGTGCGCTGGGTGGCGGCGCTGGGCGCCGACTACGGCATGATCGCGGTGCGCGCCGATTCGCCCTACAAGACGCTGGGTGAGCTGGTGGCGGCGCTGAAGGATCATCCGCAGAAGGTGCTGATCGGCGTCTCCGGCACCATCGGCAGCCAGGACTGGCTGAAGATGGCGATGGTGGTCAAGACCGCCGGCGTCGATCCCAAGGTGCTGCGTTTCGTGGCGCTGGAAGGCGGCGGCGAAGCCTTCGCCGCGATGCACGCGAATCTGGTGCAGGTGGTGTCCGGCGACGCCAGCGAGGCGACCTTGTATGCGGCCAGCGGCAATACGCGGGTGCTGGCGATACTGGCCGAACACCGGCTGCCGGGCGTGTTGGCGAATGTGCCGACGGCGCGCGAGCAGGGCATCGATGTGGTGTGGCCCATCATCCGCGGCGTGTGGATGGGGCCTCAAGTGTCGGATGCGGATTATCAGCACTGGGTATCGAACTTCGACCGGGTGCTGGCCAGTCCGCAGTTCGCGCAAATGCGCGCGGCGTCGGGGCTGTTCCCGTTTGGGCTGACCGGCGACGCGCTGGGAGCGTACGTAAAAAAGGCCGTGGACGATTACGGCAGGCGCGCCGCCGAACTCGGTCTGGTGCGCTGATCAAACAAACATATAAGAACTGGAGACGAAGATGATGAAGACCACTTTGGCCGCTGCATGCGCCACCCTGTTTGCTGCGACGCTTGCCGCCCCGGCTTTTGCGCAGGTGCCCGCCGGCTATCCGGCCGACTATCAGAAGATCATCGACGGCGCCAAGAAAGAGGGCAAGCTGGTGCTCTACGGCGCCACCGACAGCAAGGCGACCGCGCCGCTGATCAAGGACTTCAACGCGCTGTACCCGGGCATCACCGTCGAGTACAACGACATGAACTCGACCGAGGTGTACAACCGCTTCATCTCCGAGGTTGCCGCCGGCGGCAACACGGCAGACGGCATGTGGTCGTCCGCGATGGACCTGCAGATGCGCCTGGCGTCGGACGGCTATGCGCTCAAGTACAAGTCGGTGGAAGCGGCCAAGATCCCCGGCTGGGCGGTATGGGACGACCAGGCCTACGGCACCACGTTCGAGCCGGCCGCCATCGTCTACAACAAGCGCCTGGTGGACGCCAAGGAAGTGCCGCAGACGCACGCCGATTTCGCCAAGCTGATTCTGCAGCCGAAATTCAAGGACAAGGTCACCACCTACGACATCGAGAAATCCGGCGTCGGCTTCATGTTCATGACGCAGGACGCGCGTGAGAATCCGAAGTTCCTGGAGTTGGAAAACGCCTTCGGCGAAGCCAAGGTGCGCGTGCAGTCGTCCACCGGCACGATGATGGAGCGTATCTCGTCGGGCGAGAACCTGATCGGCTACAACGTGCTGGGCTCCTACGCGCTGGTGCGCGCCAAGACCGATCCGTCGATCGGCGTGGTACTGCCGAAGGACTACACGCTGATCCTGTCGCGCGTGTTCTTCATCAACAAGGCCGCCAAGAACGTCAACGCCGCCAAGCTGTGGCTGGACTACATGCTGTCGCACCGCGGCCAGACCATCATCGCCAACGACTCGAAGTTGTTCGCGATCCGCGCCGACGTCACCGGCGAGACCACCTCGGCGGACCTGATCAAGCAGATCGGCAAGGACAACGTCAAGCCGGTGCCGGTCCATCCTATCGTGCTGCAGTTCCTGGGCCCGCAAAAGCGCATGGCTTTCCTCAAGCAGTGGAAAGAAACCGCAGGCAAGAAGTAATCCGTATCGCCGGCGCGCGACGTTCGCCGCGCGCCGGCCGCAACATCCATCCGCTTCTACGGAATCACTATGCAAACTCTCTCTATCCCTGGCTCCGGCCGGCGCAGCATCAACTGGCCGCGCGGCGTGGTGGTGACGCTGGCCGCCATCGCCATCTTCCTGCCGCTGCTGCTGATCTTTTACCAAAGCTTCCTGGACGCGCCGTTCTTCATGCCCGTCAAAAACCTGGGCCTGGACGCCTACCGCTTCATCTTCGACGATCCCGATTTCTCCGTGGCGTTCAAGAACGCCTTCCTGCTGGCCGCCGGCCTGACCGCGATCGCCGTGCCGCTGGGCGGCATGCTGGCCTTCCTGATGATACGCACCGACCTGCCGGGCCGCGGCTTCATCGCGCCGATGCTGCTGGTGCCTATCTTCGTGTCGCCGATGGTGATGGGCTTCGGCTACGTCGTCTCGATGGGACCAGTAGGTTTCTATTCGCTGTGGGCCAAGGACATCCTCGGCTTCATCCCCTGGAATATCTACTCCTTCACCAGCATCGTGGTGATCGCCGGCCTGACGCACGTGCCGCACGTCTACCTGTACGCCTCGTCCGCGCTGAAGAGCCTCGGCTCCGACGTGGAGGAGGCGGCCCGCGTGGCCGGCGCCTCGCCGCTGCAGGTGATGTTCAACGTCTCGCTGCCGATGATCACGCCGGCGCTGGCCTATGCCGCCGTGCTGGTGTTCTTCCTCGGCTTCGAGGTGTTCGGCCTGGTGCTGGTGCTGGGCGATCCGGAAGGCCACCTGGTGCTGGCCACCTACCTGTACAAGCTGACCAACAAGCTGGGGACGCCGTCCTACCATCTGATGGCCGCCGTCGCCGTCTGCCTGGTGATGGTGACGATGCCGCTGGTGATGATACAGCGCTGGCTGCTGAAGTCCGCCAACAAGTTCGTCTCGATCAAGGGCAAGGGCGCGCGTTCGAAGTCCATGCCGCTGGGTAAATGGAAATGGCTGGCCTTCGCGCTGATCTTCGCCTGGCTGATGTTCACCATCATCATGCCGATGTCGGGCATCGTGCTGCGCTCCTTCGTCCAGTACTGGGGCGAGGGCGTGAACCTGCGCGACGTGCTGACCCTGTCGCACTTCCGCGAAATCATGGAGCAGCCGGCGCTGATGCGCGGCATCCTGAACACGATCCTGATCGGCGTGATCGGCGGCGCGCTGGCGGTGTGCTGCTACTGCGCCATCGCGCTGGCCATGCACCGCAAGCCGGACGGCATCACCCGCTTCCTCGACTACAGCGTGCTGGTGCCGCGCGCCGTGCCTGGCCTGCTGGCCGGCCTGTCCTTCCTGTGGGTGTTCCTGTTCGTGCCGAGCTGGCTCGATGGCATGCTGAAGGGCATGGACAACGGCGCCGCCCTGTGGCTGAGCGAGCATGCGATACCGGTGCTGCGTTCGCTGCGCTCGACCATCTTCGCCCTGTGGCTGGCGTATTCGGTGGTGTGGCTGGCCTACGGCATGCGCCTGATCTCGACCGCGCTGCTGCAGGTCGGACCGGAACTGGAAGAGGCGGCGCGCGCGGTCGGCGCATCGCGCGGCCAGGTGACCCGCGACGTCACGGTGCCGCTGGTGAAGTACGGCCTGCTGGGCGCGTGGCTGATGGTGTTCCTGATCTTCGAGCGCGAATATTCGACCGGCGTGTATCTGCTGTCGCCGGGCACCGAGGTGATCGGCGCGATGCTGGTATCGTTGTGGGGGACCGGCTCCACCGACCTGGTGGCGGCGCTATCGTTCATCAACATATCGCTGGTGGCCATCGGCCTGGGCGTCGCATTGCGCTTTGGCGTGAAGCTGCATAACTAAAAAATTATGAAACGAGACATCATCATGAATGAACTGACCGTCAACGACCTGCACCTGGACTACGGCACCGGCGCGCACGCCAACCAGATCCTGAAGGGCGTGTCCATGCACCTGCAAAAAGGCGAAGTGGTGGCGCTGCTTGGCCCGTCGGGCAGCGGC
>NZ_BPWI01000029.1:0-38769 GCF_040369125.1 Duganella hordei
GTGGTCAAAGGGAGAACGTCGGAAAGCATGGCGCGAAGGTTAACAGCCTTCGCGCATGTTTACAACAACTAACTGGGGCCGGCCTAGTTCCTTAACTTAACGGCATTAGGAACTGACCCCGCTTTTTTATCCGTCGCTGCGCAGCGCGGCGATGGGGTCGAGCGCGGCGGCCTGGCGCGCCGGGAACACGCCGAACGCCAGCCCGACGCCGACGCACAGCAGCACCGCCACCATCAGGCTCAGCGGCGACCACGCGACCGACCATCCGGCCAGCGCCGCGATACTGTAGGCGGCCACCGCGCCCAGCGCCAAGCCCAGCAGGGCGCCGCTGACGGCGATCACCAGCGCCTCCGCCAGGAACTGCTCGATGACATCGCGCCGGCGCGCGCCCAGCGCCCGCTTCAACCCCACTTCACGCCGCCGCTCCAGCACATTGGCCAGCATGATGTTCATGATGCCGATGCCGCCCACCAGCAGCGACACCGCCGCGATCGAACTCATGACGATGGTGAAGATCCGCTGCGTCTGCTGATTCTGGCGGTACAGCCCCATCGGCACGATCAGATTGGTGTCGTCGGCGCCTCCGTGGCGCTGCGCGATCAGCGCCTGCAGCACGCGCGCCGCGCTGTCCGGCGCCACGCCGCTTCCCAGCCGCACGCTGATGCCGTCCACTTCGTCCTCGATGCGCTTGAAGCTGAAGCGCGCGCGGCCGGTCTCCCAGGCCACGAACAGCCGTTCGTCATCCAGCCCCAGCTTCACGCCTTCGAAATCGGACTTGCTCTGCGCACGGTCGGCCAGGATGCCGACCACTTCCAGCCAGACGTGGTTGAGCTTGACGCGCTGGCCGATCGCCGGTCCGTCGCCGAACAGGGTGCGCGCCAGCCGCGCGCCGACCACGCACACCGGCGCCAGCGTGGCGCCGTCCTGCGCGGCCAGCCAGCGCCCGCTGGCCACCGTCATGCCGCTGTGCGACGCATACGACGGCGACACGGCGTAGGCGCGGCCCGCCACCACCTTGTCGCCCAGCACCAGCTGGTCGACCTTGATCTCCTTTTTCAGCGCCACCGATTGCGCGCCCGGCACCACCGACAGCGCCGCTTCGGCGTCGGCGGCGGACAGGCCCAGCGAGCGGGTGCGGATTTCCTTCAAGCGCTCGGGTTCGATGGCCTTGCTTTCGATGAGCACATTGTCCAATCCCAGCTCGGCCACCAGCCGCAGCGCCTCGCGCCGGCTGCCCTCGCCCACCGCCAGCATGGCGACGATGGCGGCCACGCCGAAGATCATGCCCAGCAAGGTCAGCCCGGTGCGCAGCTTGCGCCGCCGCAGTTCGGTGACGGCTTCGCGTATCAGCGCCAGGTTCATGATTTCACCGCCGCCGGCGGCAGCAGCACGACGCGCGCGCCGGCCGCCAGCCCGCTCTTGAGTTCGCTGCGCACCGGACCGCGCTGGCCCAGTTCGATCTTGTGCCGCACCGGCTTGCCCTGCTCCTCGGTGTAGACGGCATAGCCGGAACCATCCTGCACCAGCGCCAGGTTGGGCACGGTCAGCGCGGCCGGCCGCGCCACCAGCTGCACGCTGCCGCGCAGCGCCTGGCCCGGCTTCAGGCCCAGCTTGAGCGCCGTCTCGTTCGGAATGGCGGCGTCGAAGTCGCTGTACTTGACCGGCGATTCGGCGGAGACGGTGCCGGCGGTGCTGCCGACGCGGGTCACCGTCAACGCCAGCGCGGTGCCGGTGCCAGCCAGGCGCACCTGCACCGGCAGGCCGGCCTTCAAGCCGAAGGCCTGGCCCTCGGCCACGCTGAAGTGCGCCACCAGCTGGCGCAGGTCGGGCAGCATGCCGAATACCTGTCCGGCCGACTGGCTGGCGCCGATTTCCGGCTTGGCGCCGTCCCAGCGCGGCACCAGCAGGAACACGCCGTCGTGCGGCGCCACCAGGTCCAGCGCGGCCAGGCTGTCGCGGTTGCGCCCGGCGGACTGCTCGATGCTGTCGCGCTGCGAGTGCAGCACCGCGTCCTGGGCCGCCGCGCGCGTCTGCGCCTGGCCGCTCTTCCAGTCCAGGTAGCTGCGCTTGGCGCCGAGGAAGCCGACGTCGGCCAGCGCGTCGAGGATGGTGTTGCGGGCGAAGATGGTCAGGTCGACGTCGGCGTAGCGCCGGCTCAGTCCCAGGTCGTCCTCGACCTTGGCGCGCTCGCCGGCCAGCGTGCTGCGTTCGACGGCGGCGTTGGCGGCGTTGCCGGCTTCGGCCAGCGTCTTGCGCAGCAGTTCCAGTTCGGCCTGCGACAATTCCATGCGCGACTGCGGCGCGTCGAAGCGCGCCACCACGTCGCCCTGGCGGACCGCGCTGCCCTCCGCCACCATGCTCACCAACACGCGCTGGCTCCAGCCGCTGCCGGGCACGGCCAGCATGGTGCTGGCGGCGGCATTGATTTCGCCGTCGACCTGCAGCGTCTCGGCCCACGGCCGCGCGGCCAGCGTTTCGATGGCGCCGGAAGCGGCCGGCTCACGGTCGCCGCAGGCGGCCAGCGCCAGCATCAGCGCCAACGATGATGCAGCCGGCGGCAGCCTCGGTAGTAGCTGCTTCATCGGCTGCGCTCCTTGCCGCCGGCGTCGGCGACCAGCACCGCCTGCACGGCGGCGCCCGGCTTGAGGCCGGCCGGTGTCCCATCAAACTGCAGTTCGACATTGCGCACGATGGTCGACTGCGCGGTGGACTTGCCGTGGAAGGCGCGCCCCAGCGCGACCACGTGCGCGTTCAGCGCCTGGTTGGCGCCAGGCACCGTCACCCGCGCCTGCTGGCCGACATGGACGCTGGAAGCCTGCGCCTCGGGCACCGCGGCGTTGATGTACAGCTGCTCGGGATCGGCCAGCGTGGCGACCGACAGGCCCATGAACACCTGGCTGCCCACGCTGAATTTTTCGCCGCTGAAATTGCTGCGATACATCAGCAGCCCCTTGCGCGGCGCGATCACGGTCAGCGCCGCCTGGCCCTTGGCCAGCGCGGCCTGCTGCAGTTGCAAGTCCGCCACTTCGGATTCCAGGTCGGCGCGTTCGGCATGGCGGGCGCGGATTTGTGCGGCGCGCTGCTGCACCGCCAGCTTGGCCAGCGCGGTTTTTTCCGTGCGTTCGATAACCAATTTGTCGTAGTCGACGCGGCGTATCAGTTCCTTCGGCTGGCTGGCCTTGCGCTCGGACTTCTCGGCATTGCTCTGCGCCTCGGCCACCGCCAGCTCGCCGGCGCGGTCGGCCTCGGCCTGGTCGAGCAGCAGCTTTTCCAGCGCGCGCCGCTTTTCGTTGAGCTGGCCCTGCTGCTGCATCAGCTGCGTGGTGACCTCGCCGGCCTCGAACTGGGCGATCGGCTGGCCGGCCTGGACCAGCGTGCCTTCGGGAGGGATGCTGGCCAGCTTGTATTGCCACACATACGGAATGGACGGCGGCGACACCGGCAGCGCCTGGCGCGACGCGATCTCGCCTTCGATGGCCAGCAGCTGCACCGACGGCGGCGGCGGACGCACGGCCGCTGCCGCCGTGCGCGGTTCGGCAAACACGCTCATGCCCGCCACCAGCGGCAAGCCGTGCCCTTCCGGCAGCCCGATGCGCACGCGGAAATAGCGGCCCCGGCCCCAGCTGGCGCGCGCTTCCGGCGCGCTGGTGATGGACTTGATCTTGCCGGTCAGCGCGGCGCCGGGCAGCGCGTCGAAGCGCAGGCTCAGGTCCTGGCCCTCGGACAGGTAGGGCCGGTCCGCTTCCAGCACCCAGGCGCTGGCCGCCATCTGGCCCTGGCCCTGCACCACGCCGGCCGCGTTGCCGGGCCAGGCCGACGCCCCCTCCTCGAAGCGCTCTCCCTTCCACGGGCTGTAGCCATGCACCACCACGCCGTCGCGCTCGGCACGTACTTCGGACTGCTTCAACTGGGCGATCTGGAAAGCCAGGTTGATCTGCATTTTTTTCATTTCCAGCTCGCCATCCTCGCGCCGGCGATCGACCGAGCGCAGATAGTTGTCGCGGGTTTCCCGCTTGATCGCCAGGTCGCGGGTGGCGCGGTCCAGCTCGGCCTGGTAGCGGTCGTAGTTGAGGGGCGTGATCTGCAGCTTCGGCAGCGCGGCGTCGACCTTGGCCTTGGCCAACGCGGCCTCGGCGCTGATCAGCGCTTTCTCGGTATCGATGGCGCCGGCCTCGAGATTGGCGACCTCGCGCTGGGTGCGCGCGATGGCGCGTTGCAGTTCGATCTTCATGCGGTCGATGTTGGCGCCGCCGCTGGTTTCAATCCGCAGCACCAGGTCGCCGGCCTTGACCGGCGTGCCTTCGGCCACGAAGTTGCGCAGCACCACAGGCGCCGACATTGACGGCGGCACGACGATGGTTTGCGTGTCCAGCGCTTCGATTTCACCGGTCAGCAATACCGGCCGGGCGATGGGCGCAGCCCCGGCAACGGCCGGCCGCGCCGGCGCCGCGGGCGATGGCGGAGCAGCGGCAGAAGACACGGCGGACACGGCGGCGGCGATGCCGGCGGCCAGCAACGGCAGCGCGCACAGCAGCGCGATCGTCGTCGGCCGCAGACGCGGCCTCACGCGGCGGCCTCGTCGATACGGCCGTCGCGCAGGTGGATGGTGCGCTGGGCGGCGGCGGCAACGTCCGGATCGTGGGTCACCAGCACCAGCGTCTGTCCGCCTGCGTGCAGTTCCCGCAACAGCGCCATCACCTCGGCGGCGCTGCGGGAATCGAGGTTGCCGGTCGGCTCATCGGCCAGCAGCAGCGCCGGCCGGTTCAGCAGCGCGCGGGCGATGGCGGCGCGCTGCAACTGGCCGCCGGACAGTTGTCCCGGCAGGTGGCCGACCCGCTCGCCCAGGCCGATGCGCTCCAGCAGCGCGATGGCGCGGCCGGCCGCTTCCGGATCGGCGGCGCGGGCGTAGCGCTGCGGCAGCAGCACGTTTTCCAGCACCGTCAGGCGCGGCAGCAGGTGGAAGGACTGGAACACGAAGCCGATGCGGCGGTTGCGCACGTCGGAGGCGGCATCGTCGTCGAGGGCGCTGACGTCGTCCTCGGCAAGCCGGTAGCGGCCGCTGTCGGGCCGGTCCAGCACGCCGAGCACGTTGAGCAGCGTGGACTTGCCCGAGCCCGACGGCCCCATGACTGCGACAAATTCGCCGGAGGCGATATGCAGGTCGACACCGTCGAGCGCACGGATGTCGTTGCCGCCCTGGCGGTAGGTTTTGCGGATAGCGCTGAGCTCAATCATCCGTGGCAGTATCCCGTCCACGGCTGATGCTGTCAATTAAGCAATTGACGAACAGTACAACATTTTTTCACAACGCGGGGCCGCTAGCGGCTGGCGCCCCGCGTGTACTCGGGGAACATTTCCTTGAGCAAGAAGGCGATCAGGTCCTTCTCGTCTTCCTTGCGCGCGCTCATGATGACCACCTTGCCGAGGCGGCGCGATTCCCATGGGAAATCGCCCTGCTTTTCCTTGCGGATCACCTTGATCATTTCCTTGACCACGGCCGTCTCGATGTCCGGCTCGGCACCCTGCTCCACGTGCACCTGCTGCGTCCAGTTGCGCTTGAAGTTGGTGTTCCAGCCGCGGAACTTGACGTCCGCGCTGTGGTAGCTCTTGTCCACCGAGAAGATGCCGCCCGTGTCGTCCTTGTCGGCGCCGCCGGAACGGCCCTGCGCGCCGGCGATGTTGGCCTTGGCGATGCGGGTGGCGCGTTCGTTCTCGGTCTCGGTCGGCGCCGGCGGCGCCGGCTGCGGATTGTTGGCCTCGCGCGCGGCGCGGCGCTTGGCGATCATTTCCGACATGTCCGCCTCGGGCGGCGGCGTCATCGTCGCCTGCACCGGCGGCACATAGGTTTCCAGCTTCGGCCGGATCGCCGCCGGCGCCTCCTTGCTGACCACCTGCTTGCGCGGCGGCGGCGGCTTGCTGGCCTTGGCCACCTCGGTCTTCTTCGGCTGCGGCTTGTTCGGCGCCTTGTCCGGCAGCGGCGCGATATACACCATCACGCCGCCCTTGGGCGGGGCCGAATGCTTGCGCTCGGGCGCCGGCGACAGGAAGTAGTACAGCACGCCCAGCAAGTGCAGCGCGATGGAAATACCGATGCCGACCCGGCGCGACTGCGACTTGCGATCCCAATCGGCGTACCTCGCCCCCGGCTCAGGCAAGCGCTGGCCGCACGTTTCGCAATATTCGGAATTTGCAGAAAGTATGTGGGAATCGTGGTGCAAAATAGCAAACCTTGGGTGGGAACGAAGTCGACAAAAATGCGGCCATAGTGCCAGAGTCCCGCGATTTTGGGAACTGCTGAACAGGGGCCATGATAGCGCGCCGGACGGCAACGCGTACGCTCCAGGGTATATACCGGGAGTAGCTTACAAGTTCCGCGTCTTGATGGGTGTTACCGTATGTATCAGCAATCTCACGAAATCGGCTGCGGCAAGGCCGTGGCGGACGCGGCGGCGGTGCGGTGGCGCGCGCCGCGGCGGGGCGCCTCCTCCATCAGGCCAAACATCGCGTTTACGCAGCGATCCGCGTCTAAAACCTGGCGCGAACGCAGCTGCGGCCGGGGCAAGGCATGGGTGTAGTAGTGCGCGCCCTCCACCGGATAGCCCAGCGCCCAGATGCCGGCGGCGGCCTTGCCACGGGCATCGACCGGCCGGCAGTCGGCGTCGATTTCGATGCCGCCCGGGTGGAAGACGCCGTTGTAATAGGGCCGCACCAGCCCTCTTTTGAGAATATTACGGATAAGTAAGGATTCGTCGATTTCGGGAAAAAAGCCGTCCAGGCGGGCAATTACCAGCACATCGACCGGGTGTTTGACGGTGCAGCCGCCGAATTTGGTGCCCAGCACAAAGGTCGAATCATATTCGTCGATGTCGATGGTGCTGTTGGGGCCGGAAACGATGGTGACCACGCCGGCGTCCAGCAGCGCCAGCAATTCCTGGTTGCGCCGCAGCGGCGGGCCGAAGGCGGCGCGGTTGATGGCCGGATGGTAGACGTTGAGGAACTTTCGGTGCGAGGTCGGCGTCAGGCCGCCGTGCTCGATCGCCGCCTGCAGCGTGGCGCGCACGTCGCGCAGCACGTCGGTGGCGGCCTTGACCGCGCTGCCGACATTGCCCAGCCGCGCCTCGGCCAGGTCGGCGCGCAGCCAGCCGGTGAAAAAGTGGCGGAAGTCGTCCAGCGTGGCGAACTGGCGCTCGCGCAGCGGGAACAGCAGCTCGTCGATCAGCGCCTCGTCCTGCGCACTGGGCACGAAGGCGGCGGGATCGGGCACGGCGCCGTCCGGCGCGGCCAGCACCAGCGTGGCGCGGTAGACCCAGGCCATTTCCCGCTTGAGCAGCGGCAGCAGTTCGCGGTCGAAATCGAGCTGGCGGCTGCCCCGGCCGGACAGCGCCATGCGCCGCAGCGCGTCCACCGCGTCGGGGGTGAAATAGTGCGGCTGGTGGCGGCCGTCCAGCCCCTTCTGGTTGACGCCGCGCGCGGCGTACGGCAGGCAGTTGCGGGAACATAGCGTCAGCTGCGGTTCGCGGCCGGAGCGGCGGTACAGCAAGCCCTGCTCGCCCTGCGCGAAAACGCCGCCCCGCCCCGTCGTCAGCTCGGCGATGACGTCGTGCGCGCTCAGGCCCAGCCCCTGGATCGCCACGCGGGCGTCGGCGGCGATGCGATCCAGCTTGTCCAGCGGATAAACATGGCGCACGAAGCCCAGCCGGCTGTTGTAGCGCGCGTGATCCTGGGCGAACTTGCCCAGCCAGGCGTCCAGGTCGCTGGGCAGGTTGCGGCCGTGGCCGGTCGTCAGGAAGACAAAATCGCTGTAGACCATGAAGCCGCTGTCGAGCTCGATGGCGCAGCGGCCATCCGGCTGCTGCCACAGGTCGGCGGCGCGCAGGCGGTGGTGCGTCAGCGTGGTGCTGGCCGGCAGCGCGGCGGCGATCTGCTGGTAGGCCCAGGCCAGGTATTCGCCCAGCAGGCAGCGCGGCAGGTAGTCGGCTTCGGTGATGTCGGCCCCGCCGTGGTCGCCGAGCAGATAGAAACGCTCGCCGACGCGGCGGTAGCCGGCCTGGCGCGCCCACGCGGTCAGCGACGGCGTCGCGCACACCGGCGCGTGGCGCACGGCGCCAGGGGCGGGAAACAGCGTGACCTGGCTGGCGATGGTGTTGATCAGCAGATGCTGGGGCTGGCGCATGCCGTGCACGCCCGGGCCGCATTCGCCGGGTTCGACCAGGATGATGTCGAGCGGCAGCTGGCGGCTGTCGGCGATGGCGGCGATGCGCTCAAATACGCTGAGCCCGCGCGGGCCCATGCCGATGATGGTGACACTGTAGCGCTTCATCTGCGACCGCCCTTTCATCATAGCCAACTTGCCTATGATAAAGAGGCGCTCTCCCGCTCAGCTTGTCACCGCTCAATGCTTGACGGTGTTCACCGCTTTCAGTGGCACGGCGTGCACACCTTCCGGCACCGGCGGCGCCGCGTCGTCGGCAAGCTCGTCGTCGCCCATCGGTCCGCTGCCGCTGTACTTGTCGAGGAACAGGTAGATCACCGGGGTGATGTACAAGGTGATCACTTGCGAGAAGATCAGGCCGCCGACCACCGCCAGGCCCAGCGGCTGGCGCAGCTCGGCGCCGGCGCCCAGGCCCAGCGCGATCGGCAAGGCGCCCATCAGCGCGGCCATGGTGGTCATCATGATCGGGCGGAAGCGCAGCACGCAGGCTTCGCGGATCGCCTCGGCCGGCGTGCGGCCCTCGTTGCGCTGCACGTGCAGCGCGAAGTCGATCATCATGATGGCGTTCTTCTTGACGATGCCGATCAGCATCAGGATGCCGATGATGGCGATCATCGTCAGGTCCAGGTTGAACAGGCGCAGGGTCAGCAAGGCGCCCACGGCGGCCGACGGCAGGCCGGCCAGGATGGTCAGCGGGTGGATATAGCTTTCATACAGCACGCCCAGCAGCACGTAGATGACGCCCAGCGCCGCGATGATCAGGATCAGCTGGCTGCTCTGCGAGCTCTGGAACACGGCCGCGTCGCCGCCGTAGTTGGTGATGATGGACGCCGGCAGATGCATGTCCGCGCCCATCTTGTCGATCTTGGCGGTGGCCGTGCCCAGCGGCACGTCCGGCGCCAGGTTGAACGACAGCGTGATCGCCTGCAGCTGGCCCTGGTGGTTGACGGCGGTCGGGCCGATGGTGCGCTCGACGCTGGCAAAGCTGGACAGCTGCACCAGCTGGCCGGTCTTGTTGCGCACCGAAATCTTGGTCAGCGCGCTGTCGAACTGGCGGTCGGCGTCGGCCGCCTCCATGATCACGTAGTAGCTGGCGGCCGGCGAGTAGATGGTCGACACCTGGCGCTCGCCGAAGGCCAGGTACAGCGCCGTGCGGATGTCGCCGATGGCCACGCCCAGGTTGTTTGCCTTGTCGCGGTCTATCTTCAGCGACGCCTGCAGGCCCTTGTTCTGCGAATCGCTGGTGACGTCGCGGAAGTCCGGATCGGCGCGCAGGCGGTCCAGGTATTTCTCGGCCCATTCGTTCAGCGCGCCGGGGCTGACCGACTGCAGCGTGTACTGGTAGCGGCTCTTGGACTGGCGTCCGCCCAGCTGCAGGTTCTGCACCGGGCTCAGGTAGACGGAAATGCCGGCGACCTTCTTGGTGGCCTTGCGCAGGCTGTCGAGCACCTGCGGCATCTTGTCGCGCTGGTTGCGCGGCTTGAGCACCAGGAACATGCGGCCGCTGTTGCCGCCGCCGGTGAACGAGGTCACGTCCTGCACGTTGGGGTCGGCCTTGATGGCGGCCGCCACGCGGTCCTGCAGCGCCAGCATGGCCGAGGTCGAGATATCCTCGGACGCCTCGGTGCTGACACGGATCTGGCCCAGGTCCTCCTCCGGGAAGAAGCCTTTCGGGATCGTGATGTACAGCACGGCGGTCAGCGCGAAGGTGCCCACCGCGGCGGCCAGCACGACATAGCGGTGGTGCAGCGCGATGTCCAGCGTGCGCACGTAGCCGTTGCGCAGCGCGGTGAAGCCGGTCTCGAACCAGCGGCCGATGAAGCCGCCCTTGTCGTGTTCCGGATCGATGGCGTCGGCCGGCAGCAGCCGGCTGGCCAGCATCGGCACCAGCATCAGCGACACCGCCGCCGACACCAGCACCGACAGCGCCACCACCACGGCGAATTCGTGGAACATCAGGCCGATCACGCCCGGCATGAAGAAGATGGGAATGAACACGGCCACCAGCGACACCGAGATCGAGATGATGGTGAAGCCCATTTCCTTGGCGCCCACCAGCGAGGCCTGCAAGGGCTTCTTGCCCAGTTCGATATGGCGCACGATGTTTTCCAGCACCACGATCGCGTCGTCGACCACCAGGCCCACCGCCAGCGTGATGCCGAGCAGCGAAACGTTGTCCAGGCTGTAACCGAAGGCGTACAGCAGGGCCAGCGCGCCCAGCAGCGAGATCGGCATCGTGATGGCCGGGATGAAGGTGGCGGCGGCGCGGCGCAGGAACAGGAAGATCACCAGCACCACCAGCGCGATGGTCAGCAGCAAGGTCAGGTTGACGTCGTGGATCGCTTCGCGGATCGACACCGAGCGGTCGTTGACCAGGTTGATGTTGATCGACGCCGGCAGCTGCGCCTTGAAGCGCGGCAGCAGGCGGCGCACGCCGTCGACCACCTGCACGGTGTTGGCGTCCGGCTGGCGCTGCACCAGCAGCACTATGGAGCGCTCGCCGTTGTAGCTGCCGTAGCTCTTGACCGACTGGAAGCTGTCCTGCACGTCGGCCACGTCCTTCAGCCGCACCGGCTCGCCGTTGCGCATGGCGATGATCAGCTCGGCGAATTCGGACGCCTTCATCATCTGGGCATTGCCCTGGATGGTCAGCGTCTGGCTCGGGCCGTCAAGCACGCCGAGCGGCGTGTTGGCGTTGGCCGACTTGATCGCCTGCTGCAGCTCGTCGAGCGTCATGTTGCGGGCGTTCATCAGCTCGGACTTGGCGCGCACGCGCACGGCAAAGCGCTTCTGGCCGTTGACCGTCACCTGCGCCACGCCCGGCAGGGTCGACAGCGACGGCGCGATCAGGTTCTCGGCGTAGTCGTTCAGCTCGGACAAGGTCAGCGACGGCGAATTCATCGTCATGAACAGCACCGGCGCGTCGGCCGGGTTGACCTTGCGGTAGGACGGCAGGTCCGTCATCTCGACCGGCAGCTGGCGCTGCGCGCGCAGCAGCGCGGCCTGCACGTCGACCGCCGCTTCGTTGACGTTGATGCTGGGATCGAACTCCAGCGTCAGCGAGGAATTGCCCAGCGTGTTGGTCGAGGTGATCATCGCCAGGCCGGCGATGGTGGAGAACTGCTTTTCCAGCGGCAGCGCGACGGACGAGGCCATCGTGTCCGGCGAGGCGCCCGGCAGGTCGGCCGAGACGTTGATGACCGGGGTGTTGTAGCTCGGCAGCGCGGCGACCGGAATGTAGAAGTAGGCCAGCACGCCGGCCAATATCAGGCTCAGCGACAGCAGCACCACCATCACCGGCCGGCGGATGCATAGTTCTGAAAGGTTCATTGCTTAGCCCTTCTCTTTCGCGCCGTCGGCCGGCTTGTCGGCCGACGCGACGCGCACCTTGCCGCCCGGCCGCAGGTTCTGCTTGCCGTCGACGATGACTTTCTCGCTGCCGCTCAGTCCCGATACGGCGGCGTTGTCGCCAAACGCGTACAGCCGCTTGATGTTGACCACCTTGGCGGACTGGTCGGCATCGATCGCGTACACGAATGTACCTCGGCTATTGCTAATGATAGCGTTTTGCGGGATCACCGTTGCATCTTTCAGCACATGGGAGATCAGCCGGGTGTTGACGTATTGGCCGGGCCACAGGTTGGTGTCCTTGTTGTCGAACTGGGCCTTGACGCGGATCACGCCGGCCACCGGGTCGACGGTGTTGTCGATGAAGCTCAGCGCGCCGGTGATTTCCTTGTCGGAGCTGCCCAGCGCGACCTTGACCGTGACCGGCCCTTCATGCTGCGCCTGCAGCAAGCCGGCCAGCGCCGATTCCGGCAGGGTGAAGGCGACGGTGATCGGGTCCAGCTGGGTGATGGTGGTCAGCGACGTCGCCAGCTGCACCAGGCTGCCCGGGTAGACGTTGATGGCGCCGACGCGACCGGTCATCGGCGCGCGGATGCTGGTGTAGCTGGCGTCCACGCCGACCGAGCGGGCGGCGGCGATGTCGGACTGCAGCAGCGCGCGCGCCGAATCGACCTGGCTCTTGAGCGTGTCGACCGCGCCCTGGGAGATGAAGTTCTTCGACAGCAGCTCCATCGAACGCTTGTACTGGCGCTCGTAGTCGGCCAGCGCGGCGCGGTCGCGCTCGACCTGGGCCTGGGCCTTGTCGACGTTGGCGCGCTCGCTGCGGTCGTCCAGCGTGAACATCAGCTCGCCCGATTTGACGAACTGGCCTTCCTTGATATGGACCCTGGAAATGGTGCTGGTGGTTTGCGGATGCAGGTCGACGGTGGTGATCGGGGTCACGGTGCCGTTGGCCTGCAGCACGACCGGCACATCCTGGCGGCTAGGCGCGATCACGCTGACGGTGGTCGGGCCTTGTGGGCCGCTGCCGTTCAGGGGCTTGGCGCCGGCTTGCTGCTCGCCCGAACCGTGGGTCGTGTACCAGATGCCGCCGCCGATGACGGCGATGGCGCCGGCCAGGATTGCTAAGGAAGATTTTTTCATTTTTTGAACCAGGTTTTACCGTCGTAAAATATTGCCGCCGTGCATAAGGCGGAATATTGTCGCATAGTATTTGTTGGAAAAACCGCGCGGCGACAGCCGCCGGACGGTTTTTTTCTGCGCGGGGGCTGGGCGCAGCGGTGTAGGAACGGCGGTGGTCCCGTCAGGAGCCGGCGTAGTATTCCGGAACGATCAGAGTGACTTCCAGTCCACCGTCCGCATGGTTGGACAGCATGACGTTGGCGCCGTGCTGCTCGGCGATATTGCGGGCGATGGTCAGCCCCAGGCCGGTGCCGCCGGATTCGCGCGAGCGCGAGGTTTCGATGCGGTAGAACGGTTCGAACACGCGCGCCATCTGGTCCTGGTCGATGCCGGGACCGCCGTCGCGGATGCGGATGCGGGCGGCGCCGACCATGCGCTCGACCGTCACGTTGGCGTAATGTCCATATTTCACCGCGTTGTCGATCAGGTTGACCAGGCAGCGGCGGATCGCCAGCGGACGTCCCATCAGCGCCATCGCCGCCCTGCCGCGCAGCTCGACCTGCTGGCCGCCGTCGGTGGCGTCGCTGCACACGCTGTCGAGTAGCGAATCGAGGTCCAGCGCCTGCATGGTTTCGGTGGTGTCCATGCTGCGCGCCAGGTCCAGGCCTTCCTTGACCATCTGCTGCATCGCCGACAGGTCGTCGATCAGGCGCTGCTGCAATTCCGCGTCGCCGACTTTTTCCAGCCGCAGCCGCAGGCGGGTCAGCGGGGTTTGCAGGTCGTGCGTGATCGCCGCCAGCATTTGCGTGCGCTGCATGATGTGCTGGCGGATGCGCGCCTGCATGGCGTTGAAGGCGGCGCTGGCCTGGCGGATTTCCGCCGCGCCGCTCAGCACCACCGGCGGGTGGTTGATGTCGTTGCCCAGGTCCTTGGCGGCCTGCGCCAGCAGCTTCAGCGGACGCACCGTCATGCGCGTGACCAGGTAGGCCAGCGCGGTAATGCTGATGAGGAAAGGCAGCATGGTCAGCAGCTCGCTGTGGGCCGACGGCGGCGGCGAGCGCGGCGGCAGCACGGACAGCTTCAGCACCTGGCCGTCGTGCAGCCGCACGTTCATGGTTTCGCAGGTGCCGCGCCACTGGCTGGGCGCGAACATATTGGGGGACTGGCGCGGCAGGTCGCAGGCGGCCGGATGCTCGACCAGCGGGCCCAGCTTGAAGCCGTCGCCCAGGCGCTGCTGCAAGGTGGCGGAAAATTCGGTCTGCGGCAACGCGGTGGCGCTCGGCACGTCGCTGCGCTCCAGGCGCACCGTGCCGCGATTGGCCATGCGCAGGTAGGTCGGGCGCGACGCTTCCGGCAGCACGTCCGCCGTGGTGATCAATTGTTCGGCCCGCTCCAGCGCATGGAAATCGCGGTAGCGTTCCAGCGCGCGCGTGCGTTCGCCGACGGCCAGCCACTGGGTCAGCGCCGCCGAGGCGACGATACCGAGCAGCAGGATCAGGAACACGCGCCCGGTCATTGATCCGAAAAAGGCTTTCACGCTAGCGGCTCCACGGTCACTTGTCCGGCCAGCACGTAGCCGCCGTTGCGCACGGTCTTGATGATTTGCGGCAGGCGCGCGTCCTCGCCCAGCTTCTGCCGCAGGCGGCTGATCTGGATGTCGATCGAGCGGTCGAACGGATCGGCGTCGCGCCCCTGCGTCAGGTTCAGCAGCTGGTCGCGGTTGAGCACGCGGTTCGGATGCTCGAGGAAGACCTTGAGCAGGCGGAACTCGGCGCCCGACAGCATGATGACGATGCCGTCCGGATTGAGCAGGTGGCGCGCGGTCAGGTCCAGGGTCCAGCCGGAAAAGCGCATTTGCTGCGCCTTGTCGGTGCCGCTGCCGGACGGCATGGCGTTACTGCGGCGCAGCACGCTGCGGATGCGCGCCAGCAGCTCGCGCGGCTCGAACGGCTTCGGCAGGTAGTCGTCGGCGCCCATCTCGAGGCCGAGGATGCGGTCCAGCGGTTCGTTGCGGGCGGTCAGCATGATCACCGGCAGCGTCGAGTGGGCGCGCAGCTTGCGGCACAAGGTCAGGCCGTCGTCGCCCGGCAGGTTCAGGTCGAGCACGACCAGGTCGGGGCGGGCTTCGTCGAGCAGCTTCCACATGGCGATCCCGTCGGCGGCGCACAGGGCGCGGTAACCGTTAGATTCGAGGTAATCTGCCAGCAGGGTGCGGATGTCGCGGTCGTCGTCGACGATCAAGATAGTAGATGTGGGTTCCATATGCTAATTATCCCCAGTTCGGCCCCGTGTGACCAATCACCAATTGTATCGTCTTGTATATGACCATAGGGTCGAAACATATGGATACAAAAACTTCGGGCCGCGAAACTTGGCGGCAACCTAGCGCTGCCAACATGGGTTCAAGCGCGGTGACCAACGCACTGCGATACCTAACTTTCAATGATAAAGGAACGACCATGAACGTCTTACGCAAAAGCATACTGATCGGTTTTACCGTACTGGGTATGGCCGCCGCACAGGCACAGGATACGACGCCGCCGGCCGGCCGTCACGGCGCCGTCGTCAGCAAGGAGCAGATGCAGGCCAAGATGGCGGAAATGTTCGCCAAGCGCCAGGCCAAGCTGCACGACCTGCTGAAGCTGACCGCGCAACAGGAATCGGCCTGGGCGACCTACCAGGCGGCGATCAAGCCGGCCGCCACCGGCGCGGCTGACCACACATCGTTCGCCACCTTGTCGGCGCCTGATCGCCTGAGCAAGATGATCGAGATGGCCAAGCAGCACGAAGCGAAGATGGAGGCGACGCTGCCGGCGCTGACCGCGTTCTACGGCCAGCTGACCACCGAGCAGAAAGCCATCTTTGACGACAATACGATGGGCGGCAAGCATGGCGGTTTCCACGGCCATCGCGGCGGCTGGGGCGGCCACCGCGGCTGAGCCTAGTTCAGGCGGGACAGGGACGCGGTGAACTTCGCCGCGTCCTGGAAGCCGATGACGCGGGCGCCGTCGATTTCCTTGCCGGCCTTGTCGAACAGGATGATGCCCGGCGGGCCGAACAGGCCGAAACGCTTCAGCATGGCCTTGTCGTCGGCATCGTTGGCGGTCACGTCCACTTGCAGCAGCATGGTGTTGGCCAGCCTGGCGCGCACTTGCGGATCGACGAAGGTCAGTTTTTCCATCTCCTTGCAGGACACGCACCAGTCCGCGTAGAAGTCCAGGATCGCGGTCTTGCCGCCGGTTTGCGCCAGCACGGCGTCGAGCTGCTGCACGGTCTTGACGCGCTGGAAGGCCAGCGGCGCCTCATGCTTGCCGCCGGTCAGGTGGGCCAGCGGCGCCAGCGGATCGCGGCCGCCGCTGACCACGCCGATCAGCTGCATCAGGCCCAGCACGGCGACGATCACGCCCACCGACTTGGCCACCCACTTACCCGAATTCATCAGCAGATACATGCCGTAGCCGACGAACAGCGCGGCCCAGCCCAGCATCTGCACCGCCGCCGGCAGCACCGGCGCCACCAGCCACCAGCCCATCGCCAGCATCAGCACGCCGAAGAAGCGCTTGACGGCGTCCATCCACATGCCGGCGCGCGGCAGCAAGGCGCCGGCCGAGACGCCGACCAGCATCAGCGGCACGCTCATGCCGACCGCCATCGCGAACAGCGCGGCGCCGCCGATGACGACGTCGCGGCTCTGGCTGATGTAGACCAGCGCGGCCGCCAGCGGCGCGGCCACGCACGGGCCGACGATCAGCGCGGAGATGGCGCCCATCACGAACACGCCGGCCAGCTTGCCGGAAGATTGACGGTTCGACACGGTGCTCAGCTTGGACTGCAGCGCGGCCGGAACCTGCAGCTCGTAGAAGCCGAACATCGACAGCGACAGGATAGCCATCAACACGCCGAAGCTGCCCAGCACCCACGGATTTTGCAGCGCGGCGGCCAGGCCCTCGCCCGCCAGTCCGGCAGCCACGCCGAGCGCGGTGTAGACGATGGCCATGCCCAGCGAGTAGGTGACCGACAGCAGCAAGCCGCGGCCACGGCTGCTGCTGGCGCCTTCGCCGACGATGATCGAGGACAGGATGGGCACCATCGGCAGCACGCACGGGGTGAACGACAGGCCCAGGCCCAGCAGCGCGAACAGCGGCAGGATGACCAGCAGCTTGCCGCCTTTCAGGGCCGCTTCCAGGCGGCCGGATTCGGTGGCCGGGGCGGCGGCTGCGGCAACCGGCGGAGCTGGCGGCGGGATGACGGCGACCTTGGGCGTCGGGATGGCGACGATGGTGACGCCCGGCGTGACGGCGGCGGGCGTGCCTTCGCCGATGGCGGCGGCCGGAGCGGACGATGCGCCCGCTGCGGCGGCACCGGCTGAGGGCGACGCGGTCGCAACCGCAGCAGCTGCAGGCAGCGGCACGCTGCCGCTGCCCACCAGCTGTATCTTGTAATCCTGCGGCGCGTAGCACAGGCCCTTGTCCGAGCAGCCCTGGCCGGTGGCCAGCAGCGTGAACGCGCCGGCGGCATCGACCGGCATCGTCATGGTGACGGTCTTGCGATAGGTCTCGACGTTCTTGCCGAAGGTTTCATCGAAGTGCACGGTGCCGGCCGGGATGGCCAGCGCGCCCAGCTTGGCGCCGTCCGCCTTGAACTTGAAGCGCTCGCGGTACATATAGTAGCCGTCGGCGATCTGGAAGCTGACCGACAGCGTATGGCCGTCGACCATCTGCGCCGAGAATTTGAAGGCCGCATCCGGCTCCAGGAAACCGTCATCGGCCAGCGCGGGACGAGCCAGCAACAGGGCGATCAGCGACAGCAGCGGGGCGAACAGACGGGCGAAACGGAGCATGAGTTTTCTTTCGACGAAACGAGCACCAGCATAGTACACCGGGGCTGCTTTTCCCGCCTGAGGCGGGGCTTAATCCCTTCTTAATCCCAGCAACGTCTCCGGTTTTTGTGAGAAACTCAACACTTTCCCGCTCAGGAGCAACAGATGACCAACACCCGCCCCCTGCTGTTTTCCGTCCTGGCGCTGGCCCTGGCGTCGGCCAGCGCGCAAGCCCCCGTCAAGGCCCTGAGCGCGATCTCGGCGCCGGAGATCCTCGGCCACATCACGACGCTGGCGTCGGACGACTTCGAGGGCCGCGCGCCGGGCTCCCCGGGCGAAGCGAAGACGGTCGCCTACATCGAGCAGCAATTCAAGAAGCTGGGCCTGAAGCCGGGCAACCCCAACGGCAGCTGGATACAGGCCGTGCCGATGCGCGGCCTGACGCCGACGCCAACCTTCAGCTACCAGGTCGGCGGCAAGACGGTGGCGTTGAATTTCCCGGAAGACTATGTTGCCCATTCGACCAGCCAGCCGACCAGCGTCAACGTCGCCAATTCCGAGATCGTGTTTGTCGGCTACGGCGTGCAGGCGCCGGAATATGGCTGGGATGACTACAAGGGCGTCGACGTGCGCGGCAAGACCATCCTGATGCTGATTAACGACCCGGCCGTTCCCGACCCGAAGGATCCATCGAAACTGGATCCGTCCATGTTCAAGGGCAACGCCATGACCTACTATGGACGCTGGACCTACAAGTACGAGATCGCCGCCAGGCTGGGCGCGGCGGCCGCCATCATCATCCACGAGACCAAGCCGGCCGCCTATCCGTGGGACGTGGTGCGCAGCGGCGGCAACGCCGAGCAGTTCAGCCTGCTGCGCGACGGCGCCGATCCGGACGCGCCGACGGTGCCGGGCTGGATCCAGCTGGCCAAGGCCAGGGAGCTGATGGCAGCCGCCGGCTACGACTTCGACACGCTGAAAGCCCAGGCGCTGACCCGGGACTTCCGTCCCGTCGGCCTGAAGGCCACGGCGGACTTCAAGGTGGACAACACCGCGCGCACCGTCAACTCGAACAACGTGGTGGCGATGATACCCGGCAGCGATCCCAAGCTGAAGCATGAATACGTGATCTACAGCGCCCACTGGGACCACCTGGGCATGGACGAGCGGCTGCCGGGCGAGCGCAGCAAGCAGATCTATCACGGCGCGCTGGACAACGCCTCCGGCATCGCCGCGCTGCTGGAGATCGCCAAGGCCTACAAGGCGCTGCCGAAGGCGCCCAAGCGCTCCATCCTGTTCGTGGCGACCACGGCCGAGGAGCGCGGCCTGCTGGGCGCGAAATACTACGCCAGCCATCCGCTGTATCCGCTGAAGCAGACGGTGGCCAACATCAATATCGACGGCATCAACGCCTGGGGCAAGACGGCGCAGATCGAGAACGTGACGTCGGGCCATTCAAGCATCGACGGCCTGCTGGAGAAATATGCGAAGACGCAGGGCCGGCTGATGGAGAAGGATAGCCGGCCGGAGCTGGGCAGTTTCTACCGCGCCGACCAGCTGGAGTTCGCGCGCGTGGGCGTGCCGGTGCTGTACACCAAGGCCCGCAGCCGCTACCTGGACAAGCCGGACAGCTATGCGCACGAGGTGGTCGACAGCTATGTCGCGCACGACTACCACCAGGTGACCGACAACGTCCGCAACAACTGGGACTTCAGCGGCGCGGTGCAGGACATCCAGCTGCTGTTCCAGGTCGGGCTCGACATCGCGCAGGGCACCACGCCGGAATGGAGCGCCGGCTCGGAGTTCAAGGCGGCCGGCGACCAGCGCCTCAAATAAAAAAAAGCCAGGCTGAGCCTGGCTTTCTTCTAACGTTGCTGCAACTGCGAAGATTACTCTTCCGCGGTTGGGGCGCTGTCGATGTCGGTGACTTCTGGACGGTCCATCAGCTCAACGTAAGCCATTGGAGCGTTGTCGCCAACACGGAAACCCATTTTCAGGATGCGCAGGTAGCCGCCGTTGCGGTTTGCGTAGCGTGGGCCCAGTTCTGCGAACAGCTTCAGAACCATTTCACGATCGCGCAGGCGGGAGAATGCCAGACGCTTGTTAGCCAGGGTGTCGGTCTTGCCCATGGTCAGGATAGGCTCAACTACGCGGCGCAGCTCTTTAGCTTTTGGCAGCGTGGTTTTGATGGCTTCATGACGCAGCAGGGAAACGGTCATGTTGCGCAGCATAGCCAGACGGTGGGACGAGGTACGATTCAGTTTACGGAGGCCGTGACGGTGACGCATGGTACTTCCTTTCAGGTGTTTAAATCCGAGTTCTTCGATCGCTCACGTTTGACGGGGAGCGCGGACCGGTTCTAGGGATATACGCCCGGCACAACATGCGCCGGGCGGGTACTACAAAATGCAAATCAGTTGGTAACAGGACCGAACATCGCTGCGCGATGTCCGGCACTGTCACCCAATTTGTTATTTTTCCAGGCCTGCAGGCGGCCAGTTTTCCAGCTTCATGCCCAGGGTCAGGCCGCGGGAAGCCAGCACTTCCTTGATTTCGTTCAGGGACTTGCGGCCCAGGTTCGGCGTCTTCAGCAGTTCGTTTTCCGAACGCTGGATCAGGTCGCCGATGTAGTAGATGTTTTCCGCTTTCAGGCAGTTGGCCGAACGGACGGTCAGCTCCAGGTCGTCCACCGGACGCAGCAGGATAGGATCGACCAGCGGTGCGCGCGATGGGGCTTCGGCAGCGGCTTCGGTGCCTTCCAGGGCGGCGAACACGTTCAGTTGATCGACCAGCACGCGGGCCGATTGACGGATCGCTTCTTCCGGCGAAATCACGCCGTTGGTTTCGATGTTGATGATCAGCTTGTCCAAGTCGGTACGCTGTTCCACGCGAGCGGACTCGACGAAGTAGGAAACGCGGCGCACCGGCGAGAACGATGCATCCAGAATGATGCGGCCGATGGTCTTGTTGGTGTCTTCGGACAGGCGGCGTACGTTACCCGGCACATAGCCACGGCCTTTTTCGACTTTGATCTGCATGTCCAGTTTGCCGCCGGCGGTCAGGTGAGCGATCACGTGGTCCGGATTGATCAGTTCCACGTCGTGTGGCAGATCGATGTCCGAAGCCAGGATGGCGCCTTCGCCTTCCTTTTTCAGGGTCAGGGTGACGGAGTCACGGTTGTGGACTTTGAAGACCACGCCCTTCAGGTTCAGCAGCAGGTCAACGACGTCTTCCTGCACGCCGTCGAGCGACGAGTATTCGTGTACAACGCCCGCGATCGTCACTTCGGTCGGCGCGTAGCCCACCATCGACGACAGCAGCACGCGACGCAGCGCATTACCCAATGTATGGCCATAGCCGCGTTCGAACGGCTCCATCACTACTTTAGCGTGGCCGGCGCCCAGCGCCTCTACATCGATAATACGTGGCTTCAACAGACTGTTTTGCATGTAAATGTCCTTTTCAATACCCTCGGCGCGTTAGGCCGATAAGGCTGATGGCATTAGTGAAAACGCCCACTCGAGCGAGTGGGCGGGTTTTGGTGCTGCTAGACTACAGATTAACGCGAGTACAGTTCGACGATCAGCGATTCGTTGACGTCGTTGGCGATCTCGTTGCGCTCTGGCAGGGACTTGAAGGTGCCTTCCATTTTCTTGGAGTCGACCGACACCCAAGCTGGCATGCCGACTTGTTCAGCCAGCGACAGCGCTTCAACGATACGCACTTGCTTTTTCGACTTTTCGCGGACAGCGATGACGTCGCCGACTTTGACCACGTACGAAGCGATGTTCACAACCTGGCCGTTCACGGTGAAGGCTTTGTGCGATACCAGCTGACGCGCTTCAGCGCGGGTCGAGCCGAAGCCCATGCGGTATGCGACGTTGTCCAGGCGGGTTTCCAGCAGCTTCAGCAGGGTTTCGCCGGTGTTGCCCTTGCGGCGGTCGGCTTCTGCGAAGTAGCGACGGAACTGACGTTCCAGCACGCCGTACATACGCTTGACTTTTTGCTTTTCGCGCAGCTGGTTGCCGTAGTCCGAGGTGCGGGCACCCGACTTGACGCCGTGCTGGCCTGGTTTGACGTCCAGTTTGCACTTGCTGTCCAGCGAGCGACGTGCGCTCTTCAGGAACAGGTCAGTACCTTCACGACGGGAGAGTTTTGCTTTAGGTCCGATATAACGTGCCACGATGCTTCCTTTTTTTAAATGATGACGCCCCAGCTGTGCCAGCACAGTTAGGCGCTAGTCCTGACCTCACGGGCCGGACGTGGCTAAAGTCTGCCGGCATATCAGCCAGACAGACGACAATAGCCGGGCAGTATAACCGTTTCCGGTCATCTGCTCCAGCGATTTTTTTAACAGCGGGAAGGAGGCGAAGCGAACTTCGCCGCCGACCGGACTATTAGATACGACGACGTTTTGGAGGACGGCAGCCGTTGTGCGGCACTGGGGTAACGTCCTGGATCTCGGTGATCTTGATGCCCAGGTTGTTCAGTGCGCGCACTGCGGATTCACGACCAGGACCAGGGCCCTTGATGCGCACTTCCAGGTTCTTCACGCCGCACTCAACCGCGACTTTACCAGCTGCTTCAGCCGCAACCTGCGCTGCGAACGGGGTCGATTTACGCGAACCCTTGAAGCCAGCACCACCGGAGGTTGCCCACGACAGCGCATTGCCCTGACGGTCGGTGATGGTAATGATGGTGTTGTTGAAGGAAGCGTGAACGTGCGCGATACCTTCGGCAACGTTCTTCTTGACCTTCTTGCGTACGCGCGCTGCTGCTGCGCTGCTTTGTTGCTTAGCCATGTGATTTCCCTAGATTATTTCTTGAGCGATTGAGCGGCTTTGCGCGGGCCCTTGCGGGTACGTGCATTGGTGCGGGTGCGCTGACCGCGGACCGGCAGGCCCTTACGGTGACGCATGCCGCGGTAGCAACCCAGATCCATCAAACGCTTGATGTTCATGGACAGTTCGCGGCGCAGATCGCCTTCGACGATGAATTTAGCTACTTCATCGCGCAGCTTTTCCAGTTCGCTGTCGTCCAGATCCTTGACCTTTTTATTGGTCGCGATACCCGTTGCGGCGCAGATGAACTTTGCGCGTGGACGGCCTACACCGTAGATGGCCGTCAGGCCGATAACGGTGTGCTGATGATTGGGGATATTAACCCCTGCAATACGTGCCATTCGTTATTCCTCGATAAATAACGGTTATTAACCTTGACGCTGCTTGTGACGTGGTTCGACGCAGATTACGCGAACAACGCCCTTGCGCTTGATGATCTTGCAGTTGCGGCAGATCCGCTTGACTGAGGCGTTAACTTTCATTTTGCTCTCTCTTCTTGGTTCGATTATCTATAGTTACTTGGTCCGGAACACGATGCGTGCGCGGCTCAGATCGTAAGGTGTCAGCTCTACCGTCACCTTGTCGCCAGGAAGAATGCGGATATAGTTCATCCGCATTTTACCCGAAATATGCCCGAGCACCACGTGTCCGTTTTCCAGCTTTACTCGAAATGTTGCATTCGGGAGATTCTCAAGAATCTCGCCCTGCATCTGTATGACGTCGTCTTTTGCCATTCGGTATGTTTACCGCGCTTATCGCGTCGGAATTCCGCCCTTGAAATTTGCTTTGCGCAGCAGCGATTCATATTGCTGCGACATCACGTAGTTTTGTACCTGCGCCATGAAGTCCATGGTCACAACTACAATAATCAACAGAGAGGTGCCGCCAAAATAAAACGGTACCTTCCACTCGGCTTGCATGAATTCCGGCAACAAACACACCAAAGTGATGTAGATGGCGCCAGCCAGTGTCAAACGTGTCAGGATCTTGTCGATGTAACGGGCAGTCTGCTCACCGGGACGTATCCCTGGCACAAAGGCCCCGCTCTTCTTCAAGTTATCCGCTGTTTCCTTGCTGTTGAAGACCAGCGCTGTATAGAAGAAACAGAAAAACACGATCGCAATGGCGTACAACAGTGCGTGGATGGGCTCGCCTGGCCCCATCGATGCTGCCAAATCTTTCAGGAACCGGACCGCCGGGTTGGCCGTGTCGGCGCCCGTCGTAAACCAGCCCACGATCGTTGCCGGGAACAAGATAATCGACGAAGCGAAGATCGGTGGGATCACGCCGGCCATGTTCAATTTCAATGGCAGGTGCGACGTTTGTCCACCGTAAATCTTGTTACCCACCTGGCGTTTCGCATAGTTCACCAGAATCTTGCGTTGGCCACGTTCGACAAACACCACGAAGAACGTCACCGCCACAACCAGGATCATGATGATGATCGCGGACAAGGCACCGATCGAACCGTTGCTCACCGACGAGGCCAGGCCTCCCAGCGCGCCCGGCAGGCCGGCGGCGATACCCGCGAAGATGATGATCGAGATGCCGTTACCGAGACCGCGCTCGGTAATCTGCTCGCCCAACCACATCACGAACATGGTTCCGGTCAACAGCGTCACGACCGTCACGAAACGGAATGCAAAGCCTGGATCCAGCACCAGGCCAGCTTGCGACTCCAGTGCGACTGCAATGCCGAACGCCTGGAACGACGCCAGCACCACCGTGAAATACCGGGTGTACTGGGTGATCTTGCGACGGCCTGCTTCGCCTTCTTTTTTGAGCGCTTCCATCTGCGGCGAGACGATCGACACCAGCTGCATGATGATCGAGGCCGAGATGTAAGGCGTGATACCCAGCGCAAAGACTGTGAAGCGCGCGAGAGCGCCACCGCTGAACATGTTCAACATGCCCAGGATGCCACCCTCTTGCGACTTGAACAGCGCGGCCAATTGTACCGGATCGATCCCGGGAACCGGGATGTGAGCGCCGATACGATAAACCACCAATGCGCCAAGCAAGAACCAGAGCCGGCCCCAGGGGAAACCAGCTGCTGCACTTTTAGCTAATTGTGGGTTAGTCGCCAATTTTCGCTCCGATCAAGCTGTTAGCGGTCAACTCAGGCTACCGAGCCGCCGGCTGCTTCGATGGCGGCTTTCGCGCCAGCGGTCACTTTCAGGCCTTTGAGGTTCACCGCTTTGGTGATCTCGCCGGACAGAATGACGCGCACGTCGCGTGCCAGCACGCTCAGTACGCCAGCTTGCTTCAGCACCAGGATGTCGACATCGCCGACAGCCAGCTTGTTCAGGTCGGACAGGCGCACTTCAGCTTTGAAGGTGGCGTTGAGCGACTTGAAACCGCGCTTAGGCAGACGGCGTTGCAGAGGCATCTGACCGCCTTCGAAACCGACTTTGTGGAAGCCGCCCGAACGCGATTTTTGACCCTTGTGACCACGGCCCGAGGTTTTACCCAGACCGGAGCCGATACCGCGGCCGACGCGACGCTTGTAGTGCTTAGCGCCATCGGCTGGTTGTATGGTATTCAGTTCCATGATTTCTCCGTGTGTAAGCCCGGGGGCTTACGCAACTACTTTAACGAGGTACGAGACTTTGTTGATCATGCCGCGCACGGATGGGGTGTCTTGCAGCTCGGAGACCGAGTTGACGCGACGCAGGCCCAGACCGCGGACGGTGGCACGGTGATCTTCACGCGTGCCGATCAAGCCCTTGACCAATTGTACTTTGACGGTTTTAGTTGTCATGTCGTTCACCTTAGCCCAGGATCTCTTCTACCGACTTGCCGCGTTTCGCAGCAATTTCAGCAGGAGTACTCATTTTTGCCAGACCATCCAGCGTGGCGCGCACCAGGTTGTAAGGGTTGCTCGAGCCGGTGGATTTCGCCACGACGTCGGTCACGCCCATTACTTCGAAGATTGCGCGCATTGCGCCGCCGGCGATGACGCCGGTACCTGGTTTCGCAGGCGACATCATCACTTTCGATGCGCCGTGACGGCCGGTAACGGTGTGCTGCAGGGTGCCGTTCTTCAGGGAGACCTTGATCAGGTTGCGACGGGCTTCTTCCATTGCCTTCTGCACACCAACCGGTACTTCCTTCGACTTGCCCTTGCCCATGCCGATGCGGCCATCGCCGTCACCAACCACGGTCAGCGCGGCGAAACCCATGATACGACCACCCTTGACCACTTTGGTCACGCGGTTGATCGCGATCATTTTTTCGCGCATGCCGTCATCCGGCTTGTCGCTTGCCATTTTTGCTTGCATTTTTGCCATGATCGTTCCTTAGAACTTCAGACCGGCTTCGCGCGCGGCTTCTGCCAGCGCCTTCACACGGCCGTGGTAACGGAAACCGGAGCGGTCGAACGCGACTTCGGTAATCCCTGCTTTCAGTGCTTTCTCTGCGACGCGCTTGCCGACGATCGCGGCAGCAGCAGCGTTGCCGCCCTTGCCCGATTTGCCAGCCAGTTCGTTGCGCACTTCGACTTCTGCCGTGGAGGCCGATACCAGTACTTTGGCATCCGGCGAGATCAGGTTCGCGTAGATATGCAGGTTAGTGCGGTGTACCGACAGGCGGTTCACTTTCTGTTGCGCGATCTTGATCCGGGTTTGGCGTCCGCGGCGCAGACGTGATTCTTTCTTGTCCATCGTCAGCCCCTAGTTACTTCTTCTTGGTTTCTTTAATCTTAACCACTTCGTCCGCATAACGGACGCCCTTGCCCTTGTAAGGCTCAGGGGAGCGGTAAGCGCGAACTTCAGCAGCCACTTGGCCCACTTGCTGACGGTCGATCCCTTTGATGATGATCTCCGTCGGCGTTGCGGTAGCGCAGGTGACGCCGGTTGGCATGGCGTGCACGACAGGGTGCGAGAAGCCCAGCGACAGATTCAGCTTGTCGCCTTGCGCTTGCGCCTTGTAACCCACACCGACCAGGTTCAGCTTTTTCTCGAAACCCTTGGTCACGCCAACCACCATGTTGTTGACCAGTGCGCGCAGCGTACCGGACATGGCATTGGCTTCGCGGCTGTCATTAGCGGCGACGAAGCTCAGGGTTCCTGCGTTGTTTTCCACCTTTACCTGGCCGTTCAGGGCCTGGGTCAAGACGCCCAGCGGGCCCTTGACGGTGATCGCTTGCGCGGAGATGGCGACATCAGCGCCAGCTGGCACAGCGATTGGCATTTTAGCTACACGAGACATGTCTAACTCCTTATGCGACGTAGCAAATAACTTCGCCGCCGACACCGGTAGCGCGTGCTTTGCGGTCAGTCATGACGCCTTGCGGAGTCGACACGATCGCCACACCCAAGCCATTCATCACAGTAGGGATCTCGTCTTTGCCCTTGTAGACGCGCAGGCCCGGACGGGACACGCGCTCAAGGCGCTCAATGACGGGACGGCCAACATAATACTTCAAACCGATTTTCAGTTCCGCCTTGCCACCAGCTTCGGCTACGGCGAAATCTTCAATGTAACCCTCGTCCTTGAGGACGTTGGCAATCGCAATTTTAACTTTCGACGATGGCATGGCCACGGTCGTCTTTTGCACGCCTTGGGCGTTACGAATGCGGGTCAGCATATCGGCGATAGGATCGCTCATACTCATTGCATATTCTCCTATTACCAGCTTGCTTTAGTCATACCCGGGATCTCACCACGCATGGCGAATTCACGGAGCTTGATACGGCCCAGACCGAATTTACGGAAAGTGCCGCGTGGACGACCGGTGACGGCGCAGCGGTTACGCTGGCGAGTCGGTGCCGAGTTACGTGGCAGCGCTTGCAGCTTCAGGCGCGCTTCGTAACGTTCTTCTTCCGACTTCGACTGGTCATCAATGATGGCCTTCAGCGAGGCGCGCTTGGCGGCAAACTTGTTTGCCAGGTCGACGCGTTTCTGCTCACGGTTAATCAGTGCGAGTTTTGCCATGATCTTCTTAGTTCCTGAACGGGAATTTAAAGGCGGCGAGCAGAGCTTTCGCTTCGTCGTCGGTCTTGGCGGTGGTGGTGATCGAAATGTTCATACCACGCAGCGCATCGATCTTGTCGTACTCGATTTCCGGGAAGATGATCTGCTCTTTCACGCCGATGTTGTAGTTACCACGGCCATCGAACGAGCGGCCATTGACACCACGGAAATCGCGCACGCGCGGCAGGGCCACGGTGATGAAGCGATCGAGGAACTCGTACATGCGAGCGCCGCGCAGGGTGACCATGGTACCGATCGGGTAGCCTTCACGGATCTTGAAACCCGCGATAGCTTTGCGCGACTTGGTCGTCACCGGCTTCTGGCCGGCGATCTTGGTCAGGTCGCCGACAGCGTGCTCGAGGACTTTCTTGTCCGCGATGGCCTCACCAACACCCATGTTCAGGGTGATCTTGGTCAGACGTGGAACTTCCATCACCGACTTGTAACCGAATTTCGCGGTCAGGTCGGCGACGACTTTTTCTTTATAGAATTCTTGGAGACGTGCCATGATTTCTTAAGCCTTCACTACTTCGCCGGACGATTTGAAGACGCGGACTTTTTTGCCATCCACTTCTTTGAAACCGACACGGTCTGCCTTGCCAGTCGCTGCATTGAACAATGCAACGTTGGACACGTGAATCGGCATAGTCTTATCGACGATACCACCTTGTACGCCAGTCATTGGGTTAGGCTTGGTCGCTTTTTTGGCGACGTTGATGCCTTCAACCACGACATGCTCAGCATCGATACGCTGCTGAACGACGCCACGCTTGCCCTTGTCTTTCCCGGTCAGAACGATGACTTCGTCGTTTTTACGAATCTTATCCATTACGACTCCTTACAGGACTTCCGGTGCCAGGGACACGATCTTCATGAACTTTTCAGTGCGCAGCTCGCGCGTCACTGGTCCAAAAATACGGGTACCGATCGGTTCCAGCTTGGCGTTCAGCAGAACGGCAGCGTTGCCGTCGAACTTCACCAGGGAACCGTCTTGGCGGCGAACACCTTTAGCGGTGCGCACTACCACGGCGTTATAAATTTCACCTTTTTTGACACGACCGCGTGGCGCAGCAACCTTAACGGTTACCTTGATCACGTCGCCGATGCCAGCATAACGGCGCTTGGAGCCGCCCAATACCTTGATGCACATGACTTCTTTGGCACCGGTATTGTCAGCCACTTCGAGCCGGCTTTCAGTTTGAATCATAGTATTCTCTTTCCCAACTTAAGCCGAAGAATCCACACAATGCGGACCCGCGGTCAGTCTTGGTCCCGCCAGAGTGCCCTGCTGGGCCCACTGTTTGGGTGCTTGACCTTCGTACTGCACTGACCGCACGGTTCTGCGTCTGTGGCCAGACACTTTGCGGCGTTACATGAACGAAGCCCGCAAGTATTACATACAACTCGCGGGCTTGCAAGAACTAATTGAAGCGCCCCCGCTGTTGCCAGCGGGGGCGTGCACTTCAATTAAACGATTTGTGCGGCTTGCACCACACGGGTCACGGTCCATGCCTTCGTTTTGGAGATCGGACGACCTTCCACGATTTCCACCGTGTCACCGGCTTTCACCTGGTTGGTCTCGTCGTGCGCGTGGTACTTGTTCGAGCGCACGATGATCTTGCCGTACAAAGGATGTTTCACGTGACGTTCGATCAGAACGGTAACGGTCTTGTCCATCTTGTCGGACACCACCTTACCGATCAGCGTGCGCTTGAGCGGCTTGTTCACTGTTTCGGTCATTTGGCTTCCTTGGTGTTCATTACCGTTTTTACACGTGCGATATCGCGACGTACCTTCTTGAGCTGCGAAGTATTGCTCAGCTGTTGCGTAGCGATTTGCATACGCAGGCCGAATTGTGCCTTCAACAGGTCATTCAGCTCTTTTTGCAGAGCTACCTGGTCTTTGCCGCGGAGTTCAGATGCTTTCATATTTCACTCCTGTTATTGGCCGACTTGGCGGATCACGAACGTGGTCGCCAGTGGCAGTTTGGCAGCGGCCAGGCGGAATGCTTCGCGCGCCAGTTCTTCTGCGACGCCATCCATTTCGTACAGGACTTTGCCTGGACGGATTTCAGCGACGTAGTACTCCGGATTACCTTTACCGTTACCCATACGGACTTCGGCAGGCTTGTTCGAGATCGGTTTGTCCGGGAACACGCGAATCCAGATACGGCCGCCACGTTTGATGTGACGGGTCATGGCGCGACGTGCTGCCTCGATCTGGCGTGCCGTGATACGACCACGGGCAACGGCTTTCAGACCGAACTCGCCGAACGACACCGAAGTGCCGGCGGTGTGCGAAATGCCGGTGTTACGGCCTTTCTGCTCTTTACGATACTTTCTGCGTGCTGGTTGCAGCATGATTATTCTCCTGCTTTCTCGGCCGGCTTGGCGGCGCTGCGCACACGGGCTGCACCTGGAGCGGCTGGTTTCGCACCGGCGCCGGCACCGGCTGGGCGCGGACGGCCAGCTGGTTTGCCGTCGTCACGACGTGGGCCACGTGGCTTCTTCTCGTCTGGCGGGGTATCGATGACTGGTGCGTCGCCGTTAGGCGCGCGGTCACCCTTGTATACCCAGACCTTGACGCCGATGATGCCGTAGGTGGTCGAAGCTTCGCTGGTGCCGTAGTCGATATCGGCGCGCAGGGTGTGCAGTGGCACACGGCCTTCGCGATACCACTCTTTACGAGCGATTTCGATACCGTTCAGACGACCCGACGACATGATCTTGATGCCCAGGGCACCCAGACGCATGGCGTTTTGCATCGCACGCTTCATCGCGCGGCGGAACATGATGCGCTTTTCCAGCTGCTGGGCGATCGAATCGGCGATCAGCTGCGAGTCGATTTCCGGCTTGCGGATTTCTTCGATGTTCACGTGGACAGGCACGCCCATGATCTTGGTCAGCGCCGACTTCAGTACTTCGATGTCTTCGCCTTTTTTACCAATGACCACGCCCGGACGCGAGCTGTAGATCGTGAAGCGCGCGTTCTTGGCAGGACGCTCGATGACGATGCGGCCGACCGAAGCGTTCTTCAGCTTGGTCTTCAGGTAAGCGCGTGCTTTCAAGTCTTCGTTGAGCATCGAGGCAAAGTTGCTGTTGCCCGCGTACCAACGCGACGCCCAGTTACGGGTAACCGACAGGCGGAAGCCGGTTGGGTGAATTTTTTGACCCATTTTTAGCTCCTTAGTTGCCGACGGTCACGTAAATGTGACACGATTGTTTCGAGATACGATCGCCCCGGCCTTTAGCGCGTGCAGTGAAGCGCTTCAGGATCGGGCCCTTTTCGACGTAGATCGTTTTCACGAACAGTTCGTCGATGTCCGCGCCGTCATTGTGCTCGGCGTTGGCGATAGCCGACTCCAGCACTTTCTTGATGATGGTCGCGCCCTTTTTTGGGCTGAATTGCAGAATGTTGAGTGCAGCGTCAACTTTCTTGCCGCGGATCTGGTCGGCCACGAGGCGGCCTTTTTGATCCGACAAGCGCACACCCTTGAGGATAGCTTTGGTTTCCATTATTTCTTCGCCTTCTTGTCAGCGGCATGGCCCTTGAACGTGCGGGTCAGCGCGAATTCACCGAGCTTGTGACCAACCATGTTCTCGGAGACGTACACCGGCACGTGCAGCTTGCCATTGTGGACGGCGATCGTCAGGCCGATGAAGTCAGGCATGATGGTCGAACGACGGGACCAGGTTTTGATTGGCTTTTTGTCTTTGGCTGCTTGTGCGGCTTCGACTTTTTTCACCAGGTGGGCGTCACAGAACGGCCCTTTTTTCAATGAACGAGTCATGTGCTACCCCTTATTTCTTGCCGCGGCGCGAGACGATCATGGAAGAAGTGCGCTTGTTGCTGCGGGTCTTCTTACCCTTCGTCTGTTGGCCCCAAGGCGACACTGGATGACGACCAGCTGCAGTTTTACCTTCACCACCACCGTGCGGGTGATCGACCGGGTTCATGACCACACCGCGAACGGTAGGACGAACACCGCGCCAGCGCATGGCACCGGCCTTACCGATCTTACGCAGGCTGTGCTCGGCATTGCCGACTTCACCCACGGTTGCACGGCACTCGATGTGCACGCGACGCACTTCACCCGAGCGCAGGCGCACTTGAGCGTAGGTACCTTCGCGGGCCATCAGGACCACGCCGGCGCCGGCGGTACGGGCCATCTGGGCACCCTTACCTGGCAGCATTTCGACGCAGTGCATGACGGTACCGACTGGGATGTTGCGGATCGGCAGGCAGTTGCCCGACTTGATCGGCGCTTCCGAACCGTTCATCACGGTGTCGCCAACGCTCATGCCTTTGGTGGCGATGATGTATTGACGCTCGCCGTCGGCGTAGCACAGCAGGGCGATATTCGCGGTGCGGTTAGGATCGTATTCGATACGTTCCACTTTCGCAGGAATGCCATCCTTCTGACGCTTGAAGTCGATCAGGCGATAGTGCTGCTTATGACCACCGCCGATGTGGCGGGTGGTGATGTGGCCGTTGTTGTTACGACCAGCAGTTTTCGATTTTTTCTCAACCAGGGCTGCGAACGGACGACCTTTGTACAGGTCCGGGTTCACAACTTTCACCATGCCGCGACGGCCTGGGGAGGTTGGCTTCATCTTAACGAGTGCCATTATTTAGCCTCCTCGGAGAAATTGATTTCCTGGCCAGGTTTCAGGCACACGAAAGCACGCTTGGTATGGTTGCGGCGGCCGGTGTGGGCACCGGAACGCTTCTGCTTACCTTCGCGGTTGACGGTCTGCACCGATTCCACTTCCACTTTGAACAGCAGTTCAACAGCGGCTTTGATTTCTGGCTTGGTCGCGTCGGTGGTTACACGGAACACGATCTGTTCGTTCTTTTCCGCGACCATGGTGGCCTTTTCGGAAATGACCGGAGCCAGCAGCACCTTCATCAGGCGCTCTTCGCTAAATTTCAATGCGCTCATGCCAGCATCTCCTCAATCTTAGCCAGTGCAGCTTTGGTGACCAGGATCTTCTTGTAGAACACCAGGGACATTGGATCTGCGTGACGTGGTTCAACAACCAGTACGTTAGGCAGGTTACGCGATGCCAGTTCCAGGTTTTCGTTGGCGACGTCGGTGATGATCAGAACCGAGTCAAAGCCCATGCCGGTCAGCTTTTGCGACAGCAGCTTGGTCTTTGGCGCTTCGATCGTCAGGTCTTCGATGATCGTCAGGCGATCTTCGCGGGCCAGCTGGGACAGGATCGAGCAGATACCTGCGCGATACATCTTCTTGTTCACTTTGTGGGTGAAGTTCTCGTCAGGCGAGTTCGGGAAGATGCGACCACCGCCGCGCCACAGTGGCGACGACGACATACCAGCACGAGCGCGGCCGGTACCTTTTTGGCGCCATGGCTTCTTGGTCGTGTGGTGGACTTCTTCACGGTCTTTTTGTTTACGGTTGCCGCTGCGAGCATTGGCTTGGTAAGCAACGACGACTTGGTGGATCAGGGCTTCGTTGTAGTCACGGCCGAAAATGGTGTCGGCGGCAGCTACGTTAGAGGCGGCTTGACCTTGAGCGTTCAAGAGCTTGAGTTCCATCGTTTAAGCTCCCTTCTTTGCTTTAACTTTGACAGCAGGCGATACAACGACCTGGCCGTTTTTCGCGCCTGGGATCGCGCCTTTGACCAGCAGCAGCTGACGGTCGGCATCGATACGGGCGATTTCGAGGTTCTGCACAGTGCGGGTGACGTCACCGAGGTGACCGGTCATGCGCTTACCTGGGAACACGCGGCCTGGATCTTGCGCCATACCGATGGAACCTGGAACATTGTGCGAACGGGAGTTACCGTGGGTGGCACGGCCCGAAGCAAAGTGGTGACGCTTGATGGTACCGGCATAGCCTTTACCGATCGTGACACCTTGAACGTCGATCTTTTGACCGACTTCGAACAGGGAAGCGGCAACGACATCGCCAGCTTTCAGTTCGGCAGCTTTGGTAGCGTCGACGCGGAACTCTTTCAACAGAGTACCGGCTTCAACACCAGCTTTAGCGTGGTGACCAGCAACAGCCTTCGTTACGCGGGAAGCGCGACGTTGACCGAATGCGACCTGAACAGCGGAATAACCGTCAGTTTCAGGAGTTTTGATTTGCGCAACACGGTTGTTCGATACGTCCAACACGGTGACTGGGATCGAATCCCCGTCATCGGTGAAGATGCGCATCATACCAACCTTGCGACCGAGAAGGCCAAGGCTCATTTTTTCTCCAATTCCCACCTACGATTGGGCGGGGATATGTTGAACTACTAAAATTAGTACGGATCAATAAAAAGGCGTATCCATACCGAAGCCGGCTAGTGTAGCGTGAAAAGACACTTGACGCAACAACTTAATACGAGGTATGTCGGGTTTTCACGGCAACGATTCCTGCTCGGCATCGTTGCCAATTCCATACCAGTCGAAGCGGCGGGTGGCCACCATCACCGCGCCCAGCGCCGTGAACAGCAGCAGGCTGCCCAGCACCAGCGCATTGTTTTCCGAGATCAGCAGGCCGTACAGCGCCGAATACAGCAGCACCAGCCCGGCGCCAAAGCCGCCGGCGCGCACGCGGCTGCGCAGCACAGCCGCCAGGTAGTAGGTGATCAGCGCGATGCAGGCGCCGGCGGCGATCAGGTACGACACCAGAAAGTCGATATGCTCGGACAGGCTGACCAGCAATAGAAAGAACATGATCAACGCCAGCCCCACCAGCGTGTACTGGATCGGGTGGATCGGCAGGCGCTTGAGGATCTCGAACACGAAGAAGGCGGCAAAGGTCAGTGCCACGAACAGCAGGCCGTATTTGGTGGCGCGATCGGCCTGCGAGTAGATGTTGACCGGCTCGATGAAGCCGATGTTAAAGCTGTCCAGCTTGGTGTGCGCGTCGGCGGCACCGGCTGGCAGCGCGCCCGCCACTTCCTGCGCCGTCAGCTGCTGCTGGGCGCCGCTGGCCATGGCCGACACCCGCCAGCCCGCCTTGAAGCCGGCCTCGCCGATATTGCGCGTCTCCGGCAGGAAGTTGCCGCCGAACTGGGGATGCGCCCAGTTCGATTCCACCGTGACGATGTTGTTGATGCCGACCGGAACGAAGTGCTGCCGCTCGGTGCCGGCCAGGCGCAGCGAGAAGCCGAACGGTATCGTCGCGCCGGCCGCCTTCAGCTCGGCCAGGTCCAGCTGCACGTGCATGCCGCCGGGGTAGCCGGGCAGGCGCGCGCCCTGCTCGAACTTGTAATTGCGGCCGGCCACGATCACGGCCGGAATGTCGCGGATGCCGCGCACGTCCGACACCGACAGCGCGATATACGGCCGCCCCATGGTCAATTGGGAGGATGGACTCTCGCGCGGGAAGTCGCCGAGTGCTGGCAGGCTGAAGTCGCCGGCGAAGCTGTGGCCGCCGCTGTACATCAGCACCTGGTGGATGCCGCGATAGCGCCGCTCCGTGTTGATCTTGCTGGCGATCTTCAGTTCGTTCGGGAACACCAGCTTGCGGCGGACCACCATGCGGGTGGTATCGCGATCCTTGATTTCCTCCGTGTACGGCAGCACCAGCACCGGCCCGATCACGCGCTGCTCGCGTACCGAATCCTCGGCAATGCTTTGCACCGCCTGCTCATGAAAGCGCAGGCGTTCGTTGATCGTGCCTTCGACCATCATCAGCGGCAAGCCGATCAACAGCATCAGCCCGAAGATGATCAGGCATTTGAGTAGTAGTTTTTTTTGCATGGCGATTCCTCTGGTTGAAAGTGCTACCAGTGTAGAAACGCCATATGCGTTGTTGATGCGTTCTGTGTGAAGTCAGAGCGTCAACGGCAGCGGCAGGCGCAGCTCGGCGCGGCAGCCGCCCTGCTCCGCGTTCGCGACGGTGACGGAACCGCCGTGCAGGGCCGCCACCTCGCGCACGAACGGCAGGCCGAGTCCGGTGCTCTTGGCGCCGGCCGGCCGGGGCAGCGAGTAGAAGCGCTCGAACACGCGTTCCACCGCATAGTCCGGGATGCCCGGGCCGCCGTCGACGATGGCGATCACCGCCTCCGCCGCATCGCGCGCCAGCTCGATGCGCACTGCGCCGTCTTGCGGCGCGAAGTCGATCGCATTGTCCAGCAGGTTGCCGACGGCCTGACGCAGCAGCAGCGCATCGCCGCGCACCGTCAGCTGGGCCGGCGCGTTGAGCAGCAGGCGCAGGCCGCGCTGCCGCAACCGGCTGTCCGCGTCGGCGGCTACCTGGCCCAACAACGCCGCCAGCCCCACCGGCCCGGCTCCGTCCAGCCCCTGCTGCTGCTCGACGCGCACCAGGGCCAGCAGCTTGTCGATCAGCTGCTTCTGGCGCGCATTCTGGCTCAGTATGTTGTCGAGAAAGCGGCGCGCCTCTTCCGCCGGCACGCCTTCCGCCAGCAGCTCGGCCGAACCCTGGATGGCGGCGATCGGGCTTTTCAGTTCATGCGCCAGCGTGTGCATCAGCTGCTCGGCGTATTCCTTGCCCTCGAGCCGGGTGCGCATCGCGTGCAGCGCGCGCCCCAGCGTGCCGATCTCGTTGTTGCCCAGCGCCGGCGGCGCCACCTTGTGGCCGGCCTCGGCCTCGGACACGTAATGCATCAGCTGCCGCAGCGCGCGCGCCAGCCACCATGCAAACCCCAGGCCGATCAGCAGCGACAGCACCAGCAGCACCGTGCCGCGCTGCAGGATCTTGCGCTGGCTGCGGTCGACGAAGGCCTGCACGCTGGACAGGGGCTTGGCCACCGTCAGCACGCCGATGATGCGCTCGCCGTCCATGATCGGCGCGGCCACGTGCATCACGGTGCTGCGGTCGTCGCCTTCGACGGTGCGGGTGCTGCGCGCGCCATACTTGCCCTGCAGCGTCAGGTAGACATCGTTCCAGCGCGAGTAATCCTTGCCGGTCGCCGCGCCTTCGGAATCGTAGACCACGATGCCGCGCGCATCGGCGATGTAGACGCGGTAGTCCAGCTTGCGCTTGGTCACGCCATTGATCACCACGCTCACGCGGCGGCGGCCGTAGTCGTGCATGCCGGCCAGCTTGGGGCTGGCCCGCAGGGCGCCGGACTTCATGTCCTCGGCCACCACCCCGGCCAGCAGTTCGGCGGTGTCGACCAGCGTATCTTCCAGGGTCGAACGCACGCCGGGCTTGACCTCGGCCACGAACACATTCAGCAGGAACCACGCGGCCAGCCCGACGATGAGGAAATAGCCCAGCAGGATGCGCAGGCCGATCCTCATGCGGCCAGACTGTAGCCCATGCCGCGATGGGTGAGGATGGGATCGGTGTCGGCGTCGATCAGGCGCAGCTTGGCGCGCAGCGATTTGACGTGGGCGTCGACGGTGCGCTCCAGCGTGTCCGGCGCGTCGGTCCAGACGCGGTCCATCAGCTGCGCGCGCGACAGCACGTGCGATGGATGCTCGAGCAGGGTCTTCAGCAGCAGGTATTCGTAGCGGGTCAGATCCAGCGGCTGGCCGCAGTACAGGATGCGCGCTTCCTGCGGCCGCAGCTCGAAACCGGCCGCGGCGGATGGCGCCGCAGCGGTCGCGGAGCGCGGCGCCGGTGGCGTCATGCGGCGCAGGATCACGCGGATGCGCGCCACCAGCTCGCGCGGCGAGAACGGCTTGGTCACATAATCGTCGGCGCCGATCTCCAGGCCGACGATGCGGTCGATTTCGTCGCTGCGGGCGGTCAGGAACATGATGGGCGCATCGGAGAACTGGCGCAGGCGGCGGCACACTTCGAGCCCGCTCATGTCGGGCAGGCCGACATCGAGCACCACCAGCAGCGGCGCCGGCTCGGCGCGCATGGCCGCCAGCGCCTGCTCGCCCAGCGTCACATGCAGCGGCGTGAAGCCGTCGGTGCGCAGGGCATAGGCGATGCTGTCGGCAATCGCCTGCTCATCCTCGACGATCAGGATGGTCTTACTCATAAGGTTCCAGCGTTGTCATCATGCGCCAACTCTACCGCTCATGCAAAGGGAAGTCCAGCCATCAGCGACGGAAGCCTATCTTCGGTGGCCACTGCCTAGCCGTATGCAAGATTCGCAGAATAGAGATTCGGTCGCCGTCTATTCGATAGACCATCACATAGTGGCGATGGATGACAAGTTCACGGGTACCCGGTTGCCGCCCTTCCCGCCCCAGTTGAGGATGAAATAAAAGCAGAGCTGTCCTGGCCTCTACCTGGCGCATCAACCTTTCTGCGCCGAGACTACTACCACTGGAAATCTTGCGGAGAATTGCCGCCAAATCAGCAAGCGCTCTCGCTTTCCAGTTCACGGCATGCACTGTGGCCTCTCAGCTTAATTTAAGCTCGGCACGTATCAGGCGCATTGCCTCCTCGTGGGGAATGGCAGGGCTCGGATCATCCAGCGCCTCTTGAACTTCAGCTTTAAACCATGCTTCATATTCTTGGTCAGGCACAGATAAATGCGGGTTCCCGCCACTGTCAAACGAACTGCCGTCCACCTCAAACTGATAGATGCCAAGTTCACGCAAACATAGTTCGACTTCTGATAGCGTCTTGAATTCCAGAAGCTTCTCCGTGTGTGCCGCGCTGAATGCCCGCACACCGGAATCGGTATAAATACAGACGTGCCAGCAGCCGTTGGCACCGACTGCCGACACGTTGAATTCTTCATCCGAGGCAAGCAGGGCGCGTAGCCCCACTTGATCCAAAGTATTCGTCCGCATAGCAATTCCTTCACAATTTTCTTGGGCATCGATTTCACTCTAGCACGGCATCTCGCCATCGCAATAGATCTGCGCCAAAAACAATGGGGCCGGGCGTGTTCGCTTGCGCGAACAGGCCCGGCCCCATCATCAGCTGGCGATGCGGAAAACTCCGCGCGCCGGCTTGAATCAATTATTGCAGTTTGATTTCGACGTCAACGCCAGCTGGCAGGTCCAGCTTCATCAGTGCGTCAACGGTCTTGTCGGTTGGGTCGACGATGTCCATCAGGCGCTGGTGGGTACGGATCTCGAACTGGTCGCGCGAGGTCTTGTTGACGTGTGGCGAACGCAGAACGTCGAAACGCTGGATGCGGGTTGGCAGTGGGACTGGGCCCTTGACAACGGCGCCGGTGCGCTTAGCGGTGTCAACGATTTCCAGTGCGGACTGGTCGATCAGCTTGTAGTCGAAAGCTTTCAGACGGATACGGATTTTCTGGTTTGGTGCGGACATGATGATTCCTTAAAAGAGCGAACTGGCAACTTTGTAGCGCCAGCAATGTTTAAAAGAACGAGGTATTACAGGAAAGGCCGACATGGTATCACACCATGCCGGCCTTGTTCCAACCAGGCTTAAAAATTAAGCGATGATTTTAGCTACAACGCCTGCGCCAACGGTACGACCGCCTTCGCGGATTGCGAAGCGCAGACCTTCTTCCATCGCGATCGGGTTGATCAGCTTGACGGTGATCGACACGTTATCGCCTGGCATAACCATTTCTTTGTCCGCTGGC
>NZ_BPWI01000030.1:0-38372 GCF_040369125.1 Duganella hordei
TTCATTACTTCTTGTGAACATTTGATATTTTTTAAGTTTCACGAAACCCGAAGGTTTCGTGTGCACTTCCATCAAACGTCCACACTTATCGACTGTTAATTTTTAAAGAACTTGTTCGGTACTGCGTTTGCTGCGAAGCGTTGTGTCCGTCAGCGAAGAAGGAAGAGTATGAAGCGTTTAGATCGTTCCGTCAACCCCTTCTACATTCTCGTTTCACTCTGCATTTACATGCGTTGTTCTGCGAGGGGGCGAACTATAGCAAAGGCCTGTCGGTATCCGCAAGGCTTTTTTGCTTGATGATCAGGCGATTGACGTAGCGGTCCAAAACCAGCGGACCAGGATAGTCTTCGGGAGCGTAGCGGTAGGCGTAGCTGGGTAGTAGCGAATACTGGATTTGCAGCATCAGGCGGGGGTGGTTGGAAGGGGCGGTACCTTTGTGAATACCCGCCGTATCGACGGCAAAGCAAAAGCCGCGGGTACCGGTGGCGGTCAGCAGCATCGTGGGCGCATAGTCGTTGGAGATTTCCGCATCGCTGTAATAACGTAGCCGCATCGGCGCGCGCGCCAGGTGACTGCCATGCAAATAGACATGAGGACCGGACTCCTCATCGACGTCTGTCAGGTAGACCAGCACCTTCAAATAACGCCAGTCTTCCGAGTCGCGGTGAAATGCCTGCAGCGCGCTGCTATCGCCCTCGGCCGGGAACGACCAGCGCAAGCCCAGCGCGGAGATGGTCGGTTTGCAATCAAGATAGCGCGCCGCCAGCCCCAGCAGCGCAGGACTATTGGCCAGAGCCAGAATATGCGGGCAAGTGACAATGTCGCGCAATTGATAGTCCGCCACGCGCAAACTGGCCGGCACCTGCTGCAGCGTGAACGCATCGCGTACCCGGTCGCGGTCGATCAGCAGCTTGTTACTCAGATGGGCTTGTATGTCGTTGCACTGCGCGGGATCGAGCAAATTGCCCAGCGGCGCGTAGCCGCTGTGCGTCAGTTGCAGCAAGGCGGCCTCCTCCTCGGCCGTGCCTGCATACAAGCCCTCGCCCGAGCCCTCGCGCCAGCGCAACGCGCCGCTGAGCGCGCGAACGACCAGCCGCCGCAATGAAGGGCGGGTTACAACACGTTGACTGTAGTACAACAAACTATGGAGCGGGGCAAACCTGCGGCCCGGCGTCAGTTGCGCATATTCCATCGAATTATCACCAGGGAGGTTGTCGGGATCGCACGGTCCTGAGAAGGTAACAATCCGGCGGAAAAGCCGCTTTGACGCAAGCTAAACATGTGAGCGAACTTTATTAGGAATAAAATGCTTCCTTTGCACGCTAATTTCCCCGCATCATGACCATCCTGCTCACCACCCTCAACGCCCGCTACACCCACGCTTCGCTGGGCCTGCGCTATTTGTTAGCGAACATGGGGGAATTGCAGGCTCAAACCCGCCTGCAGGAATTCGTCATCGGGGCAAAAACCACGGAAATCGTCGAACGCATCCTGGCCCATGCGCCCAGGATCGTCGGTTTCGGCGTCTATATCTGGAACGTGGAGGAAACCACCAAGGTCGTTGCCATGCTTAAGCGCGTGGCACCGCAGGTGATGGTGGTGCTGGGCGGACCGGAAGTGTCCTACGAGTCGAACGAACAGGAAATCGTCAAGCTGTCCGATTACCTGATTACCGGCTGGGGCGACGTGACCTTCCCCAAGCTGTGCGGCGAAATCCTCAACGGCCCCAAGCCGCTGATGAAGATCCACGCCGGCGTGCAACCGCCGATGGCGGAGATCAAGCTGCCCTACTCGCTCTACACCGACGACGACATCAAGAACCGCACCATTTACGTGGAAGCCTCGCGCGGCTGCCCGTTCAAGTGCGAGTTCTGCCTGTCGGCACTGGACAAGACGGCCTGGCCCTTCGCCCTGGATAACTTCCTGGCGGAGATGGAGTCGCTGCATGCGCGCGGCGCGCGGCTGTTCAAGTTCGTCGACCGCACCTTCAACCTGAATATCAAGACCAGCCTGAAGATCATGCAGTTCTTCCTCGATAAGCTGGAAGCCAATCCGGACGATCCGGTCTATGCCCACTTCGAGCTGGTGCCCGACCACCTGCCCGACGCACTGAAAGAAGGCATCAGCAAGTTCCCGCCCGGCGCGCTGCAGTTCGAGATCGGCATCCAGAGCTTCAATCCCGAAGTGCAGACGCTGGTCAGCCGCAAGCAGGACAACCAGAAGGCCGCCGACAACATCCGCTGGCTGACCGACCACTCCAACGCCCACATGCACGTGGACCTGATCGCCGGCCTGCCCGGCGAGACGGTCGACAGCTTCGCCCAGGGCTTCAACAAGCTGTGGGCACTCGATCCGCACGAGATCCAGTTCGGCATCCTGAAGCGCCTGCGCGGCACGCCGATCATCCGCCACACGCAGGAATTCGGCCTGGTGTTCGAACCGTACGCGCCGTACACCATCCTCGCCAACCGCGACATCGACTTCCCGACCATGCAGCGCCTGGTGCGTTTTGCCCGGTATTGGGACCTGGTGGCCAACTCCGGCCGCTTCGGCCACACGCTGCCGGTGCTGCTGGGCGACGATGCCTTCGGCCGCTTCATGGCGTTTTCGGACTGGCTGTACGCGAATACCGATGCCACCCACCGCATCGCGCTGGACCGGCTGGTGGGCATGGTGTCCAAATACCTGCAAACCCAGGGCATGGACAAGGACGCCGCCGACACGCTGCTGACCAGCGATTACGCAGGCGCCAAGCCCAAAGCCGCCGAAACGCCGGCGCCCAAGCGGCAGGCCCGGAGACTGGCCGCCTGAAGTGCGCGCACTCATTGGTAGCGGTAAGGGCCAAACTCCCTTAAACTGACAGTATGCCTATTGCCAAAGAGCCTACACTCACTCTCAATCCCGGTGCTGCCAAGGGGCCTTCGGTCGCCGCGGGCGGCACTTGGCAAGTCCACGCGCTGGCGCAGGGCAAGGCGATGGCCACCATCACCGCGACGCTCAAATCGTTCAAGGACGGCAACGTGAAGTGGGACCTGTCGGCGGTCGACGCCATGGACCACATCGGCGCCCAGTTGTTCTGGAACGCCTGGGGCAAAACCCGTCCCGCCGAGCTGCAGCTGGCGCCGGGGCTCGAAGAATTCTTCAACCGTCTGGAAACCGCCGGCAAACTGGAACTGCCGCGCGCCCGCGCCCAGCGCCTGACCTGGGTGATGAAGCTCGGCTTCGCGATGCTGCTGTTCTTCGAGCACCTGGGCGCCTTCATCCGGCTGATCGGCCAGGTCACGCAGGACTCCTGGCGCTTCCTGCGCGCGCCGATGCGCGGGCCGTGGCGGGAAATCTCCGCCAACATCTTCCACGCCGGCTTCCAGGCGCTGGGCATCACGGCGCTGGTCGGCTTCCTGATCGGCGTGGTGCTGTCGTATCTGTCGGCGCAGCAGCTGCGCGCCTTCGGCGGCGACATTTACCTGGTCAACCTGCTCGGCATGAGCATCATCCGCGAACTGGGGCCGCTGCTGGCGGCGATCCTGGTGGCCGGCCGCTCCGGCTCCTCCATCACCGCGCAGCTGGGCGTGATGCGCGTGACCGAGGAACTCGACGCGATGCTGGTGATGGGCATCTCGCACGGCTTCCGCCTGATCCTGCCGAAGGTGATGGCGCTGGCGATTTCCATGCCGCTGCTGGTGATCTGGACCGACACGATGGCGCTGATCGGCGGCATGGTGTCGGCCAAGATCGAACTGAACCTGTCGCCGCAGTACTTCATCCTCAAGCTGCCGGACGCGGTGCCGCTGGCGAACTACATGATCGGCCTGGGCAAGGGCACGGTGTTCGGCATGCTGATCGCGCTGGTGTCCTGCCACTTCGGCCTGCGCATCAAACCGAACACGGAAAGCCTCGGCCGCGGCACCACCACCTCGGTGGTCACCGCGATCACCGTCGTCATCCTGGCCGACGCCGTGTTCGCGGTGCTGTTCAACGGCGTGGGGTTCTGATGGCGAACCAGGCGCTCGTCCCCGCAAAAGCCAACGGCACAGGTGAACTCACGCTGGACGGCAGCGTGCCGGTGGTCGAGATCACCGGCCTGTGGACCAAGTACGGCCGCACCGTGGTGCACCAGGATTTGAACCTGGAGATCGAGCAGGGCGAGATCATGTCCATCGTCGGCGGCTCCGGCACCGGCAAGACCACGCTGCTGCGCCAGATGCTGGGACTCGAGACGCCGGCGCGCGGCTGCGTGCGCGTGTTCGGCGAAGACATCAGCGAAGTCGGCTCCGACCAGCTGCAGCAGCTGCGCAATCACTGGGGCATGCTGTTCCAGCAGGGCGCGCTGTATTCGGCGCTGACCGTGTTCGAGAACATCGCCCAGCCGATGCAAGAGCTGCACGCGCTGCCGGAAGACCTGATACGCGACGCCGTGCTGCTGAAGATGAACATGGTCGGCCTCGGCCCCGAGCACGCCAACAAGATGCCGTCCGACCTGTCCGGCGGCATGGTCAAGCGCGTGGCGCTGGCGCGCGCGCTGGCGCTGGAGCCCAAGCTGCTGTTCCTCGACGAACCGACCGCCGGCCTCGATCCCGACTTGTCGGAAGCCTTCGTCACGCTGATCAAGTCGCTGCACCGCGAACTGGGGCTGACGGTGGTGATGGTCACCCACGACCTCGATACGCTGTTCGCGCTGTCGACCCGCATCGCCGTGCTGGCCGAAAAACATGTGATCGCGCTGGGCCCCTTGCGCGACCTGCTGAAAGTCGATCATCCGTTCATCAAGGAGTTCTTCCTCGGTGACCGGGGCCGCCGCGCGCTCGAAGCGCTCGACGAAAAAACCGACACCACCCAATCGGAGCACTGATGGAAAACAGATCCCACGCACTCACCACCGGCTTCTTCACGATCACGCTGCTGATCGCGGCGATCCTGTTCGGCCTCTGGTTCAACCGCGACCGCATCGAACGCGCGCCGTACGTGATCGCCACCACGCAATCGGTGCCGGGCCTGAACCCGCAGGCGCCGGTGCGCTACCGCGGCCTCGAAGTGGGCAAGGTCGGCAGCATCGCCTTCGATCCCAAGACCGCCGGCCAGATCCTCGTCACGCTGAACATCAACACCGACGCGCCGATCACCAGGACCACCTTTGCCACGCTGGGCTACCAGGGCGTGACCGGCATCGCCTTCATCCAGCTCGACGACGACAAGGTCGGCTCGCCGCTGCTGGCCACCAACAGCGACAACCCGGCCCGCATCCCGCTGCGGCCTGGCTTCTTCGACCAGCTGGAAAAGCGCGGCAAGGAGATCCTGACGCAATCGGAGGAAGTGACGAAGAAGCTGAACAACCTGCTCAGCCCCGAGAACCAGAAGACCATCCTCGGTGCCTTTGCCGACGTCAGCGCCACCGCCAACGCCTACCGCGAACTGCCGGCCAAGCTGGAGCCGACCATCGCCAAGCTGCCGGCATTGGCCGACCAGGCCCACAATACGCTGAACTCTTTCAACGCGCTGGCCGGCGATGCCGACCGCCTGGTGAAAACCCTGCAGGCGCCGGACGGACCGATCGCCCGCATCGCCACCACCGCCGACCGCATCGGCGGCTCGGTCGAAGCGGTGGCAGGCGGCATCGAGCTCGATACGCTGCCGCAGGTGAATTCGCTGTCCGACGACACCAAGGCCTCGATGCGCGCGCTGCGCAAGACCATGAACAAGATTAACGACCGTCCGCAAAGCCTGATCTTCGGCGCACCCGGCACGCCGCCGGGTCCCGGCGAAGAAGGTTTTTCCGCCTCGTCCAAATAAGGATTACCGAGATGACCGCCATCCTCCGCAATTTCGCCGCCGTCGCCGCCATCGCCGTGTTGCTGGGCGCCTGCGCCAGCAAGGGCCAGTCGACCGCGCAATACGACCTGGGCCCGCTGCCCCAGGCCGACGCGCCGGCAGCCGGCATCGGCGCCATCATCGTGGCCGACGTCGCCGGCCCCGCAGCGCTGGACACGGAGCGCATGCAATACCGCCTGCTGTATGCGGACGCGCGCCAGTCGCGCCCCTACGCCTACAACCAGTGGACCGCCACGCCGCTGCAGCTGCTGACCCAGCGCATGAAGGCGCGCATCGCGCAGGCCGGCGTCAAGGTGCTGTCGACCACCGACGCCGCCGCCAGTCCGACCGTGCTGCGCATGGAGCTGAACGACTTCGCGCAGAACTTCGACAGCGCCACCAGCAGCGCCGGCGTGGTCAACCTGCGTGCCTCGGTGTTCCGCAGCCACAAGCTGGTGGACCAGAAAACCTTCGCCCGCAGCGTGCCGGCGCCGAGCGCGGACGCCGCCGGCGGCGCCCGCGCGCTGGCCGATGCCTCCGACGCGGTGGCGGCCGACGTGCTGGCGTGGCTGGCAACGCTGCCGCAGCAATAGACACCGGGGTATCGAAGCATGACCGAGAGTCCACCCGGCAGCGAGCCGGCAGCCCCGCCCGCAGCGGAAGCCGCGATGGCCGAAACAGCGGCGCCGGCCAGCAAGCCGTCGCCGTTCACGCGCGCGGCGCTGCTGGCCTACGTGCTGCTGATCGTCTACGCCAGCTGGTTCCCGTTCTCGGGCTGGCACAACCAGGGCTTGTCGCCGCTGATCTTCCTCGAGACGACCAGCATGCCGCGCTACTGGACCAAGTTCGACGCCATCACCAACGTCATCGGCTACATCCCGCTCGGCACGCTGATCGTCTACTCGCTGTATCCGCGCTTCAAGGGCGTCGTCGCCCTGCTGATGGCCAGCGTCTGCGGCGTGCTGATCTCCGGCGTGATGGAAAGCGTGCAAACCTATCTGCCCAGCCGCGTCTCCTCCAACCTGGACTTCTACACCAACGCCGCCGGCTGCGCGCTGGGCGCCGTGATCGGCGTGCTGACGGTGCGGCGCCTGCTGGACCGGAGCCAGCTGCAGCGCCTGCGCCAGGCCTGGTTCGCGCCGCACGCCAGCCAGGGCCTGGTGCTGCTGGCGCTGTGGCCGCTGGCGCAGATGTATCCGCAAAGCTTTTTGTTCGGCCTCGGCCAGCTGCTGCCCATCCTGTCGGACTGGATGTCGCAGCTGCTCGACACCGAGATCGACCTGGCCAGCTACATCCGTCCGGACACCGTGCTGACGGTGGAACAATACTGGCTGTCCGAAACCATCATCACCGCCTGCGGCATGGTCGGCGCCGCGCTTACCCTGCTGTGCCTGCTGCGCAAGCCGGCCCCGCGCGGGCTGCTGGTGACCGCCATGATAGGCGCGGCCGTGGTGGTCAAGGCGCTGGCGACGGCGCTGCTGTTCTCGCCGGAAAACGCCTTCGTCTGGGTCACGCCGGGCGCCGAGGGCGGCTTCCTGATCGGCGCCATCATGCTGGCCGGCCTGGCGTTCGCGCCCCATGTGGCGCAGCGGCGGCTGGCGGTGACCACCCTGCTGCTGAGCCTGGTGATCGTCAACACCACGCCGGCCAACCCGTATTTCGTGGCCACTTTGCAAACATGGGTGCAGGGCAAGTTCCTCAACTTCAACGGCGCGGCGCAGTTCCTGACCCTGCTGTGGCCGTTCTTCGCGGTCTGGTTCCTGTGGCTGCCCTCGCACAAGCTCAATAAGCCGTAACTAAGCCTGGCGCGGGCAGAGCGGGTATCATAGCGGCTACAACCATCCCCGAGAAACAGCGATGAGCGACACTCCCTACTTCAAACACCACGTCTTCTTCTGCCTGAACAACCGCGACGACGGCCGCGACGCCTGCGGCCACCACGGCGCCGAAACCGCGCAGAAGCATGCCAAGAAACGCTGCAAGGAACTCGGCCTGAACGGCCACGGCCAGGTCCGCATCAACCAGGCCGGCTGCCTGGACCGCTGCGAAGAAGGCCCGGTGCTGGTGGTCTATCCGGAAGGCACCTGGTACACCTATGTCGACACCAGCGACATCGATGAAATCATCGATAGCCACCTGGTGCAGGGCAAGGTCGTCGATCGTCTCAAAATCTGAAAAACCCATGAACAAGAACGAAAAATTTACCCTCGCCGGCGGCGCCGGCCAGATGGAAGGCATCATCGATTTCCCCAAGGACACGCCGCGCGGCATCGCGCTGGTGGCCCATCCGCATCCGCTGTACGGCGGCACGATGGACAACAAGGTCGCCGTCACGCTGATGCGCACCTTCGTCAACCTCGGCTACGTGGTGGCGCGCATCAACTTCCGCGGCGTCGGCGCCTCGGAGGGCGTGCATGACCACGGCCACGGCGAGACCGACGACATGGGCCTGCTGCACGCGTGGATGACGGCGAAATATCCCGGCCTGCCGGTGGCGCTGTCGGGCTTCTCCTTCGGCACCTTCGTGCAGTCGCAGCTGGCGCAGCGCCTGGCCGCCGCCGGCACGCCGGCCGAGCGCCTGGTGCTGGTCGGCGCCGCCGCGAAGAAATGGGAAATGGCCGCCATCCCGGCCGACACCATCCTGATCCACGGCGAGAACGACGACACCATCCCGCTGGTCGACGTGCTGGACTGGCTGCGGCCGCAGGACGTTCCGGTGATCGTGATCCCGGGCGCGGACCACTTCTTCCACCGCAAGCTGCAGCACATCAAGAGCTGGGTCACGCAGCTGTGGCACCGCACCACCGACGTTGCCGAGACTGAAACGGACACCGCAACGGCGGACTAAGCATCTATAATCCCTACGCTTTCAACTTTTCACCGAACAAAGTACCCCATGAAAAAAATTATCGCGGCACTGGCCACCAGTGTGATGTTGATGACCGCCGCCGTGGCGCAAACCCTGCCGGCGCCGACCATCGCCGCCAAGTCCTGGCTGCTGCTGGACGCCACCAGCGGCCAGATCATCGCCTCGCAAGACCCCAACGCCCGCATCGAGCCGGCCTCGCTGACCAAGGTCATGACGGCCTACGTCGTGTTCGGCGCGCTGCGCGACAAGAAGGTCGACCTCAAGCAGATGGTCAACGTCTCCACCAAGGCGTGGAAGGTCGACTCGAGCAGCTCGAAGATGTTCATCGACCCGGCCACGCCGGTCAGCGTCAACGACCTGCTGTACGGCCTGATGGTGCAGTCGGGTAACGACGCCGCCGTCGCGCTGGCCGAAGCCGTCGCCGGCGACGAGGCCGCCTTCGTGGCGATGATGAACAAGGAAGCCCAGCGCATGGGCCTGACCAACACCCACTTCGCCAACCCGCACGGCCTGCCCAGCCCGGAAAACTATTCCACTGCGCAAGACCTGTCGGTGCTGGCCAAGCGCGTGATCCTGGACTACCCGGAGTTCTACAAGATCGACTCGGTCAAGAGCTTCACCTACAACAAGATCACCCAGCCCAACCGCAACCGCCTGCTGTGGCTGGATCCGACCGTCGACGGCATGAAGACCGGCCACACGGAAGCGGCCGGCTTTTGCATGATCGCCTCGGCGCACCGTCCGAACGGCGCCGGCGAGCGCCGCCTGATTTCGGTGGTGCTGGGCACCACCTCCGACCAGTCGCGCACGCAGGAAAGCCAGAAACTGCTGAACTGGGGCTTCCAGAACTTCGACACGGTCAAGCTGTACTCGAAGGGCCAGGCGATCGCCACGCCGGAAATCTGGAAAGGATCGAAGGGTTCGGTCAAGATCGGCTTTGCCAACGACGTGCTGGTGACGGTGCCGAAGGGCGTGGCCGCCAAGATGAAGCCGCTGCTGGAACGCAAGGACCCGCTGGTCGCGCCGCTGGCCGAGAACAGCCGCGTCGGTTCGCTGAAGATGATGGTGGACGGCAAGCCGCTGCTGGAACTGCCGGTGGTGGCGCTGGAGACGGTGGACCAGGCCTCGATCTTCGGCCGCGCGTGGGATTCGATCCGCCTCTGGCTGAAATAACTGGCCGTATGATTAGACTGAAAACCCCGGGGTCAGTTCCGGCAATCTGCCACGCGTGGCAGATTGCCGGAACTGACCCCGGGGTTTCTTTTAGTGCCTAATCATCGGCGCTGGTGTGGTGCATCGACTCCTGCGCCCACTTGAACGCCGCCTGGCCGGTCTGGCCCAGGGTGTCCGCATCCACGCCGATCTTCTCGGCGATCTCCAGCGCGCGGTCGACCTTGTCGCGCTCCAGCAGCAGCACCATCATCAAATACGGGCCGTACTCGCCTTCGCTGTTCAGCAGCACGTCGCGGATCTCGTCCGACAGATGCATCTTGCCCACCAGGTTGGCCATCGGCACGCCCAGCAGCACGTCGAACAGCGACAGCAGGCCGACCAGGAACAGCTCGTCCCGCTTGGCCTGCGGCAGCGGGCTGCAGGTCTCGAGGAAGCGCGCGCGCGTCAGCGCCACTTCCAGCAGCGATTCGTCGCGGTCCTTGTTGGCGCCGCCGCCGAGGCGGAACATCGACACCGTCAAGCCCCGGTACAACTGGTTGCGGCCCAGCACCATGAATGCCTGGTTCAGGCTGGTGACCTTGGAAGCCTGGCCGTTGCTCGGCGCGTTGGCCCATTGCAGCACCTGGTAAGTCATGCCGGGGTCGCGCTTGGCCACCTCGATCATGGCCGGCAGTTCGGCGTCGCTGCGCAACAGGTTCAGCAGCTCGATCGACGTCATGCGGCTCTGGTCGACCTTGGCGTCCGGATCCACCTTGTCGCTGGTGGTCAGGAAATGGCCCATGAAGTAGTTGCAGCCCCACGACAGGCACATGCGCTGCTCGTCCCACGACTCGACGCCGTCGACCACCAGCTTCATGTCCGGGTAGCGCATGCGCAGCTGCTTGATGATGGTCTGGAATTCGGCCAGCGTGTGTTCGTTCAGGTACAGCACGGCGACGTCGCACAGCGCCAGCAGCGGCGCGTCCTCGGCATCGAGCGACACGCCGCGCAGCGCGACCTTGCAGCCGGTCTCGCGCAGCGCCGCCATGCGGCCGGCGATCTGTTCGACCGGGAGGGCGCCGGCCTTGCGGTCCAGCATGAAAATCGTATGCGGCGCGACCAGCGGCAGGTGGCGGTTGAACACCACGGTGTCCATGCTCAGCTGTACCAGCGCGATGCGCTTTTGTGCAAACTCCGGCAGCCGGGCGGCCACCAGCGCTTCCATCACCGCGGGTTCGGGCATCGCCACGCGGTTGGCGCCGAACGGCACCGAGAAGCGGTAGCCGCACAAGCGGCTGTGATCATCGACGATCTCGGAACGGACAACGATGGCCTCCGGATCGCGCGCTGGTTCCACAGCTTTTACCTTCGCCGGCGCGGCGGACGCCGAAGAGCTGGCAGCTGCTTTTTCGGGTTCCGGTTTTGATTTCAGAAACGATAAAAGTCCCACTTTATTGCCTCCATCAGCCGCGTGTTTTTTTGATCATACAATGAAACAACGGCACAAAATCATTCCTCAACGAAAAAATCACGCGGCCCGCATCACCGTATTTGTAACTAAAGTACAAGCTTGTCGTTATAATCCCTGCCACCCCTTCCAACCACGAAAGCGCGACCATGAGCTACGCCCCACCGACCGACCTGTCCTGCCCGTCCATCGTCACCAGCAAAGGTGGACCGACGCTGTCGCGCATCGTCGCCGGCATGTGGCGCATGAACGAATGGAAGCTGACGCCGCAGCAACGCGTGACCTGGATCGAGCAGGCGCTGGCCATGGGCGTGACCAGTTTCGACCACGCCGACATCTACGGCGGCTACGGCGTCGAAGCCGTGTTCGGCGAAGCGCTGGCGCTGGATCCGTCGCTGCGCGGCCGCATGCAGATCGTCAGCAAGTGCGGCATCAAGCTGCTCAACGCCGCCCGCCCCGAACACACGATCCAGCACTATGACACCAGCGCCAGCCACATCATCGCCTCGACGGAAAACTCGCTGCGCCAGCTGGGCACCGGCCATCTCGACCTGCTGCTGATCCACCGTCCCGATCCGCTGATGAACTTCGATGAAATCGCCGATGCTTTCCAGCGCCTGCGGCAGGAAGGCAAGGTCAGGCACTTCGGCGTGTCGAATTTCTCGCGCCACCAGTTTGAAAGCCTGAACCGCCGCATTCCGCTGGCCACCAACCAGGTCGAGTTCTCGCCGCTGTGCGTGGCGCCGATGTTCGACGAAACCTTCGACGGCCTGCAGGACCTGGGCGTGGCGCCGATGATCTGGTCGCCGCTGGCCGGCGGCCGCCTGTTCAGCAGCGACGACGCCGCCGGCGTGCGCGTGCGCGCGGCGGTGCAGAAAGTGGCCGATGAACTGCAGCGTCCGTTCGGCAGCGTGGTGTTCGCGTGGATTATGCAGCTGCCGAGCCGCCCGCTCCCGCTGACCGGTTCGGGCCGCATCCAGGCGGTGGCGGAGGCGGTGCAGGCGACCCAGTTCAGCCTGAGCCGCAGCCAGTGGTTCGAGATCCTGCGCGCGGCGCGCGGCCACGAAGTCGCGTAATTAATCGGTGTAGACGGCTGGCGGGGCGATGCCCCTCCAGCCCCGCTTCCACGCCAGGTTCAGCGCCAGCGTGCCGGCGATGTAGACAGCGAAGAACAGCGCGAAATACATGGCCTGCAGCCAGGCCAGCAGCCCCAGGTTAATCAGCAGCACGACCAGCGCGGTGCGGCTCTTCTTTTGCTTGGAGCTGGGGAAGCGCACGGTGGTCACCATCAGCCCGCCCACGATGAACAGCAGCGCCACGATCAGGCCGCCGTGCAGCACGGTGGCCGCCGGGTCCGGCCACGCCACCACCACCGAGGCCACGCAGGCCGCGCCCGCCGTGCTCGGCATACCGACGAAGTAGCGCGGATCGGTGCGGCCGACGTTGACGTTGAAGCGCGCCAGCCGCAGCGCGGCGCAGGCGACAAAGAAGAAACTGGCGATGCCGCCGATGCGCAGCAGCGCCGCGTGGTCGACGCCCAGCTGCACGAATCCGTAGCAATACAACAGCAACGCCGGCGCGCAGCCGAAGTTCATCATGTCGGCGATCGAGTCGAGCTGCATGCCGAACTCGGAGGCGGTATTGGTGGCGCGCGCGACCAGCCCGTCGAGGGCGTCGAACACGCCGGCCAGCACCAGCAGCACGGCGGCCAGGCGGTAGTCGCGGGCCGAGCCGACCAGGGCGTTGTCGACCGAGATGACGATGCTGCCGAAGCCGCAGGCGATCGACATCAGGGTGACCATGCTGGGCAGGGCGAACTTGGCGCGTTGCACGCGCGCATGATTTTTAGGCTTCAATGGACACAATCAAAAAAACGGCTGGCGAAATGGCAAGCTTACCATTTTACCCTGCGCAGGTTTATCCGTAACGGGTGCTGTCAGACCGGAATCTGGCTTAGAATTGGCTCAGCCAGGCGCGTTCCCGGCGGCATACCGTACAGGAGTACCGAATCATGATCCCCCGCCACCGATGGCACAACGTTCTTCCCGCGCTGCTGACGGCGGCGCTGCTGGCCGCCTGCGGCGGTGGCGGCGGCAGCTCCACAAGCAACCAGGTGGTCACGCCGCCGGCCACCCCGTCGGAGCCGGGCGCGCCTGCGCTGACCGGCAACACCGCAACCGACGGCTATGCCTGGATCAACTACCGGCGCGGCATGCTGGGCCTGTCGCAATTGTCGCGCAACGCCAGCATCGACGCCGCCGCGCTCGGCCACTCGAACTACCTGCGCGCCAACAACACCGTCACCCATGACCAGACGCCCGGCCTGCCCGGCTTCACCGGCGCCCACCTGATCGACCGCCTGACCAACGCCGGTTATCCGGTGGTGGCGCCGTACGCGATCGGCGAAGTCATTTCCGCCACCTCCAATCCGTCCGGCTTTTACCAGGCCGAGGAATTGATCACGGCGATCTACCACCGCTTCGTCATGTTCGAGCCCATCTTCAAGGAAATCGGCACCGGCGCCGCCACCAACAGTTCCAGCTACACTTATTTCACCGCCGACCTGACCGCCGTGCGCGGCTATGGAACCGGCCTGGGCGCGGGCAAGATCGTCAACTATCCGATCAACAACCAGACCGCCGTGCCGACCACTTTCTCCAGCGACAGCGAATCCCCCGATCCGGTGCCCGGACAGGACGTGGTCGGTTATCCGATCAGCGTGCATGCGGACACCATCCGCGATGGCGTCGGCGTGGTGGTGCAAAGCTTCACGGTGGCGCCGCGCGGCGGCGCCGCGCTGTCGGTGCGCCTGCTCAGCCACGCCACCGACAGCATGACCACCGAGACAGCGGCCGCCATCATCCCGCTGGCGCCGCTCAAGAGCGCCACCGTCTACGACGTCAGCTTCAGCGGTGTGGTGGCGGGGGTACCGGTCACGCGCACCTGGTCGTTCACCACCAAATGACGACGGTCATCCTGCAAGTGGAGACCGGCCTGCAGCAGCTGATGGGCGACCGCGCGCTGTACCTGCAGATCCTGCACCGATTCCGCCAACGCTACCACGACGTGGCGGACCGGGCGCGCGCGGCGCTGGCCGCCGGCGACGCCGCCGAGGCGCAGCGCATTGCCCATACGCTCAAGGGGGCGGCCGGCATGATAGGCGCGCAGCAGGTGTATGTGCTGGCGGCGGCGCTGGAGAGCGCCTGCACGGCGCCGGCCCTGCCGGCGGACGGCCGCGCCGCGCCGCTGGCGCAGCTGGAGCAGGCATTGCGCAACCTGTTGCCGATGGTGGAAAACGTGCTGGCCTCGGCCGACTTGCCCCCGCCGCCCGCCGCGGCGGCGGACCTGCATCCGCCGTCGACGACGATGCTGGTGCAGCACCTGGCGCGGCTGCTGGAGGATGGCGACGGGGCTGCGATCGACGTGCTGGAACAGTCGGCGACGGTGCTGGCGGCCGGCTTGGGCGTGGCGGTGTTTCAGGAAGTGACGGCGGCGGCGCACCAGTTCGAATTCGAGGCGGCGCTGGCCGCGCTGCGGGGCGGTTCCGCCTGAGGTCCGGCCAGGGTATTCAGCTGTGCATCTAGCTGTACTCTCAGCGGGTATATTCCTTTTCCTCGTCGAAGGCATCGGCGCACTCCTTGTCGCAGAAGCGCTTGACGTTGTCGAGCGGCTTTTCGCAATACCAGCACGATCCCTTGGGCGGCAGCATCTGCCTGGTGCGCGGCGCCGACGGCGCAGCCGTGGAGGATGGCGGCGCGGCACCATCGTCCGGTACGCTTTCTTGTGTCGGTTCCACGATCCCTCCTTTCCAGGTAGTGCTCACGTCAACGTTGCAAGGTTACTTCAGCGGAATACCACAGGCATGAGAATTCTCAACGAATCAATAATAGCAGGTTCGGCAAGCCCGCCACACGCGCCGAAATGGCAAAAAACGTCGCCAAACGACACTTCCTCCAGCTCCCGCATTCGGTGAGCAACAATGCTCCGGGTGAAGAAATATTTTTTAATTGAAAATTCAAAAATGATAGTGCGTCTGGATGACAACGCTGAACCGTAAAACGTTGTGACGGAAGGCAAGATTCAATACAATCGACTGGCAAGCAAGCCGCTTTCGCAGCCGCCCGACAACCAATGCGCCCACCGTTCTCCTTGAAATGGAAACAAGCCCCCAACGTGCGCGCCAGCCTTGCGGCCCTGGTCATCGCTTGCATACTGCCAGTGGCCGCCGTGGCCGCCCTCGTCATCGTCAATTTCTACGCCAGGGAACGCGAAAAGCTGATTGAGAACACCGTCAGCCGCGCCCGCTCCGTGATCGCCGCCGCCGACCACGATATCGAAAGCGTCCAGCTGGCGCTGCAGATGCTGGCCACGTCGCAGGTGCTGCTCAGCGGCGACCTGCAGGGTTTTCACGCGCGCGCCACCTCGGTGGTCGGCAAGCTGGGCGCCGACAGCATCGTGCTGCTCGGCACCGACGGCGCGATGCTGATGTCGACCCGCCGGCCGTGGGGCGCGCCGCTGCCCAAGCTGGGCACGGCGCCGCTGCTGCGGCACATTCTTGCCACCGGCCAGCCCGGCGTGTCGGGCGTGTTCACCGGACCGCTGAACGGCAAGCCCATCTTCAGCATCGGCGTGCCGGTGGTGCGCAATGGCGTCATCGTCATGTCGCTCAACGCCATCGCCACGCCTGACCGCCTGCTGCACGTGCTGGCCGAACAAAAGCTGCCGCCCAACTGGCGCGCCAGCGTCATCGACCACGAGGGCCGTGTGGTCACCCGTTCGCACGAGATCGACAAGTACGCTGGCCGGCAGATCAGCGACCAGTTGCGCCAGCAACTGGCCAGCGCCAGCGAATCGGGCATGAACAGCCGCACCCTCGATGGCCAGGACGTGTACGTGGTCTACAGCCGCTCGCCAAGCACGGGTTGGGCCGCCGTGCTCGGCATCCCGCGCGACGAGCTGACGGCCGGCCTGCGCCGCACGCTGGCCTGGCTGGTCTCGGCGACGGCGGCGGCGCTGGGTGCCGGCATGGCGCTGGCGTGGCTGCTGGGCGGGCGCATCGCGCGCTCGGTGCAGGCGCTGGTCAAGCCGGCGCTGGCGGTCGGCGCCGGCTACAGCCTGCCGATCCCGCCGCTGCACTTTCGCGAAGCCAACGAGCTGGGCCAGGCGCTGCACGAGGCGGCCGCCAGCGTCCAGCGCGCCCGCGCGGCCACCCACGAAAGCGAACGGCGGCTGGCCCTGGCCGCCAACGCCGCCGAACTGGGGATCTGGACCCGCGACCTGCAGCGCGATGAAATCTGGGTCTCGGACGCCTGGCGCGCGCTGTTCGGCTTCCCGCCGGACCAGCGGCTGACGCTGGACCAGGTGCTGGCCATCGTGCACCCGGACGACCGCGCCGCCGTCCAGCGCACCTGGGACAGTTCGCTGCGCGGCGCGCCCCGCTACGAGATGGAGTACCGCATCCTGCGCAGCGACGGCGGATTGTCGCGGCTGCGCTGGATAGGCTCGCACGGCAGCGTCGAGCTCGACGACCAGGGCCGGCCGGCGCTGCTGCGCGGCGTGTCGCTCGACATCACCAAGCGCAAGCAGGCCGAGCTGGACCTGCAGCAGAAGCAGAAGGAAGTCACGCACCTGGGGCGGGTGGCGATGTTGGGCGAGCTGTCCGGCGCGCTGGCGCACGAGCTGAACCAGCCGCTCACCGCCATCCTCAGCAACGCCCAGGCGGCCCAGCGCTTCCTCGCCCAGCCGGCGCCCGACCTGGCCGAGGTGCGCGAGATCCTCGGTGACATCGTCGACGAGGACAAGCGCGCCGGCGACATCATCCAGCGCCTGCGCCGGCTGTTCGGCAAGCAGGACATGCCGCGCCAGCGCCTGGACGCCGGCGAGCTGGTGATCGGCGCCGTCCGCCTGCTGCGCAACGACATGATCAACCACGGCCAGACCGTGCGCGCCGAGCTGAGCGAAGAACCGTTGCCGATCGCCGCCGATCCGGTGCAGCTGCAGCAAGTGATGGTCAACCTGCTGATGAACGCCAGCGACGCCCAGCAGGACGGCGGCACCATCGTGGTGCGCAGCGCGCGGGCCGGCGACGCGGTGCAGATCAGCATCATCGACCAGGGCACCGGGCTGGCGCCGGCCGTGCTGGAACGGCTGTTCGATCCCTTCTACACCACCAAGGAGCGCGGCATGGGGCTGGGCCTGTCGATCTGCCGCACCATCATCGGCGCCCACGACGGCCGGCTGTGGGCCGAAAACAATCCGGACGGCGGCGCCAGCTTCCATGTGCGGCTGCCGCTGGCCGCCGCGGAGCAGGCGGCATGAGCGGCCTGGAACAACAGCAGCAGCAGGTATTCCTGGTCGACGACCAGCCGGCGGTGCTGAAGGCGCTGTCGCGGCTGCTGTCCTCGGCCGGCTTCGCGGTGCAGGCCTACGGCACCGCGCAAGCCTTTCTCGACAGCGGCAATGCGGCCACCGACGGCTGCCTGGTGCTGGACCTGTCGATGCCGGACATGGGCGGGCTGGCGCTGCAGCAGGTGCTGGCCGCGCGCGCCAGCGTGCTGCCGATTATCTTCCTCACCGGCCATGGCGACATCGACACCGGCGTGCGCGCGATGAAGCTGGGCGCCGCCGACTTCCTCACCAAGCCGGTCGACGACGAGCGGCTGATCGCGGCGATCCGCCTGGCCCTCGAACAGAACCGCGCGGCGCGCAGCGACAGCGACGAGCTCGGCGACATCCGCCGGCGGCTGGCAAGCTTGACGCCGCGCGAGACCGAGGTCATGCAGCTGGTCGTCGAGGGCCTGCTGAACAAGCAGATCGCGGCCGCGCTGGGCACGGTGGAAAAGACCGTCAAGGTGCACCGCGCGCGCGTGATGTCGAAGATGCAAGTGCGCTCGGTGACGGCGCTGGTGCGGCTGGTGGACCGCGCCCGCGGCCGCTGACGGCGGAGCCTCCCCGCCACATGTTGGCCCAAGGTCCAATATCGGCCGCCCGGCCGCCGCGGTATCGTGGCAGCCATGGACACCTCTCTTCCCTGGATAGCAATAGTCGATGACGACGAAGCGATACGCCGGGCGCTGCTGCGCCTGATGCGCTCGGCCGGCATCCCTGCGCAGGCCTACGCCGGCGGCGAAGCCCTGCTGGCGGCCATTCCGCTGGCCGCGCTGCCGCCGTGCTGCGTGGTGCTCGACGTGCACATGCCCGGCCTGTCCGGACTCGAGGTCCAGGAGCGGCTGGCCGCCATCGCGCCGGCCACCGGCGTCATCATCATGACCGGCCACGGCACGCCCGAGGAACAGGCGCGCGCCATGCGCCTGCGGCCGCTGGCCTACCTGACCAAACCCGTCAACGACCAGCTGCTGCTCGACGCCATCGGCGCGGCCTGCCCGTCACCGCTCCCTCCTGTCATTTGAGGCCCGCATCATGATATCGCTCACCAGCCTGCACAGCGCCAAGATCCTGATCGTCGACGACCAGCCGGTCAATATCGCGGTACTGGAACAGTTGCTCGTCAGCGCAGGCTACACGGCCGTCAGCTCCACCAGCGACGCGCCCGCCGTGGCCGAGATGCACCGCCAGCACCGCTACGACCTGATCGTGCTGGACCTGAACATGCCGCTGATGGATGGCTTCCAGGTGCTCGAAAGCCTGCGCCTGCTCGAGGCGGAGCAATATCTGCCGGTGCTGGTGGTGTCGGCCGAAGCCTCGTGCAAGCTGCGCGCGCTGGAGGCCGGCGCCAAGGATTTCATCTGCAAGCCCTACGACTACGGCGAGCTGCTGACGCGCATCCGCAACATGCTGGAGGTGCGGCTGCTGTACAGCGACAGCCGCGCCTACGGCCTGCGCATGGCCAGCTACGACAGCCTGACCGGGCTGCCCAACCGCCAGCTGTTCACGCAGTCGCTGGAGCAGCAGCTGGCGGCCGCCTGGCCGCGCGCCAGCGCGCTGCTGAAGATCGACATCGACGGCCTGTCGATCGTCAACGATACGCTCGGACACGGCGCCGGCGACGACGTGCTGCGCCAGTTCGCCGAGCTGCTGAAACGGCTGGAGCTGCCGCGCGCCTGCCTCAGCCGCCTGGGCAACGACGAGTTCGCGGTGCTGCTGCCGGCGCTGGACCAGTTGCACGACGCCGGCGCCGCCGCCGAACGGATCCGCGAGGCGCTGTGCGTGCCGTTCCAGCTGGACGGCGCCGAGCGCGCGCTGACGGTCAGCATCGGCATCGCCACCTGCCCGGGCGACGCCGACGACGTCGCCACGCTGATGCGCTATGCCGGCATCGCGCTGCACCAGGCCAGGCAGGAGGGCGGCGACCGCTGCTGCCGCTTCACCGCGGCGATGAACACACTGGCGCAGAGCCGCTACCAGCTCGAGCGCGCATTGCGCGGCGCCTGCGAGCAAGGCGAATTCGAGCTGTACTACCAGCCCAAGGTGCAGATCAGCAGCGGCCGCATGGTCGGTGCCGAGGCCCTGCTGCGCTGGAACCGCCCCGGCCGCGGCCTGGTGTCGCCGGGCGAATTCATTCCGGCGCTGGAACATACCGGCCTGATTGTGCCGGTCGGCGCCTGGGTCATCGACCAGGCCTGCCGCCAGATCGCCGCCTGGTCGCAGGTCAACGACGAGCCGCTGGCGATCGCCGTCAACGTCGCCAGCCGCCAGTTCGCCAGCGACGCGCTGGAACGGACGGTGGCCGACGCCATCGCCCGCCACGGCATCGCGCCCGGCCTGCTGTCGCTGGAAGTGACCGAGAGCGCGCTGATGGACGACATCGAACGCACCGCCGCCACCCTGGCCAGGCTGCGCGCGATGGGCGTGCGCATCGCCATCGACGACTTCGGCACCGGCTATTCCAGCCTGGCCTACCTGAAGCGCTTCCCGGTCGACACGCTGAAGATCGACATCGCCTTCATCCGCGACATCACCAGCAGCCCGGACGACGCGGCCGTGGTCGACGCCATCATCGCCGTGGCGCACAGCCTGAAGCTGGACGTGGTGGCCGAAGGCGTGGAAACCGCCTCGCAGCTGAACTACCTGGGGCGCCGCTGCTGCGACCAGATCCAGGGCTACTACTACAGCCGGCCGCTGCCGGCGCAGCAACTGGAACAGCTGCTGCAACGGGACGTGCGCCTGAGCGTGCCGCAAGCCGCCGCCGAGCGCACGCTGCTGATCATCGACGACGAACCGCATGTGCTGGCCGCGCTGCAGCGCCTGCTGCGCCCGGACGGCTACCGGGTGCTGGTCGCCAACGGCGCGGCCGAGGCCTTCCAGCTGCTGGCCGCATACCCGGTGCAGCTGATCCTGTGCGACCAGCGCATGGAGGAAATGAGCGGCACCGAGCTGCTGGACAAGGTCAAGGACATGTACCCGGACACCTTCCGCATCATCCTGTCCGGCTACACGGAGCTGAAGACCATCATGGAATCGATCAACCGCGGTTCGCTGTACCGGTTCTACACCAAGCCCTGGGACAACCGCACGCTGCGCGACAACATCCGCGCCGCGTTCCGCCACTACTGGCAGCTGCACGGACTGAACGAAGAAGCGGCGCGCCCGCAAGCCGCCGCCCGGCCCCAACTGGCCCTGACGGGAGGCTGCTGATGCATCCGCTGCTGTCGCGCCAGCTCGAGCGCTACTGCCCGGCATCCGGCGACACCGACCTGCAAGGACTGAGCGCCGCCGTCGACGCCAGCTACGCGGGCTTTGAACGCCAGCTGGCGCAGGCCGGCAAGATGGCCGCGCTGGGCCGGATCGCCGCCGGCGTCGCCCACGAGATCAATAACCCGCTCGGCTACGTCGGCTCCAACCTGGACACCCTGCAGGAATACCTGGAGCGGCTGCTGCCGCAAGGCGGCGGCGACGCCGCGCAACTGCGCCAGGACGTGGCCGCGCTGCTGCACGAGTCGCGCGACGGCATGCGGCGCATGCGCCAGATGGTGCAGGAATTGCTCGACTACGCGCACGGCGGCGAGACCGAACAGCAATGGGCCTGGACCGACCTGCGGCGCAGCCTGGACGCCGTGCTGAACATGATGCGCAACGAACTCAAATACCGCGCCGAGATCGTCAAGGACTACGGCGCGGTGCCGCCGGTGCATTGCCTGCCGTCGCAGCTGAGCCAGGTCATGATGAATTTGCTGGCCAACGCCGCCCATGCGCTGGGACCGCGGCGCGGCCGGATCACGCTGCAGACAGGAACCGATGGCGACGGCGAAGCCTGGTTCGCCGTCGGCGACAGCGGCGCCGGCATCGCGCCGGAGCACCTGCCGCAATTGTTCGAGCCGTTTTTCACCACCAAGCCGATGGGCCAGGGGACCGGCCTCGGCCTTTCGCTGGCGCAGCAGATCGTGCACCGGCACGGCGGCCGCATCGAAGTCAGCACCGAACTGGGCAAGGGCAGCGTGTTTCGCGTGGTGCTGCCGCTGCGGCACGATGGCCGGCAGTACGCGGCCTGAACCATCAAGGAGACCGCCATGCCATTCCCGTCCAAACTGCTTGCCGTGCTGGGGCTGGCCGCCGTACTGCCCGGCATGGCCGCGCCGCAGCTCGACGAACCGATCAAGCCGGTGCCGCTGACGCTGCACCAGGATCCGGCACGCGCCGATCTGGGCCGGCGCCTGTTCAACGAACGCCGGCTGTCGGCCAACAACACCGTATCCTGCGCCAGCTGCCACGACGTGGCGCGCGGCGGCGGCGACGCCCGCGCGCGCTCGCCCGGCTTCCAGGGCAAGTTCGGCGGCGTCAACGCGCCCAGCGTGCTCAATGCCGCGCTCAATTTCAGGCAATTCTGGGACGGCCGCGCCGACACGCTGGAAGCGCAAATCGACATCGTGGTGCAAAATCCGATCGAGATGGGCTCCAACTGGCACGATGTGCTGGCCAAGCTGGACGCCGACCCGGCCTACCGCCGCGACTTTGCCGCCACCTACCGCGACGGCCTGACCGCCGCCAACGTGCGCAACGCCATCGCCAGCTACGAACGCACGCTGATCACGCCGAACTCGCGCTTCGACCAATACCTGCGCGGCGACCACAACGCCATCAGCGCCGCGGAAAAAACCGGTTACGCCAGGTTCAAGCAATACGGCTGCGTGGCCTGCCACCAGGGCGTCAACGTCGGCGGCAATATGTTCCAGAAGTTCGGCGTGATGGGCGACTATTTCGCCCGCCGCGGCAAACCCACCGAGGCCGACATGGGCCGCTACCTGGTCACCCGCAACCCCGACGACATCCACGTGTTCAAGGTGCCCAGCCTGCGCAACGTGGCGCGTACCGCGCCCTACTTCCACGACGGCTCGGCCAGGACGCTGGAAGAGGCCATCGACGTCATGTTCACCTACCAGCTGGGCCGGCCCGGCACGCCCGAGGACAAGGCGTTCATCATCCAGTTTCTCAATACGCTGAGCAGCACACCGGTGGGGCAGCCATGAAGCTCCCACCTCACTGGCGCACGCGGCTGGCGCTGCCGGCCGCCATCCTGTTGCTGGCCGGCCTGCTGCTGGGGCTGTACCTGCGCACCCGGCACGACGACGCGACCAGCTATTTCGCCAACATCGCGCAGCTGCGCCAGATCCGCCAGCTGGACGCCCAGTGGGAACTGGACGCGCTCAAGTCCAAGGCCGGCCTGAACCAGAATTACGACGCGCTGGTCGATCCCCTGCACGACATGGGCGAGCTGCCGCAACAGCTCGACGGCCTGGTCCGGGAAGCGCCCGACGGCGCGCTGGCGGCCGCCGTGGCCGCCTATCGGAAAGCGCTGCACGACAAGTCCGCGCTGATGGAAGCGTTCAAGTCCCACAACGCCGTGCTGCGCAATTCGCTGGCGTTCCTGCCGGTCGCGGTCGACGACATCGGCGCGATGATCAACGCCCACCACGGCCGGCGCATGGTGGCCATGGGACAGGCCGAGGCGGCCGCCAACCGCGTGCTGCTGGCCACGCTGATGTACAACGAAATGCCGTCCGAGCAGGAGCTGGCGGAAGCGCAAGCCGAGCTGGCCGGGCTGAACGCCGTCAAGGCCAGCCTGTCGACCGACTTGAAGGAGCAGATCGACCTGCTGGCGGCCCATGCCCGCACCGTGCTGCGCGAACAGGCCATCGTCGCCCGGCTGCTGGGCGATATCGCGGCGACGCCCACCGCCGCGCGCATCGACGCCATCAGCGGCCTGCTTGGCGAGGCGCAGCAGCAGGCCCTGCAGCGCCTGCAGACCAACCGCCTGTACCTGACGCTGCTGGCCATCCTGCTGGGCGTCCTGCTGACCTGGATGGCGTTGCGGCTGATCCGCACACACGCCACCGTCAAGCGCGTCAACGCCGAGCTGCAGCAGGCCAATGACCACCTGGAGGGCCGGGTGCAGGAGCGCACCGTCGAACTGCTGCAGGCCAATGGCCGGCTGCAGCAGGAAATGGCCGAGCGCAAGGCGCTGCAAAGCCGCCTGGTGCAATCGGAGAAGCTGGCCTCGATCGGCCAGCTGGCGGCCGGCGTGGCGCACGAGATCAACAATCCGCTGTCGTTCCTGGCGTCCAACTTCAGCACGCTGGAGCACTACCTGGACAGCCTGTTCGAGATGCTGAGAGCCTACGAGGAGGCCGAGTCCAGCGTCGCCTCGCAGGAGATGGCGGCGCATCTGAGCGACACCCGCAACCGCATCGACCTGGCCTACCTGAAGGAAGACATCCCCGTGCTGGTGGCCGAGTCGCGCGGCGGCATGAACCGCGTCGGCAAGATCGTGCAGGACCTGAAGGAGTTTTCCAACGTGGAACTGGATCAGCAGTGGGTGTGGGCCGATCTGCGCGTGGGACTGGAATCGACGCTGAACGTGCTGGCCGCCGAGCTGCGGCAGGTGGCCGAGGTGCGCACCGAGTTCGGGCCCATGCTGGAAATCGAATGCCTGCCGGCGCAGCTGAACCTGGTTTTCATGAACCTGCTGCAGAACGCCATGCAGGCGCTGGAGCCGCAGGCGCGGCCCGGCAGCATCACCGTCCGCACCGGCGGCGAAGGCGGGCAGGTGTGGGTCGAGGTCGCCGACAACGGCTGCGGCATCACCGCCGACGTGTTGCCGCGCATCTTCGATCCCTTCTTCACCACCCGGCCGATCGGCAAGGGAACGGGGCTGGGATTGTCGCTGTCCTACGGCATCGTGCGCAACCATCGCGGCCGCATCGATGTGCGGTCGGCGCCCGGCGAGGGGAGCACCTTCCGCGTGACGTTGCCAATCAACCACCACATGGCCGAGGCATAACGGAAAGCAACAATGGGCGCGCGGCTGCGCATATAATCGTGGCACGATTATTGGTCCCGCCAGGAACGCGCATGCAAGAACCGACCTCCGCTCCCCAGGCCGCCGCCGGCGGCCACGCCCACCTGTCCACCCGCGTGCTCGCGCTGGCCAAGCTGGGATTGATGGTGCTCGATGCCAACCAGCGCATCGTCATGTGGAACCAGTGGCTGTCCAGCCATTCGGGCATGTCGGCGCACCGCGTGCTGGGCAGCGAGCTGTTCGAGCTGTTCCCCGAACTGCGCGGCCAGCGGCTGGAGCAGGCGGTGCAGAGCGCGATGCAAAGCAAGCAACCGCAACAGCTGTCGCCGGCGCTGAACCGCTCGCCCTTCCCGCTATATCCGGACGGCAGCTGGGGCGGCGAGCGCATCGAGCAGGCGGTGTCGGTGACGCCGTTCAGCGAAGGCAAGGAACGCTTTTGCCTGATCGAAGTCAGCGACATCAGCACCACCGTCGGCCGCGAACGCCAGCTGCGTGGCGCGGCCGAGGCGCTGCGCGCGCAATCGTATGTCGACGGCCTGACCGGCATCGCCAACCGCCGCCACTTCGACGTCGCGCTGGACCGCGAACTGCGGCGCGCGCACCGCAACAACGGCCAGCTGTCGCTGCTGCTGATGGACATTGATTCGTTCAAGGCCTACAACGACCACTTCGGCCACCAGCAGGGCGACGCCTGCCTGACCCTGGTGGCCGAAGCCTTTGCCGCCACGCTGCAGCGGCCGGCCGACCTGGCCGCGCGCTACGGCGGCGAGGAATTCGCCGCCGTGCTGCCGGACACCGGCCCGGAGCAGGCGGCGCAGGTGGCCGAGACCATCCGCGCCCGCATCGCCGCACTGGGCATCAGCCACGCGCCCGCCGCCGGCCGGCCGCACGTGACGATGAGCATAGGCGTGGCCACCTTCGACAAGGACAGCCTGGCCGACGCCGCCGCCATGCTGGCCGCCGCCGACAGCTGCCTGTACGCGGCCAAGCACGCCGGGCGCGACTGCGTGATCGTCCACCGTCCCGAGGCCAGCGCCGCCTGAACCGGGGCGCTTATCCAGAGCTGCCGGCGCATGAAATGATAGCGGTAACTTTGCGCCGGTGTTAGACTCGGCGGCAGTCCTTTTTCAGAAAGCCTGCCCGCCATGACCCTGCTCCGTTCCGCCCTCGTTCTTGCCGCCGTGCTGGCCGTACCGTCCACCTTTGCCGCGTCGTGCACCGGCAAGGCGCCGTCGGGCGAACTGGTGGCGACGCGCATCGCCGCCGCCAACTCGACCCGCACCGAGCCTGGGCTGTACGAAGGGCCGGTATGGATCAAGGATGCCTTGTACTTCTCGGACTTCACCTTCGGCCCCGGCTTCCCTTCGCGCATCCGCAAGCTCGACGCGTCGGGCAAGGTCAGCACCTTGATCGAGGACAGCGGCAGCAACGGCCTGGCGGTGGACAACGACGGCAACATCCTGGCGGCGACGCACAAGTACAAGAGCGTGTCGCGCTACACGCTGGATGGCAAGCGCAGCGATGTGGTCGGCAAGTACCAGGGCAACGTCTTCAATTCGCCGAACGACATGGCGATGACCAAGGGCGGCACGCTGTACTTCAGCGATCCGGATTTCCAGCGCGAAGCGGCGCCGGGCGGCCAGGACAAGACCCGCGTGTACCGCGTGGCGAAGGATGGCGGCGTGACGGTGGTGGACGACACGTTGAAGAACCCGAACGGCGTCTCGCTGTCGCCGAAAGGTGACGTGCTGTACGTGAACGGCATGGTGGGCGACCACGGCGTGCTGCGCGCCTACAAGATCGTCGACGGCAAGCCGCAGAAGGGCAGCGACCTGGTGGCGAAGCTGGGCATCCCGGACGGCATGGCGGTCGACTGCCACGGCAACATCTATGTGACCGAGCACACCGACCAGCGCTTGCGCGTGTTCACGCCGGCCGGCAAGCAGATCGCCACGATCAAGGTCGACGCCAACGTGACCAACGCCGCATTCGGCGGCGCCGACGGCAAGACCCTCTACATCACCGGCGCCGGCGCGCTGTGGCAGCTGCCTCTGGACGTGACCGGCTCGCCATATTAAGTCGAAAGAACTTCAGGCAGCCAGCGGTGCTGGCCGCACCTGCATCGGTGTGTCAATGAAACGCTGAGCAGCCTGCCACACATCGTATGCGCTTTGTTCAGCGAGCCACAGCCGAGCCTCACCACCGCGATCTACGCCTAACCAAGCTTCGATTCGCAAAGCCATCTCTGGCGAAATTGCAGCGCGGCCATTGAGGACGCGGGACAGCGTGACGCGGTTGACGCCCAGTTGCTGCGCAGCTTCCGTTACGGACAAGCCCAGTGCGGGTAAAACGTCATCCCGTAAAGTCAGCCCCGGATGTGGTGGATTAAACATGCGTGCCATGATGCTTATTCCTTAATGATAATCTTGATAGTCTACAAGGATCGCATCCGTCCCCTCGAACTTGAACGTCATGCGCCAGTTGCCACTTACCCGTACGGAATAGTGCCCCTTGAGCGTCTTCCCTTTAAGCGGGTGCAGTCCCCATCCGGGCAGATTCATTCCCTGCGGAGAGCTAGCCTCATTTAAGCGACGCAGCATGGCGCCCAGCTTGGGCGCATGAGCCGCCTGAATTCCAGCCAAGCTTCCCGTCTCGAAAAATGTCTTCAACCCCTTGTGATGGAATGACTTTATCATGATGCAGTGTAGCGCGTAACGCCACGCGCATCAACATCACCGAATGTCGGCACTGACCCCGGGTGTTCTTAGACGCTGAGCGGAGCCGGCACCGTCGATACACCTTGGGCGATGGCGGCGTTGCGTTCGGCTTCCTGGGCGCGCACAAAGGCGGGACGCTGGCGCAATCGCTGCCAGTAGGCGGCGACCGCCGGCGTAAAGGCGGTATGCAGTCCCAGCTGTTCGGCCAGCAGCAGCGCGTAGCCCACCGAGATGTCCGCTGCCGTGAAGCGGCCGGCGCACAGGCAGTCGGCCTGCTCCAGCCGCGGCGTCAGCGTTTTCAGCCGCGATAAAAACCAGCGCGAGTAATCTTCCACCACCTGCGGCTGCAGCCGCTCCGGCGTTTCGAAGCGGCCGTAACGCAGCACCAGCGTTTGCGGAAAAGTCAGCGTGGCTTCGCCGAAGTGCAGGTCATTCAACCAGGCGCCGTAATCCGCTTCGTCCAGCGCGACGTTGAGCCTGGCGGCCGGATGGCGTTCGGCCAGGTACTGGCAGATCGCCGCCGATTCCGTCATCCGCACCGCGCCGTCGAAAAAGGCGGGCACGGTGCCGCAGGGATTGATGTCGAGATAGGACCTGTCGTGCACGCGCGGCGGGAAGGCCATCACGCGCAGTTCGTAGGCCAGCCCCAATTCCTCCAGCATCCACAACGGACGGAAGGAACGCGCCGCGATGCTGTGGTAGAGGATCATGGCCGCCTTATTTGCCGATGCAGAAGCGCGAGAAAATCACGCCCAGCAGATCGTCCGACGAGAACGCGCCGGTGATGCTCGACAGCTGGACCTGCGCCAGCCGCAGCTCTTCGGCGAACAAATCCAGCGACTGGTCGTTTTGCGCGGCGTGCTCGCCGGCCCGCGCCAGGTGGGCGCCGGCGTTCTTCAAGGCGATCAGGTGCCGCTCGCGGGCCAGGTACAGCGATTCGCCCGTCTGCTGCCAGCCGGCGATGCGCAGCAACTCCGTGCGCAGCAGGTCGATGCCGATATGCTCGTGCGCCGACAGGTAGACGTGCGTGGCGTCCTCCATCGCGTCCACGCCCGGCTTGTGGCCCGACAGGTCGATCTTGTTCCAGATGCGCAGCACCGGCACGCCCGGCGGGAAGGCGGCGACGATGCCTTCGTCGGCACGCGTCGGGCCGTGGTCGGCGTCCAGCAGGTGCAGGATGACGTCGGCCTTGCCGACCTCGCCCCAGGTGCGCTCGATGCCGATGCGCTCGACCACGTCCACCGATTCGCCGGCCGCGCGGATGCCGGCGGTGTCGATGATGTTGAGCGGGATGCCTTCGATCTGTATCGTCTCGGTCACCTTGTCGCGCGTGGTGCCGGCGATCGGCGTGACGATGGCGACGTCGGTGCCGGCCAGCGCATTGAGCAGCGACGACTTGCCGACGTTGGGCTGGCCCACCAGCACCACGTTCAGGCCCTCGCGCAGCAGCGCGCCTTGCGCCGCCTGGCGGAACACGGTTTCCAGCGCCTCGACGATGCCGGCCAGCTGGCCGCGCGCGTCGGATTTTTCCAGGAAGTCGATTTCCTCTTCCGGGAAATCCAAGGTCGCTTCGACCAGCATGCGCAGGCCGGTCACGCCGTCCACCAGCGCGTTGACCGTCTTCGAAAACGCGCCCGACAGCGATTGCGACGCGGACTTGGCCGCCGCTTCGGTCGAGGCGTCGATCAAGTCGGCCACGGCCTCGGCCTGCGCCAGGTCGAGCTTGTCGTTGAGGTAGGCGCGGCGCGTGAATTCGCCCGGCTCGGCCAGCCGCAGGCCCATCTCGGCGCCCGCCTCCAGCACGCGCGCCAGCAGCAGCTGCAGCACGATGGGGCCGCCGTGGCCCTGCAGTTCCAGCACGTCTTCCCCGGTGTAGGAGTGCGGGCCCTTGAACCAGATGGCGATGCCCTGGTCGATGATGGCGCCGTCGGCCTGCCTGAACGGGATGTAGGTGGCGTGGCGCGGCTGCAAGCTGGTGGCGCCGAACAGCGCGGCGATCAGCGGTTTCAGGTCTTTGCCGGAGGCGCGCACGACGCCGATGCCGCCGCGTCCCGGTGCGGTGGCGATGGCGGCGATGGGGGAAGAGTCAAGGTTCATGGGGGAATTGTAAAGTATAAAAAAGCCCGCGATTAACACGGGCTTTTTAGCAACACTGGCGGGATGCTTACGCAGCGGCCGGCGGAGCGAATTTTTTCGAGATCACGTACTGCTGGCCGATCGACAGCACGTTGTTCACCACCCAGTACAGCACCAGGCCGGACGGGAAGAAGAAGAACATCACCGAGAACGCCAGCGGCATGAACAGCATCATCTTCGCCTGCATCGGGTCGGCCGGGGCAGGGTTCAGCTTGGTGGTGATGTACATCGAGATCGCGTACAGCACTGGCAGGATGTACCACGGATCCGGCGCGGCCAGGTTGGTGATCCAGCCGATCCACGGCGCGCCGCGGATTTCAACGGAGGCCTGCAGCACCCAGTACAGCGCGATGAACACCGGCATCTGCACCAGGATAGGCAGGCAGCCGCCCAGCGGGTTGATCTTCTCGGTCTTGTACAGCTCCATCGTGGCCTGGTTCATCTTGGCCGGATCGCCTTTGTAGCGCTCGCGGATGGCCTGCATCTTCGGCGTGACCAGCTTGACCTTGGCCATGCTGCGGTAGCCGGCGGCCGACAGCGGGAAGAACGCCAGCTTGATCAGGATGGTGAAGGCGATGATGGTCCAGCCCCAGTTGCCCAGCACCTGGTGGATGTGGTCCATGACCCAGAAGATAGGCTTGGCGATGATGGTCAGCCAGCCGTAGTCCTTGACCAGCTCCAGGCCCGGCGTGACTTTTTCCAGCAGCTTCGATTCCTGCGGACCCGAATACAGCTTGGCTTCGTTGCTCACGGTGGCGCCCGGCGCCAGGGTGCCCAACGGCTGGATGGTGCCGATCGCGTACTGGTTGTTGTCGACCTTCTTGGTGAAGATGTCGCGCGTCAGCTTGTCCTGCGGGACCAGCGCCGAGACGAAGAAGTGCTGCGAGATCGCGACCCAGCCGTTGTCGGCCTTGGTCGGGTGATCCTGCACCGCCGGCTTGCCGGTCTTGATCGATTCCTGCGCCTCTTTTTCCAGCGTCTCGAACTTCATCTTCTTGTAGTGCTCGGCCTCGGTGTACATCGTCGGGCCGGTGTAGCTGCTGTTGAAGTAGGAGTCGCCGGCCGGCTTGTTGCCGTCGTGGATCAGCTGCATGTACAGCTCAGGCTTGACCGGCACGGTGCCGACGTTGGCCACGTCGTGGCGCACGTCGATCACGTAGTCGCCGCGCTTGAAGGTGAAGGTCTTGGTCAGCTTGACGCCGCCCTGCTCCGCTTCCAGCACCAGTTGCACCTGGTTGGCGTCGTTGAGCATGCGCGGGCCGGGCTTGGCGACGAAGCCGGTCTGGTGGTTCGGCAGGCCGGGCGCGCCGACCAGGCCGGTTTCAGCCAGATAGGTCTTGCCGGTGGCGCCGTCGACGTCGAACAGCACCTGGTTCTTGGTCGGATCGACGCCGTCCTTGAACTTCAGCAGTTCCAGGCGCTTGATGGTGCCGCCCAGCGTGTCGATGTCGACGCGGAACACGTCGGTGGTGACGGTGATGCGCTCACTCTTGAACGGCTCGGCGGCCGCCGTGGCGCCCGCGCCAGGCAAGGCGGCGGCGCCGGTGGCGGTCGCGCTGGCGGCAGGCAGATCGGATTTTTTCGCTTCCGGCGCCTTGGCGGTTTGCGCCGGGGCCGGAGCAAACATGGAAGGACGACCCGTCGAGACCTGCCAGTTATTCCAGAGAATAACCAGCGACACGGCAAACACGATCCACAGGATGGTACGTTTATTGATATCCATTAGGGTATTTATCAGGAGTGGTTGCAACCGCAAGCGGTCGTTGAAGTATTCGTTTTGCCGTCCGCCGGGGGAACGGGATCGTGCCCGCCCGGATTCCACGGATGGCAGCGGCAAATGCGTTTGGCCGCCAGCAGGCTGCCCTTGGCCGCGCCATGCACTTGCAACGCTTCCAGCGCATAGTTCGAGCAGCTTGGATGGAAGCGGCACGAAGGCGTCATCAGCGGACTGATCGTCAGCTGGTAAGCGCGCAATAGGAAACGTAGCAATTTTTTCATGATGCCACAGGTGGAGGCGGCGGCGCGGAAGGCAAGGCCGGTTTCGGCGGTTTTGCCGTCTTGGCCTGGGCGAACAGGCGTGCCAGCTCCACCCGCAAGTCCGCTTTCAGCCTGGCGGTGGTGGCCGGCCCATCCTTGCTGTTGACCGGCTTGGCCAGACGCACCAGGCAGTCGATCGCCGGCAGGGCGGTCTGGCGGAACAGTTCGCGGGTAACGCGCTTGATCGTGTTGCGCGTGACGGCGCGCGGCGCAAATCGCTTGGCCACAACGACGCCCAGCCGCGCATGCGGCAAGTCATTCAGACGGGTGTAAAGCACGAAGTGCGCGCTTTTTTGCGTAGGGCGCAAACGAAAAACGGATGAAAATTCATCCGTTTTAACGATACGCCGAACGCGCGCGAAGTCGTGTGAACCTTCGCCTGTCGAGCCGCTTGAAATACAGCTTTCCACGCGATCAGCTAACAAGCAGTGGCTTATACAGCCAGACGCTTGCGGCCTTTGGCGCGGCGTGCGTTGAGCACATCACGGCCACCACGGGTAGCCATACGAGCGCGGAAGCCGTGGGTACGCTTACGGCGTACAACGGAAGGTTGGTAAGTACGTTTCATGTTGGTCTCGCTAAAAGCAGAAAAAAATGCAAAATCGGGTTGTGGCCCCGTCAGTTTTTGGTGCCAATGACACTTCGCGCACCCATGCCAACGCTCCGGCACAAGCTGGGTCCATCTCATCGCCCGCTAAATCCACGCTTACTCCATATTGACGTTCATGTGAATAAACAAGGAATACGGGCGGGGAACCCTGAATTATCAGCATTTCGGTCTCGCTTGTCAACAACTGATCAGGTCAGGAGCCCGCCGCCGCCGCGCCAATACCCCGCCGAAACTGCGAAAATAAGCGTCGTGCCTGTGGATAACTTTGCCCGGCGAGAGTAGAATAGCGCGTTACGTGTGGCGAACCCAGGTCCGCTCGCACCCTTATCAGCAGTAAAAGAATAGATAAAAGATTCATGGAAAATTTCTGGCAGACCTGCTCCGCCCAGCTGGAGCTGGAGCTGACGCCGCAACAATTCAGCGCGTGGATAAAGCCGCTCATTCCCCTCGACTACGAGGCGGGCAAGTTGCGTGTGGCGGCACCGAACCGCTTCAAGCTGGACTGGGTGAAGACCCAGTTCGCCAGCCGCATCACGGCCCTGGCCTGCCAGTACTGGGAAGCGCCGACCGAGGTGCAGTTCGTGCTCGATCCGCGCCTGTCCGCGCCGAAGAAGGCCACCACCGTCGCGCCCGTGCCCGACCACAACGGCGGCGTCCCGAGCGGCAACGCGCGCATGGCCGACCCGGTGCCGTCGGTGCCGGAACTGCCGGCCTCGGCCGCGCCGCGCCGCGAGCAGAGCCGCATCAACACCGACCTGACCTTCGACAGCTTCGTCACAGGTAAGGCCAACCAGCTGGCGCGCGCCGCCGCGATCCAGGTGGCCAACAACCCGGGCGTGTCGTACAACCCGCTGTTCTTCTACGGCGGCGTCGGCCTGGGTAAGACCCACTTGATCCACGCCATCGGCAACCAGGTGATGGCCGACCAGCCGGGCGCCAAGATCCGCTACATCCACGCCGAGCAGTACGTGCGCGACGTGGTGACCGCCTACCAGCGCAAGGGCTTCGACGACTTCAAGCACTACTATCACTCGCTCGACATGCTGCTGATCGATGATATTCAATTCTTCGGCGGCAAGAGCCGCACGCAGGAAGAGTTCTTCTACGCGTTTGAAGCGCTGATCGCCGCCAAGAAGCAGATCATCATCACCTCGGATACCTATCCGAAGGAAATCACCGGCATGGACGACCGCCTGATCTCGCGCTTCGACTCCGGCCTGACGGTGGCGATCGAGCCGCCGGAGCTGGAAATGCGCGTGGCGATTCTGCTCAAGAAAGCCAAGCAGGAAGGCGTGACCTTCTCCGACGACGTGGCCTTCTTCGTGGCCAAGCACCTGCGCTCGAACGTGCGCGAGCTCGAAGGCGCGCTGCGCAAGATCCTGGCGTACTCGCGCTTCCACGGCAAGGACATCACGATCGACATCGTCAAGGAAGCGCTGAAGGACCTGCTGTCGGTGCAGAACCGCCAGATCTCCGTGGAAAACATCCAGAAGACGGTGGCGGACTTCTTCAACATCAAGGTGGCCGACATGTACTCCAAGCGTCGCCCGGCCAACATCGCCCGGCCGCGCCAGATCGCGATGTACCTGGCCAAGGAGCTGACGCAAAAGAGCCTGCCGGAGATCGGCGAGCTGTTCGGCGGCCGCGACCACACGACCGTGCTGCACGCCGTGCGCAAGATCGCGCTGGACCGCACCAAGAACCCGGAATGCAACCACGAACTGCACGTGTTGGAACAGACGTTGAAAGGCTAGCGGGACAGTGGGTTTGCCTTTATGATCTAGGCAAAAATGCACGGCTGCTCACAAGGCAACATTGTTATAAAAATATCGTTTAATCTTTACTATTGAGGATAATCTATGCAATTGGTCAAAACCACCCGAGATACCCTTCTCCGGCCACTGCAGATCGTGAGCGGTATTGTCGAGCGTCGGCACACCATGCCGATTCTGGCCAATATCCTCATCCGCAAAGAGGGCGAAAGCGTATCCTTCCTGTCGACCGACACCGAAGTCCAGATCACCACCAACGCCGACATCGGCTCCGGCAGCGAAGTGACCGGCACCACCGTGGCCGCGCGCAAGCTGCTCGACATCCTGCGCGCGCTGCCTGAATCGGGCGACGTGACGATGACCCTGCTGAACAAGCGCCTGACGGTACAGACCGGCAAATCGCGCTTCGCGCTGCAGACGCTGGCGGCCGAGGAATTCCCGACCGTGCAGCAGGCCGACAGCTACAGCGCCTCCGTCACGCTGCCGCAGAAAACGCTGAAGCACCTGTTCAACATGGTGCACTTCTCGATGGCCCAGCAGGACATCCGCTACTACCTGAACGGCCTGCTGCTGGTCCTGGACGGCAAGAACGTGATCGCCGTGGCCACCGACGGCCACCGCCTGGCGTTCTGCCAGGTCGAGACCGAGCAATCGTTCGAGCGCCAGGAAGTGATCATCCCGCGCAAGACCATCATCGAACTGCAGCGCCTGCTGGAAGAGAACGACGAGACCGTGCAGCTGGACATCGCCGCCAACCAGGTCAAGCTGACCTTTGCCGACATCGAGCTGATCTCCAAGCTGGTCGAGGGCAAGTTCCCCGACTACACGCGCGTGATCCCGAAAGGCTACAAGAACGAGTTCACGATCGGCCGCGATGAGCTGCTGCGCTCGCTGCAGCGCGCCGCCATCATGACCAGCGACAAGTTCAAGGGCGTCCGCTGCATCATCACCCCGGGCAGCATGAAGATCAGCTCGACCAACGCCGACCAGGAAGAAGCGGTCGAGGAACTGGAAATCGACTACGGCGGCGACAGCGTCGACATCGGCTTCAACGTCACCTACCTGCTCGACGTGCTGAACAACCTGAAGTGCGACCAGGTCAACGTGGCCCTGGGCGATTCGAACTCGTCCGCGCTGATCTCGATCCCGGACAATGCCGACTTCAAGTACGTCGTCATGCCGATGCGCATTTGATTTTTTTGCAGCCGCCGTTTGAACACCAGTAATCGATAACAGAGAAAGCAGCACATGTCCGCCATCCCAGAAGAGAATCCAGTACCAGTACCGGCCAAAACCGAAGAATACGGCGCCTCATCGATCCAGATCCTCGAAGGTCTGGAAGCCGTCCGCAAACGACCCGGCATGTACATCGGCGACACCTCGGACGGCACCGGCCTGCACCACCTGGTGTTCGAAGTGCTGGACAACTCGATCGACGAATCGCTGGCCGGCCACTGCACGGAAATCCACGTCACCATCCACTCGGACAACTCGATCTCGATCACCGACAACGGCCGCGGCGTGCCGACCGGCCTGAAGATGGACGACAAGCACGATCCGAAGCGCTCCGCCGCCGAGATCGTCATGACCGAGCTGCACGCCGGCGGCAAGTTCGACCAGAACTCGTACAAGGTCTCCGGCGGCCTGCACGGCGTGGGCGTATCGTGCGTCAACGCGCTGTCCAAGCTGCTCAAGCTGACCATCCGCCGCGACGGCAAGGTGCACTACATGGAATTCGTCCGTGGCGTGCCGCAGAACCGCGAGCTGGAAGAGAAGGACGGCTTCGCCGTCTCGCCGATCAAGGTCATCGGCGAAACCGACAAGCGCGGCACCGACGTGCACTTCTGGGCCGACGAGGAAATCTTCACCCACGTCGAGTTCCACTACGAGATCCTGGCCAAGCGCATCCGCGAGCTGTCGTTCCTGAATAACGGCGTCAACATCAAGCTGACCGACCAGCGCACCGGCAAGGAAGAAATCTTCGCCTTCGAAGGCGGCACCCGCGGCTTCGTCGAGTACATCAACAAGGCCAAGACCGTGCTGCACCCGACCGTGTTCCAGGCCACCGGCGAGCGCATGTCGGACCAGGGCACCAACATCTCGGTGGACGTGTCGATGCAGTGGAACGACGCCTACAACGAGCAGGTGCTGTGCTTCACCAACAACATCCCGCAGCGCGACGGCGGCACCCACCTGACCGGCCTGCGCGCCGCGATGACCCGCGTCATCAACAAGTACATCGACGAGCAGGAATTCGCCAAGAAGGCCAAGGTGGAAATCTCCGGCGACGACATGCGCGAAGGCCTGACCTGCGTGCTGTCGGTCAAGGTGCCGGAGCCGAAGTTCTCGTCGCAGACCAAGGACAAGCTGGTCTCGTCCGAAGTGCGCGGCCCGGTCGAAGAGATCGTCGCCAAGACGCTGTCGGACTACCTGCAGGAAAAACCGAACGACGCCAAGATCATCTGCGGCAAGATCGTCGAAGCGGCGCGCGCGCGCGAAGCGGCCCGCAAGGCCCGCGACCTGACCCGCCGCAAAGGCGTGATGGACGGCCTGGGCCTGTCGGCCAAGCTGGCCGACTGCCAGGAAAAAGACCCGGCGCTGTGCGAACTGTACATCGTCGAGGGTGACTCCGCAGGCGGCTCCGCCAAGCAGGGCCGCGACCGCAAGTTCCAGGCCATCTTGCCTCTCCGAGGCAAGGTGCTGAACGTGGAGAAGGCGCGCTTCGAGAAGATGCTGTCGTCCGAACAGATCACCACGCTGATCGCCACGCTGGGCACGTCGATCGGCCCGGACGAATTCAACGTCGAGAAGCTGCGCTACCACCGCATCATCATCATGACCGATGCGGACGTCGACGGCGCCCACATCCGCACGCTGCTGCTGACCCTGTTCTACCGCCAGATGCCGCAGCTGGTCGAGCGCGGCCACATCTACATCGCGCAACCGCCGCTGTACAAGGTCAAGGCCGGCCGCGACGAGCGCTACCTGAAGGATGACGCCGAAGAAGCGAGCTACATGATGAACGTGGCGCTGAACACCGCCGCGCTGACCCCGCGCGAAGGCACCGATCCTATCGTCGGCGAGCCGCTGGGCGAGCTGGTGCGCCAGTTCAACCTGGCCAACGTCATCATGATGCGCCTGACGCGCGTGATCGACCGCGCCGCGCTGACCGCCATCATGACCGGCGTGACCCTGAACCTGGACACGCAAGAGCAGGCCGAAGCATCGGCGCGCGCGATGATGGGCGAGATCAACGACATCGCGGTCAAGATCACGGTGATTTCGGACGAGCTGTCCGAGAAGCACGCGCTGCGCATCGAGCGTATGCATCACGGTAACATCAAGGTCAGCTCGATCGACGCCGACTTCGTGCAAGGCGCCGACTACAACGTGCTGGCCAGCGCGGCCGCCACGTTCAAGGGCCTGATCGGCGAAGGCGCCTACGTGCGCCGCGGCGAAGGCGATCGCACCAAGGAATCGGCCGTGGTCGACTTCCACCAGGCGATGCAGTGGCTGCGCGACGAGGCGGAGCGTGTGGTGTCCAAGCAGCGCTACAAAGGTCTGGGCGAGATGAATCCGGATCAGCTGTGGGAGACCACCATGGATCCTACCGTGCGCCGCTTGCTGAAGGTGCAGATCGAAGATGCGATTGCTGCGGACCAGATCTTCACTACGCTGATGGGGGATGATGTGGAGCCGCGCCGGGCGTTTATCGAGAACAATGCGCTGCGGGCTGGTAACATCGACGTTTAAATGCCCGTGTTGTAGGGTTTCACGGTTAGTGCAAAACGTTCCACTCCTGTGAAAAAAAATCTTCAAAGTTAGTGAAAAAAATAGGGGCCTCGCGCTCCTATTTTTTTCACTGCATTCCTCGCTTCTGATTGCAGAAATCGTTTTGTCGAATGGGATTTCTCAAGCCTATCGACAAAGATAACACAACAATAGTCAACGCAAGCCATTGATTTTCCTGAATTTATCTCTTTTTCAGCAATCTTTCCTCGGGTAGAATGAGGGTAAATTGGACAGTAAAAAGGATGGATCGTGACTCCTTTCGGGTTGGCGCTGCACGGGTTGAGAAGAGATCGACGTCTGCCTCAAAAGCAGCTGGCGAGCATGCTCGAACTCGACCAGTCCTACCTTAGTGGGCTCGAAAGCGGGCGCAAGGGTTCTCCGCCAGCATCCTTGGTCCAACGTCTAAAAGTCGCCCTCGATTTAAGTGAAGCGGAAGCCAGTGCACTACAGCGCGCCGCAGATCTATCCCGCCGAAAAGTAGAAATTCCTCAATGCGCGGAGCCGGACGAATATGTCCTGGTGTATTCGATCATTGAGCGTATCGGGCAGCTAAAGCCTGCGCAAGTGCGTGCAATTCAGGAGGTTCTGAAATGCTGACTTGCGCCCTGAAGGTGAAGGAGATCGCGATGTAAAAAGACAAACGGGACGATTGTGTCCCCAGGCGTGGTGTATGAAGTTGGTGCCGAGTTCGGCGCCGAGGCTTGAGCAATGATGAGGCGGCCATCGTGATTCATGAGTAGGTTGGGGTTACCAGACCTTAAC
>NZ_BPWI01000031.1:0-35918 GCF_040369125.1 Duganella hordei
TGCATGCGCTGCGCCGCCGATGGTGCCGGACACGCTGCGCTGGGCCATTGCGGGCGCGGCGGCCAAGGCCGCCGCGAGGACTAGGGTAAGGAATGGGCCGTGCTTCATTTATTCAGTTTTCGGATACGTTCGGACGGCGTGATGATGTCGGTCAGGCGGATACCGAACTTGTCGTTCACCACCACCACCTCGCCCTGGGCGATCAGGCAGCCGTTGACCAGCACGTCCATCGGCTCGCCGGCCAGGCCGTCCAGTTCCACCACCGAGCCCTGCGCCAGTTGCAGCAGGTTCTTGATGGCGATCTTGGTGCGGCCCAGTTCCACCGTCAGCTGGACCGGGATGTCGAGGATGAAGTCGATATCGTTGTGCGTCTCGGTCCGGCTCGGCGTGCTGGAAAAGTCCTTGAACACGGCCGCGCTGGCCGCCTGGGCCTGCTGCTTCTCGAGCGCCTCGGCCTCGGCCTGCGCCTGCTCGGCAATCGCCGCGCCCCATGGGTCGTCGTCGATGCTATCGTCTTGATTATCCGACATGCTTCTCTCCTGTATTGCGGTCACCGGCGGCGGTTGCGCCGGCGTTATTTGATGTTATCGGCATTGGCGAGCAATTTCTCCACCTTCAGCGCGTATTGTCCGTTCATTACCCCGTAACTGCAATCCATCACCGGCACGCCGTCGACGGTGGCCGAGATCATTTCCGGGATCGTCAGCGGGATGATGTCGCCCACGCGCATGTTGAGGATCTCGTCGAAATTGACCTTGGCCGTGCCCAGCGAGGCGACGATTTCCACCTCGGCGATCTGGATCTGCTGCGTCATCAGGCGGATCCAGCGCTTGTCCACTTCCAGCGCCTCGCCCTGCAGGCTCGAGGTCAGCGAATCGCGGATCGGCTCGATCATCGAGTACGGCATGCAGAAGTGGATCTGGCCGGACACCGAGCCCAGCTCCACCGTGAAGGTCGACGCCACCACCACCTCGTTCGGCGTGGCGATGTTGGCGAACTGCGTATTCATTTCCGAGCGGATGTATTCGAACTCGACCGGGTAGACCGGCTCCCACGACTTGGTGTAGGCCTCGAACACGATGTCCAGGATGCGCAGGATGATGCGCTGCTCGGTCTGGGTAAAGTCGCGGCCCTCGACGCGGGTGTGGAAACGGCCATCGCCGCCGAACAGGTTGTCCACCAGCAGGAACACCAGGCCCGGATCGAACACCATCAGCGCGGTGCCGCGCAGCGGCTTCATGTGCACCAGGTTGAGGTTGGTCGGCACCACCAGGTTGCGGATGAACTCGGAGTACTTGGATACCCGCACCGAGCCGACCGACACCTCGGCGCTGCGGCGCAGGAAGTTGAACAGGCCGACGCGCAGCAAACGGGCGAAACGCTCGTTGATAATCTCCAGCGTCGGCATGCGCCCGCGGACGATACGTTCCTGGGTGGCCAGGTTGTAAGTCCGGACTCCCGCGACGTCTTCCTGCGCCTGGACGTCGTCCTGGTCGCCGTTGACGCCCTTCAGCAGGGCATCGACTTCTTCCTGGGAGAGAAAATTATCAGCCATGATGTTCTAGCCTGATTACTGAATGATGAACGAAGTGAACAGCACATCTTCGATGTCCTGCGGCGCGCCGCGGTCCTCGAAGGGTTCTTTCAGCTGGGCGATGATTTCCTTGGCCAGCTGGACCTTGCCTTCCGGCGTATTGATGTCCGAGGCGTGCTTGCCCGACAACAGCAGCAACATGCGGCTGCGCACCTTGGCCATGTTGTTTTTGACATTTTCCTTCTCTTCCAGGCCGCCCACTTCCAGCGTGAACGCCAGTTGCAGGTACTGGTCGGTGCCGCTCTCGCCCGGCTGCAGGTTGACGGTGAACGGCTCGACCGGCACGTATTCCGGCGGTCCGGCCTTCTTGGCGCTCGCCTTGTGCTTGCCCTTGGCCGGCACGTCTTCCTCGGTGTCGCTTTTACCATGCAGGAAGAACCAGGCCGCACCGCCGCCGACCACGCCCAGCAACAGGACCGCAGCCACGATGATGATGATCAGTTTTTTGCTGCCGCCGCCTGCGGGGGCCTCAACTTTCTGATCGGCTTTCATTTTTGGGTTCGCTTTCAAGATAGCCCTTGCATGGTGCGGAAGTGGATCATGCCGCCATTATGTCATTATCGGTTGGGCCTGTGGGGTCAGGCGAAGGTATCGACCGCGCCGGCCGGCACGCGGCGCGCCGGCGCGGCGCTGCGCGGGGCCTCGGCCACGGCGGCATCGCGGCCGAAGCCGCCGCTGCCCGTACGGTTGCCGCCGCCGTTGCCGCCGCCCTGGGCCGAATTGGCCTGCTGGCTAAAACCGTTGTTCTGGTCCGACATGCCGGCCGAAACGGTGGCGCTGCCCAGCTGGATGCCGGCGTCGCTCATCATTTCCCGCAGTTTCGGCAATGCAGCCTCCAGCGCCTGGCGCACTTCCGGCGTCGCCGAGGTGAAGGCGGCGGTGGCCTGGTCCTTGTTCACGCTCAGCACCACCTGCAGCGGGCCGAGGTCCGGCGGATTCAGTTCCATCGTCGCGCTTTGCTCGCCGCCGGCGGCCATGAAGACGATCTTCTGGCCCAGCTGCTGGTCCCAGGCCTGGGTGCCGACGCGGCTGCTGAGCTTGTCGGCAGGGGCGGCGACGGCGGCTTTCGCCATGTCCAGCGCGGACTGCGCGGCCGGCGCGATGGTGATGGCCGGCGCGGCTTCCTTCAGCGGCGCCGCTTCGGCGTGGACGTCGATCTTGGCGGTGGCGGCCAGCTGGGCCGGATCGGCCTGCTGCTGGCGGGTCTGCGACACTTGCTGAGCCTGCTCGCCGGCCGGCGCGGCCTTGGTGACGATGCGGTTGATCGCGTCGGCGCCGGTTTTCGGCGCGGCCGCGGTGTCGGCAACGGCGACGGTGTCGCCGGCCTTGTCGTCCGCCGGGGCGGCGACAGGCTTGGCATCGGCGGTGATTTCCTTGCCGGCGGTGGCCAGCGCCGCGGCCGGCGTGGCGGCGGAGGTGGTTGCCGCGGCGTTCGCGCCGGCTGCAGCGGCGGCTTTGGCGGCCGCTGCCGCTGCCGCTGCCGCGGTGGCGGTTTGTGCGGCCGAGCCGGCTTTGGCCAGCGCGGCCTTGAAGTCGGTGGCGTCGGCCTGGGCGGCCTGCAGCGCGTCGGCATCCTGCGCGGTGACTGCCGGCGCAAGCGATCCGGACGCGGCGGCGGCTGCCGCCGCATCCGGATCGCTTGCGCCGGCGGCATCGCTGGCTGCGGCGCTGCCGGCGGCGGCCAGCGCTGCCGCTGCTGTCTCGACTGCTTCCGCAGCCAGGGCGGCGGAGCTGGCGGCGCCGGCGGTGGCCGAGGTTGTCGCGGTGGCGGCTGCGTCGGCGGTCACGGTGGCGGCCGGTGCGGCGGGCTGGTTGAATGCGGCCACCAGGGCCAGCATGTCCGCTACCGGATCGGCTTGCGCCGCGTCCTGGGCGTCGCTGGTGGCGGTGTCGCTGTCGGCCTTGGCGTCAGCGGTGGCGGTCTTGGCTGGGGCCGGAGCGGCGGCGGTGGCCGGTGCTTCGCTGCGGGCGCCCGGCTGGACGTCGTTGTTGTCGGGCGCGTCGGCCTGCTTGTTCTGCGGTGCGGCCGGTTTGGCCGGCGCGGCCTGCTTGGGCGCCGACGAGCGCGAGGCGGCCGGATGTTCCGGCGCCCTGGACGGGGCGTTGCTTGCGGCATTGGCCTGGCGCTGATCCATCTCGCGCGACAGCGCCTGCTTGAACGCATTGTCCGCGCCGCCGGCATTCAGATTCAGGTTGACCTTGGGCGCGGCGACCGCGTTGGCGTTCAGCGTCGGAATTTGGAGGTTAGGGGTTTGCATGTTCGCGCCGTGTCGGTTAGTCGATCTGTCATAAATCAGCGTTTGTAATACGCCTGCCGTGCTGCGTGTTCGTCCATCTGCTTCTGGTCGCGCTTGTTTTCCACCTTCAGCGCTTCCGCCGCCGCCCTGTCGTTCAGGGTGGAGTAGGACATGCGCTTGCGCTCGGCGGCCTGCCAGGAGGCTTTTTCCTGGTCGCCGCGGTATTCCGCGTGCCGTATCATTTCCAGCTGGCCCTTGACCGCCACGTCCAGCTTTTCCATGAAAGCCTGGAAATTGCGGTAAGCCATCGGCGTAATCCCGGCCGCCTGCGCCGCTTCGAAGCGTTTCGCGTACTCGTCGCGGTAGCCGACCAGCATCTGGTGCTTCTGTTTGGCATCGTCCACGGCCTTGAGCGCGGCGCCCAGCCGCTTGGCGGCGTCGTCGGTTTCCCGGCGCGCCAGGTCCATCAGTGTTTCAAGTTGCGCTTTGGAAGCCATGATGAATCAATTATAGGTGGCTGTTGCCGGCGTCAATCAGTCGAACAGAGAGGTAAGTTGGCCCAAGCTCTCGCCCATGGTCACCTGTTCGGAGATTTGTTGCTGGAGAAAGTTTTCTATGCGGTCATGCAATTGGATCGCCTGGTCCAGCACCGGATCGCTGCCCGGCGCATAGGCGCCGACGCTGATCAGGTCGCGGCTGCGCTCGTAACGCGAGAACAATTGTTTCAGGTAGCGCGCCTTGGTCTGGTGCTCGGGCGAGGTGATCGAATGCATGGCCCGGCTGATCGATTGTTCGATGTCGATGGCGGGGTAGTGGCCGGCTTCCGCCAGGCGGCGGTTGAGCACGATGTGGCCGTCGAGAATCGCGCGCGCCGAGTCGGCGATAGGATCCTGCTGGTCGTCGCCCTCGGTCAGCACGGTGTAGAAGGCGGTGATCGAGCCGCCGCCCATCTCGCCGTTGCCGGCGCGTTCGACCAGGATAGGCAGCTTGGCGAACACCGACGGCGGATAGCCCTTGGTGGCCGGCGGTTCGCCGATGGCCAGCGCGATCTCGCGCTGGGCCATGGCGTAGCGGGTCAGCGAATCCATGATCAGCAGCACGTTCTGGCCCTTGTCGCGGAAGTGCTCGGCGATCGCCGTGGCGTAGGCCGCGCCCTGCAGGCGCATCAGCGGCGGCGTGTCGGCCGGGGCCGCCACGACGACGGAACGGGCCAGGCCTTCCTCGCCGAGGATCTGCTCGATGAATTCCTTGACCTCGCGGCCCCGTTCGCCGATCAGGCCGACCACGATGACGTCGGCCTCGGTGTAGCGCGCCATCATGCCCAGCAGCACCGACTTGCCGACGCCGGAGCCGGCGAACAGGCCCATGCGCTGGCCGCGGCCGACGGTCAGCATGGCGTTGATCGAGCGCACGCCGACGTCCAGCGTTTCGGTGATCGGCGCGCGGCCCAGCGGATTGGCGGGGCGGGTGTTGATCGGCGCGCTGTCGCTGGCATTCAGCGGGCCCAGGTTGTCCAGCGGGCGGCCGGCGCCGTCCAGCACGCGGCCCAGCAGTTCCGCGCCGACCGGCAGGTGGCGCGCGCGGTCGCTGGGGCGGCGGCGCGGATGGTTGACGGTGCCGGGGCGGGGGATCGCCGGCTCGACCGGGAACACGCGGGTGCCCGGCACCACGCCCTCGACGTCGCTTTGCGGCATCAGGAACAGCTTGTCGCCCTCGAAGCCGACCACTTCGGCCTCGATCTTGCCGCCGGACGGCAGCGGCACGGTGCAGGCGGCGCCGACGGCCAAGCGCAGGCCGACCGCCTCCATCACCAGCCCGGCCACGCGCGTGACGCGGCCCGACACCTGCATCGGCTCGACAAAGCCGACCAGCGCGGTGCAGTCGTTCAGATAGGATTTCCAGCGGCCCGCGTGCAGGGCGGTGGTGGGGGCGGCAGGGACGGTAGGGGCGGCGGCGTCCATGTCAGGCCAGCCAGTCCACTTCTTTGCCCAGCGCGTGGCTCAGGCGCTGCCAGCGGCCGGCGGCGGTGGCGTCGATCTGGTTGCTGGCGGTATCGACCTTGCAGCCGCCGCGGCCCACGTGCGGATCCTCGACCACGCGCCAGCCGCCCTTGTCCAGCTCCTCGCCGATGCCGGCGCGCACCACGGCGGCGTCGTCCGGGTGCAGCACCAGCAGCGCCGGCTGCTGCAGCACCGGCAGGTATTCGATGGCGTCGCGCACGATGGGCAGGATCAGCTCGGGCTTGACCTGCAGCGCGTTCTTCAGCATGCCCTTGGCCAGCTGCAGCGCCAGTTCCAGCACGTCGTTGGCGATCAGCTGGTCGGCGTCGTGCAGCGCGTTGTTGAAGTTGGCGGCGATGGCGCGCACGTGCTCCAGTTCCTCGGCCGAGGCGATCTTGCCGGCCGCCATGGCGTCGGCGTGGCCGGCCGCATGGCCCTCGTCGTAGCCGTCCTTGCGCGCCTCCTCGCGGATCGCTTCCAGTTCCTCGACGGTGGGGTAGTCCAGCGGCGGCGGCAGCGGCGGGCCCATCTCGACCAGTTCCTGCTGCTCCTGTATCACTTCCAGCACGCGCTGCTCGGCGGCGATGCGCGCGTTTTCCGCGTCGATCTCGCGCTGCTCGGCTTCGCGCAGGGCGAGCACGCTGGGACGCTCGTCGCCAAACGAGGTCATCTCCCAGCGCTGGAACGCCGACTGCTGTTCTTTCGGTAGCATGGACATTAGACGAACGAATCCTCACCTTTGCCGCCAAGCACGATCTGGCCTTCGTCGGCCAGGCGGCGCACGATCTGCAGAATCTGCTTCTGCTGGGTTTCCACTTCGGACAGGCGCACCGGTCCTTTCGATTCCAGGTCTTCGCGCATCATTTCCGATGCACGGGCGGACATGTTCTTGAAGATCTTGTCGCGCAGTTCCTGCGACGCGCCCTTCAGGGCGATGATCAGCATTTCCGACTGCACTTCGCGCAGCAGCAGCTGGATGCCGCGGTCGTCGATATCGATCAGGTTGTCGAACACGAACATCTCGTCCATGATCTTCTGCGCCATGTCGTTGTCGTAGTTCTTGATGTTGTCCATCACCGAACCTTCTTGCTCGCCGCTCATGAAGTTGAGGATCTCGGCGGCCGCGCGGACGCCGCCCAGCGACGATTTCTTGATGTTTTCATTGCCCGACAGCAGCTTGGTCAGCACGTCGTTCAGTTCGCGCAGCGCGGCCGGCTGCACGCCGTCCAGGGTGGCGATGCGCAGCACCACGTCGTTGCGCAGGCGGTCGGTGAAGTGGCCGAGGATTTCGCAGGCCTGGTCGCGCTCCAGGTGGACCAGGATGGTGGCGATGATCTGCGGGTGTTCGTTGCGGATCAGCTCGGCCACGGATTGCGAATCCATCCACTTCAGCGATTCGATGCCGGAGGCGTCCTTGCCGCCCAGGATGCGCGACAGCAGCACCGAGGCCTTGTCGTCGCCCAGCGCCTTGGTCAGCACCTGGCGGATGTACTCGTCCGAATCGAGGCCGACGGTGGAGGCGGCCGCCACCATGTCGCGGAAATTGTCCAGGGTGCCGACCACTTCCTCGTGGGGCACGTTCTTCATGGTCGCCATCGCCGCGCCCAGCTTGAGCACCTCGCGCGGGCCGAGGAATTTCATCACCTCGGCGGCCTCGCTCTCGCCCATGGCCAGCATCAGGATCGCGGCTTTTTGCAGTCCGGTATTCTCAGTCATTTGCGCCTATCCATTCTTTAATGACGTTGGCAACGATGCGTGGATCCTCGGTTGCCAGTTTCTTGGCCATGGCCAGGTTTTCGCGGTAGCCGCGCGCGGTGTTTTCTTCCATCTTGCGCAGCTCTTCCTCGGCGATGAGGGCCTCGTCCGGACCTTCCTCGACGACTTCCTCCGGCTCTTCCGGTTCCGGCTCCGGCGCGTTGATCTCGTCGATCTTCTTGAACACCGGACGCATCATCGGACGCACGATGCGCAGCACGATGTACAGCAGGATCAGCGCGGTGATCAGGAACTTCGCCAGGTCCTTGGCCATCGGCAGGTTGGCCGGGTCGCGCCACCAGTCCAGCGGCGCCTCGTAGGGCTTGTCGACGCCGTCGAACGGCGAGTTGGCCACGCTGACGGCGTCGCCGCGGTCCTGGTTGTAGCCCATGGCCTGCTTGACCAGGTCGTTGATCTTGACCATCTCTTCAGGAGTATAGGCCTTAATGGTGACCTTGCCATCCTTGCCGACGATGCGCTTGTAGTTGACCACCACGGCCACGGTCAGGCGGCGCAGGCCGCCCATGCCGCGCTGCTCGTAGCGCACGGTCTTGTCGACTTCGTAATTGGTGGTCGATTCCTTGTGCGTCGGGCCGGCGGCGGTGGTGCTGGTGGCGGCGCCCGGCGGCGTGCCCGGAGCGGGCGCGGTGCCGGTGGGCGAGCCGGCGGTCTGGGTCAGCGGCGCGGTGGCGGTGCCGGGCGGCTGGTTCGACAGCGCGCCGGGGATGCCGCCCGGATTGTTGCTGCCGTTGTTGCCGTTGGTTTCGCTGCTCTGCTGGCTGCGGATGGCCGACGCGGCCGGCGGCGAGTTCGGCTTGTAGGTTTCGGCGGCCTGCTCGATCTGGGCGAAATCGACGTCGGCGGTGGCCTCGGCGCGCACATTGCCTTCGCCGACGATGGGGATGATGATCGATTCGACCTGCTTGATGACCTGCAGCTGCATGTCCTTGACATACTTGAGCTGGGTCTCGTCCATGTTCTTGGCGTTCAGGCCGGCGTTGCCGTTCTTGTTCTGGTCGGAGATCAAGTTGCCGGCCTGGTCGACCACGGTGACGTTGGCCGGCAGCAGTTCCGGCACGCTGGAGGCGACCAGGTGCACGATGGCGGCGGTCTGGGCCGGGTCGAGCATGCGGTTGGGGTGCAAGGTCAGCAGCACGGAGGCGGTCGGCTTCTGCTGGTCGCGCACGAACACGGACGGCTTGGGCAGCGCCAGGTGGACGCGGGCGTTCTCGACGGCGGCGAGCGACTGGATCGAGCGCGCCAGTTCGCCTTCCAGCGCGCGCTGATAGTTGACCTGTTCGAGGAACTGGGACACGCCCAGCTTCTGGTTTTCCATCAGCTCGAAGCCGACGTTGCCGCCCTTCGGCAAGCCTTGCGCGGCCAGTTTCAGGCGGATGTCATGGACCTGGTCGGTCGGCACCAGGATGGCCGTGCCGTTGTCGGAGAACTTGTGCTTGACGTTGAGCTTGTCCAGCTCGGCCGTGATGGCGCCGCCGTCGCGGTCGGTGAAATTGGAGAACAGCACGCCGTACTCGGGCGGCTTGTTCCACAGCCACAATCCCAGCAGGATGGCGACCACGGCCGCCGCGCCGGCCGCGCGCAGGAAGTTGCGGCCCATCGGCGTCTGGATAAAGGGCAGCTTTTCCGCACCGTCATCTTCGGCGGCGTCGGCTGCTGTGTCGTTGTCGATTTGTTCGGCTACGGCCATGATGGTTGGTTTCCGGGTACGAGGTTAGCTGGAGAATGAGCCATTATTGCCTGTTGCGGGGCGATTCAATGCGCGGAACAGAGCGCCGTTTACCGTCCTGCTCGGTCATGTGGCCTTGCTTTCCGCTTGGTATTCTGGCAGCACTGATAGAGCCGTGCCGTATTGTAACGCCGTGCTCAGCCATGTCGTGGAATTTGTTCCATGACAGCAACAAGACGGGAGTAAGCGATGAAGACAGGTGGTATAGACGGCAGCCAGATCCAGGCCATGATCGCCCAGCTGAAGGCGCACGCCACGCGTCCGGGACTGACGCCGCCGGTGATCAAGACCGAACCGGCGCCGGCCGCCAAGGTCGAGTTTTCCGATGCGTTGAAGAATGCGCTGGACGGCGTCAACGCCAGCCAGGTGCAGGCCGACGACATGGGCAAGAAGTTCGCGATGGGGGACGACAGCGTCAGCCTGTCGGACACGATGATCGCGATGCAGAAGGCCAGCATCAACTTCCAGGCCACGATCCAGGTGCGCAACAAGCTGGTTTCAGCCTACCACGACATCATGAACATGCAGGTTTAGCTGAGGCCGGCGATGCGGGCGTTGCGTTCGCGTTCCAGCTTGGTGATGTAGCGCTGCACGCTGGCCAGGTTGCCGCGCGAGATGTTGACGAACTCGCAACCCAGGCGGCGGTTGCTCTTGTTGTTCAGCAGCGTCAGGTCCAGCGAGTTGCGGATCTGCAGCGCGGTCGCCACCTGGCCGATTTCCGGCAGGTCGATGCGGCAGTCCAGGTAATTCCTGCCGATCGCGTCACCCAGGATCAGCTTGTTGTCGAGGATGGCGATGCCGCCGCAGCTGATGTCGGCCAGCGGGAAGGTGGTGGGGCCGCCCAGGTCCTCCGGCAGCGGGATCACCACCCGCACCGGATTGGTCACCGGCGTGGCGATGCGGTAGTACTCGCGCCGCTGCAGCCGGATCAGCGTGGCCGGCACGGCGATCTTGAACGCCGGATTGCCTTCATAGGTGGTCGACTCGATATGCTCGGTGGCGAACAGGATGCGCACCTTGTCCAGCGTGGTCTCGAACGACAGGCGGCGCGACGCCAGGATGCGCTTGTTCTGCTCGGTGTCGATCGAGCAATCCAGGTAGACCGTGTTGTGCGCTTCGTCGACGTCGAGGATGGAGGTGACGCAGACGTCAGACTCGCCCTTGATCAGCATGCGGATCAACTGGTTTTTTTCGCCGATACCCCGCAGCAAGGAGAGGATCTCCTTCCGTGATTCGACTTCGAAATCGTGCCAGTTTTCCAATTCCGCATCCTGAAAGTGTGGGTACATCTAAGCCTGTCGAGTCAAATTTCGATAAGAGGGATGCCGGTGTCCGGTGGCGCGGGAAGCGGCAGGCCGGACTTTTGCGCTGATTCAATATGATATAGCCAGGCCAATAGTTCCGCAATCGTCCTATAGAGCGTAGGCGGAATTTGTTGATCTAAATCTACATCCATGAGCAGAGATACAAGTTCCTTGGACTCGTGGATGAACACGCCGGCCTCCAGCGCGACGCTGATGATCTGCTCGGCCACCAGGCCGCGGCCCTTGGCCACGACCTTGGGCGCCGGCTCCCCGCTCTGGTAGGCCAGGGCCACCGCCTGCTGCAGCGGCCGGCGCGGCGTGTCATCCGTCATCGCGCTCTCCCTGGGCGATGGTCAGCGAGGACAGCGGCGCGCCGGCCGCCTCCATCGCCTGCTCCAGCCGGCTGGCGTAGGCGCGCAGCGTGTCGGCGGTGTCGCCGCTGTCGGCCTGCACCTGGATGTGCACCTGGCCGCCGACCAGCGTGACCGCCGCCGACACCGAGCCCAGCATCGGGAAGCGGAACTTCACGCCGCTGCGCCAGATCTGCTCGGGCTCGCCGTCGGCGCCACCCTTGCCGTCGTCCTTGCGGCCGTCGCGCTGCTCGCGGCGGATTTCCCACTGCATCGGCTGGCCCGGCCAGGCCTGGCCGTTCCATTGCACGCGGCCTTGTTCCTGGGTGTGCAGCTGCTGGTTGATCAACTGGGCGGACGTCAGGTCCGGACCGCTGGCGGCGGCGCGGGCGGCGCTTTCGCCGCTTTGCAGCATGCGCTGCATTTGCGGCTCGCGCATCAGGTCCGGCAGCGTGCGCTCGCCCTTGACCCATTCGGTGACATGGGACTCGTAGAACAGGCCGCTTTGGGAGATGGTGTCGTGCAGCTTTTGCGCCAGCTGCTCGGTCGACGGCGCGGCGTTGCCGAACAGCGCAGTCTTGCCGATCAGGGCCAGCGGCGCGGCGAGGCTGTTTTGGGCGGTGCTCAGCACGCTGGTCAGCACCCGGGCGGTGTTGCTCAGCGTCGCTTGCGGCGTATTGGGGTCGAGGTCGGGCAGTTCGTTGGCCGGCGTCAACGGGGCCTTGCCGAGCAGCGTCGCAGCCAGGCTTTGCGGCTTGACGGCGTCGGCCGGAATGGCGGAGCCGGCGGTGCCTGCGGCTGGTGCGGCAGCGGCGGCGCCCGCCGGGCCGGCTGCGTTCGCTGCGCCGGCGGCCGTGCCTGCCGTCGGGGTGGCCGCAGCGGCTGCGGCACCTGCGGGAGCAGCCGGCCGGCCGGCTGCGCCCGTCACGGCGCCATCAGCGGAATCTGCTTCGGCGGCGACAGCGCCGGCGGCGGCATCAGCGGCAGGGCCGGCAGTCCCGGCCGCGTCGCCGGCCTTGCCAGTTGCGGCCGGCTGGCCTGCGGCAGCCGCAGCCGTGCCACCGGCAGGCGCCTGCGGTGCCGCTGCGGTACCGCCGGTAGCGGCTGGCGTCGTGCCGGGCTTGGGCTGGCCCGGCAAGGCTTCGGCGTCAGCCGCCGTGCCTGCGGCACCCGCCGCGCCCTCTGCTGGAGCGCCGCTGGCGCCAGCGGCACCTGGCTGGCCTGGCGTGGCGCCGGCCGGACGGCCGCCGTTCGGCAGCGCCGGCGGCGCATCCTGGGAAGGGAGGGTGGGCGAGTACAGGCCGTCGGCGCCATCGGCGCCGGCGTTTTCGCTGTAGACCAGGGTCGACGAGCCGCCCGGACTGCCGTTGCCGATCTGGAAAGTCGGACGCGGCTGGGCGCTGAGCACCGTCATCGGCACTTCGGCGCCCACTTGGGCGCCCGGCGGCAGCATCATGCGCACCGCGCTGTCGGCCACCTTGACCAGGAAACTGCCGTCACTGAATTTGGACAGCACTTCAGCCGTCACCGACTGGCCGACCAGTCCCTGCAGCGCGCGCTGGAATTCCGCCTGGCGGCCGTCGCCGACCGCCGCGGGTGCGCCGACGCCGGCAGCCGGGGTCAGCGGCGTAACGGCGACGTCGAGGCGCGGCAGCATGGCGCGCGTCCGCTTTAGACGCTGCCGTAGGCGTTAATCACCCGCCGTTCAGTGCCGGTGGCGTTGATCAGTTTGGACAGCTGGGCCATCCACGGCATCGTCAGGTCGCGGATCTGGCGGTCGGCGTTGAGCATCTGGCGAATCAGCTCGATCTTGCGTTCGCGGTCCGCGCCCTGCATCGGCTGTTGCGGTTCCTGTTCGCGCAGCGCCTGCACGTGGGCGGCGCAGCGCTGCTCGAGCAGCACCAGCAGGTCCCAGTCGCTGCGTGTGGCGGCCTGCACCATCTGCCCGGTCAGGTCGGCCATCGCGGCGTACACGGAAAGGATATCTTGACTCGTCATCATGGATCAGGCGCTCGCGAGATTGGTGGGGTGGGCGCCGGTGACGGCAGGGGTGTCGGCGATCGCATTCCAGGCGTCGCGCAACTCGGTCAGCAGGCGCTGCACTTCTTCCAGGATCGCCGGGTCGTTGTTCATATTGGCCGTCAGCAGGCGCGCGCTCATGTATTCGTACAGCGCGTCGAGCCCCTCGGCGATCTCGCCGCCGGCTTTCTTGTCGAGCGCGGCGCGCAGGCCGCTGTCGATGATCATGATGGCCTTGGAGATCGATTTTCCTTTTTCGCCGATATTACCGCTGCGCATGCCCTGCAGCGCCGTGCCGAGCGCCACCAGCGCGCCGTCGAACAGCATGACGATCAGCTTGTGAGGACTGGCGGCGACCACGCCGGTTTCCATGCCTACCTTGGCATAGGCATGTACGCCAGTTTGTCGGGATCCGAACATACTCTGTCTCCTGTTAATGCGTCGGCGGCTATTGCTTGGCAAGCGCCGCGAACTGTTGCGTCAAGAATGACGCGGTGGTATTCATGCTGGCGATCGAGGTGTCGAGCGCCGTGTATTGCGCGCGGTAGCGCGCTTCGATATCGACCAGGCGGGCGCTGAAGGCGTCCTTTTGCTTGCTGATATCCTTGACCGAATTGTTGAGGCCGGTGGTGCGACCGGTGATCGCGCCCTTGGCGCCCAGGTAGCCGGCCGCCAGCGTGTTGAGCTGGTAGGCGTAGCCCTGCGAGAAGCCGAAACTGCCGCGCGAACCGATGGTGTCGCCGGTGATGGTGAGCTTGAGGCCGTCGACCGGCGCGCCCGGCGAACCGGTCAGCGTCTGGCCGTCGCCGGTGGCGGTGTAGCCGCCGATGGTGCCGGCCACGTCGAGCCCGTCGACCGAGGTGCCGGTGCCGAACGCGGCGGAAATATCGGTGCCGGTGGCGTTGGCGACATGGATGTTGGACTTGGAGCCGTAGCCGGTCGAGTTCAGCTTCAGTTTGCCGTCATCGCCTATCGTCGCCGAGACGGTGGCGCCGGCGGTGGAAAACGCGCTGACGCCGTTGATCGACGACTGCAGCAAGGTGGCCAGCTGGCTCGGGTTGTAGCTGCCGGCCGGCAGCGAAATGGTCGCCGTGTTCGCCAGCGTGGCCGGCGTGGTGTCGTTCAGCGTGACGGTCCAGGTGGTGTCGGCGTCGATCACGGTTTCCGCCGGCAGCACGGCCGTGCCCTGCAAGGTGCCCTGGGTGGCCAGCTGGGTGATGTTGATGCCGTAGTCGCCGGCCTTGGTGTTGGTGCCGGAGCTGGCGAACTTGACGTCCGGGTCGGTGCCGCGGCCGACCGCCGCGAACAGGCCGGCGATGTCGTTGAAGTTGCTGTTGATCGACTTCTGCAGCTTGGCGTTGTCCAGCGTCAAGGTGCCGTCCTTCTGGAAGGAAATGCCGATCTGCGACAGGTTGGTCAGGCTGGTGCCCTGCAGGCCGGTGATCTGCGTCGACAGCTGGCGGCGGATCGACGCCTGCAGGTTGCGCAAGGTGGTGTCGCCCAGCAGCGGGCCGCCGGTCTTGGTGTCCGGATCGTAGGCGCCCAGCGAGGTGATCTGCGCGTTGAGGTCGTTGTAGGCCTTGACGAAGCCGTTGACCGAGGTGGTCAGCGAGCCGCTGTCCTTGGTCACCGACAGCGACGAGCTGCCGACCTTGAGCGCGCTGATGCTGACGCCGGCGATGGCGCCGGTGATGCTGGTGCTGGAACTGGTGACGGCGATGCCGTTGACGGTGGCCAGCGTGTCGGCCGCCGATGCCTTCTGGCTCAGGTTCTGCACGCCGCCCGGATCGTAGCCCAGCAGCGAGACCAGGTCCGGGTCCGGCGGATTGCCGCCCGAGCCGGCCAGCGTGATCTTCATCGTCGAGCTGACGCCGGTGGCGGTCGAGGTCAGGATCAGGTGGTTGGGCGTGGCGGTGGCGCCGGTCGAGCCGTCCGAGACGATGCTGGCGGTGACGCCGAAATTGCCCTTGTTGATCGCCTCGAGGATGCCTTGCAGCGTGTTGTTCGAGCTGTCGATGACGATGTTGCCGCTGGTGCGGGACGAATCGGCGGCGAAGCTGGCGCCCAGGTAGGCGCCGCCGACGCCGGCCGTCAGCCCGGCGCCGGCCGGATTGGTGCCGCCGACGGTGATCGGGCTGCCGTCGGCCGACACCAGCGAGATGGAGCCGACCGCCGTGTCGCTGGAGCCGATGTTGGCGCTGCCGCTGTTGCCGATGCCGCCGGTGACGCTGCCGCCGACCGCTTCGGCGATGGCAATGTTGCTGCCGTCGGCATTGGTAAATTGCAGGTCGCCACCGGCGGCGGTGCCGCTGACGGTGATGTTGGCGTCGGCCAGCGCGCGCGCGACGGCGGTGTTGCCGGTCAGCGCGGCGTCGATCGAGGCCGCCGTCACGCCGGCGCCGGCGGCCGTGCCGGCCGGCTGGGCGGCGATCTCGACGCCGCCGACCGACAGCGAGTAGCTGCCGCCGCCGGTGGTGTCCACATTGCCGAAGCTGGCCGCGCCGGCGCCGCCGAACAGGGTGGCGCTGGTGACGGTGGGCGCGGCCTTGGCCGAGACGCCGGTGGTGGTGCTCTTGGCGTTGATGGCGTCGGCCAGCAGGCGGGCGCTGCGGGTGGTGCCGTCGGTGGCGATCACGGTGTTGTTGATGCTCAGCGAGCCCGGCGTCAGGCCGCCGCTCGACAGGCTGTGGCCCGCGGCGGTGCCGTTCAGGGCGGCGCCGGCGAGGCCGAAGCTGCCGCCGCTCACGGTGCCCAGCGAGAAGTTAATCGTGGTCTTGGCGCCCAGGCCGATGGCCGACGTGGTGCTCTTGTAGCCGCCCGAGGCCAGCGTTTGCGCCTGCGCGATCTGGTTGATGTTGACGCGGTAGTTGCCCGGTTGCGCGGTGCTGGAGGCGGTGGCCGTCATCACGGTCGAATCGCTGGGCGTGCTCACCAGCGACTGGAAACTGGAGATCGAGGTCAGGCTCGCGAGCGAGCCCTGGAAGGCGCCGAGCGCGCTCGACAGATTGCCGAAGGCGGACACCTGGGCCAGGTAGCTGGCCGACTTTTTGTCGAAATCGGCCAGCGGCGCGGACTCGACCGCCATCAGCTTGCTGACGATGGTGTTGACGTCGATGCCAGAGCCGATGCCTGGTGAAGAGATGCCCACGGTGCGCTCCTAAGTAAAGCAATAATATAAGACAATATCGGCAGAATCAAACCGGACTTGAGAAGGGGAAATACCTGCCAGTTCAGGTAAAGCTGAAACATCAGCTAAAAAAGCAGCTGAAAAGACGGGCGGTGGCGGCTGTCGTGGCGGACGCCGGAGGGATGGTCGGCGGCGGCAGGCGCGCAGGACCGGTCAGCTGGCTCCCGGAATCAGGATGCCATGGATGAGAGAAAAGCGGCGCGCGTCTGCGCAGCCGCTTCAGGCCGTTTGCTGGATCAGCAAGCCGGTGCCGGATTTCGATTCCAGCGATTTGGCGATCTCCAGCGCCTCGGGCGTCGGGATCTGGCGCAGCACTTCCTTGGTGGTCTGGTCGATGACCTTGACCACGGTGCGCTTGCTGTCGTTATCGATCGAAAACTCCAATCCCTGCGACTTGGCCTGCGCCGACTTGTTCAGCTGCGACACGGCGTGGCTGACCTGGTCCAGGCTGGGCACGGCGGCCGGCGCCTTGACGGCGGCGACGGTGTCGAGCGCGGTGGCCGGCACGCGCACTGCGCCCTGCGCCACGCCGGCGTCGGGAGTGCGATCTGCTGCGGGGCGCGGCTGACTGGCCGAGCCGATGGTATCGATAGTCATGATGCTTCCTTTGTGAAAAATCCCCGGTTGAATAAATCAACCGGGGAACCTAGTCAGAGCGACCTTACCGCGTCAACCCTGCCCCGGATTTTAGCCACGCAGCAGGGACAACACGCCGTTCGGCAGCGAGTTGGCCTGGGCCAGGATGGCGGTACCAGCTTGTTGCAGGATCTGGCCGCGGGTCAGGCTGGCCGTTTCCGCCGCGAAGTCGGTATCTTGAATCCGGCTGCGCGAAGCGGACAAGTTCTCCGTCGTCGTATTCAGGTTCGAGATGGTCGAGGCGAAACGGTTCTGGATCGCACCCAGCGCAGCGCGGTTGCTGTTGATCTGGTTCAGTGCCGAGTCGATGGTCTTCAGCGCCTTGTTCGAGCCGTCGATGGTGCTGACGTCGATCTTGGCGACCGATTGCAGGTCCGAACCGGTCGGGTTGGCGACGATGTCGGTGGTGGTCGACGAGATCGTGAAGCCGCTGTCCGACGAGAAGTCCAGGTGGCCGCCGACGGCGGCCGAGGCCGCGCCGATGACTGCCGCCGCGCCTTCAACCGCCGCGACCGAGCCGTTGGCTGGCTTGTCGGCGCCGCGGATCGACGCGGTGCCCAGCTGGTCGTCGAGCGCGGTCGAGTTGGTGTTGGTGATCTGGATATCTGCGCCGGACGAGTTCGACAGCTGGATTTCCTTGTTGTGGGTGGTGGCGTTGACCTTGATTGAGGCGCTGATGCCGGTGGTGCCGACTTGCGCGTTGATCGCCTGGGCCACGGCCGACAGGTCGCCGCCCTTGATCTTGGCCGAAATCGTCACGGCGGTCGAGTTGGCGTCCGCTTCGATCGAGTTGTCGCCGCGCAGCTGGAACTGCAGCGAGCCGTCGGCGAAGCCGGTGGCGTTGCTGCTGAACAGCGTGGCGGTGGTGCTGGCGGTGGCGGTCACGCCGGAGCTGCTGCTCAGGGCGTTGACGTTGGCGGCGATCTTCTTGGCGCTGTCGCCCACTTTGACGTCGACGCTGGTGGTGGTGCCGGCGCCCGAGGTCAGGCTCAGGGTCTGCGCCTGTACCAGGTTGGCGGCGGTGGCGGTGGCGGCGCCAGCGCTGCTGGCCACGTCGCCGTACTGGGCGGCCAAGGTGTTGTTGCCGATGTCGGTCGCCTTGGCCGACTGGATGCCGACGTTAATGGTCTGGTTGGCGTTGGCGCCGACCTGGAATTGCGACGCGGTCAGCGAGCCGTCCAGCACGTTCTGGCCGTTGAACTGGGTGGTGTTGGCGACGCGGTTCAATTCCTGCGACAGGGCCGAAACCTCGCCCTGGATCGATTTACGGTCGGAATCGGAGTTGGTGCCGTTGGCGGACTGGACTGCCAGTTCGCGGATACGCTGCAGCAGGTCGCCGGCGGTGCTCAAGCCACCCTCGGCCGTTTGCGCCAGCGAGATACCGTCGTTGGCGTTACGTGCTGCCGTGGTATTGCCGCGAATTTGCGACGTGAAGCGCTCCGAAATGGCCAGACCGGCGGCATCGTCTTTGGCGCTGTTGATGCGCAGGCCCGAAGACAGGCGTTGCAGCGAGGTCGACAGGTTGGCTTGCGAGGTGTTCAGGTTGCGTTGCGAATTCAGCGATGCAATATTGGTATTGATGACTTGTGCCATGATGTTTCTCCAGGATACTTCGAGTTGGGCAGTGTGCTCATTTCACTTTGGTCTGTCTCCACGCTCCGAGACAATCAAACCGCTGTTGAAGCTGGTAACGGTTGCCCAGTGGGAAAATTAAGGGGAAGAAAGCCGGAAAATTTTGCGTCGCAGGGCTAAAGTTCATCGTCGATGCCCGTTTAAACGACCGCGCAACGGGAATCTTTAGGGTGAAAATAATTATTTTTCGCCCAAAATTTCGGACGAAAAAAAAGCCCGGCGGGCACCGGGCTGGAGCAAACTGCGGGAAACGATGGCCTGTTCGGCAACTATTCGGCCACCACCACCCGGTTCTTGCCGGTTTGCTTGGCCGTGTACATGGCCTTGTCGGCGCGCTTGACCAGGTCGGTCTGCTCCTCGTTCGGGCGGCGCAGCGCGACGCCGGCCGAGAACGTGATCAAGACCTTCTCGTTATCGTGCAGGAAGAAGTGGCGGGTCAGCTCGCGCTGCAGCCGGGTCATCGTGCTCGAGGCCGCTTCGACCGTGGTTTCCGGCATCAGGATCAGGAATTCCTCGCCGCCGAAGCGGGCGATGACGTCCATCGAGCGCAAGGTGTCCTTGACGATCTTGACCAGGTGCTTGAGCGCGGCGTCGCCGGCGATGTGGCCGTAGGTGTCGTTGAGCTTCTTGAAGTCGTCCAGGTCGAGGATGGCGATGCACAGCGGCGTGCCGCGGCGGTCGGAGCGGGCGGTCTCGCGCTCGAACACGTCGTCCAGTCCGCGGCGGTTCAGGCTGCCGGTCAGCTGGTCCTCGCGCACCAGTTCGCTCAAATGCTGCAGCTTGGCCTCCAGCGCGTGGATGCGGTTCTCGGCGTCCTGCACTTCCTGGCGCGCCAGCACCATCTTGTCGCGCGCCTTCAGCGCCTCGCTCTGCACCAGCCGGGTTTCTTTCAATACCTCATCGAGGATGCTGTTCAGTTCGGAGATATTGTCGGCCTTGCTGATCTTTTCCGAATAGCCGCCTATCTTCTCGTGGAAGTCGCCGGTCGACGCCGCCACCTGGCCCAGGCGGTCGATGAAGGTCATCATCATGTTCTTGACGGTGAGCTTGACGTCCGACAGGCTGTGCTTGAGCTGGCCCTGCTTGTAGATCACTTCCTTCAGGCTGCGCGTGGCTTCCTCCAGCGCGCGCACGTCGAGCGGGCCGGCGATCAGGTTCTGCACCGCTTCGATCTGGCCGCGCAGCCAGCTGTCGTCGTCGAGCAGCTCGCTGACGTTTTCCAGCAGCAGCTTGAACAGGCGCAGCAGCAATTCCTGCTGTTCGCCGCTGTCGCCGCCGCGCAGCTCGATCTGGAAGCACAGCTGCTTGAGGCGCAGCGCGATTTCCGCCAGCGCCTCCTCGCTGTGGGCCAGCTTGGTGGCCGCGCCCAGCGATTCGGCCTCGGCCACCAGCGCCGGCGCGCCCGACAGCAGCGAGGCGACGGCAAAGGTCAGGGTGCGGCTCAGCAGGTCGCGCAGCGTGCGGCTCTGCTCGTCCTCGGCATCCATGCCGGCCACCTCGATGCCGACCTTGCGGCTGATGAAGTGTTTTTCCACCAGCTGCGACAAGGCCTTGGCGTAGCCCTCCCAGTCGCGCGACTTGACGGCGCGGTTGAAGCGGCGGCCGAAGTCGGCCAGGTCGCCGGTGTTTTCCGTCAGCCGGGTGGCGAACTGGCTCAGCACCGATTCCGGGCCGGGATCGACGGCCACCGCCGGCGCGGCCGCCGGCGTGGCGGCGACGCCGGCGATTTCGTTGTAGATGTCGCGGTAGGCTTCCGGCGTCGGCGCGACACGGCGCACCGCCAGGCGCTTGAACGCCTCGCGCGCGATCTCGGCCGGATTCTGCTCGGGAGTGTTGGATTTGCTGGACATATTACGCGCGGCCTCTTAAAGGTTTCTCATGTCATACCATGATACGGCCGCGCCGTGCGCGCCATAGCCTGAATAAAGGGCGGGAAGAGGTCTTTCATCAGGGCATTAAATCTGTTCGATCCGGCAACCATGTTGGACACGTCATTCGATCAGCTGGTTCTTGATCGCGTAGTGGGTCAGTTCCGCGCTGTTTTTCAGCTTCATTTTAACCAGTAAACGGGCGCGGTACTCGCTCACCGTCTTCACCGACAGCGACAGTTCCTTGGCGATCATGCCGACCGTCTTGCCGGAGGCGATCATCGTCAAGGTCTGGTATTCGCGGTCGGACAGCGTGTCGTGCGGCGGCGCGTCGTGGTCGTCGCCGACGTGGTTGGCCAGCTCCTGGGCCAGCGCCGCGCTGATGTACTTGAGGCCGCCGGCCACCTGGCGGATCGCCGTCACCAGCTCGCGCGGCGCGCTCTGCTTGGTCAGATAGCCGGCCGCGCCGGCCTTGAGCGAGCGGATCGCGTACTGGTCCTCGCGGTGCATCGACAGCATCAGCACCGCCAGCTCCGGCTTTTCCTTCTTGATCTGCTTGAGCACCTCGATGCCGCTGCGGTCCGGCATCGAAATGTCGAGCAGCATCACCTGGCACTCCGACTTGCGGAACAGCTTGACGGCGTCCAGGCCGTTCTCGGCCTCGCCGGCGACGACGATGTCGCGCGTCTCGGCCAGGATCTGTTTCAAGCCTTCGCGCACGATCGCGTGGTCGTCGGCGATGAAGACCTTGATGATGGCTTTTTCTGTCATGTGAATCTCTACACCCTATCTTTTACATTATTCCACAGCAGAAACGTTTTCTCCAGCTATTGTAGCGCCAGCGGCGGCTGTTTCGACCCTGATTTTGATGGCGACCACGGTGCCGCCGCCGGCCGCGTGGCTCAGCGTCAACGTTCCGCCCAGCGCGCGGGCCCGTTCGGCCATGCCGCGCAGGCCGAACGAGGCCGGCTTGGCGCGGTCGGCCTGGGCGATGCCGCTGCCGTTGTCGGCGATCTTCAGGCTGACGTGGTGGCGCAGCCGCGCCAGCCTGACGCCGACCTCGGTGGCGCCGGCGTGCTTGGCGATGTTGGTCAGCGCCTCCTGCGCGATGCGGAACAGCGCGGTGGACTGGTCGTCGTTGAGGTCGATGTGGCGCTGGTTGGCGTGGAAGCTGCACGCGATGCCGGCCTGCTTGCCGAATTCCCGCACCTGCCATTCCAGCGCCGCCACCAGGCCCAGGTCCAGCAGCGACGGCCGCAGGTCCAGCGAGATGCGGTGCACGGCGTCGATGGTGCGGTCGACCAGCGCATCGACGTAGTCGGTCTTTTCGCGCAGCGCCGGATGGTCGCCGGCCTCGCCGAGGCGGGCCGCCAGCATCGCGACCGCCATCTTGATCGCGGTCAGGTTGCCGCCCAGCTCGTCATGGATTTCGCGCGCGATGCGGGCGCGCTCCTGTTCCTTGACGCGGTCGGTGTGCGCCGACAGCTCGGCCAGCCGCGCGCGCGACTGCCGCACCTCCAGCTGTTCCTGCTTGCTCTCGGTGATGTTGGTCATGATGCCGTCCCAGCGCACCGCGCCGTCGGCCAGCGCGTGCGGCGTGCAGCGCAGGTTGATCCACTTGACGTCCTTCCAGGCGTCGACCCAGATGCGGCCCTCCCAGTTCCAGCTCCACAGCGCGGCGGCCGAGGCCCGCATCGCCTCCAGGTAGGAGGCGCGGTCGTCGGCCAGGATCAGCTCGAGGAAGCGCTCCGGCTGCCGGTGCAGCTCGGCCGTCGTCAGGCCCAGCAGCGCCTGGCAGCCGTCGCTCAGGTAGGGGAAGGAGACGGCGCCGCCGGCGTGCAGCACGAACTGGAACACCAGGCCGGGCGTGTTGGAGACGATGGCGTCGAAGCGCGCGCGCACCTGTTCCAGCTCGGCCGCGAGGGCGGCGCCGGGGGTGTGCGGTTCGGGGGCTGCGCTCATGGTGTGCCTGAACTCCTGCATAAACTCGTGCATCAATCGTCTAAAAAATTATCGGGCCCGCCAGCGCGCGCGGAAGCGCCGCAGCAGGCGGCGGAAGCGGGCGACCCAGCTGCCCGGCGCCGGCACCGCGTGCCGGCGCCAGCGGCGCAGGCGCCCGGCCAGCGCGCCCACCTGGCGCCAGGCCGCGGTGGCGCGCAGCCGTTCTATCCAGCGCTCCTTCAGCGCCAGGAACCAGTGCAGCAGGCGCGCGAACCAGACTATCGTCATCAGCACCGGCCGCGTCAACAGGAAGATGCGCGCCACCGCCGCCGCGCCGGCCACCTTGGCCAGCACGATGACGAGCAGGCCCAGCAGCGCATGGCCCTGGGCCATCGCCCACAAGGCCAGCAGCTTGACCGGAAACAGCAGCGTGGCCGGCAGCACGAACAGCGCCAGCGCGGCGCGCGGTCCCAGCGTGCAGATCCACGCCTCGATGCGGCGCAGCACGGGCCACGACGACAGCCGGTCCAGCAGCCGCATGCCCAGGTCCCACAGCCAGTCTTCCAGCAGCAACAGCAGGGCGGCCACGTAGACCAGCGGTGCAAACAGCGAACGGCAAAAGCGGTGGAAGGGTTTCATCGTCTCGGCGTTGTTCTATGTGCATCATCATACGTCAAAGCGGACCGTGCGCGGCAGCCTGTTGACCGCCGAAGCCGTTACAATAGCCGGCATGAACAAAGCATTTGTCAAAGAATCGGACGGAGACGACGACGAGGCCGCAGCGCTGGCCTTGGCGATCCCGGCCGGGTCGAAGAACTACATCACGCCGGCCGGCTACCAGCGCATCAAGGATGAGCTGTTGCAGCTGATCGACGTCGACCGGCCGGAGGTGGTGCGCATCGTGCACTGGGCGGCGTCCAACGGCGACCGTTCGGAAAACGGCGACTATATCTACGGCAAGCGCCGGCTGCGCGAGATCGACCGCCGCATCCGCTTCCTGACCAAGCGCATGGACACGGCGGCCATCGTCGACCCCAGCGTGCATCATGGCAGCGACCAGGTGTTCTTCGGCGCCACGGTCACGTATTGCAACCAGAACGACGAGACGCGCACCATCACCATCGTCGGCATCGACGAGCTCGACCCGCTGAACGGCAAGATCAGCTGGGTGGCGCCGGTGGCGCGGGCGCTGACCAAGGCGCGCGAGGGCGACGTCATCAGCTTCCAGGCGCCGCACGGCGTGGAGGAGCTGGAAATCCTGGAGGTAAGCTATCCTGAGCCGGCTGCCGATTGAAGCGCGCCGCGCCCTCGGCGCGATGCTGTGCCTGATGCTGGCGCTGCTGGGCTGGCCGGGGCGGGCGCTGGCGCTCGACTCCTATGTGATCGATCATAATTTCAGCCGGCCGGACAGCCGCGATCACTACACCCTGCAGCTGTTGAAGGCGGCGCTGGAGGCGTCGAGCGAGATCTATGGCCCGTATGAGCTGCGCACCTCGCCGCTGGGCATGGAGCGCGACCGGCTGCTGCTGGAAATGAGCAAGGGCAAGCTGGTCAACCTGAGCGCGCAGATCACGTCGCCGGAGTGGGAGCGCAAGCTGATCCCGATCCGCATCCCGATCGACAAGGGCATGTCCGGCTACCGCATCTCGCTGATCGACGGCCGCCGCCAGGCGCAGTTCAGCGCGCTGAGCACGCTGGAGCAGCTCAAGCGGCTGCCGCTGGGCGCGGGGCGGCAATGGAGTTCGACGGCGGTGTTCCTGGGCGCCGGTTTCGATGTGGTGCAAGGCAACTCGACGGCCGGCCTGCACGGCATGCTGGCGGTCAACCGCTTCCAGCATTTCCCGCGCGGGATAGAGGAGGCGTTGTTCGAGCAGGCCGCGTACGCGCCGGCCTTTCCCGAGCTGGCGCTGGAGCGCAGCCTGGCGATTTATTTTCCGCTGCCGCGCTACTTCTTTGTGACGCCGGGCGAGCAGCGGCTGGCGCAGCGGCTCGAGCAGGGCCTGCAGCTGCTGATCGCCGACGGCGGCTTCGACCGGATCTTCCACGACTTCTATGACGACTTGATCGACAAGGTGGGCTTGCGCAAACGCCGGCTGTTCAAGCTGGACAATCCGTTGCTGACGCCGCAAACCCCGCTGTCGAACAAGGCCTACTGGTACGACCCCTTCGAGCACAAATAATCCGGATTCAGCTGCGCTCGCGCAGGATGCGGTTGACGCCGGCCACGCGGCGCACGTTGCGCAGCAGGCCGGCCAGGTGCACGCGGTCCTTCACCTGGATGGTGAAGCGCAGCTGGTGCAGCACGTGTTCCTTGTCCTCGTCCATGCCGACGTAGGTGATGTTGGCGTCCGATTCGCCGATCTCGGCCGCCACGCGCGCCAGGATGCCTTTTTCGTTGTTGATCAGCAGCTTGATGCGGCTGTCGAAACGGCGGTTGAGCTCGGTTCCCCACTTGACCGCGATCCAGCGGTCCGGTTCCTTGATCTTCTGCCGCTTGGCCAGCGTGCAGTCGCTGGTGTGCACCAGCAGGCCCTGGTCGCGGCGCAGCTGGCCGAGGATGGAGTCGCCCGGGATCGGCAGGCAGCACGGCGCCAGCTGCACCGACACGCCCTCGCTGCCGCAGATCGTCACCGGATCGAGCTCGGCCGCGCTGTTGTGGTCGACCGGCGCGCTGGCCGATTCGCCGCCGCGCAGGCCGAAGATGTGGCGCGCCACCAGTGCCGCCATGCGCTTGCCGATGCCGATGTCGGCATACAGCTCGTCGAGCGACTTGGCGCTCGATTCGTTCAGCAGCCGCTCGACCAGGTGCTCTTCCAGTTCCGGGTTGAGGCCCAGCGACGACAGCGCCTGCGACAGCAATTGCTGGCCCAGCGTGATCGATTCCGGCAGGTTGATGGTGCGCAGGTGGTGGCGGATCGCCGAGCGCGCCTTGCCGGTGCGCACGAACGACAGCCACGTCGGACTGGGGCGCGATTTCGAGTCGGTCACGATCTCGACGATGTCGCCGTTGCGCAGCTCGGTGCGCAGCGAGGCCGGCTCGTTGTTGATCGTCACCGACACCGTATGGTCGCCGATGCCGGTGTGGATCGAATAGGCGAAGTCGATCGGCGTGGCGCCGCGCGGCAGCGCGATGATCTTCGACTTGGGCGTGAACACGTACACCGAATCGGGGAACAGGTCGACCTTGACGTGTTCGAGGAATTCGGCCGAGTCGCCGGTCTGCTGCTGGATGTCGAGCAGCGACTGCAGCCAGGCGTGGGTGCGCTGCTGCAGGTCCGACAGGTTCGAGTCGCCGTTCTTGTACAGCCAGTGCGCGGCCACGCCCGATTCGGCGGTGCGGTGCATTTCCTGGGTGCGGATCTGGAACTCGACCGGCGTGCCGTAGGGGCCGATCAGGGTCGTGTGCAGCGACTGGTAGCCGTTCAGCTTGCGGATCGCGATGTAGTCCTTGAACTTGCCCGGCATCGGCTTGTACAGCGAGTGCAGCGTGCCCAGCGCCACGTAGCAGTTGGGGAAGCTGTCGACCACCACGCGGAAGCCGTACACGTCGAGCACCTGCGAGAACGACAGGTGCTTGCTGCGCATCTTCTTGTAGATGCCGTACAGCGTCTTTTCGCGGCCATACACCTCGGCCTCGATATTGGCCATGGCCAGCGTGTTGGTCACCGACTCGAGGATCTTCTTGACCACCTCGCGGCGGTTGCCGCGCGCCGCCTTGACCGCCTTGGCCAGGGTGCGGTAGCGCAGCGGATACAGGTGCGAGAACGACAGGTCCTGCAGCTCGCGGTAGATATTGTTCAGGCCCAGGCGGTGCGCGATCGGCACGTACACTTCCATCGTCTCGCTGGAGATGCGCGCCTTCTTGGCCGGCGCCATCACCTCCATCGTGCGCATATTGTGCAGGCGGTCGGCCAGCTTGATCAGGATCACGCGCACGTCGGACGCCATCGCCAGCAGCATCTTGCGGAAGTTTTCCGCCTGCGCCTCGATCTGGCTCTGGAATTCGATCTTCTCCAGCTTGGACAGGCCGTCGACCAGGTTGGCCACCGGCGCGCCGAAGCGCTCGATCAGCTCTTCCTTCTTGACGTCCTGGTCTTCCATGACGTCGTGCAGCAGCGCGGCCATGATGGCCTGCGCGTCGAGCTTCCAGTCGGCGCAGATCTCGGCCACGGCGATCGGGTGCGAAATATACGGCTCGCCCGATTTGCGCACCTGGCCCAGGTGCATCTCGTCCGAGAAGCGGTAGGCTTCCTTGACCTTTTTCAGGTCGGCCGCGTTCATGTACTCGGCCAGCTTTTCGGTCAGGTGGGTGACCGAGGCCACGCCGGCGGTCAGCGTGGGCGTGGCCAAGGGCGACGAGGAAATCACCGGCGGCGCGGGCGCGGGAGCGGAGGAGGCGATGGTGGTCGACAGCGTGCTGTCACCTGCGTTGGCTCCAGACGTGGCTGCAGCCGGCGCTTTGGCCGGCTGTTTGGCCCTGGCGGGCTTGCCACTCAATGTCGGATCGGCAGGAATCAGATTCATACGTATGCGTTCCGTCTCGCTGAGAATGTCGTACTACTATTAAACCACACCATTCACATTGTTCGGGAACGCCGGGCCCAACTTACATTGGGACCTTTTTCAACATTTCCAGACCGACTTTGCCGGCGGCGATTTCACGCAGCGCGACGACGGTAGGCTTGTCCTTGGCTTCGACCTTCGGGGTGTGGCCCTGCAGCAGTTGGCGGGCGCGGTAGGTCGCCGCCAGCGTCAGCTGGAAACGGTTAGGAATGGTTTTGAGACAATCTTCAATAGTAATGCGGGCCATCTTAACTCCTAAAATCTTGTGTATTTATTCAGCGTGGATACCCAATTGGGCAAATAGCGAGGCGTTGCGCGCCGCTTGTTGCGCAAACCGGCAACGGGCCGCTCTGACAATCGCCGTCAGTTCCGACAGGGCGACTGCAAATTCTTCGTTGATGATAGCATACTCGAACTCGGGGGCGTGGGCGATTTCGCCGCCGGCCGCCAGCAGCCGGCGCGTGATCACATGCGGTTCGTCGGTGGCGCGTTTTTTCAGCCGTTCCTCGAGCGCGGCGATCGACGGCGGCAGGATGAAGATGCCGGCCGCCTGCGGGAACTGCTTCTTGACCTGGCGTGCGCCCTGCCAGTCGATCTCCAGCAGGATGTCGGTGCCGGTCTTCATCTGTTGTTCGACCATGATGCGCGAGGTGCCGTAGTAATTGCCGTGCACCTCGGCCCACTCCAGGAACTCGCCGGCGTCGGCGCGCTTGACGAAGTCCTCGGCCGTCGTGAAGTAGTATTCCTTGCCGTGGGTTTCGCCCGGACGCGGCGCGCGCGTGGTGGTGGAAATCGACAGTTTGATGGTCGGTTCCTGCGCCAGCAGCGCGTTGACCAGCGTGGACTTGCCGGCGCCGGACGGCGCGACCACCATGAACAGGCTGCCCGCAAATGCGTTGGTTGAACTCATGTCTATCTTTCAAAAACGTCAGCAGGCGGGTAGTGCGTCGCCCAAAGACGTATTTTACCAAGAGCAACGACAGCTTTCCACTACAGCAATGAGATCAGATGCTGCGCCGCAGCGGGCGCGCGTTCCTTGGCGCCGTTGATGAAGTAGACGTAGGCGTCGCCGGATTTCGCCTGCTGCTGCCACTGCTTCGCGGTGGCGGCCCACTGCTTCAGCGCCGGCTTGGTGTAGCCGGTCTCCACTTCGCTTTGCGCGTTCATCAGGCGCGCGTACACGAACTCGCCGGTGATCTCGCCCACGTTGGGGTACTTGGGCGAGTCGGTGATGACGGTGGCGATCTTGTGCTTGCGCGCCAGCCGATAGTACTCGTCGCACAGGAAGCTGTCGTGGCGCGCGTCGAGCACGTGGCGCAGCTTGCGCGTGCCCAGTTTGGCGGGCAGCAGCTTGAAGAAGGCGGCGATGTCGTCGGCGTCGAACTGCTTGGTGGCGGCCAGCTGCCACAGGATGGGGCCGAGCTTGGGGCCCAGTTCCGTCAGCCCGCTGTCGATGAAGCGGGCGATCGATTCGCCGGCCTCGCCCAGCACCTTGCGGTTGGTGGCGAAGCGGCTGGCCTTGACGGCGAAGACGAAATCGTCCGGCGTCTGCGCGGCCCAGGAGGCGAAGTGCTCGGGCTTGGCGGTGCGGTAGAAGGTGCCGTTGATCTCGATGCTGGTGACCTGGCGGCTGGCGTATTCCAGCGCCTTCTTCTGCGGCACCCCTTTCGGATAGAAAGTCTCGCGCCACGGCGCAAAGTCCCAGCCGCCTATGCCCACCCGCACTGTGCCCGATGTAGCCATCCAGGATTCCTCCGCTAGTCGATGCGCCGATGATAGCGCAGATGGGGGCTGTTCCGTATGCGTGGTAAAAGCAACTTTGTTACACTTCGCGAGGATATTTGTGGCAATATGGATCACAATTGACGTGAAACAATCTTCACTCATCCACCGCAGATAGCCGGGGTCAGCCATCGTGCAACAGCTGTTGATTTGGACACTGGATGAACGGCGCTACGCCCTGCCGCTGGCAGCGGTGGAGCGGGTCGAGCGCGCGGTGGCGGTGACGCCGTTTCCGGCGGCGCCGGGGATTGTTTGCGGCATCGTCAACGTGCAGGGGCAGGTGGTGGCGGTGATCGACATGCGTCAGCGGCTGGGCTTGCCGGCGCGCGAGATCGCGCTGACCGACCAGATCGTGCTGGCGCATACGGCGCGCCGGCGCATCGCTTTTGTTGCCGACGCGGTCGCCGGTGTCGTCGATTGTGCCGACGACGCCATCGTCGGCGCCGGCCTGATTGTTCCCGTCCCCGCCGCCGATTTCGCGAGCGGCGTGGTAAAGCTGGACGATGGCATGATACTGATCCATGACCTGGACCGGTTCCTGTCGCTGGACGAAGAATTGGCTCTCGAGAAGGCGCTCTCCGATGCTTATTGACCGTCATGCCGAACCCACCGCCGCAGCGGCAGCCGATGCGCTGCTGGCGCGCTTCAGCGGCTATGTCGCCGAGCACCTGGGGCTGCATTTCCCGCGCGGGCTGTGGCCCGAACTGCTGCGCGCGGCCGAGGCGCTGGCGCGCGACAGCGGCATCGCCGGCATCGCCGGCACCTCGCGCGCCGCCGTCTGCATGGAACGCCTGATGGCCGCCGCGCCGACGCGCGCCGGCGTCGAGCAGCTGGCGCGCCACCTGACCATCGGCGAAACCTACTTCTTCCGCGAACCTGAGCTGTTCGACACGCTGGAGCGCGATGTGCTGCCGCCGCTGATCGCGGCCCGCCGCGCCGCCGGCAAGACGCTGCGCGTCTGGAGCGCGGGCTGCTGCACCGGCGAGGAACTGTATTCGCTGGCCATCCTGCTGCACCGCCTGATCCCCGACCTGGCCGACTGGCGCGTCACCTTGCTCGGCACCGACATCAATCCGCAGTTCCTGCGCAAGGCCGAGCAGGGCGTCTACCGCGACTGGTCGTTCCGCAACGTGCCCGATTGGATACGCCGGTGCTATTTCGACGGGGGCACCATCGCGCCGGTGCTGCGCCAGGGCGTGCGCTTCGATTACCTGAACCTGGCGACCGGCGCGTTCCCCGGGCCGGACAGCGGTACGCCGCCGATGGACCTGATCCTGTGCCGCAACGTGCTGATGTATTTCGCGCCGGCCTGTGCCGCGCGCACCGTGCTGCGGCTGCGCGACGCGCTGGCCGGCGACGGCTGGCTGGCGGTCGGCGTCGCCGAGACCGGGCACAGCCTGCTGAAGCCGCTGCAACCGGTGCGCTTTGGCGCCGCCCAGCTGTACCGGCGACCCACGCCGGCAGCGGCGCCGCCACCGCCACCGCTGTCCGCTGCCCCGGCGCCGGCCGCCGTCACCGTCTCACCGCCCCCGCGCGCGCGCATGCCGGACCTGGCCGAACGCGCGCGGCAGTGCGCCGATCGTGGCCTGCTGGCCGCCGCCGGCGACTGCTGCGCCGCCGCGATCGCCCGCGACAAATGCGATCCCGGGCTGCGCTACCTGCAGGCGCTGATCCTGGAGGAGCAGGGGGACGTGGCCGCCGCCATGGGCGCGCTGCGGGACGCGCTGTACCTGGACCAGACCTTCGTGCTGGCGCATTTCACGCTGGGCACGCTGTGCCGGCGCAACGGCGACGAGCGCGAGGCGGCCCGCCATTTCGCCAACGCGCTGGAGCTGCTGCACGGCCGCGCGCCGGACGAGCCGCTGGCGCACGCCGGCGGCCTGCGTGCCGGCGAGCTGGCCGACCTGATGCGCGCCGGCGCGGGGACGCACTGACGATGACGGGCCGGCGCCAGGCACCGGACTGGGACGCGCTGCGGGCGCGGCTGGCGGCGGCCGCCATCGTCGCGACGGAGCAGGACGCGGCGCAGGGGCCGGAGCGGCAGCGCGCGCTGTTGCTGGAGCGGGCCAGGCGGCTGGCGCAGGAACCGCCGGCCGAGGTGGCGCCGGCGGCGATGGCCGAGGTGCTGGAGTTCATGCTGGCCCATGAGCGCTACGCGGTGGAGATGGCGCATGTGCACGAGGTCCATGTGCTGCGCGAATTGACGCCGCTGCCCGGCACGCCGGCGTTCGTGCTGGGGATCGTCAATGTGCGGGGACGGATCCTGTCGCTGGTCGACCTGCGGCGCTTCCTCGGCCTGCCGGAACAGGGATTGACGGATATGAACAAGATCATCGTGCTGCGCGACGGCGCCATGCGCTTCGGCGTGCTGGCGGACCAGATCCTGGGCGTGAACAAGCTGGTGCTGGCCGAGCTGCAGCGGCCGCCGACGGCGGCGGGCGGCATCCGCGCCGAGTTCCTGAAGGGGATCACCGCGCAGCGCCTGATCCTGCTTGACGCCGGCCGCCTGCTGGCCGATCCGGCGATGGTGGTGCAGCAGCATGCGGCCTGACAAAAAGCGTGACCAAGGGAGGGGACGATGGCGCGACTGACAAGACCGGAAAAGCACGGCGCAAGGCGCCTGGGCTGGCGCGCGGGCTGGTTGGGCCTGGTGTGCTGCGCGGCCGCCGCGGACGGCGGCGAGCAGCTGCCGCAACTGTCGCGCATGAGTATCGAGGAGCTGGCGGAGATTCCGATCACCTCGGTGTCCAAGCGGGCCGAGCCGCTGGGCGACGCCGCCGCCGCCGTCTACATCATCACCGCCGAGGACGTGCGGCGCTCCGGCGCCACCAGCGTGCCCGAGGCGCTGCGGCTGGCGCCCAACCTCGAGGTGGCCCGCACCAACGGCAACAACTATGTGGTCACCGCGCGCGGCGGCAGCACCGGCAACGGCAACAAGCTGCTGGTGCTGATCGATGGCCGGGTGGTCTACAACCCGCTGAACGCCGGCGTGTTCTGGGAAGTCCAGGACGTGATGATGGAGGACATCGAGCGCATCGAGGTGATCAGCGGTCCGGGCGGCACGCTGTGGGGCTCGAACGCGGTCAATGGCGTGATCAACATCCTGACCCGCTCCAGCGCCGACACCCAGGGCACGCTGCTGGCGCTGGGCGGCGGCAACCAGGAGCGCGACGTGGCGCTGCGCCAGGGCTGGCGCCTCGGCGGGGACGGCAGCATGCGGTTGTACGCCAAGGGTTTCCGCCGCGACGGCAACCGCACCACGGCCGGCGCCGACGCCAGGGACGGCTGGTCCGGGCGCCAGGCCGGCTTCCGCGCCGACTGGGGCGCGGCGGACGACGGCGTGACGCTGCAGGGCGACCTGTACGACCGGGAGCTGGACCAGATCGCCAGCGGCGAGCGCAGGCGCTCCGGCGGCAACCTGCTGGCGCGCTGGAGCCACACGCTGGCCGACGGCGGCGCGCTGCAGGTGCAAGCCTATTACGATCACGTGTACAACCTGATGCCGGGCGCCGTGCTGTTCGGCGAGTCCAACAACACCTACGACATCGAGGCCCAGCACCGGCTGCCGGTGGCGGCGCGCCACGAGCTGGTGTGGGGCGCCGGCCTGCGGGTCTGGCGCAGCGCGGCGACCAACGGCGCGATCCTGGTGTTCCTGCCGGAAAAGGTTGAGACGCGCCTGTCCAATCTGTTCGTGCAGGACGCCATCACCCTCGACGAGGACTGGAAGCTGACCCTGGGCGCCAAGGTCGAGCACAACGGCTACACCGGCACCGAATACCAGCCCAACGTGCGGCTGGCGTGGAAGCCGACGCCGCGCTCGCTGCTGTGGGCGGCGGTGTCGCGCGCGCTGCGCACGCCGTCGCGGGTGGACCGCGATTTTTATGTGTTCGGCATTCCCGGCGCGGCCTACCGCGGCGGCAGCGATTTCCGCTCCGAGCGGCTGACCGCGCTGGAGCTGGGCTACCGCGCCCAGCCGACCGCCAGCCTGTCGTATTCGGTCAACGCCTTCTACAACAAGTACGACGACCTGCGCAGCATCGAGAACGGCAAGGCGGCGGGCACCCTGACGATCGGCAACCAGGCCGAGGGCAACGTGGCCGGCGTGGAAATCTGGGGCAACTACCAGGTCAACCAGGGCTGGCGGCTGAGCGCCAGCCAGACCCTGCAGCGCGAGCGGATCAGCCTGCAGCCCGGCGCCACCCGGCCGGCGCCCGCCGGCGGCGCGGGCACGCTGTTCGGCAACGATCCGCCGCACCGCTATGTGCTGCGCTCCAGTCTGGACTTGCCGCGGCAGCTGGAGCTGGACCTGTCGCTGACGCGGGTCGCCTCGTTGCCGTTCCCCTACGTGCCGGCCTATACCTCGCTGGACGGGCGCCTGGGCTGGCGCCCCAGCCCGCGGCTGGAGCTGGCGCTGAACGCGCGCAACCTGCTCGACCGCGGCCATGCCGAGTTCGGCAACGTCACCGGCGGCACGCCGCGCGCCGTGTTCGACCGCGCACTCATGCTGCAGCTGATATGGAAATTCTGACCCGCCCCCTGCGCGCGCTGGCGCGCGCTGTGCTGCTTCTGCTGCTGGCGCTGGCCTGGCGGCCGCTGGCCATCGCGGCCGACGCCGACACGCTGGAATTCGCGGTCAAGGGCGCCTACCTGACCAAGTTCGGCCTGTACGTCGAATGGCCGCCGGGCGTGTTCGCGGCGCCGGCCAGCCCGCTGGTGCTGTGCGTGGTGGGCGACGACCCGTTCGGCGCCGCGCTCGACAGCGCGGTCGGCCGCGAACAGGTGGACGGCCATCCGCTGCAGCTGCGGCGCCTGAAGAGCCTGACGCGCGAGGCCGGCTGCCACGTGGCGTATGTCGGCGCGGCCGAGGCGCCGCGCGGCGCCGAGGCGCTGCGCGGCGTGCTGACGGTGGGCGAGGCGCGCAGCGGCGGCGTGATCAGCTTTGTCATCAAGGATAACCGGGTGCGCTTCACCGTCGACGACGAGGCGGCCGCGCGCAACGGCCTGCAGATCAGCTCCAAGCTGCTCAACATGGCGCTCAGCGTCAAACCCCGTCCGGGCAAGGAGGGTCACTAGATGCACTGGTTTACCGATACGCCGATCCGGCGCAAGCTGATGCTGATCACCGTGCTGGCCAGCGCCATCGCGCTGCTGATGGCGGGGGTGGTGATCGTCAGCTACGACATCCTGACCTACCGCGCGCAAAAACTGCAGGAGAGCGCGGTGCAGGCCGAGATCCTGGCCTCCAGCGTGGCGCCGTCGCTGGTGTTCAGCGACCCCAAGTCGGCGCAGGAATACCTCAACGCGCTGCGGGCCAATCCTGAGATCAGCGCCGCCGCGCTGTACACCGCCGACGGCGCCCCGTTCGCCAGCTACGCGCGCACGGACCGGCCGGCGCAGCCGCTGCCGGCGCGCGCCGAGGCGCTGGGCCAGCACTTCGTCGGCGACGACCTGGTGGCGTCGTGGCCCATCCAGGAAAAGAAACGCCAGCTCGGCAGCGTCTACCTGCGCATGGGCACCGAATCGATGGCGTCGCGGCTGACCCGCTACGGCGGCATCATCCTGCTGGTGATGATAGGCTCGCTGCTGATTTCGCTGCCGCTGGCGATGCGGCTGCACGCGGTGATCGTCACGCCGATCCGCGACCTGGCCGAGGCGGCGCGGCTGGTGGCGGCCGGCGAGATCGTGGTGCGGCCGGCCGCGCGGGCGCGCGCCGACGAGATCGGCCAGCTGCAGGACAAGTTCCGCGAGATGGCGCTGTCGCTGCAGGACAAGGTGGCGATCGCGCGGCGCATCGCCGCCGGCGACCTGCATCAGCAGGTGTTGCCGCAGTCCGAGCGCGACGCGCTGGGCCAGGCTTTCGCGGCGATGGTCGACAACCTGCGCGAGAAGGCCGCCGTGGCCGAACGCATCGCCACCGGCGACCTGACCGGCGAGGTGGCGGCGCCGTCCGAGCGCGACGTGCTGGGTAACGCTTTCGCGGCGATGGTGTTCAACCTGCGCGAGATGAACCGCCAGATCGGCGAGGGCGTCGACGTGCTGGCGGCGTCGTCGAGCGCGATCCTGGCCGGCACCACCCAGGTGGCGACCGGCGCCAGCGAGGCGGCCGCCGTGATGAGCGAGACCGCCACCACGCTCGACGAGGTCAAGCAGACCGCGCTGATGGCCAGCCAGAAGGCCAAGAACGTGGCCGAGGCGGCGCAGAAGGCGGCCCAGGTGTCGCAGACCGGCAAGCGCTCGGTGGAGGAATCGATCGACGGCATGCAGCAGATCCGCGCGCAGATGGAGCTGATCGCCGAGAGCATCATGCGGCTGTCCGAGCAGAGCCAGGCGATCGGCGAATTGATCGCCAGCGTCAACGACCTGTCCGAGCAGTCGAACCTGCTGGCCGTGAACGCCTCGATCGAAGCGGCCAAGGCGGGCGAGCACGGCAAGGGCTTCGCGGTGGTGGCGCAGGAGGTCAAGAGCCTGGCCGCGCAGTCGAAGCAGGCCACGGCCCAGGTGCGCACCATCCTCGGCGACATCCAGAAGGCCACCGGCAGCGCGGTGCTGGCCACCGAGCAGGGCGCGCGGGCGGTCGAGCTGGGCGTGCGCCAGTCGCGCGACGCCGGCGAGGCGATCCGCCAGCTGACCGAGAGCATCGGCGACAGCGCGGTGGCGGCCAGCCAGATCGCCGTCTCGGCGCATCAGCAGCTGGCCGGCATGGACCAGCTGGCGCTGGCGATGGAGAACATCCGGGTGTCGACCACGCAGAACATGGCCAGCACCCGCCAGGCCGAGTCGGCCGCGCACGACCTGCACGCGCTGGGGCAGAAGCTGCAGGCCATGGTCGGGCGCTACCGGGTCTAGGAGCGGGGACGGCACATGGCGACCGACGACGAACAGTTCCTGCTGCGGCTGATGGCGACCTTCCGCCTCGAGGCGGACGAGCATCTGGGCGCCATGTCGACGCTGCTGCTGGAACTGGAAAAGCCGCAGGCCGGCGCGCCCGTGGCCGGCCTGCTGGAGACGCTGTTCCGCGAAGCGCACAGCCTGAAGGGGGCGGCGCGCGCGGTCAACCTGGTTGACGTCGAGTCGGTGTGCCAGGCGCTGGAAAGCGTGCTGGCCGCGCTCAAGCGCGGCGAGATCACGCTGTCGCCGCCGCTGTTCGACCTGCTGTACCGCACCGTCGACGCGGTGCGCGCGCTGCTGAACGGCGAAGGCCGCGCCGGCGGCGAGGATGCGGCCGACCTGCTGCATGCCCTGGACCAGGCGCAGCGGGGACTCTACGCGGCCGGTTTGGCGGCCGATTCCGCGCCCGCCGCGC
>NZ_BPWI01000032.1:0-35013 GCF_040369125.1 Duganella hordei
TGCAACCTACCAGCAGCCCTTTGAGATGACGCCGCTTCCCAGCGGGGTGATGCCATCATCGATTAATTTGTCGCTCCACTCAAGACGTCACCGGGGAGACGCTTACGGATAGTTCGCCCAACCTAGCACCGATGTCCTCGGCATGGTGGCTAGGCTGGAGTTGTATGTTGGGCCTCGATGCCAGCTCGAAGACCGTCGAAAATTTAAAGCGCAGCGGCGAATGCGTTCTTAATCTTGCTTCGGTCGAGAACGTCGGCGCAGTCGACCGGCTGGCAATGTTGACTGGCAGCGTATCGATTCCACTACACAAGAAACTATTGGGTTACCGCCATGTCGCCGATAAATTCGGTGCTGCCGGATTGACGCCCAAAGCCTCGCTGCGTGTCGCGCCGCCGCGCGTCAATGAATGCCCGGTTCACTTGGAAGCGGTGGTCGAAAATATCCGGCCATTTGCCAAAAATGATCCACACATGGCTGTTCCAACCTGCATGATCGAACTTAGGATCGTACAAGTCCACGCTGACTCTCGCATTCTCGCCGGCCCTGATTCCGACAAGATCAATCCTGACAAGTGGCACCCGCTAATGATGAGCTTTCGCCAGTTCTATGGCATTGACGAGCAGGTACATACTTCGCGACTTGGTAAGGGGCCGGAGGAGGCGTATGCCCCTTGGAAGATGTCGGGCTTGAAGGGCGTGGCAGGAAAAGTGTTAAGTAAATGGGCGAAACACAAATATGGAGGAAGCTGATTATATTCGACTGGCAGAAGGCGCCGGGATCTTTCTTTTTGAACAGGGTTTTTCCCGCACGACTGCAATGGCAAGGCGACGCACCATGGCGACCAAGTCGAAACGCCGGTTGAATCGGTATTGCACTTCGGCCAGATAACGACGCGCGTACTTGCGCAACTTAGAAGCCTGACGGGTAGAGGCTTTGAGCGATTAGGTCGCCGCTCAGGTAGCCGATATATAACCGATGTGCCGGCGTTCAACACTGGCTAAGGGAGCATTTCATGAGTGAGCGGGAATACCTTATGCCGGTCTCGCTATCGGGGCACAGTTGTCCACCTGGCCATGACGGGGAAGGAAAGTGAGGGCGGCCGGCTACGACGAGCGAATGGCGTCACGCCGCTTTGAGGTGCGCGTAATATGGACGTTCCCTATCGTCGAGCACGGCCTCGTAGTCCTCGATGGATGGCGACGATGTTGCCAGCCAAGTAGCCAGGTGGTCCCTTTTAAGCGGCACGATACAACGATCGTGTCCCGCCGCTGAAACCTCGGCAGGTGGTTCGTCGGTAATGGCGGCGAACGACAACAGGTCAGCTTGGCCAGGTCCGCTCCAGTGCGACCACAGGCACGCGATCTGCATCAGTTGGCCGTCGCCCGGGGCAAACTGCAGGATCACGTTTTCAGGTTCTTCGCCTTCCGCCAGTTCACGGCCCTCAAGGCGGTGGCGGTTGACGTTTTCATAGAAAGCGCTCGCAACCACCACCGCATGGGAAGAGCCATATTGCGCCTGCCAAAAACCGCGCAGGCTATCGCGACGCGCATTGTAGGTTCCCGGATATTTGTGATCGTAGGCTGGCGGCTTGCCCGCCGGGCGGCATTGATAGCGCATCGGCTTGATCAGGTAGTCACCGCTCTTGTCCATCACCATGACAGGGCAAAAGGCGCCGGGGAATATCCTTACTTCGGCGTCCAGGCTTTGCGGTGTGCTCAGCTCATTCAATTTGGCGGTCAACCAGCTGATCTTGTTGCCGGCGATACGCCGATCCTCGGCTGCTTTTTTTGTTGCCTTGGTCGCGAGCTGGCGCTCAGCGTCAGCAAGGCGTCGGCGTTGTGCGAACACCTGCTCTTCGAGGATGGGTATTTCGCTGCTTTCGTATTGCATCACCAGGTCGCGGCAGCGGCGCTCCTCCGCAGTCTGCGGCGCATCCTTGAAGACATCGGTGACGTTCTTCGAGATCGATATTTTGGCGCCGTCGATCCGCTGCTCCAGCAGCCGGATGAACTCATGGATGTCGATGCGTGCACCAAATTTTTTAGTGTACTGGCGGTAGTCGGCCCATACCTTTGCTGAGAAGCACATAACACTCTCCTTTGATGCCACCTGGAGGCGAGTGGCACGGTGCCTTGAGAATCCTGATTCCAATATAGCATGCGAAAAGACGTTCCTGCTCCGCGCTGTGACGAGGCACCCATCCATCCGTCCACTTTGGCATCCTCGCAGAAAATCGCCATCTTGACGCAATTGCGGCGAAAGTCAGGGCGTGATGTAAAACGTCAAGGTCGTACTGCCGAATGGTAAAGGCGGTGCCGCTACTGGCGGACACGGCGGCTAAAATTGATCCAGATATCGGGAGCCCGTCACGCAGTCAGCGGCAGATCGGATCAGATTGCCTTCATCGTAATGCGTTGCCCCGAGGTTGAAGGGGGCCACATTTGAGAGGACTGCGCCTGTTGGGGGCCGGCGTCACCGAGTTTGATCCAGATCAATGTTGGTCGCTGTCACAGGAAAGACATATTTCCCGCAAACCATAAGAGTTTTATTATCAGAGCCTGGACCGGGGGGCATATGGAAATATCAGCGCAACGAAAATTGGGGTTTTTCTTCACCGCCTCCAATGCAGCAGAATCGCATCTATATTTCGCCGGTTTTCAGCAGAGAGTGTCGTATGAGCTCGCGCATGAAATCATTATTGCCGAAGTCGAAGAGTACCGCCAGAAAAGTCGGCAGGTCGCGTATGTCGTGGATCCTGGTGAAATACCCAGCCTAGATAATGAGACTCGGGAAAATCTCTGCAGAATCGCTGTCCGCCAGTTTCTGAGCAAGCTGGCGATCGACAATTTCCCGCCCTGTGTCCTGCGATTGGAATTGACGCTTGAACCCTGGGGCGGTCAGATCCTTACTGTTTAGTCTGACGCCGGGACTTTCTGGCGCGATCCTGCGCCAGGCGGCTGCGGGTCTGTATCGGGGTCTTGGGTGAAATCATCTGGAGGTCCTGCACGGCCTGACGGCAATCCGCCTCACTGCAGTATCCTGTGGTGGAAAGAGCGACGACTGAACCGCCGTTGTCCCGCAAGCGCCATCGCCAAGGCTCCTTTGTGATTGGACAGCTGTCCTCGTAGAGTTCGAACCACATGAATGTCCTCCTCAAATGCACTTATGATAGTGACATTGCTTTTCCCGAGCACTCCTTTTTACATTGACGAAGATCAATACGTTTCGTGCGGATAAGTGTAGAGGATATTCCGCGTCGTGCCGCGAACGAAAATCAACATCGTCACTAGCAAGTCAAGATCGACGGTTGTTGTATTAAATGCTTGCATCTCAAATTGCAGCGGAATCGAAATGCAGACATGCATCGGCAACGCGAATGCTGATCGGCGAATTGGCTGAAAGTGTCCTGCGTATTGATGATTGTCAATAGTGCGGCATCACAACTTGCATAAGATAAGCCATCTGACTGGGGGGCATATGCAACGCACAGAACGGCGCAAGTCATCGAATCGGGCAACCACCGCAATTATTAATGCCGGCATGGCAATGCGGCGCCACAAGGGCTCGGCGGTCGCGATAAAATTTCTTATTGGCCACGGTGTGGAGCCTTCGACGATCACTCGTGTACTGTGCGGCCCGTCGCGCGATTGCGCATACGAAATTGAAGCCATCGGCGTGCTGCAATGAGCGGCTGCTGGTCGTCAGCCATTGCGTCACCGGTCGCCCCTGCACCTGCTCCTGCCGTGGTTGTCGCTCAGTGATATCTTTCGCCGTGTAACCGCCATTCCCTGCCTGGACCGCCGGCGATGGCCGCGGCACAATCCGCTGCAGGGCGGTCGCCGTCTTGCCCGGTGCGCTTCCACCAGCCCAGTGTTTGCCGGTTGGTGGAGCAACGGCGCGTCGGGTACATGCTCCCGGTTTGATGTTGCGCACCGGCCGATGGCGGTCAAGCGGTTGTAGCGGCTTCGAGGGCGCGTGAAGGGCATGAACAGCCAGCCGATGACGCCGTCGCCAACCAGCTCGTCCCTTACCTCACTGCTTGCCGATACCGCCAACCGCTGCCGGTCGCATCATCGCAGCTCGATGTTGGCGGCGCAACGCAGATCAATCGCCAATGCCTTTGGGCGCCCTCCGTGAGTGCCGACATGGCGAGCAGCGTTGTCGCCATCCTTGCCAAGCTGATGCAGCAAGCGCAAGGCCGGAGCGTAATTGTCCAGCTGCTCAAGCCGGCGGACCTCGCGCAACGATCGCTGCGGGGCGACCTCGTTTCTATAGGCGGTGTAAGCAGCGCCCATGTCCTGTTCGCGCATCAATACCATGTCATAGACCTCGCCGTCGGACGAATAGAACCGCGCGGCGCCGGCGCCTCCGGAGATTGCATCGTTGATGGCGTTGCGCAGGCGGAGCAATGCCTCGGTGTCGCCCGCGATGACGGCGGGGGCACCGTCGCGTTCCGGCGATGCCAGGTGGAGAAAGTATGCGTTCATGGCGGCGTTGCCTTTCCTGGGTTGGTGCTGCGTTTGCCATCGGCAGTGGCCGCGGTGCGGTCGCGCCTGGGATTGGTGAGTGCCGCCAGCTGGGCATGCAAGCCTGCTGCCTCCTGGCGCGCCTGGCCCAGTTGTTCGGCATAGCGCGTCTGTTCGCTCAGGTTGCGCTCGGCGGCGGCCGTGGCGGCCGCGTGCTGCTCCTGCAGTCGCAGTGCCAGCTGTTGCTGGGTGTGCTGCGCCTGGCGCAGCGATTCGTGTAGTTCCTGCAGCTGCGTCTTTGCGTGCGCCAGCGCGGCATCGGCGTTGCCGGCCCTGGCTACCTCTTCGCCGGCACGTTGTGCCAATTCCGCCAGCTGTTCCTGCTGTGCGCTGATCTCGTTGCGCAGCGCCGCGTTGGTCTGATATGCCTCCGCCAGTTCGCCGGCCTGGGTGTCGAACGCGGCAGCGAGCTGGTCGCGAAATTCTTCCAGTTCGCGGCGTTCCTGATCCCATCCCGCTTGTGCCGTTTGCAGGTGGCCGTTGGCGAGGGCGCTGGCTTCGCGCCAGAACGCGTTCAGCAACTGGCGGGCGGCGGGTTCAAGGCTGTCGGGCAGGGCGTCTTCGGGCACTGCGGTCGGGGCGATGCGGCGGTGCCGCCAGTCGCGCATGACCAGCGAGGCGTGGTTCATGTTGGCGCGTGCCCGTCGGCGAACGGCGTCGACGTTGGGAAAACTGCTGCGACCAGCTTCCTCATACAGCTGGTCGGCGGCTTCGTTGATGCGGCGAACGATGTCCGGCGCAATGTCGGCGTGGGATTCCATGGCGGTGAGCGGTCGATAGATACCAAGCTTATGCCTGCGCCATGGCTCCGCTTTGGCTTGTATCAAACCAGGTAAGGTAAGCGGGTAAGGCAAGTGGATAAGGTAAGAAGGTTCTTCTTCTTCTTCTTCTTCTTCTTCTTCTTCTTCTTCTTCAACCTATCCTCCGAGCACGAAATGCATCGCGTGGTGTGCCATGCAAGGCGAGCATTGCTGCTAAATAGCTAAATAGCGATGTCGGCGGGTGCCGGTAGGTGGGACGCTCGGTGGCCAACGTGCGGAGCGTGATGCAAGAGTTATCGGGGGATGCGCTTGCAGAATTGGGACGGAACTTTTTGGACGTATGATGGCGTCCGCTGCCGCTATGCGGGGGGCTGCCCCCAATCTATCCGTTGAAGCTATCCTGCTTCCACAGGCCGTCGACTGGAATGGCATTGGCGGTGTGGCGCAGAGAGGATATCCCAAGCTGAGTCGCACGAGCTGGTCGACCACGACTTTATCGGTGGGACAACGAGGGGAGGGTTTCTCGATAAATGTCAAAATAATAATTTTTATTTTCTTCTAGAATGGCGTCAGCTACTACTGACCGGCTGAAGTCATCTGAAGCATGGGCGACCTCCAGCATTGATAGGGAGGGACACGCCCATGAAAGTCAAGCATGGCCAAGCAGGGAAGCCTGTTGAACAGGATCGTCTGATCAAACTGGATGAGGTGCAGCAGATCTGTGCAATGTCACGCTCCCTGATTTATAAGGAAATGCGACACAAGAGATTTCCTGCCAAGATAAAATTGTCAAAGCGCAGCGTGGCATGGTCCGAGAATGAAGTCTTGAAGTGGGTGGCGGATCACAAGGGCGTTCGCTAGGCGCAGGATGCGCCTATGATGCTGTCTGGCGCCCACGTTCCACGCTCGCGTCATCCTGATGAACTCCGCGCCAATTCCACTCGTCGCCGCGATCCGACACGGCCAGACGGATTGTTACATGTCCAGTTTGTATCCTCCGCTTGTCGGGACTCGCCCAGCGAGCCGGCATCCGAATCTCTTGTGGCCGCGCGCGATGCCGCGAGATTGCGCATGTCGTTGACGTGCGGATGTCCCAGTCGTCGCGCGTCGCATCCGCGTAGCCGCGGCCTGTGGGCTGCCGTTCTCGGTCCGCTTGAAGACCGGCATAGTGACGCCGCGCTAGCCGACCGGGGCGCATGATGCCGGTGCCGTGCTCACCCTCGCCTTCTTCCAGCGCACGCTGCAGGTCGACGTCCCAGACGGCCTTCTCGCCGAGTGTCGCCGGGTCCCGCGACAATCCAAGTTGTTTGGATTCTTCACTCCAAGCAAGATGGGACGCGAATGCCTTCACGGCAAGTCCATTGTCAACGCGTCAGGAATCCCTTGCCGATCTCCTTTCCTGCTGAGGGGGTTATTTCTGTGCAGAGCCGTTGCGATAGCCATCTGGAGTGCGGCGGACTGCATCGGAGGCGCGGGCTTTCCTTGGTTGATTTGCTTGCTTTGGTTGCGCATGACGCCCATCGGAGTACAATCGGCATGTTGGCAATGGAGGTGATTATGAGAAAGCAGGAAGCGACAAAACCCGTGAAACCGAAAGGCTCTCTTCAAGTGCGTGCCCAGCAGGCAGCAGGAAGTGTGCTCCCAAGCGATTTAAACAAAATCATCAGCCGCGGCGTTGATCTGGGGGACGGTTACTTGCTGGTTCAGCTCAAACAGCCTGGCAAGGCCAAGGCGAAAGCTCACTCGAGTGGCGCCAGCTTCCAGCCGCAGCAATTACACGGCGTGCCGAAGGTCAGTTCCGCGGACATACTCGATTTGTTCTCGCGCGTGAAATCCAGCGTTTCCTCCAAGGGCGCGGGTACCAGGGCAGCCAAGGCTACCGCAGCCTCTGGCAAGGGAGAAATTCGTGGAGAGAACCAGGAATTCCTCGATCAATTCGGAAGAAAAGAACTGGACCGTAGAACGGAGCTCGAGGAAAAAGGGGAACTGGTCGGATCGCAAGACCTGGCCGAACGCATGGGCGTGTCCCGGCAAGCCATCACCCGGGCTGTCCAGGACCTGCGCATGTTTGCCCTGGATGGAGCGTCCGGCAGGAAACTCTATCCAGCTTTCTTTGCAGACGACCGCGTCGATCGTCGCCAGCTTCAAGCTGTCAGCAAGGAACTGGAGAGCCTGGCCGGCTCGAGCAAGTGGCAGTTCTTCACGAACCCGCGGCTCTCGCTGGGGAAAAGTACGCCCATCGAGGCGCTGCGCAAGGGGAAGTTCCGTGAAGTACTGGCCGCCGCAAAGGCGTTCCGGGAGGCGTGATTGGCCGTTACCCGTTTGAGGTCACCCGACAAGGCGCTGTCGACCAGCGCGCATTTGCCTGTGGTTTCGCTCCCGGTTCCGCAGCTTGTCCGCATTTCGGGTCACAAGGCAGGCGAGCCCTATTTCGGCACGAGCGGCGGCAATCGCTTCGATGCGCCCGGGTGCAAGACTGGATCTGCTGAATATGCCAGTTGCTACCTCGGCCTGACGTTTGAGGTGGCGCTCGCGGAGTCCTTGCTGCATGACGCCGTGCCGGTCAAAGGTAAATTCCCGGTGGCCAAATCTGAAATCGACCGCCGTTGGGTACATCGCTTCTCGGCCGACCTGAGGCTATTTGATCTCAGTGGACCCCTGTTGAAAACGATGGGAGGTCACGTCGGCCTGACGGGAACCGGCAACTACGCTCTGTCGCAGAAGTGGGCGCTGGCGGTCTTCAGGAATCCGCTGCAGGTTGACGGCTTCATTTATGTTTCGCGCCATTTGCCCAACGGCTGCGCCGTGGTCCTCTTTGACAGGGCAAAGGCAAAGCTGCAGCCCATCGGCAATCCGGTATCGCTCGACCAAGCTCCTGGAATGGCGGCGGCCATGACGGCCTTCAGTATCGATGTGGCCTGATCGTCGATAGACTGACTTGAACTGAGCATGGCTGGCCGCTGAGTTGGCGTCCCGGGGGGCGCCTGCTGCGGTATCGCCGCCGGACGCCGCGCTCGGCCTTCAGTCTGCGCCTGATTGGTCCTGGATGCTGACGCCGATCGCCTGTCAGCGCTCTGGCGACTCTCGTTCGATATGCTTTTCATGGGCATGCGTCGGTACTGGAGCGAGAGGAGGCTGCACACTATGTCTGCGGGATGCCTGCCCGGACGGTTCCGGCGAGTCGGCAGTCGAATCTCTTGTGACCGCGCGCGATGCCGCGAGATCACGCATGCTGTCGACGGTTTGGATATCCCAATCGTTGCGCATCGTATCCACGTAACAGCGCCCGGCAGGCCTGCCATCCGCCGTCCGCTCAAGTACAGGAACGGTGACATCCCGATGACCGACCTTGGATAGCAAGACGTCGGCACCGCGTTCGATTTGGGCTTCCTCAAGCGCGCGCTTCAGATCGACTCCCCAGACGGTCTTTTCGCCGCGCGGTGTGTCCAGTACGACGAAATAACTGGGATCCGCATCTTGATCATGTTGATACCGCGCAGGACCGTGATCAAGCAATCGGCCGACATAGGAGCGCCGCGTCAGCATCTGCTCTGCAGCCACGGCGGCCGTCAGCTCGACGGCCTTCTCGGAGTCGCCCCGGTCGCGCAGCAGTGTCTTGAGCAATTCGACGGCCTGCTGCTGGCGCGTGCTCAGGTTCGGGCTTGCCTGCGTTTCGGGCGGCTCCACTTCCGGCTTGACGCGCTTTTCGGCAGGTGCCGCGAGCGGCAGATCGAGCTGCATGTTTCTTTCGATGGTGTTGATCCGGGCAATGTCGCGCTCGGCCTCGATGGCAGCCAGGCGAGCCTTGTCGATCTCCTTGGGGCGGTAGCCGGAAACGTCCATGCCGCGCTGCGCCGCAAGCAGCCAGACCTCGCTTTTGAAGACGTCGCTGCCCTTGACCTTCAGGCTGCTCCAGCCCTTGGCCTGCGCCAGGTCGACCATGGACCGGGCCACGTCCGGATCGTTGTGGACGGTCGCAATGCGCCTGCCCAGGTCTTCGAAGGCCAGTGCCTGGCCGCGGTCGCGGAAGTAGTATTTGTCGTCGGCGATCAGGTAGCGGTTCGACAGCGACGCGACGATCCCGTCGACATCGATTTCCCTGTCCTGATGCTGGCGCTGGCCGTCGGCGGGCGCCGGCCTGGGGTCTGCTGCTTCCGGTGTCGAATGCGGCGCCAAGGCTTCGTCGCGATTGGGCTGTCGCGCTGCCACTTCCTGTTCGGTGTTGATGTAGCTCCATAGGGCGCCTGCCTTGTCGATCGCTTTTTCCGCAGCGCGGTGCATGCGTTGGAGGTGGCTTGCCATTTTTTCGTATGCGCCTGGAGAGGCCTGGTCGCCGGCGCCTACGGCTGCAAGCGCGCCGACGTCGCGCTCTTCTCCGGTATTGCGGTCGGCGTTCGGCGCGGCCCCTGGATCCCTGCTGCTTGCGGCGGGAATTTCGGGTTCTTCATGCCGCGTCCTGGGCTCCGGTGCGGTGGCCGGTTCCGGAGCCGGCATGTCGCGCGAGGGCGGCTGTTTGGATTTTTGTGACCTGCCCGTTTTTGGCGCCGAACGCCTGGGCTTGGCCCGGCTTGCCGGCACAGGCGTTGCATCGGCCGCATCGGGCGTCAGTGACGTGTTCCTGCCGGGGGCGCGTTGCGCCTTGGCGGATCGGCGTGGGCGAGCCACTGCGGCGCCTTCTTGCGCGACTTCCTCAATCTGGTTCATGCTCGGCTCCTTTTGATGTCGTGGGCAATGCGCCGTACGCCTGGGGATTCAGGTCCATGGCTTCGACTTCGACGCGACGGTTTTGTGCCCGGCCGGCTTCAGTGGCGTTGTCGGCGATCCAGCCTCCGGCCGCCAGTGCGCTGGCGTGTATCCGTGCCGGGTCTATGCCGTGAGAGATCAGGAACTGACGCGCGTGTTGCGCGCGCTGCAAGGCCAGCAGCGCATCGGGACGGCTGGCCTTGTCGGCGTCGGTGCGGCCTCGCACCTCGATGCGGGGACTGTCGGCCGCCGCCTTCAGCAACAGACTGCGCAAGGATTCGGGCGGACTGAAATCGGCTGCGCCGAATTTGAACGGAATGTGGAATACGATGGAGCGGCGGCGGAGTTCCATGTGCTCCTGGCTGGACAGGCAGGCTGCGGGGGCTTCTGCTGTCGCTGCCTCGGGACAGCCAGGCGGTTGGGAGGCTGGCCTGGCCGGACCTGTTCCGGAACCCGCCAGCACGGCGGTGCGCAAGCCGGCGACCTGCGTCTCCAGCGCTTCGATGCGCTGACGGTCGTCGGACGGCCGGACCGTGTTGGCATGGTCGGCGGCCGCGGCGTCCCCGTACCGGCTGATGCGCTCGGGGGTGTTGACCTGGATCCGATGACGGCCGTCCGGCACCGGGGCCTTGGGCGCGCTGCCGCAGGCCGCCAACAGTCCCATGAGCAGCGTCAGGGAAGTCGGATACAGTAGATATAGCCTCCTCATGGTGTTCTCCTTTGTTCGTCGTGATGCTGGTCCAGAAAAGAGAGATCGAGCTGGCCGGCTATCCCGGCTGTCCCGGCGGCCGCCGGTGCGGCTTTTGCGCTGCCTGCGGGAGCGGCAGGCTTGCCTGCATCTTCAATGGAATTGGGCTGTGCGGCGCCTTGCGCGAACAGGTCGCCGGAATCGGGCATCGTCCGGCGCTTGCGGCGCTTTGCCGACGGGGATGTTGGGGTGGCAGCGTGGTCCTGGGCTTCCAGCGGTCCGAAGAAGGCGTCGACGATGGCCTGCGCTTCCTGCAGCGTCGGAAAGTCGGGATCGGCAAAGACGGGCAGGGAGGTCGGTGCACGCCGCCCGGGGGCCTGGATATCGATGGGCGTGAGGCGGACCTTGAGCGGCGTCGTTGCAGGTGCCGGCGGTGATGCAACGGGTGGCGGCGGTGGCGGCGCCAGTTGCAGCGGCGGTATTGCGGCGCTCATCTCCCTGAGCACAAAGGCGGCGTGCTCGATCTGCTGCTTGGACGGCCGCACCTTGGCCCAACGCGTCAGTCCCAGCTTGCGCATCATGCGCCCACGCGGACCGTCATCGAGCCCTGCCAATGCCGGGCTGACCTCCTTGAGGCGGTCGAGAAAGCGGTGGTCCTCGTAGTAGCGCGCTTTGTCGCACAGGATGGGCGGCGTGTACTCCGCAAAGATGATTTGCTGGTGCTGCGCCAGCGTCTTCAATTCCTGCGGCAGCATCAGGGCGCGGGCATGCTCGCTGGTGTGCTCGGACTCGGTGCCGGTTCCGCCGCCGCGCGTACGGCTGGTGCCGGTCGATGTCACCTTCTGCGTTGTTGTGCCCAGCATCTTGCTGTAGTCGTCGGCATCCCGTTGTTCGCGCGGAGGGAAGGCGATCTGTATCGCGTGGTCGGTCATCAGGGTGCGGGCGTCGGCTTCGCCGTACAGCGAGTGCAACTGGGCGATGCTTTGCACGATGGTCAGCAGGCGCAGCCTGTAGCCGCGGATATGGCCGTTGGCTTTGGCGACGATCTTGATCTTGCCGACGGCCGCCGCCTCTTCCAGCGCGATCAGGCATTCGTGGCGGCATGAAGGGTCGCTCTCTGGAAGGAGCCGCGTGTTCTGATCGATCAGCTGGGAAAAGAACAGGTTGACCAGCAGCGCCGCATCTTCGAGCCGGTGCGGCGGGATGCCCACGTAGATCGACATGCGTTTTCTTCTCACGTCGGCCAGCGAGAAGTCGGAGCGCGAGGTGGCGGCATCGACCACGGGGTTGGCGAACACCAGCAGCGGGGCGGTGAGGGTGGTGATCACGTTGCCCAGCGTGGCTTCCGGTGTGGACAGGAAGCGGTGCATGGCATTCAGGCATTCTGCGCTCAACGGCCTACCGCTCCCCTGGCGTCGCGCGATCAGCTGTTGCATGTGTTCCTTGAGCGGGCGTCCGCAGCCGGAGGACTGGCGCAGCACCTCGCCCAAGGTGCAGGGCAATTCCGGCGTCTCCACCAGGTACAGGACCAGTGCCAGGAACAGGTTGCGCGCGTTGTCGTTCCAGAATTTCTCCTTGGGGTCGCAGTCGCTCGGATAGAAGGATTGGGCGATGGCCAGCACCTCGCCGACACGGAAGGGCGAATTTCTCGGTATGGCGTCGAGCATGTTCCAGCAATGGCTGAAGCCCTCCTCGGTGAACGGTGCCCAAAGAAAGATCTGATGGCCATGGCGCTGCCGGTACAGCGATGTGTAGCGAAAGTTTTCCAGCTTCAAATCCAGGCAAACCACCGAATCGGCGAAGTTCAGCAGGTTCGGTATCACCAGCGCGGTGCTCTTGTTCGAACCGGTGGGGGCGGCCACCAGCACGAACTGTTCGTCCTTGGCGGTCAGGTAGGTGCCGTGGTATTTGCCGACGATGATCTCGCTCATAGCAGCCCCGACTTCCTGAGGTCGTTATGGTCGGCCCAGCGCGCGTCGCCGTGCAGGGGCCTTGGGCGGGAGGCATGCTGCGCGTAGAGCAGCAGCGGCAGGCCGAAGACGATGGCCGGCGCGGCGGCCGCGGCGAAGATCAGGCGCGGACGTTGCTGCGGGTGCTGCGCATAGGCCCTCCAGTAGACATGCCAGGTGTCGATGTCCAGGGCTTGCGGCAGGGTCTTGTTGGCCACGAAATACAGGGCGCCCGCCAGATAGGCGCTGGCCAGCAGGCCTGCCGCCAGCAGCACCAGCGATGCCGCCACGATGAACAGGATGCGGGATGTCATCGCGGCCTCCCTGCCCGGTGCACCGTCGCGCTGCCGAAGCGGGCGTTCTGCTTGGCGACCGGGTCGTAGCTCACTTCCGAAACGTAGCGCTCCTTGCGCACGGGTGTACCGTCGTCGGCGTAGATGCGTTCGACCTTGATGTGGACGATCGCATCGATCGTCAGGGCGACCAGCCGTTTCAGCGCTTCGGCGTCGTAGATGGCGGCATGGGCGTGCTCCTTGCACATCAGCACATAGCGCTCGAGCGCCAGTGCGCACGACTCGGCGTGGAAGGTGGACAGCGAGCCGCTGTGCCCCGTGCTGAGCAGCTTGAGGAAGTCGAACGCCTCGCTGCCTCGCAGCTCGGCCAGCAGCACACGGTCCGGCTTCATGCGCATGGTGCAGGCGATCAGGTCGGCCGGGGTGACGCAGGCGATGTCCTGCGCGCCCTTGGAATACAGCAGGTGGACGTGGTTGTCGTGGCGGGGCAGGGCGAGCTCGCGGACATCCTCGATTGTGACCAGGCGTTCGTCCTCGGGTATGTACTGGCACGCGGCCTTCATCAGCGAGGTCTTGCCGGAACCCGTATCGCCGACGAAGACCATATTGAGCTTGTGCCTGACGGCGTGCGTGATGAATTCCGCCAGGCGGTTGGAGTCGAGGCGATCGACCAGCGCTTGCTGGACGTTGTCGAGTTCATGCCGCCGCTGCTCGAGCAGCGGCGGGCGGCCCCACAGGTAGCGGCCGAAGAAACCTTGTTGGCGGTAACTATCGAACGTGCGGGGCTGCGGATCGGGGATGCGGATGGTCATCGATACGGTGTCCGCTTCCGCCACCGGCGGTAGCACGATGTGGATGCGCTCCGTGCCTGGCAGGCGGGCGGTCAGCAGCGGCTTGTCCGCATCCAGGCGCTGGCCGCAATAGCTGGCGATGGCGTTTGCCAGGCTGAGGCAGCGGGACAAAGTCAGCGCCGGCGCGGCATGCAGTGTCCAGTGGGGACCGGCCTCGGTGTAGACCTCGCAAGGGCGGTTGATCGCGATCTCGGTGACACCCGGGATATCCATGAACGGGGCCAGCGGCTTGAACAGCTCGCGCACGACCGCGTCGGAGGCCAGCAGCTCATTTTCTGCGTAGTGCATAGACGCTCCCAAAATCGAGGTCGCGCGCCACATAAATCGTGGCACGGTCACCTGGATTCTTGTAGACGATCGGTTTGATGTTGATGGTGCTGTCCAGGATGCGCTCGGCCAGCCGGTTGCCGGCGTCCGTGGAATTCTGGAACAGCGCGATGCCCCCGGCGGCGTTGCCGTTCCTTCCCGCCGCCGTCGCGGTCTCGTAGGCCAACACGTCCTTCACCGTGGACAGCAGGAAGGCCGCTCCGACGCGTTCCGTCCAGCGGTTGTCCACATAGCCGTCCAGTCCTGATGTGCCCATGGCGTCGGCCGCTGGCGAGTTCAGGTTGATGATGACGCCTCGCGGGGTGCGGATGCGTGTCCAGAGGATGAACATGCGGCGCGCGCCCTGTGCAGCGACCGGACCGTATTCGCCGCTGGCGACGGAGCCGCGTTCCGCCATGACGACCCTGCCGCTGTCGCCATAGACGTCGGACGAGAGCACGCAGGTGGCCTTGCCGGCGACCTCGCTGACGAGGCGGAGCGACAGGTTGCAGTCGATACTGCGGTCCTGCGACAGCGTCATGTCGCGGTTCCCCTGCAGCGTCGCCTTCACCATCGCGGGCGCGCTGGACTGCAGCAGGGCGGAAAGCGCTCCCTGGTGAGCTGTGGACGGCGGCGCGGAGCGGTTGTCTTCGCCGCCGGAAGGCGCCGTTTCCATCGTTGGTGCTGCCAACGGCGCTGTCGCGGCGCTTGCTGTCGCGGTCTCGCCCGGCGGCTGGGGTGCGGGCACGGCGCCGATGTCGATCGGCGAGGAGGCCAGGGAGGAAAGCAGTATCGTGCCCGCGTACCTGCTGCTGCGGGCGGGAGCGGATGGTGCGATGGCGCCGGCCGTCGCGGCCGCGCCAGCGGGCGGCTGGCCCGGAATGGAGGGAGCGGCATGCGGGGCGGGGATCAGGACTTGCCCGTTCTTGCAGATCCTGACCTCCTGCGCATCGGGTGTGGTCAGCGGCTTGCCGTCGGCGCCGGTCAGCAGCTGGCTGGCCGATCCGTCTCCGCAGCGCGCATCTGGAGTATCTAGCGCATGGGGTGGGGCGGCGCGAGCGCCCGACGGCAGTGGAGGATCGGGACTGAACACGCGCCGTTCCGGCTGGTCGTTGTTACGCCGCTCGGTCTTCCTTGCCTCGGCGGCGCGCGTTTCTTCGGCCGCCTGTGCCGCGCGGTAGCGGTTGATGCCGAACACTGCGCCAACCACCAGCACGGCCAGCACCAGCATGGAGAAACCCAGTTTGGCGGCGATGCCGGCGGAGCGGCCGCCGCGGTCGTTGACGGAAACGATGCGCGGTTGCGGCTCGAGGCTGTTCTCAGGGAAGGGCTGTTTGGGCATGCTGGCTCTCCTCAGCGCACGATCCTGGCGACGCCATCGACGGTGGTGCCGTCGTGTGGTGGTATCCCATAGGCGTCGAAGGCATCGTTCCATATCCCGACCGCGGCGTTGCCCAGGCGCAGGACAAAGCGGCGGCTCATGCGCTCGACAACGACGATGTCGGGCGCATCGTCGTCGATATGGAAGTTGACCCGTCCTTCCTCGCCCGACGGCGACAGGTAGAAGATCGTCGGGATTTCTCGGTTGGCGGGGAAACGGAAATAGGTAAACCGGCCGTCGTCGAAGACCAGTTCCGGCACGATGTCGTCGGCGCCATTGACGGGCTGCATCGAATAGCGCCAGTTCCGCGGCGTCGGCTTAGCAGAGCGTAGCGCCTCTTGTGGCGATGGTGCTTCAGCTTTTGCGGTGGGCGGCGCCGGCACTGCGGTTGTTTGCGGCTGTGCCGAGGGATAGCGGAACGTCACCCGGTACATCGGCATTTCCCGTTGCGGCGTTTTCATCGCTGGGACGCCGCTGCCGCCGGGCTCCTCGTCGGGGAGCACTTCAAAGCGGAAGCTGTAGTCGCGCTTATCCGTTCGCAGTTCCAGATTGTTGTGGGTGGCGCCATCCTTGGGCTTGACCAAGATCTGGTTACCGCCGGGGGCGGCGTGTATGCACCATTCCAGTTCCTGCTTGGCGCAGTCGGCGGCAAAGCCTGTGCCGGCGCCATCGCGCAGGATCTTTTCGTTGTCCGCCAGGACGATGCGCGTGGCGGTGCCACGTTGAACGGTGACGAGCGTGACCTGGTCGCTGCGATAGTCGACCACCCGTATCAGCGGATCGGCGCCGGCAGCGGTCGGACGTTGTGCAGCCTGGGTGCTTGACCAGGCAATGGCCAGCAGCCATATGCATCTCCTCGGCGTGTTCACGGCGCGCTCCTTGCCGCTGCAGGTTTTGCCGCCGCCTCCACGGACGGCAATTCGGCATCCCGCCGATAGCCGGAAACCTTGAAGCCCAGGGGATTAAGCAGCAGCTGTTTCTCGCTGCCCTTCATGGACGGGAAATACTCGTAGCGTACCGTGGCAGCGAAATTCTGGGTCGGCTCCCAAAAGTCGGCGTCCACTTGCCTGACCGACTTGCTGAAGCGGACGACCATCAGGTTGTCGACGGTGGTTGACGCCGGGCGCACGCTGATGATCTGGATGTTAGCCTCGACCCTATTGCCGTATTTCTTGTCTCGTGCGTCGGGGCCTTCGAAGATACGCGCATAGTCGTTGGCGAGGCGGTCGTCGCTGAGCGCCATCACGGTGTCGTAGTCGGCCTGCAGCAACCGGTAGAAGTAGGATTCCCTGGCGACAACATAGGTCTGTACCCAGTGCTTGTCGAGCAGTTCCTGATAGCCCTTGATCTGGCGGTCGTCCACCGCGCCGACAAATTCGACATTTCCGCTGGCCTTGTCGGCGACGAGCAGATACGGCACGATGCGGCGCAGAGGTGCCAGGGTCGCAAGGCTGACCACGGCGATAATGGCAAGCACGCAGGCGGCGCCGGCGACGTTCCATGCCCGACGTTCCGAGCGTTGGCGCGACCGTTCGGTGTCCGCTTCCCAGCTCAGCCCGGCCCGATAGTGGCCGTGTTCCTGCCCGGCGGTGATCTCCTTCAGCGCTGACATGATCTGGCATCCTGAAGGGCCTAGTGGCGGTGGCTGAACGGGACATAGACGAACGTATCGGAGCCGTCGCTGGTCAAGGCCAAATTCTTCAGCTCCCGTTCCTTGATGGCCTGCTGCGCGCTGCGGTCCGCCGCCTCCGCCAATGTCTTCATGACCATCAGCCGGTTGGCGTCGTTGCTGACCTGGGTGTTTTCCGCCTGCAGGCGGGCCTGCAGTTCGGCGATGGCTTTCGCGTCGTTGGTCGCGCTGATCTGGTTCTGCAGCGCCTGGATTTGTGCAACGCGCTGGTTGACGACCGACATGGCGTTCTGGCTCAATGCCTGGAGCTGGACGGTGTTGTTTAGCAGGGCCTGACAGCTGACCAGGTCTGCTCCAGCGCGTCCCTCGCAATCATAGATTTTTGTCCGTCCCCGAATCGCCTGCGCCAACGGCGTCATGCCGCCGGACCCGGTCTGCTGGATGGACGCGTAGAGGTCCGCCACATCGGGAGGTATGACAGCCTGGAGGGCCGGGTTATTGGCGATGTTGCCTAGGTTGCGGGTGCCGGTCATGGCGGCATACTGCTGTTTCAGCTGCATATACTGCTGTGCCATTTGATCGTACTGCTGTTTCCATGCGTTGACCTGGCTGATCGCCTGCGTCAGGTTGGCGATGTCGATCACTGGCAGCGAGGCCTGCACGGCCCCGATGGCGCTGACCGATATCAGGCATGCAAGCGCGATGGGACGAAGTTTCATGATGTTCTCCTTGCTGAACTGGACCGCAGGTGATCCAGGGTGTTGCGCTGGTAGAGAGGACTGCGGGTGGGGCTGCTTTCACCAGATGGACGTCCGCCTCCGTTCCCGTGGATGACGTTCTTGGAATTGCCGGACCGGGATGGCGATGGTGGCCGTAGTGATCGGTATAACAGGGTTTGCGCGATGGTGCGCCCGATACCCGATATGGTGCCTCCGCCGGCCAGGGCGCTGGCGATTTGCGGTAGGTTCAGCATCACGACAAACAGCGCTCCGCCACAGCAGAACAGGGCGATTACTGCTTTGATGACGTTGACCGCATCCATATCTGAATTGATATGCGCTGCGAATTCACTGGTAAATTCCGTTAGCATTTGAATGCTAAGTGCGATCAAGACTTTGAGAACAACAAAATTCAGCGCCTGCCCCAACCAGCTTTCCGTGTACTTTTGGGTACTCGCTCCCATTGCGCAGAGAATGTACGCCGGACCTACCGCCAGCATGAGGACCAGTCCGATCTTAGCCAGCAGGTATAGACCCAATCCAACGATAAAAAGACCTGCCTGTATGATGGCGACTCCGCCAGCGGCTGCGAGCAGACCGAAATTTGGCCAGAACCCTGTAATGGCCCGATTCCAGAGTTGCTGGCCGAGTTCTGCGTATGGCGTGGACAGATCATCCACCAGCATCCCGATCGACGTAGCGCCGGACAGCGCGCTGATCATCCCTTGCTCTAGTTCGTTTGCTAGCTCCACCACGTTCGATTGATATCCGCCGACACTAAGCGCCAGTCCAATAATGAAGGAGATCCTGGCAAACCGCCATGCCACATCGGGAACCGGTTCTCGCAACTCTCCTGCCAAAATGGCACGGGCGGTGAACAGAAGATGAATGGTTACTCCTGTCAACGCAAGTGGACCCAGCGCTGACATAAGCGCCTCACTTTTCCTCGCGACAAATGTGTTTAATAGAAGATCAATCGCATCCTCTACTGCGACGCCGATGCCCATGATGTTTTACTTTTTCGGAGATTGTTCTGGGTTGACGTTCGTACTTTGAACGGTGTCGTTGGCGGACCTTGACCGCGATGCGTTTGATTGGCTCTCCTTTGGAGGAATGGAGGACTGGACTGCTTCATTCCTTTTTATGTATTTTTCTGGATCGCCTGGAACGTAGCGGAAACTCTCGACCCCATCGCTTTTCTTCGCGGCTTGTTCACGGTCCTTATTGGTGCACGCCACCGTGAATGCCAGTGGAAGCAGCAGCCAGATTGCCGGTGTCCGTTTGATTGACATAGGTCCTCCTATATGTGCCTGATTGCTTTTCGCCTTGTTGCGATACGCTCCTGCAAAATAGGCCCCCAGACTTCTGGATCGTCATCCACCTCGCTGCGGATGGCATCGAGCAGTTCAACGTTGTCCAGCGATCCGGACAGGATGTTCAGGATGTCGGGCATGCTGCTCAGGTCAAAGCGCAGGATCGCCGAGCGATGGCCTTGCTTGAGCAGGAACAGGCGGCTGTCTTCGCCGAGGTTTCTGATGATGTTGAACTCTTGTTCGGTCACCTTGAAACCGTTGACGTAGTCGTCGTGATCGGCGGAAGGGTTGGGCAGGTAGATCTGGGTGACCGACTGCTCGACGATGGTTTTGCCGATGGCGTGGGTCAGCGCATCGGACGGCGACTGGGTGATGAACACCCCTAGGCCATTGAGTTTGCGGATGGTTTTCTGCTTGTCGTGGGCGAATTTGGAGAAGTAGGCGTTGCTCAGCGCTTTCCAGAATTCCTCCATCCAGTAGATGAAGGGGCGGCCGTCGATCAGGCTCTCGGTCATGTGCAGCAGCGTCGCCACCGTTGGTGTACAAAGTTCTCCATCCTCCAGGAATTCCGTGTAGTCGTAACCGTAGATCTGGACGGCGGGATCGCTGAAGTCGTGGGTATGCAGCGGGTTGTCGAAAGCCCAGCCGAGGGCACCGTTTCCTATCCATTTCTGCAGGCGGTCGCGCAGGCTGTTGCCGCCTGGACTGACCTTGAGGTTTTGCCATACTGCCGACAGGCGCCTGAGCTGGAACGGGATGGCGTCGCTCATCACGGTGCGCACCGCATGGCCGATCTCGGCGTCCTCCGCGGCGGCGCATTCCGCGCTTGCAGGGCCGGCCAGCAGGCGGACCAGCTGTTCGCAGAATGCGATGTTGGCTTCGGTGAGCGGCAGCTGGCAAAGATTCAGGCCGGTGGGTTCGCCGCGCTTGAGCGCACTGTAGCGGCCGCCGAGGCGGCGTATGCAGATCTCGGCACCGCGATTGTAGTCGAAGAAGACGCCACGCAGGCCGGCGTACTTCAGGGCGAACAGCATCAGGCCGCAGACCAGGGCCGTCTTGCCGACGCCGGTCTGGCCGATGACAACGGTGTTGCCGGGTTTTTTCTCGTCCAGCGCATCATGGTCTTCCGGCGACACATGGTGGTTCAGGTAATGGGGCTGGCCGCTGGGCGTCTGCATCAGCGCCAGCGCTTCGCCCCATGGATTGCCGGAACGCTTGCCTTGCGCGAAATTGTGCAGCGGCGACAGGCTGGTGAAGTTGCGGCTGCTGATCGAGGCCTCGCGCGGCCGCATGTGCCAGTTGCCCGGCAGTTGGGCGAACCACGCGCATTCGGGAATCGCGTCGACCACGGCGACCTTGAAGCCTGGGCCGTCCTGCAGCGCCGTGCGGGCGTCCGCCATGCTGCGCGCGACTTCGGCCAGCGTGGTGCCGAAGACCGTCAGTGTGTAGTGGTACTCGCCCATTTCGATCTCGCCGCTGCTGACCTGCTCGCGTGCGCGGTCCATTTCCACGATCTCGAACTCGGCGGCGTCCTCGGCGGCGACCATATGCCCCTTTTGCCGGTCGAGCGCGGCCAGCGCGTCATGCTTGTTGAGCATGGAGAAGCTCTGGGTCTCGATGTACTCGTAGTCGCTGTACAGGATGGCATTGTTCATGCCTGGTTCCGACCGTCTTGGATAGTCCTGGAAATCCAGGAATCCGGCGAATTTGCGTTCTTTCGGATGCCAGATTTCCAGCAAGCCGTTCTGGTCGCCAAACGACAGGCGCGAGGTGGGCAGGTATTCCGCCAGCTCGCTGGTCATCATTGGGACGTCTTCCCAAACGCCGTTGACCAGGAAGCCGAGAAATGCCGCCATTTCCGAGTACACCTTGCCGTTGCGGGTATAGCTGCCCAACTGCTCGGGGCCGTAGCGGCGCAGGCTGGTGAGCAGCTGGCGGTCGAGATCTTCCATCACCGCCAGCTCCGATTCAAAACGTTCGCGTATCTCGTGCGCGGTGCGCACCGTCATCTTGCGCAGCAAGCTGGCGGGCAGCGACGGTGTCGGCCGGTAGATCGCCGAGACGTAGAGCTCGGTGACCATCTGCCGGTGCAGCGGTTCGCCGGTGCGCGTGTCGCACAGGTCGAAGCTGGCGTAGTAGCGCTCGTTGAATTGGCGCGCGAAGGCGTTGTCATAGCTGCCGTCCAGGCGTTCCCTGACGGCGCGCCGCACCTTGTGCGACCACAGTGCGAACTTGCCGCCGCCCAGAGAACGGATGAAGTGGTGCAGCGCCTCCTTGCGCTCCCTGATGTAGTCGGCGTCGGCTGTCTCAAAGGCGATGCCTTCGAGCCGCCAGGCCGCCAGGTAGCCCCGGTTGCCGCGCAGCCGGACCACGCCCGGCGCCACCATCGACCCGAACGGGATATGGTCGGCTGCGGGAATTTCTCCGCGGGCAGCCTGGTTCAGTTGTGCGGACGTTCTCATGTCAGCTCCGGCGCTTGTAGCGCAATGGCGCGTAGGTGTAGGCGCCCCAGCGGCGCCGCGCGCCGAGCTGGCGCCAGCGCATGCGCACCTGCAGCATCAGCTGGCGCAGGCGTTGGTCATCCTTCTTGGTCGTTTCGCGCATGGTGACCAGGATCGGCACGTACGCCAGGATGAGGAACAGCGTGACGTAGCCGCTGACCAGGTAAAACATCCAGACGCCGAGCAGGATGAACGCGCCGGTCAGCAGCAGGAAGGGGACCAGCGGCACGCGCGCCAGCATGGCGGGGCGGGTGCATCCCCTGAAGATGGGCTCGTCGAAGTCGTCCATGATTCATCCCATGAGCCAGCCGGCGATAGCGGTTGCCGAGCCCGCGAGCGCACCGCCCCAAAAGATGTGGGTCATTTCCGCAAATTTCGCATGTTGAAAAATCATCTTGTAGCTGGCCCACAGCACGGCGCAAGTAACTATGGTGATGCCTGCACCTATCAGCGCCGCCTGAACGGTAAGCAATTTGGCGGTCGGCTTTTCGAATTGCGCGTATGCCGGGCTGGTGATGAGCGCCAGGGCTACGACCACGATGCGCGCGAACAGCGGCGCGCAGACCCGGATTTGAAGCGAGTTAGGACGGTTCATCATCAGTCTCCTTTTTCATCGTAGTATGCAAGGCTATTTCTGGCGCCTGGCGGAGGGGATAGTTGCGTTGCCGGGTGCCGGGTCTTGTACATCTCGTATGGCTGCGGCCTTGTCATTCACGTTACGAGCGCGCGCGGCTGTTCGCAAGCGGTTCCGCATGGCGTCTTGCGCTGGCACTAGCGGCGTTCGCTTTCATGCTGCGTCGTGCACAGGATTTGATGCCGCGCAGCGGTTGGCGCCGGCGCACCTCGCCGCACGCCGGTGGACGCCTGCGCCGCTGCGTGCACCAGTAGTGGGCCGCATCCCCTGCGGCGGGTGTGTGTGCTTGTGAGCCAGCTTGATTCGCATCAGTTCGCCGTGCCGGGCGGGCGGCACAATGAAAGCGCGGCGTGGTCCACATCGTCGCTGGAAGCTCGAGCGGGGAAGTATCGGTGATGGCCACGCTTTCAAAATACCTACGGAGGGTGCGATGAAGACGCTGGTTCTGGCGAACCGCAAGGGTGGTGTCGGCACCACGGCCACTGCGTGCCAGCTGTCCTTCTATCTGCATCACGGCGGCCGGCGGGTGCTGTTGCTGGATTTCGATCACCAATGCAATTCCAGCCGCTGCCTCGCCAGGTACGGCAGGACGGTGACGGCGGGCTTCAGCTCCAGCCGGCTGCTGGCGGGGCAGGCCGAGCCGCTGCCGGCGGGCACCCTGGTCGTGGTGCCCGCCGACGACGATCTCAGCACGCTGGAGCGGCAGCCGGAGCGGCACAACGCCTTCGCCAACGCGCTCAAGGATTTCCTGCGCGGCGTGGCCGACCGCTTCGACATCTGCGTCATCGACACCAATCCCAATCCCGACATCCGCTACGCGGCGGCGCTGGTGAACGCCGACTTCCTGCTGTCGCCGATCGAGCTGAAACAGGAAGCCATCGACGGCATCGGCGCCTTGCTGCACCATGGCCGCTACGGCGTGCACAGGGTGCAGCGGGTCCTGGATCCGCGGCTGGAATTTCTCGGCATCCTGCCCAACAAGGTGGAATCGAATCCGTTCCAGCGCGCCAACCTGCAGCAACTGGTCAGCGTCTATCCCTCGCTGCTGATACCGGTGGTGCGCGACGGCATGGCGGGCTACGGCTACATCCCGAACCGTACGGCGATCGCCGAGGCGCAGGCGGCGGGCCTGCCGCTGTGGATGCTGCGCCAGGCGGCGCCGGCCAGCGGGCCAGGGGAGGCCGGCGCGATGCCGGTGCGTTCGGCGGCACGCGACGCCTGGCGCGAGATCCGGCCGACGTTTGAGGCGATCGCGCGCCGGATGGGGCTGGGATGATGGCGCTCGATCTGTCCGTGCTGGACGGGTTGCCGGCCGCCGATGCTGGCGGGCGGCATGTGCCGGCCATGGCGCCGCCGCAGGCGTTCGAGGAGGATCCTGAGCAGCCGCGCTTCGAGTTCGACGAGGACGACGATTTCGACGCGTTGGTCGACGACATCCGGCAGCGCGGCATACTGCAGCCGTTGGTGGTGCTGCGGCTGTCGTCCGGCCGCCTGCGCATACGCTTCGGTGCCCGCCGCTTTCGCGCGGCCGTGCGCGCCGGCCTGGCGCGGATTTCTTATGTCGAGACGGAGGACGAGCGGCAGTTCGACGACTATGCGCAGGTGGCGGAGAATGCGCGCGAGCTCCGGCGGCCGCTGCAGCCGCTGGAGCTGGCGCGCTTCATCGCCCGCAAGCTGGCCGCCGGCGAGCGCAAGAAGGCCGTCGCCACCAGGCTGCACATCGACGCCAGCGCGATCACCCATTTGCTGGCCCTGACGGACGATCCTCCGCCGTTGCTGCTGGAGCTGTATCACAGCCGGCGCTGCCGGGCGCCGTACTACCTGTATCTGCTGCGCGGACTGATGCGCCAGGACGCGGTGCTGGTCGAGCGCTGCACCGCGACGGTCGCCGAGATCGACCGCGCGCTGATCGAGGACATGACGCTGCAGCTGCAGCGGCGCAAGGAGGCGCCGCGGGCGCATGCCGCCGTGGACGCTTTGGCTGCCCTGGCGGCTGCTGCACCGGCAGTGCCTGCCGGGCCGTCGGTGCGCGGCGTGGCGCCGGTAAATGCCGCCGGCACCGCCATCCTGACCCGGCCGCAGCTGCTGGGAAATCATCACGGCCGGCCGATGCAGGTCCTGCTGCAACGGGCTCCATCCGCCGAGGGCCTGGCGTGGGTGACATTCAACGATGGCGACACGACGGAACTGCCGCTGGCCGATTTGACTCTGACCGCGCTGCTTCAGCGGCGCAGCGGCGAGCGCTGACAATACCGGCCTGGCGTCGGCGAGTCGAACGGAAACCCATGTAAAACGTCCTTGCCAGCGCGGCCATCGTTGCGTTTAGCAAACCGGACGTGTCGCCATCCCCCAATTGCCCCCTGTTCTCACTCCAAGGGAGGTGCCTGTGCGTCGGTTCGAGCGGCTGCACCTCGGATCGCAATGCAGCCCACTCGAGGGTGCGAGCTATCGCGGTATTGGCTACTTCCCCATCACTTCGCTTAGCGGCCCTGCAGGCGTTGTGCCCGGTCTATCTGACAACGGGTATTAAGGAGTTCGTTGACTTTCCTGGCACCATGCTCGATTGTGGCTGAGAACACAAGGGATCAGGCTAAGGCCGCTCAAGTGCAGGGGGGATGCAAGTGAATTAGCTTGGTCACGATCAATCTGTCCTTTCATTACGCTGCGAGCTGGAAAAAGTGTGAACTGAAAATTTATCATCTCTGGATGGCAAATCCAACAAAACTCTCTGATTTCAATTTGTGCGCTTTCGGCCCGGTTGTCCATCAGCACGGCGATCAGAGTCGGCCTGCGACGACGAGGATAGGAAAGTTGCGTATTGAAAAAAAGGCGCGGCGGCCTGTTGTGACTGGTCCCGCAGCGGTTGTCATGGGGGAATCCAACCGAGTGTCCACGGCTGGACCGGCGTGGCGTGCTCCAAGGGTATGCCCGCGAACCTTTGCGGCGGAAAAGCCACGATGCGACGCAAACTCATCAATCATCTGGTGATTGTGTGTAATTGTCTAGATTGGCAAAAAAAATGTGCTTGGGCGGCTACGCAAGAATAATTGGCGACGTCTTGTTTGCCGACTCGGAATCCCTTCGGAATTTCAGATGGGAAGCAAGAGGGGCAATTTCGGTGAAGACCAGCATTCGACTCGCTTGGCAAGGCAATCTATGGCAACCACACCTTAAACTGCGCTCCGTGGCCGGCCCTGTTCGATACCTCGATTTTTCCGCCACATGCTTGCATGATGGCCTGGGAAAGGGCCAGCCCCAAGCCGAAGCCGGCTACCTCTCCGGCTCGCGCGCCGGCGCCACGGAAGAACCGGTCGAACAGGAACGGCAGCTCATCGTCGGCGATGCCCGGCCCCTGGTCGGTCACCGTCACGATCGCACCGTCCGCGCCGCTGGCGATGTCGACGGCGATCCGGCCGCCGGCCGGCGAGAACTTGATGGCGTTGTCCAGTATGTTGCGCAACACCAGGGCCAGCGGCGCATACTCCACATAGACTGCCTCCCGCAACTCTGCGCCCAGCACGATTTCAATATCGCGCTCGTCCGCTTGCGGCACCATCCGCTCGATGGTGTCGCGCGTCAATGCGGCGAGCGATACCGGCTCGGCCGGGCCGCGCTCCTGGCCGGCGTCGATCCTGGCCAGCATCAGCAGTTCTTCCACCAGGGTGGTAAGGCGCTCGACTTCCTCCAGGCAGGAGCGCAACGCAAGGACGTATTCCCCGCTGTCGCGCGGACGCCGCAATGTGATCTCGATTTCGGCGCGCAGCCGCGACAGCGGGGAGCGCAACTCGTGCGACGCGTCGGCCGTAAAGCGACGCTGGGTATCGAACGCCTGCTCGATCCGTTCCAGCATGGCGTTCAAGGTATTGACCAGATGGCCGATCTCGTCGTCGTCGCCCGGATGCGGCAAGCGCCAGTGGAGATTGCGGTCCTCGATCGCGCGCGCCTGGTTGACGATGTTTTCAATCGCGACGAACAGCTTGCGGGAAAGCCGCGCGCCGGCCCAGCCCAAGGCCGCAAGCAAGGCCAGCGCCATGCCGGAAAACAGCAGCGCAGCCGACTGCAACACGTGGTTCACATCGTCCAGCGATCCGGCCACCTGCACCGCGAAGCGCTGCCCGCGCACCTGCGTGGGCAGCGACACCATGCGCAGCGGTTCTTCGCTGATATCCGGCAGCGTATCGAATACGGCTTGTCCGGCCGCCAACCGGGCCAGCAACGGCGGTGGGACCGGCAGTTTTTCAGAACCCAGGTTGGCGCTGCGGGCCAGTATCCGGCCTTGGCCGTCGATGATTTGCACCAGGCGGTCGAGCCGCGTCAGCGAGGGCGGCGCGCTGCCGGTTGTGGCCTCGTGGATGCGTACCGCGGTGCCGTCGCCATCGGCCAGCATGGCGACTTCGGCTTCCGCCAGGGCCAGCAGCGCGGCATCGAGCTGCCGGTTGACGGACTGCGACAGCACCCACCAGCCCGCGGCCGCCGTGGCGCCGACGGCGACCAGTATCGCCAGCAAATGGACCAGGACCAGCCGCCGGCGCAGGCTAAGCATCGCCGGCCTCCGGCGTCGCCAGGCGGAAGCCGCGTCCGCGCACCGTTTCGATCAGGGCCGGATTGCCCGGCGCATCGACCTTCCGTCGCAGGTTTTTCATGTGCACGTCGATGAGATTGTCGATGGCGATCAGGTCGGCCTGCCACACATGCTCCGCCAGCTGAAGGCGGCTGACGATGGTGCCTGAGCGTTGCATCAGCAACTCCAGGATGGCGTATTCCTTGGGCGTGAGGTCGAAGCTGGCACCGGCACGGCTCGCCGCCCGCGAGCGCGGATCGAGCCGCAGATCGGCCACCTGCAGCATGGCGGGCTGCGCGCGCTCCGTGCGCCGCAACAGAGCCCGCACGCGGGCAAGCAGTTCATCGAAGACAAAGGGCTTGGTCAGGTAGTCGTCCGCGCCTGTATTGAGGCCGGTGATGCGGTCGGTCACCGCATCGCGGGCGGTCAGCATCAGGATGGGCAGGCGATGTCCCGCCTGCCGCCATTCGGCGCACAGCGCAACGCCGTCTTTACCGGGCATCATCCAATCGAGAATGGCCATATCGAACTGCGCCACGGCGCAAGCGCCAGCCTCTTGCGCCGAATGGGCCATCGCCACCCGGAAGCCCTCTTCCTCCAGACCGCGCGCCAGCAGCCGTGCCGCCTTGTGATCGTCTTCGACTAACAGTATGTGCATGATCGCGAGTATAGCAGCGTCGGCGGCCGGCCTTTCCTGAAGAAGAATTCAGAATGCAGTGCAACAAATTTCCGTACCATAGCGCCATGATCAACGCTGCCAGGCAAGCGTGCCGTAGCCGCTAACCCCGGCACGGCGCACCACGCCACCCGCCGCGCGTTCGCATCCTCCATTGTCCATCCACACTTAACACCGCCCCTAACCGGGTGGGCGTCTCGCCGCGCCTAGCCGGCGGCGAGGCGCTCAGGAGAAAAAGCCATGAAACAAGCATCGCTGCATAAGACACTCTTGCCTGTCCTGCTGGGCCTGGCCGCATTCGGCCTGATAGGCGGGGGCCTGCTCGGCCTGCACGCCAAGGAGGCGCCGGCGCCGGAGGCTGCCGCCGTCACCCTCGTGCATGAAGGGGATATGCTGCGCATCCCGGAAAAATCGCCGCTGCGACGATCGCTGGTGGTCGTGCCTGTGGCGGACCAGAGCCTGGCGGCGCCGTTCACCTTGCCCGCCGTGGTGGAAGCCGATCCGGCACGCCTGGTCAAGGTGACGTCTCCGCTGGCGGGGCGCATCGTCCGCCTCGGCAAGCAGCTTGGCGACGAGGTCAAGGCCGGCGATGTGCTGTTCGTCGTCGACTCGCCCGATTTCGCCCAGGCCAGCGCCGACGCGGCCAAGGCGCACTCGGCGCTCACGCTGGCCCGGCGCAACCTGGAACGCCAGCGAGAACTCGACAAGTCGGACCTCGCCGCCGGCCGCGACCTGGAGCAGGCGCAGAGCGACTACGAGCAGGCCGCCAGCGAAGCCGCCCGCGCCGGCACGCGCCTGAGCCAGACCGGCGCCCGTGCCGGCGCGGCATCGGACGGCAAATTGGCGGTGCGTTCGCCCATCGCCGGCCGCGTGGTGGAGCTGTCCGCAGCCGAAGGCGCCTACTGGAACGACGCCACCGCTCCGTTGATGACGGTGGCCGACCTGTCCAGGGTCTTCGTCAGCGCCAATGCGCAGGAAAAGGATCTGGCGCAGCTATATGTGGGCCAGCAGGCCAGCGTCAAGCTGGACGCCTACCCGGAGCCGCTGAAAGGCCAGGTGCGCTACGTCGGCGACATGCTGGATGCGGATACGCGCACGGTCAAGGTGCGCCTGCCTTTCGACAATCGCGACGGCCGCCTCAAGCCCGGCATGTTCGCGGAAGCCACGCTGCTGTCGCGCGCGCACCCGGGCATCGCGGTGCCGATGGCGGCCGTGATCCAGAACGGCTTTTCCAGCCGCGCTTTCGTCGAGGTCAAGCCATGGCAGTTCGCGCCGCGCGACCTGAAGCTGGGCGCGCAAATCGGCGAGCAGGTGGAAGTTCTGGGCGGGCTCAAGGCGGGTGAGCGCATCGTGGTCAAGGATGGAGTGCTGCTCAATGATTGAACGTCTCGTCACCCTGTGCTTCAACCGGCGCGGCATCGTCGCGCTGATCTTCCTGCTGGTGGCGCTGTACGGCGGCTACTGCTGGTCGCAGCTGCCGCTGGAAGCCTATCCGGATATCGCCGACACCACCTCGCAGGTGGTCACCCAGGTCAACGGCCTGGCCGCCGAGGAGGTCGAGCAGCAGATCACCATTCCGCTCGAACGCGAGATCATGGGCACGCCCGGCATGCATGTGATGCGCTCGAAGTCCACCTTCGGCCTGTCGCTGATCACGGTGGTGTTCCAGGACGGCGCGGAGGACTACTGGTCGCGCCAGCGCCTGCAGGAGCGCATCGCCGGCGTCAATCTGCCATACGGCGCGCAGCCGGCGCTCGATCCGCTCACATCGCCGATCGGCGAGATCTATCGCTACACGCTGGAATCGAAGACGCGCGACCTGCGCGAGCTGTCCGAGCTGCAGCGCTGGAAAGTCATCCCGCGCCTGAAGCAGGCGAGCGGCGTGGTCGACGTCACCAACTTCGGCGGCCTGAACACGCAGTTCCTGCTGGAGTTCGATCCGGCCAGGCTGTCCAAGTACAACCTGTCGCTGGCGCAGATCACGCAAGCCATCTCCGCCAACAACGCCAACGCGGGCGGCAGCGTGCTGACGCGCGGCGAACAGGGCCTGGTGGTGCGCGGCGTGGGGCTGATCCGCAGCCTGGACGACCTGGGCAACATCGTCGTCGCACAGAAAAACGGCGTGCCGGTGCTGATCAGGGACCTGGGCAGCGTGGCGCTGGGCCATCAGGAACGGCACGGAGTGCTGGGCAAGGACCACGTGCAGGACACGGTGTCGGGCATCGTGCTGCTGCTGAAGAACGAGAACCCGTCGCGGGTGATCGCCGGCGTGCACGAAGCGGTGCTCGACCTGAACGACCATCTGCTGCCCAAGGACGTCAAGGTGGTGCCATACATGGACCGCAGTACGCTGGTGGACGCCACCGTGCATACCGTCGGCAAGACGCTGATCGAAGGCGTGGTGCTGGTCACGCTGGTGCTGGTGCTGTTCCTGGGCAGCGCGCGCGCGGCGCTGATCGCGGCGGCGGCGATCCCGGTGTCGCTGATGATCGCGTTCATCCTGATGCACCACTTTAAGATCCCGGCCAATCTGCTGTCGCTGGGCGCGATCGACTTCGGCATCATCGTCGACGGCGCCATCTTCGTGCTGGAGAATATCCTGCGCCGCCGCGAGGAAAAGCCCGAAGGCCTGATGTCCGGCCAGGATGCGATGAGAGCCACGCTGCAGGTGATGCGGCCGACCTTCTTCGGCATGCTGGTGATCATGATCGCCTATCTGCCGCTGTTTGCCTTCCAGCGCATCGAGTACAAGCTGTTTTCGCCGATGGCTTTCGCGGTGGGCTTCGCGCTGCTGGGCGCCCTGCTGATGACGATGATGCTCATTCCCGGCATGGCCTTCTGGGCCTTCCGCAAGCCGCGCAAGATCTTCCACAACCCGCTGCTGGAATGGATGATGCCGCGCTATGAGGCGCTGCTGCAGCGCCTGGTGGGCAAATCGCGCCTGGTGCTGGCCCTGGCCGGGGCCACGCTGGCGGCGGTGATCGTGCTCGGCGGAGCGATCGGCCGCGATTTCCTGCCAACGCTGGACGAAGGCTCGATCTGGCTGCAGGTGACACTGCCGCCGGGGATTTCGCTGCCCAAGGCCACCCAGATGGCGGACGCGTTGCGCGAGGCCACGCTGAAGGAACCGCAGGTGGCGCACGTGGTCACGCAACTGGGTCGCAACGACGAGGGCACCGATCCGTTCACGCCCTCGCACATCGAATGCGCGGTGACCCTGCAGCCCTACTCCAGCTGGCCGTCCGGCATGAGCAAGCAGGACCTGATCGACAAGCTGTCCGCGCGCTACCGGGAATTGCCGCGCACCGACGTCGGCTTCTCCCAACCCATGATCGACGGCGTGCTCGACAAGCTGGCCGGCGCCCACAGCGACCTGGTGGTCAAGGTCTACGGAGAGGATTTCCATGAGACGCGCAAACTGGCCAGCGCCGTCGAGCGCCTGCTGCGCGGCGTTCCCGGTGCCGAAGACGTCATCATCGACCAGGAACCGCCGCTGCCTCAGGTACGCATCGACGTCGACCGCGCTGCCGCCGCGCGCCTCGGCATCAACGTGGCCGACGTGATGACGCTGATCCAGACCGGCATCGGCGGCAGCCCGGTGGCGCAGGTCTATGTCGACGACCGCAGCTACGACGTGGCGGCGCGCTTCAGCGGGAATACCCGCAACAATCCGCAGGCCATCGGCGACCTGGTGCTGAACGCCGCCAACGGCGCGCACGTGGCGTTGGCGCAGGTGGCCCACATCCGCCTGGCCGAAGGCGAGACCACCATCACGCGGGAGATGAACCGCCGCCATCTGACGGTGCGCACCAATCTGCGCGGCCGCGACCTGTCGTCGTTCCTGGCCGATGCCCAGGGGCGCATCGAACGCGAGGTGCCGTACGACCATGCGCGCTACCAGATCACCTGGGGCGGCCAGTTCGAGAACCAGCAGCGCGCCCAGGCTCGCCTGGCCGTGATCGTGCCGGCGGTGCTGGCGTTGATGTTCGTGATGCTGTTCTCCGAGTTCGGCAATCTGCGCCAGCCCGGCCTGATTTTGCTGGCCGTGCCGCTGTCGCTGCTGGGCGGCCTGGTGGCGCTGCAACTGCGCGGCATGACGCTGAACGTGTCGTCGGCGGTCGGCTTCATCGCGTTGTTCGGTGTGTCCGTGCTGAACGCGGTGGTCATGCTGGCCAATCTGAACCGCTGGCGCAAGCTGGCGCCGCATGATCTGCGGACCGCCGTGATCAGCGGCGCGCGCGAGCGGGTGCGACCCGTGCTGACCACTGCAACGGTGGCCGCGCTAGGCCTGGTGCCGGCGGCGCTGGCGCACGGCCTGGGCAGCGACGTGCAGCGGCCGCTGGCCACGGTGGTGGTGGGCGGCCTGGTGACGGCCACAGTGCTGACGCTGGTGCTGCTGCCGGCCCTGTACTACCTGATAGAAGAGCATGTCGCGCGGCGCCATCGCCCGGACGGCAAAGTAACCCTGGAAGCGGTCGAAGGAGAAGGCGCATGAAGAAAACCATACCTGCCGGGACGGCGGCCCTGTTGTCCGCGGCGCTGATGGCCGGCTGCGCGGTCGGTCCCGACTACATCAGTCCCGCCGCGCCGGCGGTGCAACACTACACCGCCGATCCGCTCGCGGCGGAGACGGCCACCGCGCCGGTCGGCGGCGGAGCGGCCCAGCGCCTGATGCAAGGGCAGGATGTGCCGGCCCGATGGTGGACCGCGTTCGGTTCGGACGCGCTGAACCAGCTGGTGGACGCGGCCCTGGCGGCCAATCCAGACCTGCAGGCCGCCGAAGCGGCCCTGCGCGCGGCGCGGGAAAATGCCGCAGCCCAGCGCGGAGCCTACTTCCCCGACGCGAACCTGCATTTGACGCCGACGCGCCAGCGCGTGGCGGATCCGCTCTCCAGCCCGACCGCGTCAGGCGCCAATCTGTACACCCTGCACACGGCGCAGCTCAACATCGGCTACGTGCCCGATGTCTTCGGCGGCGGACGGCGCCAGGTCGAAGCGGCCGGCGCACAAGCCGACGCGGCGCTTTTCCAGCGCGAAGCGGCCCGGCTGACGCTGACCTCGAACCTGGTGGCGGCCGCCATCGGCGAGGCGGCGCTGCGCGCCCAGCTCGATGCCATGCGTGAGCTGGTGGACATGGCGCGCCGGCAGCTCGACGCGGTGGGCAAGCAGCAGCGGGCCGGCCAGCTCGGGGCGGCCGACGTCGCGGCGCAGGAGGCGGCGCTGGCCCAGATGGAGGCGGGCCTGCCGCCATTGGAAAAACAGCTGGCGCAGCAACGCAATCTGCTGGCGGTGCTGGCCGGCCGTCTGCCCAGCGAAGGCACTGACCTGCGCCTGGCCTTCGGCAGCCTGACCTTGACGGAAGCCTTGCCACTCAGCTTGCCGGCCCGACTGGTGCAGCAGCGGCCGGACATCCGCGCTGCGGAAGCGCAGCTGCACGCGGCCAGCGCGCAGATCGGCATCGCGCGGGCGGCGCGCCTGCCGAATATCTCGTTGACGGCATCGCTGGGCAGCTCGGCGCTGGATGCGGGCACGTTGTTCAAGTCTGGCACCGGATTCTGGGGCATAGGCGCGGACCTGGTCCAGCCGCTGTTCAACGGCGGAGCGCTGGTCCATCGGCAGCGGGCCGCCGAAGCGGCGTATGACCAGGCGGCGGCCCAGTATCGCAGCGTAGTGCTGGCCGCGTTCCAGAACGTCGCCGACACCCTGCATGCGATCGAGGCCGATGCCAGGACCTTGCAAGCCACCTCGGCCACCGAGCAGGCGGCAAGGAAAAGCCTGGCGATCGTACAGCGGCAGCAGCAGTTGGGCGTGGTCGCCTATCCCGCCGTGCTGCAGGCGCAGCAGGCATATCAGCAGGCGGCGATCGCGCTGATCCAGGCCCGGGCCGCGCGCTATGCCGATACCGTCGCCTTGTTCCAGGCACTCGGAGGTGGCTGGTGGAACGAGTCATGAGGGCCGGAATCTTGCTGATGCTGTGCTGGCTGGCCGGCTGTACAACCCCTTTGGAAAGGCCGTACGACTATGCTCAGGGCTGGCGCGTCGCCGTCGTCGGGGACATCGGCCCAGGGCCGGCGGGGCTCGCCGCAGGCCTCGATTGCCGAACCCCAGGATCGCGCAGCGCGTATGCATATGTTCAGTACTACAGCCGCCTGCGGCAACGGCATGCCATCGTGATGGTTGCGGAGGGCAGCCATCTGCGGGTGGGACAGCAGGTTTATGTCAATATCCGGGATTGCACGCAAGCCGCCGTGGCGCTGGCGCATGGCAGTCCGTACTGAAGGCTTCAACTATGCAAATGCTCAATCACATAATCTCGCATCCCTGCTCGGCATACTGGTCAGCCTGACGACTGCATTTATCCCAGTTGGCACGATCGCGCTGGAGCGGCAGTACCGTTCGAATGCCAGCACGGTTTTGTTTTAGGACCGCCGGTCTGTTGCTCAACGCCCCCTCGGCGCAGGGGGGGCAGGCGCGTGGTGAATATACGGCCCACTGTTTTGTCCTTTAGATGGCTATTGCGCGGCGAAGCCGGAGAACCTGCTGGCCAATGCCATCGACAGCGCGCGCTTTCCGCTGATTAGCCCGGCGCGCAACCGCGATGTCTACGGATGGGACGCTTGGCAGAAGACGCGGATGCGGGTCCGGCGCTCGCTGGTCGACGGCGGCTACGCCGACAATTCCGGTACGGTGACGCTGCTGGACGTGGTGGAAGGGCTGTACGAGCACGGGGTGGACTTGGGACGGGTCAGGGTGATACTGATCACCAGCAATCCAGACGAGGGGCTGCCGTTGGAACAGGTGGCCGACTACGCCGCGACCGGGCTGCTGGCACAGTTGCAGGCGCCGTCGAACACCGTGATACACGCCCGCGACGGCCGTACCGATGGGGCGCTGCAGGCGCTGCGCAAGCGCTTGTCCGAGAACCAGATTCTGTACTGGCCGATGACGACGGCGACGCTGAACCATTTGACCCTCAGGGAAGCGGAGCAGGCCGCGGCGCGGCGCGCGCCGGAGGTGCTGGCGGAACAGAGCCTGCGTGGGGTTTCGGATACTTCGCGCCGTCATGGGCATGCGGCGCCGCTGGGCCGGGCGCTGTCGCCCGAGGCGGCGTACTGGGCCGATTCTTACGCGGCGCAAGCCTATGTCGCCTACGCCTATCCGGATCACGAGCATCCATTCGACTATGAGACGGACCTGATCCGGCAGCTGCACGCCGGTCACGGTGCTTCCGTCAAGCCGTAGGAAACGCCGGGCGAGGCCCTGCGGGCCCGTCCTCCTTGCGGGTCGCTGCGCTCCGTCCCTGCGGGACCGGGCCTGCGGCCCGCCTCCAGTCCTCCTCACGCAACACCTGCTCATCAAGGGGCAGCTGCGCTCCCCCTTGGCCGCACGGCTAATCCCCGACACCCGCGCAGCGCTGCGCGCTCCGCTGACCCCGAACGACCTGAAGTGAGGGCAGGCCGCTTTCAAAGGCCATGCCAGCG
>NZ_BPWI01000033.1:0-34288 GCF_040369125.1 Duganella hordei
GTTCCAACCTGGGGTCAGTTCCGGCAATCTGCCACGCGTGGCAGATTGCCGGAACTGACCCCAGGTTGGAACCGGCCCCGGGTTAGAATACATGCTATGACCGTTCAAGTTCCCGCCGTACCCGCTTCTTTCGATTCCAGCCCGCTCGGCACCGTCATGGCGATGGCCGTCAAGGGGATGCTGTCCATCGGCGACCTGTTCGGCGCCGCCGGCGTGCTGCAGGAAAGCGGCCAGGTGCCGGCCGCCATCGCGCTGTACCGCACCTGGATCGCCCACACGCCGTCGCCGATGGTGTACGCGGCCTGCTTCAACCTGGCCGTGGTGCTGTCCACCGCCGGCGACGATGCGGCCGCCGAGGCGCTGCTGCGCCAGGCCATCGCGCTCAATCCGGATTTCGTCGAGGGCCGCCTGAACCTCGGCTCGCTGCTCGAACGCGCCGGGCGTCCGGACGATGCGCTGGCCATGTGGAACGCCATCCTCACCGATCCGATCCAGCCCGACATCAAGACCAACACCTCGCTGTACATCCAGACGCTCAACAACCTGGGCCGCCTGCTGGAGATCCGCAAGCGCTATCCGGAGGCGGAAGCCGTGCTGGCACTGAGCCTGCGCGTCGATCCCAAGCAGGCCAACGTGATGACGCACTGGGTCCACCTGCGCCAGAAGCAGTGCGAATGGCCCGTCTACAGCGGCCTCGAACACATCTCCGTCGCCACCATGATGGAGGGCACGTCGGCGCTGGCGATGCTCAGCGCGTCCGCCGATCCGGCCCAGCAGCTGGCCGCCTCGCGCCGCTTCGTCACCGAAAAGGTCAACGCCAACGTCGCCCCGCTGACCGGCGCCCACGGCTACGGCCACCAGCGCCTGCGCATCGGCTACCTGTCGTCGGACTTCTGCTCGCACGCGGTCTCGATCCTGACCGCCGAGCTGTATGAGCTGCACGACCGCAGCAAGTTCGAGGTCTACGCCTTCAGCTGGAGCCGCGAGGACGGCTCGCCGATCCGCGCCCGCGTGGTCAAGGCCATGGACCACTACATCCGCATCGACAAGATGACCGACGAGCAGGCCGCCCGCGCCATCCGCGCCCACGAGATCGACATCCTGGTCGACCTGCACGGCCTGACCCTGGGCGCGCGCCCAAACATCCTGGCGTTCCGCCCGGCGCCGGTGCAGCTGACCTATCTCGGCTTCCCCGGCAGCACCGGCCTGCCCGGCATCGACTACGTGCTGGCCGACGAATTCCTGATCACGCCGGAGATGACCAAGGACTTCACCGAGAAGCCGCTGTACCTGCCAGACACCTTCCAGATCAACGACCGCCAGCGCCTGATCGCGCCCACGCCGACCCGCGCCTCGGTCAACCTGCCGCAAGACGCCTTCGTCTTCTGCTCGTTCAACAACAACTTCAAGTTCACGCCGGACGTGTTCGACGTGTGGATGAACATCCTGCGCCGCGTGCCCAACAGCGTGCTGTGGCTGGTGGCCGACTATCCGGAAGTGCGCGAGAACCTGTACCGCTACGCCGAGCAGGCGGGCGTGGCCCGCGAACGCCTGATCTTCAACAGCCGCGCGGTGCCGGCCGAATACCTGGCGCGCTACCAGCTGGCCGACCTGTTCCTCGACACCTTCCCGTTCAACGCCGGCACCACCGCCAGCGACGCGCTGTGGGCCGGCCTGCCGCTGCTGACCTGCGCCGGCCGCACCTTCTCGTCGCGCATGGCGGGCAGCCTGCTGAAGGCGGTCGACCTGCCGGAGCTGATCACCTTCAACTTCGCCGACTATGAAGAGAAGGCCGTCGCGCTGGCCCACGATCCGCAGCGCATCGCCGCCATGAAGCGCCAGCTGATCGACAACCGCCTGACCTGCGCGCTGTTCGACAGCCCGCGCTTCGTGCGCAACATGGAAGCGGTGCTGCAGCAGATCGCCAAGCCGGCCGCGCCGCGCCTGGCGCCGCAACCCGCTCCGGTGCTGAAGCCAGATGTCCCGCGCCTGCCGGCCTCGCAGATCCCCATCGTCACCGTCTCCTACAACGCGCCAGACCTGGTCGAGGCGCTGCTGTCGTCGCTGCGCAAGTTCTATCCTAACCGCGTGTATATCATTGACGGCTCCAATCCGGACATCGCGGAAAAAATCCGTGCCATGGCGGCCGGCTACGACAACGTCGAGTTCATCGCGTTCGGCTACAACATCCACCATGGCCCCGGCATGACCTGGGCCATCAACAACCTCGGATTGAAGGGCGAAGTGCTGTTCCTCGATTCGGACGTGGAAGTGGTCAACCCCGGCTTCATCGAGTCGCTGCAAAGCCATTTGAAGCCGGGCATGTACGGCGCCGGCCACCTGCGCATCGTCAGCGAAGGCGGTTATGAGAACCCCGTCGCGAACCCGATACGCTATCTGCACCCGGCCTGCATGCTGGTCAATCTCGACGTGGCGCGTTTGTGGCCGCTGCCGATCAAGCACGGCGCGCCGATGATCCAGACCATGCTGGCCATTCACCGCGCCGGCGCCCATCACCTGATCGAGGCCGTCGACTGGGTCGACCAGGATTTCAGCCGTGAGTCCAGGCGCGTCTTCCTCAAGCACGACTGGCAGGGCACCGTGATCCGCACCGGCGGCTACCACTACGACCTGCCCACCGCCTCGGCGCAGATCAACCAGGACCTGCTGTCCATGGTGCCGGCCGACGCCCGCAAGCTGGTCGACGTCGGCTGCCACGACGGCGCCTTCGCCAAGGCCTACCGGCAGCGCAACCCGATCTGCAACTACACCGGCATCGAGCGCGATCCTGCGCCGGCCAACGCCGCCCGCCCGCATTGCGATTTCGTGTTCGACCAGGATATCGAAAGCGCCAGCCCGGAGTTCTGGTCGCACGTGAGCGGGGCCGATTGCTGGATACTCGGCGAGGTGCTCGAACACATGAACGACCCGTGGGCCTTGCTGACCAAAATCCGCTCCAACATGGCGCCGGGCGGACGTGTGGTCGCGGCCATCCAAAATTTCCAGCACTGGAGCATCCAGGCCCGCCTCAACGCCGGCGACCTGCGCTACGGCCAGGGCGCGGCGATGAACAAAGGCCACAAGCGCATCTTCACGCGCGGCGCCATGCTCGACCTGTTCCTGCAGTCGGGCTTCAAGATCGCCGGCGGCAGCTCGCGCATACCGGAAGAACCGGCGCGCGACAAATACCTGCCGGCGATACGCCTGATGGCCCAGGCCAGCGGTGTCGATCCGGAGATCGCGGTCGAGGACGCGCTGGCCCCGCAATACATCCTGGTGGCAGTCGCCGCCTGATACGGATATCGAGGCCCGCATGTCCGCCCAGCTGAACGCCGCCATCGCCGCTGGCAATATCGCGGAGGCGGCGACGCTGGCGTTCGCGCAGGCCGGACTGGGCGTACTGCCGATTACGGAGCTGATCGGCATCGCCGGACTGCTGGCCGGGCAGGGTAAGCAGGAACGGGCCATCGCGCTGTACCAGCTGTGGATCAAGCACTGCGACACGCCGCTGCTGCACGCGGCCTGGTACAACCTGGCGGTGCTGCAGATGCAAGGCGGCCACGAGCGCGCCGCCGAACGTTCGTACCGCCGCGCGCTGGAGATCCAACCGCATTTCACCGAAGCCTATCTCGGCCTCGGCGCGCTGATGGAGCGCCGCCGCAGTCCCGACGAGGCGCTCGACACCTGGCACGAGGCGCTGGACCTGCTCGATCCGGCGGCCGCCAACGCGCAGCAGCTGCAGATCCAGCTGTTCAACAATATCGCCCGCGTGGCCGACGGCGAGCAGCGCTATCCGGAAGCGGAAGACGCGCTGACCCGCAGCCTGCAGCTCGATCCGCGCCAGCCGCTGGTCGCAGCCCACTGGGTACGGCTGCGCCAGCAGCAATGCGCATGGCCGGTGCTGGCCGCGCTGCCGGGGCTGGACGAAGACCAGCTGCTGACGGCCGCCTCGGCCCCCACCACGCTCGGCGCCAGCGACGATCCGGCGGTACAGCTGGCGGCGGCCCGCCGCCATGTCGCCGCCCATGTGCCCCGCGGCGCGGCGCCGCTGTCCGACCAAGCCGGCTACACGCACCGCAAGCTGCGCATCGGCTACCTGTCGCCGGACGCCTGTCCGCAGACCGCCGAACTGTACGCGCTGCACGACCGCAAGCTGGTCGACGTCTACGGTTTCTGCTGGAACGAGGAAGACAACTCGCCCGCGCGCCTGCGCCTGGTGCAGGGCCTGGACCATCACGTGCGCATCGCCGGCATCACCGATCTGCAGGCGGCGCAGCTGATACGGGCGCATGAAATCGACATCCTCATCGACCTGCAAGGCCTGGCTGTCGGCGGCCGGCCCGGCATCCTGTCGCATCGCCCGGCGCCGGTGCAGATCGCGTGGCTGGGCTATCCCGCCACCACGGCGCTCGACAGCATCGACTACGTGCTGGCCGATGCCTGGGTTCTCCCGCCGGAACTGGCGCCGTACTACACCGAGCAGCCGCTGTACTTGCCGGACAGCTGCCGGATCAACGACCGCCAGCGCGCGACGGGTCCGCGCCTGGGGCGCGCCGCATACGGGCTGCCGCAAGACGCCTTCGTCTTCTGCAGCTTCGGCGACAGCCGCAAACTGGCGCCGCCGATGTTCGGTGCCTGGATGCGCATCCTGCAGCGCGTGCCGGACAGCGTGCTGTGGCTGACGTCCGGCAGCGAACAGGTACGCGACAACCTGCGCGTGGCCGCGCTGCGCCACGGCGTCGCCAGCGACCGGCTGTATTTCGCCAGCCACGCGCCGGAACACAACCTGGCCCGCTGCCAGGCGGCCGACCTGTTCCTCGACACGCTGCCCCTCAACGCCGGCACCGCCGCCGGCGACGCGCTGTGGGCCGGCCTGCCGCTGCTGACCTGCTCCGGCCGCAGCTACGCAGGGCGCATCGGCGGCAGCCTGCTGCACGCCGCCGGCCTGCCGGAACTGGTCACCCGGAACCTGAGCGACTACGAGGACATGGCCGTACGGCTGGCGCAGGCGCCGGACCAACTGGCCGCGCTGCGCCGGCAGCTGAACGACAACCGCGACACCAGCGCACTTTTCGACACCCCGCGCCTGGCGCGCAACCTGGAGCAGCTCTACCGGCGCGTGGCGCGCGGCACGCTGAACCGCCGCAACGCCAAACGCGCCGACACCAGCCTGCCCCTGGTCAGCATCCTGATCGCGGCGGCCGACACGGATGCCGATGCCTTCGAACGCACGCTGCGCAGCGCGCTGGCGCAAACCTGGGGCCACACCGAGATCATCGTCAGCGACAGCAGCGGCAGCGACGCGTTGCGCACGCGGATCGCTCCGCTGCTGGCGCGCCATCCGCAGCTGCGCTACAACCGCGCACCTGGCCTGTCGCCGGCGGCCAGCCTGGATCACTGTCTGGCGCTGTCGCTGGGCGAATACATCGCCGTCGCGCCGCAGGGCGACGTCCTGTTGCCTGAAAAACTGGCGCGTATGATGCACTTTTATCAAACCTATCCGAACGTCGGCCTGGTCGGCAGCTGGCGCCAGCCGCAGGACGACGACGGCGCCGCGCTGCCGGGCGCGCCGGTATTCGGCACCGACACGGTGGTCGACGGCGCCTCGCTGGGCAGCCTGCTGTTGTCGTCCGATCACAACGCCACCGCCACGCTGTGCGACGCCGGCGCGCTGCTGCTGCGCCGCAGCATTATCGGCGCCGGCTTCGGCCACTATCACGGACGGCAATATCAATATCTGTCCGGCATCGCCATGGCCTTGTCCGCGCTGGCCGGCCGCGATGGCGTCTACCTGGCCGATCCGCTGTCCAGCCACCGCCCTTCCCGCACATCACCCGCCGCGCAGGCCGACGCCGATGCCCTGCTCTGCGCGCTCGACGGCTTGCATCTTTTATACGCAGCCCATGCGCAGCATGCCTTCCTGTCCGACCCCGCCGCTTTCAGACAGGTACTGGCCGCCCGCCTCGCCGCCCTCAATGCGCTGCTCACCGGCCGCCACGCCGCGCTGTCCATACAGCTGTCGGCCAGCGCCAGCCTCGATCTGGCCGACTTGCACGATGTGCTACGGCAGGGCTACCAGTTGCTACTTTCCCACTGAGTCTCCTTTTTTGTGGAAATTTCCCATCCTTCCTGAAGACGCCCCAAACAGGCCCTGCTTTTCGTTTAAAATACGACGGATGTGGCTGACAATATGTCCTGTACGGACCACACACATAATCAGCACAACTATTCGGGGATAGTATGAAAGCAGTCATATTGGCAGGCGGCTTGGGCACCAGGCTTAGCGAAGAAACCACTGTCAAACCGAAGCCGATGGTCGAAGTCGGCGGCAAGCCTATCCTGTGGCACATCCTGAAGAGCTATTCCGCGTTCGGCATCAATGACTTCGTCATCTGCTGCGGCTACCGCGGCTACGTCATCAAGGAATTCTTCGCCAACTACTTCCTGCACACCTCGGACGTCACCTTCGACCTGCAGCAAAACTCGATGGAAGTGCACGAGCGCCACGCCGAACCATGGAAGGTCACGCTGGTCGACACCGGCGCCGACACGCTGACCGGCGGCCGTCTCAAGCGCGTGCGCCAGCACGTCGAGAACGACGAAGCCTTCTGCTTCACCTACGGCGACGGCGTGGCCGACATCGACATCGGCGCTTCGATCGCCTTCCACAAGGAACATGGCAAGCTGGCCACCATGACCGCCGTGCAGCCGCCGGGACGCTTCGGCGCCATCGACATGAACGGCCAGCGCATCATGAGCTTCAAGGAGAAGCCCCAGGGCGACGGCAACTGGATCAACGGCGGCTACTTCGTGCTCTCGCCTAAGGTCATCGACCTGATCGACGACGACAGCACCATCTGGGAAAAAGGCCCGCTCGAGAAGCTCGCCGAGAGCAACCAGCTCGACGCCTGGCTGCACCACGGGTTCTGGCAGCCGATGGACACGCTGCGCGACAAGGTCCTGCTCGAAGAGCTGTGGGACAGCGGCAAGGCGCCGTGGAAGCGATGGCCATGAATCCGGCGTTCTGGCGCGGCAAGCGTGTTTTCCTGACCGGGCACACCGGTTTCAAGGGTAGCTGGCTGAGCCTGTGGTTGCAGCAACTGGGCGCCCACGTCACCGGCTACGCCCTCGAAGCACCAAGCAAACCAAGCCTGTTCGATACCGCCCACGTCGGCGCCGGCATGAGCTCCGTCATCGGCGACATCCGCGACGGCATCGCGCTGCGCGAGGCGATGATGAAGGCCAGGCCGGAGATCGTCATCCACATGGCGGCGCAGGCGCTGGTGCGCTACTCGTACGCCAATCCGGTCGAGACCTACGCCACCAACGTCATGGGGCTGGTGAACTTCTTCGAAGCGGTGCGCCACACGCCCGGCATCAAGGCCGTGGTCAACGTCACCAGCGACAAGTGCTATGAAAACAAGGAATGGGCCTGGGGCTATCGCGAGAACGAAGCCTTCGGCGGCTACGACCCTTACAGCAACAGCAAGGCCTGCGCCGAGCTGGTGACGGCCGGCTACCGCTCGTCGTTCTTCAATCCCGAAAAACACGCCGAGCACGGCGTCGCGCTGGCATCGGGCCGCGCCGGCAACGTCATCGGCGGCGGCGACTGGGCCGAGGACCGCCTGATCCCCGACATGGTGCGCGCCATCGCCGCCGGCAAGCCGGTGCGCATCCGCAGCCCGCACGCGATCCGCCCGTGGCAGCACGTGCTCGAACCGCTGTCGGGCTATCTGACCCTGGCCGAGCACTTATACGCCCACGGCGCCGCGTACGCCGAAGGCTTCAACTTCGGCCCGCACGACATCGACGCGCGCCCGGTGGAATGGATCATCTCGCGCCTGTGCGAAAGCTGGGGCAAGGGCGCCAGCTGGGAGCTGGACAGCGCGCCGCAGCCGCACGAGGCGCACTACCTCAAGCTGGACTGCTCGAAAGCCCGCAGCCGCCTGCAATGGCAGCCGCGCTGGCACCTGGGCCACACCATCGACATGATCGTCGCATGGCACCAGGCGCACGCCGCCGGCGCCGACATGCGCGCGCTGACGCTGGCGCAGATCGACACCTATCAAAACACCGCACATCTTTAAGCGCACATAACCAAGGCTGGAATCATGAGTGAAGCACAAAGCAAGGAACAACTCCGCGAACAGATCATCAAGCTGGTGGCCCAATACGGCGCCCTGGCCAGCGTGCCGAAGGCGTTCGAGCCCGGCGTGACCGTCATCCCGCCGGCCGGCAAGGTCGTCGGCGCGCCGGAAATGGAACTGATGGTCGAGGCCTCGCTGGACGCCTGGCTCACCACCGGCCGCTTCAACGACCAGTTCGAGGCCAGGCTGGCCAAGATGATCGGCGTGAACTTCCTCATCACCGTCAACTCCGGTTCCTCGGCCAACCTGGTCGCGTTCAACACGCTGACCTCGCCCAAGCTGGGCGCGCGCGCGATCCAGCAGGGCGACGAGGTGATCGGCGTGGCCGCCGGCTTCCCCACCACCGTCAACCCGATCATCCAGTTCGGCGCGGTGCCGGTGTTCGTCGACGTCGAGCTGGGCACCTACAACATCGACGTGACCAAGCTGGAAGCGGCGATCTCGCCCAAGACCAAGGCCATCATGCTGGCCCACACGCTGGGCAATCCGTACAACCTGGACGTCATCACCGCCATCTGCAAGAAGCACAAGCTGTGGCTGATCGAGGATTGCTGCGACGCGCTGGGTTCGACCTACCACGGCAAGATGGTCGGCACCTTCGGCGACATCGGCACCATGTCGTTCTACCCGGCCCACCACATCACGATGGGCGAAGGCGGCGCCGTGTTCACCAACGATCCGGAACTGAAGATGATCGCCGAGTCGTTCCGCGACTGGGGCCGCGACTGCTACTGCGCGCCGGGCAAGGACAACACCTGCGGCAAGCGCTTCTGCCAGTGCCTGGGCACGCTGCCGATGGGCTACGACCACAAGTACACCTACAGCCACCTGGGCTACAACCTGAAGATCACCGACATGCAGGCCGCCTGCGGCCTGGCCCAGATCGACCGCGCGCCCGGCTTCATCCAGGCCCGCAAGGACAACTTCGCCTACCTGAAGGAGCGCCTGCAGTCGTGCGCCGAGTTCCTGATCCTGCCGGAGGCGACCGAGCATTCGGACCCGTCGTGGTTCGGCTTCCCGATGACGCTCAAGCCTGAGGCCAACGTCTCGCGCGTGGACCTGCTGACCTACCTGGACGAGCACAAGATCGGCACCCGCCTGCTGTTCGCCGGCAACCTGACGCGCCAGCCCTACATGGTCGGGCGCAACTACCGCGTCTCCGGCGACCTGACCAACACCGACCGCGTCATGAACGACACCTTCTGGATCGGCGTCTTCCCCGGCCTGACCCGCGAGATGCTGGACTTCGCCGTCGACAAGCTCGAAACCTTCTTTGGCGTGAACTTCTGATGCAAGCGCAAGACACTAAAGTAAAAGTCGCCGACCTGGTCGCGGAGACCCTGGAAAGCCTGGGCATCCAGCACGCCTTCGGCATCATCGGTGCCGGCAACGTCCATTTGTTCGAAGCCATCACCCGCCGCGGCTACACCGAGATCGTCTGCGTGCACCACGAGCAGGCCGCCTGCATGGCGGTGCAGACCTACTATCGCACTTGCGGCAAACTGTCCGCCGCGCTGCTGACCACCGGCGCCGGTTCGACCAACGGCGTCACCGGCGTGGTCTCCGCCTGGGCCGACTCGATTCCCTGCATCGTCATCGCCGGCAACGAAAACAGCAAGTTCACCTTCCCGGAAAACCCGCTGCGCATGTGGGGCGTGCAGGGCTACGATTCCTGCCAGATGGTCGAACGCGTCAGCAAATACCAGATGCGCGTGATGCAGCCGACGCAGACCCGGCTCGAACTGCAGAAGGCCGTGCACATCGCGCTGGACGGCCGCCCGGGTCCGACGTGGATCGAGATCCCGCTGGACATCCAGTCGCAGCGCATCGAACGCGACACCATCGCCCAGTTCGAAGCGCCTGCCGCCGCCGACTATCTGAGCGACACCGTCTCGGCGCAGGTCGATTCCGTGCTGGCCGCCCTGCTGAAAGCCGAGCGTCCCGTGCTGTGGCTGGGTAACGGCATCCGCCTGGCCGGCGGCGAAACGCGCATCGCGCCGCTGCTGGAAAAACTGGGCGCGCCGGCGCTGGTGTCGTGGGCCGGCATCGACATGATCGATTCGTCGCACCCGCTGGTGTTCGGCCGCGCCGGCGTCTACGGCCAGCGCGCCGCCAACTTCATCTTGCAGAACAGCGACTACGTGCTGGCCATCGGCACCCGCCTGGCGATCCCGCAGATCGGCTACGACCTGAACGAACTGGCGCGCCTGGCGCGCATCGACGTGGTCGACATCGACGCCGACGAAGTGGTCAAGCACGCCAAGCGCACGCAGGAAAACATCCTGTGCGACGCCCGCGTCTTCATCGAGGCGCTGATCTCGCGTCTTGAGGCCCTCACCGCGCCGGTGCCGTCCAAGGCCGCCTGGCTGGAGACCTGCCGCGCCTATGAGGAGCAGTTCCCTTGGGTCGGTGCGGAGCACGCGGACAAGGACGGCTTCATGAACTCCTACCGCTTCATGCAGCGCCTGAACGATTTCTTCAAACCGGACCAGGTGGTCGTCACCGACATGGGCACGGCCCTGCTGAGCGGCCACCAGGTGCTGCGCTTCAAGGAAGGCCAGCGCTTCATGACCTCCACCGGCCTGGGCGAGATGGGCTACGGCCTGCCGGCCGCGCTGGGCGTCTCGTTCGCCAACGACCGCGGCGAGGTGATGTGCCTGAACTGCGACGGCGGCATGATGATGAACCTGCAAGAGCTGCAGACCATGGTGCACCACAAGCTGCCGATCAAGCTGTTCATCTTCAACAACGACGGCTACCTGATGATCAAGCACACGCAGAAGTCCCTGTTCAAGGGCGGTTACGTCGGCACCGACCGCGCCTCCGGCGTGTCCTGCCCGGACTTCTCCAAGCTGGCCACCGCGTTCGACATCCCGTCCTTCCAGATCCGCAGCTGGGACGAGTGCGACGCCACGCTGGAGGCCGTGCAGGCCGCGACCGGCCCGGTGATCTGCGAAGTGTTCATGAGTCCGACGCAGCTGTTCTCGCCGAAACTGGGCGTGGTGGCGCGCGCCGACGGTTCGCTGGTGTCGCCGCCGCTGGAAGACCTGTCGCCGCTGATCCCGCGCGACACGCTGGACAAGGCCATGATCGGCGGCATGCACGAAAAATCGAAATCCCTCTAAGATGAACCGCGTCGCCATCCTCGGTGCGAGCAGCCAGATCGCCAAAGATCTGATCCTGTCCTTCGCGCGCGAGGGCAACACCGGAGTGCTGCTGTACGTGCGCGACACGGCGGCGGCACAGCGCTGGCTGGACGCGCACCAGCTGGACTTTCCGGTGGCCGTCTACGCCGACTACGGCCAGGCGCCGCATGACGCGGTGCTCAACTTCGTCGGCGTCGGCGATCCGCAGCGCGCCGCGCAGATGGGCGGCGCCATCTTCGGCGTGACGCAGGAATTCGACGACCTGGCCTTGCGCGAGCTGCAGCGCCATCCCGAGCGGCGCTACATCTTCCTGTCCAGCGGCGCGGCCTACGGTGGCGGCTTCGAACAGCCGGCCGGCCCGGACACCCCCGCCGTGGTCAACATCAACGCGCTCAAGCCGCAGGAATACTACGCGGTGGCCAAGCTGCACGCCGAATGCAAGCACCGCGCGCTGCCCGAGCTGTCCATCACCGATCTGCGGGTGTTCAACTACTTCAGCCGCACGCAGGACCTGGAGGCGCGCTTCTTCATCACCGATCTGCTGCGCGCCGCGCGCGACGGCACGGTGTTGCGCACCAGCGCCGGCAGCATGGTGCGCGACTACCTGCATCCGCACGACTTCCACCAGCTGGTCGAGTGCGTGCTGCGCGCGCCGGCCGCCAACCGCGCCATCGACTGCTACAGCGCGGCGCCGGTGGAGAAAGGGGCGCTGCTGGCGGAGATGGCGCGCCGCTTCGGCCTGCGCTACGAAATTGTCGAAAACCTAGCCGTGGTCAACGCCACCGGCTCCAAACCCCACTACTATTCGCTCAACCGGCAAGCCGCTGAATTGGGCTACCATCCGGCCTATTCCTCCATCGATGGCATCGCCGGGGAATCGGCCATAATACTCGGCAGGGACAACACCATTAGGTGAAACAAGATGACTAGCACCGACAAACTCAAGATCGCCATCATCGGCTCCGGCAATATCGGCACGGACCTGATGGTCAAGGTGATGCGCTCCAAGCATTTGGTCTGCACGCTGTTCGCCGGCCGCAATTTCAATTCGGCCGGCATGAAGCGCGCCAGCCAGCTCGGGGTGCCCATTTCGGACCGCGGCATCGAGGCTATCATCGCCGATCCGTCCATCTGCGACCTGGTGTTCGACGCCACCTCGGCCCAGGCCCACGTCGGCCACTGGGCGGCGCTCGATAAACTGGGCAAGACCGTGATCGACATGACCCCGGCCAAGCTGGGCGAGTTCTGCATCCCGGCCATCAACGCCCAGGCCACGCTGGACACCGGCACCCGCAATATCAACATGATCACCTGCGGCGGCCAGTCGTCGATCCCGATCGCCGCCGCCATCGGCGCGGTGCACCAGGACATCGAGTACGTCGAGGTGGCCTCCAGCATCGCCTCGCGCAGCGCCGGCCCGGCCACCCGCGCCAACCTGGACGAATACATCGAGACCACCGAGGAAGCGCTGCAGCGCTTCTCCGGCGCCCGCCGCGCCAAGGCGATCCTGATCCTGAACCCGGCCAACCCGCCGATCGACATGCAGACCACGATCTACGCCAAGATCGCCAACCCGGACCTGCCGGCGATCCGCGCCTCGGTCGAGGCCATGGTGGCCCAGCTGAAAACCTATGTGCCCGGCTACGGCCTGGTGGTGCCGCCGACCATCGAAGGCGGCCGCGTGGTCACCACCATCAAGGTGGTCGGCGCCGGCGACTACCTGCCGCAATACGCAGGCAACCTGGACATCATCAACTGCGCCGCCATCGCGATGGCGGAAATGGTCGCCGCAGCAAGGCACAGCAAGCATAAAGAGGAGCGCAAGCATGGCTAAGAAAATCCTGATCACCGATCCGACGCTGCGCGACGGCAACCACGCCGTGCGCCACCAGCTGAGCCGCGAAGCCTTCATCGCCTATTGCAAGGCGGCCGAGGATGCGCGCGTGCCCATCCTCGAAGTCGGCCACGGTAACGGCCTGGGCGCCTCGTCGATGCTGGTCGGCGAATGCCGGCTGAGCGACGACGAGATCCTGTCGGTGTCGCGCCAGCACCTGAAGAATTCGCGCATGAGCATCCACGTGATTCCCGGCTTCTGCACCATCAAGAAGGACTTGGTGCGCGCCATCGAGCTGGGCGTCGACGTGTTCCGCGTCGCCTCGCACTGCACCGAGGCCGACATCACCGACCGCCACATCCACTACGTGCGCCAGGCCGGCAAGGAAGCCTGGGGCGTGCTGATGATGAGCCACATGGCGACGCCGGCCACGCTGCTGGAGGAAGCCAAGAAGATGGAATCCTACGGCGCCGAGGCGATCGTCATCATGGACTCGGCCGGCGCCTACTTCCCGGAAGACGTCAAGGAGCGCATCGGCACGCTGGTGGACGGCCTGAATATTCCGGTCGGCTTCCACGGCCATAACAACCTGGGCATGGCCGTCATCAACTCGGTCACCGCCGTCAACGCGGGCGCCACCATCATCGACGGCACCATCCGCGGCTTCGGCGCCGGCGCCGGCAACACCCAGCTCGAAGTGCTGGTGGCCGTGTTCGAGCGCCTCGGCTTCGAGACCGGCATCGACCTGTACAAGATCCTCGACGCGGCCGACATCGCCGAGAAGGAATTCAACCCGGTCGCGCCGTCGATCTCGCCGCTGTCCATCGTCTCCGGCCTGGCCGGCGTGTTCTCCGGCTTCGCCAAGCCGGTGGCGCGCGCGGCCGAGGACTACAAGGTCGATCCGCGCGACATCTTCTTCGGTCTCGGCAAGCGCAACGCGGTGGCCGGCCAGGAAAGCCTGATCATCGAGGTCGCGCGCGACCTGGCCGAGAAAAACGCAGCAGCACTGAAAGGTTAAACCATGGCCGACCCACGCTTCGCAGAAACGCGCCAGGACGCCCTGGCCGCCTGCGCCACCCAACCCGACGTGCGCGCCGCGCTGGCGCGCCAGCACATCGCCGTCACCGGCGGCACCGGCTTCCTCGGCACCTGGATCGCCGAACTGGTGGCCGCGATGAACGACCAGTACAACCTGGGCATCACGCTCGACCTGTACGCGCGCAACATCGGCGAATGGCAGCAGAAATACCCGCACCTGGCCGCGCGCCTGGACATCCGCGTGCGTTCGCAGGACGTGCGCTCGTCGTTCGAGTTCGCCAAGAACACCAACTACGTGATCCACGCGGCCGGCATCCCGAACAACCGGGTGCACGCCTCCGATCCGCTGCGCGTGTTCCAGACCACCGTGTCCGGCATCAACAACGCGCTGGAGGCGGCCTCGCAGCTGGACGGCCTGCGCCGCTTCGTCAACGTCAGCTCCTGCCTGGTGGCCGGCCCGCCGCAGCGTCCCGGCCCGCTGAAGGAGACCGACGCCTTCCCGCTGCCGGCCGGCCTGCTGCACACCGTCTACGCCGACGCCAAGCGCGCGGCCGAGATGACGGCGGCGATCTACCGCAGCCAGTACCGCCTGCCGGTATCGACGGTGCGCCCGTTCACCCTGGCCGGCGCCTACCAGGAGCTGGACCGTCCGTGGGCGATCAACAACTTCCTGCGCGACGTGCTGACCGGCGGCGAGATCCGCATCCACGGCGACGGCAGCGCGCGCCGCAGCTACCTGTACGGCGCGGACGCGGCCTGGTGGACGCTGGCCGCGCTGGCCAAGGGCGTCGACGGCGAGGTGTACAACCTCGGCAGCGCCACCGCGGTCACGCACAACGAACTGGTGCGCCTGATCGGCGAGCAGGTCTCGCCCAAGCCGCGCGTGGTGCTGAACACCGCGCCGAACCGCCTGCAGAAGGACGACGACCTGTACCCGGACATCAGCTTCACCGTGCGCCGCCTTGGCGTCAGCGAAACCTGCCCACTGGAACAGACCGTAGAGAAAGCCTACCGCTGGTTCGCCGCGCCACCATCGATTCGAGCTCATGCAAACTAATAAAACCGTAGTGGACGCCGGCCGCAGCGCGCTGGCGCTGGCCCAGAAGGGCAGCCTCCCGATCGTCGAACTGTTCCAGACCGGCCAGAATCTGGTGGAGGCCGGCGAACGGCCGCTGGGCATCCAGCTGTACCGCGCCTGGCTGGCCAACACGCCGTCGCCGCTGGCCTACGCGGTGCAGTTCAACCTGGCCGTCATGCTCAGCGACAACAACGAGCTGAACGAGGCAGAAGCCGCCTACCGCATGGCGCTGGCGCAGAATCCCCGCTTCAACGAAGGCCACCTGAACCTGGGCACCCTGCTCGAGCGGCTGCGCCGCCCGGACGAGGCGCTGGCCAGCTGGCGCGCGCTGCTCGAATACAGCAATCCCAAGCTGCCGGCCGACCAGCCGCACGTGATCCAGGCGCTCAACAACCTGGGCCGCCTGCTGGAGATCCAGAAGGACTTCCCGGCGGCCGAGGACGCGCTCACGCGCAGCCTGCTGATCGATCCGAAGCAGAAGAACGTCATCTCGCACTGGGTGCACCTGCGCCAGAAGCAGTGCAAGTGGCCGGTCTACAACACCAGCGTCTGCGGCATCCCGGTCGACGAGCTGATGGTCGGCACCTCGGCGCTGGCCATGCTCAGCGCCTCGGGCGATCCGGCCCAGCAGCTGGCCGCCTCGCGCCGCTATGTCGACGAAAAGGTCAACGCCGGCGTCGAGCCGCTGACCGGCCCGCAGGGCTACGGCCACGAGCGCCTGCGCATCGGCTACCTGTCGTCGGACTTCTGCTCGCACGCGGTGTCGATCCTGACGGCCGAGCTGTACGGCCTGCACGACCGCAGCAAGGTCGAGGTGTTCGGCTTTTGCTGGAGCAACGAGGACGGCTCGCCGATCCGCGCCCGCGTCATCGCCGGCATGGACCAGCACATCCGCATCGGCGGCATGAGCGACGAGGAGGCGGCGCGCCTGATCCGCTCGCACGAAATCGACATCCTGGTCGACCTGCACGGCTTGACCCTGGGCGCGCGCCCGAACATCCTGGCCTACCGCCCGGCGCCGGTGCAGATCACCTGGCTGGGCCTGCCGGGCCCGACCGGCATGCCCTTCATCGACTACGTGATCGCCGACCCCTTCGTGCTGCCGCCCGAACTGGAGCCGTATTTCACCGAGAAGCCGCTGCACATGCCGCGCACCTTCCAGATCAACGACCGCCAGCGCATCATCGGCGCCAGGCCCACGCGCGCGGCCAACAACCTGCCGGAAGACGCGTTCGTGTTCTGCGCCTTCAACAACAACTTCAAGTTCAACCCGGAGGTGTTCGACAGCTGGATGAACATCCTCAAGCGCACCGAAAACAGCTTGTTGTGGATGGTGGCCGACAGCCCCGAGGTGCGCACCAACCTGACGCGCCAGGCCGAACTGGCCGGCGTGGCGGCCGAGCGGCTGGTGTTCGCCGGCCGCGTGGTGCCGGCCGACTACCTGGCGCGCTACCAGGTGGCCGACCTGTTCCTCGACACCGCGCCGTTCAACGGCGGCACCACCGCCAGCGACGCGCTGTGGGCCGGCCTGCCGGTGCTGACCTGCGCCGGCCGCACCTTCTCGTCGCGCATGGCCGGCAGCCTGCTGAAGGCGGTCGACATGCCGCAGCTGATCACCACCACCCAGCAGGAATACGAAGACCTGGCCGTGGCGCTGGCGCACGACCGTCCGCAGGTCGAGGCGCTCAAGCGCCAGCTGCACGAGCAGCGCCTGAACTGCGCGCTGTTCGACAGCGCCCAGTTCGTGCGCGACCTGGAGGAACGCTACGCCCAGATCGCGCTGAAGGGCAACGCCGGGCTGCAGGCGCCGCAATTCGCCGGCGCCCGTCCGCCGCAGGTCGACACGCGCCTGCCCAAGGTATCGATTTTGATGCCGACGCACAACCGTCCCGACTACGCCGAACTGGCGCTGCAAAGCATCCTGGCGCAAACCTGGGGCAACCTGGAAATCGTCATCAGCGACAACAGCACCGACGAGCTGACCCGCGAACGCTTCGCCCCCTACATGGCGCGCTACGCCAACATCCGCTACCTGCGCTCGCCGGGCCTGGGTCCGCTGGACAACTTCCTCAATTGCTACCGCAACTCCAGCGCGGAATACGTCAACTACCTGATGGACGACGATCTGTTCCATCCGGAAAAGATCGAGCGCATGATGGCCTGCATGCTGGGCCAGCCCAACATCGGTCTGGTGACCTCGTTCCGCCAGTTGATCGACGCCAACGGCCGTTACCTTGCGCCCATCCATGGCACCGAGCGCATGTTCGAGATCGCCACGGCGGTCGGCGGCAGCTCGCTGGGCGACATGATCCTGAGCAACGGCCAGAACCTGATGGGCGAACCGACCACCGTGCTGTTCCGCCGCAGCCAGCTGCCCGGCCATTTCGGCATGTTCCTGGGCCGCCAGTACACCACCTTGTCCGACGTGGCCACCTGGCTGGCGGTGCTGTCCAACAGCGACTGCGCCTACCTGCCGGAAGCGCTGAGCTACTTCCGCCTGCACGGCGGCCAGGACCAGCGCAACGAAAAAGTGCGCATCCAGGCCAACATCGAATGGCTGCAGCTGCTGTGCGATGCCCACCAGCAAGGCAAGTTCATGCGCAACCGCGCGCAGCTGCGCGAGATGCTGACCAACAAGCTGGTCAACTGCGTCTGGTTCCTGTCGTCGGTGTGGGAACAGGTCGAGCCCAACTACCCGATCGATAAAATCGGCGCCCTGATGCAGCAGGCCACCACTATATTGCTAACCAAGGGTTGAGCCGCCGGCTCTACGACCGCGGCCAACCACCCGAACCACCTGATAATGCAGCCCATGGACGTCAAGAACATTCCCGTCATCTCCGTTTCCTACAATTCCGCGGAATTGATCGAGGATTTACTCAGTTCGTTCCGGGCACATTACAGCAATCCCGTCACCATCATCGACGGATCGGGCGAGCAGCACTACCGCGCCATCGAAGCGGTCTGCGCGCGGCATGAAAACGTCCGCTTCATCCACTTCGACTACAACATCCACCACGGTCCCGGCATGGCCTGGGCGTTCCAGAACCTGGAGCTGCAGGGGCCGGTACTGGTGCTGGATTCCGATATCTTCGTGCTGCATCCGGGCTTCCTGGAAGCCATGGCGGCCGAGCTGGAGCCGGGCATGTACGGCGTCGGCTATGTCAATCACGTCAATGAGGGCGGCTACGACGTCGACTACGAGCAAGGGGCGGTGCGCTACCTGCATCCGGCCTGCATGCTGGTCAATATCGAGGTGCTGCGGGCCTGGCCGATGCCGACCAAGCACGGCGCCCCGATGACCGAGCCCATGCTGGCCCTGCACCGCGCCGGCCAGGATCAGCTGGTGCAAGGCTTGCAGTGGTTGAAGGAAGACTTTCTTAACACTCAACCGGGCCCGCGCAACTATCTGCGCCACGACTGGCAGGGTACCGTCAAGCGTACCGGCGGCTACCACCTGGAAGACTGGCAGCGCGCCAGCCACCAGGCGGCGGGCGTGCGCCAGCTGGTCAAATCGCTGATGCCGGCCGCGCCGGCGCGGGTGCTGGAGATCGGCGCCGGCGACGGCTTCCTGGCGCGCGACGTCAAGGAAGCGGCCCCCACCTGCCACTACACGGCGGTCGAGCTGCACACCGAGACGCCAAGCGAAAACAAGGGCGCCTGCGACCTGGTGCTGCAGCGCGACGTCGACCATCTGGGCGACGACTTCTTCCGCGACCAGGCAGGCGTCGACTGCTGGATCCTGGACAAGGCCCTGGAACGCCTGGTCCATCCGGAAAAACTGCTGGCCCGCATACGCAAGGTCATGAAGGCCGACAGCTGCATCGTGGCGGTGATCCCCAACCTACAGCACTGGAGCGTGCAGGCCAAGCTATGCCTGGGCGACTTTCGCTATGAGGAAAACGGCATTCTCGACCGCGCGCACCTGCGCTGGTTCACGCGCGGCACCATCTTCGACGTGTTCCAGAAGGCCGGCTACCAGATCGTCCAGGGGGCCCCTGTCATCCATGAACGCATGGAAAATCCCTTGCTGACCGCTGCCTTACAGCAACTGGCGGCCAGCGTCGGCGCCGATCCGGCCCTGGCGCTGGAAGACGCCCAAGCCGCCGCCTACGTGATCAAAGCCGTTCCGCGCTAATCCACTGTTGCCTTGCGGAGCTAAAAGCCTAGCTAAGAGGCCAAATACGCTCTGCTTTTCGTTTAAAATGCAACTGCAGTGCCTGACAATGCAGTCTGCGAGCAATCCTTTTACTATCCCGGAGACAGCATGAAAGCAGTGATACTGGCAGGCGGCTTGGGCACCAGGCTTAGCGAAGAAACCACTGTCAAACCGAAGCCGATGGTCGAAGTCGGCGGCAAGCCTATCCTGTGGCACATCCTGAAGAGCTATTCCGCGTTCGGCATCAATGACTTCGTCATCTGCTGCGGCTACCGCGGCTACGTCATCAAGGAATTCTTCGCCAACTACTTCCTGCACACCTCGGACGTCACCTTCGACCTGCAGCAAAACTCGATGGAAGTGCACGAGCGCCACGCCGAACCATGGAAGGTCACGCTGGTCGACACCGGCGCCGACACGCTGACCGGCGGCCGTCTCAAGCGCGTGCGCCAGCACGTCGAGAACGACGAAGCCTTCTGCTTCACCTACGGCGACGGCGTGGCCGACATCGACATCGGCGCTTCGATCGCCTTCCACAAGGAACATGGCAAGCTGGCCACCATGACCGCCGTGCAGCCGCCGGGACGCTTCGGCGCCATCGACATGAACGGCCAGCGCATCATGAGCTTCAAGGAGAAGCCCCAGGGCGACGGCAACTGGATCAACGGCGGCTACTTCGTGCTCTCGCCTAAGGTCATCGACCTGATCGACGACGACAGCACCATCTGGGAAAAAGGCCCGCTCGAGAAGCTCGCCGAGAGCAACCAGCTCGACGCCTGGCTGCACCACGGGTTCTGGCAGCCGATGGACACGCTGCGCGACAAGGTCCTGCTCGAAGAGCTGTGGGACAGCGGCAAGGCGCCGTGGAAGCGATGGCCATGAATCCGGCGTTCTGGCGCGGCAAGCGTGTTTTCCTGACCGGGCACACCGGTTTCAAGGGTAGCTGGCTGAGCCTGTGGTTGCAGCAACTGGGCGCCCACGTCACCGGCTACGCCCTCGAAGCACCAAGCAAACCAAGCCTGTTCGATACCGCCCACGTCGGCGCCGGCATGAGCTCCGTCATCGGCGACATCCGCGACGGCATCGCGCTGCGCGAGGCGATGATGAAGGCCAGGCCGGAGATCGTCATCCACATGGCGGCGCAGGCGCTGGTGCGCTACTCGTACGCCAATCCGGTCGAGACCTACGCCACCAACGTCATGGGGCTGGTGAACTTCTTCGAAGCGGTGCGCCACACGCCCGGCATCAAGGCCGTGGTCAACGTCACCAGCGACAAGTGCTATGAAAACAAGGAATGGGCCTGGGGCTATCGCGAGAACGAAGCCTTCGGCGGCTACGACCCTTACAGCAACAGCAAGGCCTGCGCCGAGCTGGTGACGGCCGGCTACCGCTCGTCGTTCTTCAATCCCGAAAAACACGCCGAGCACGGCGTCGCGCTGGCATCGGGCCGCGCCGGCAACGTCATCGGCGGCGGCGACTGGGCCGAGGACCGCCTGATCCCCGACATGGTGCGCGCCATCGCCGCCGGCAAGCCGGTGCGCATCCGCAGCCCGCACGCGATCCGCCCGTGGCAGCACGTGCTCGAACCGCTGTCGGGCTATCTGACCCTGGCCGAGCACTTATACGCCCACGGCGCCGCGTACGCCGAAGGCTTCAACTTCGGCCCGCACGACATCGACGCGCGCCCGGTGGAATGGATCATCTCGCGCCTGTGCGAAAGCTGGGGCAAGGGCGCCAGCTGGGAGCTGGACAGCGCGCCGCAGCCGCACGAGGCGCACTACCTCAAGCTGGACTGCTCGAAAGCCCGCAGCCGCCTGCAATGGCAGCCGCGCTGGCACCTGGGCCACACCATCGACATGATCGTCGCATGGCACCAGGCGCACGCCGCCGGCGCCGACATGCGCGCGCTGACGCTGGCGCAGATCGACACCTATCAAAACACCGCACATCTTTAAGCGCACATAACCAAGGCTGGAATCATGAGTGAAGCACAAAGCAAGGAACAACTCCGCGAACAGATCATCAAGCTGGTGGCCCAATACGGCGCCCTGGCCAGCGTGCCGAAGGCGTTCGAGCCCGGCGTGACCGTCATCCCGCCGGCCGGCAAGGTCGTCGGCGCGCCGGAAATGGAACTGATGGTCGAGGCCTCGCTGGACGCCTGGCTCACCACCGGCCGCTTCAACGACCAGTTCGAGGCCAGGCTGGCCAAGATGATCGGCGTGAACTTCCTCATCACCGTCAACTCCGGTTCCTCGGCCAACCTGGTCGCGTTCAACACGCTGACCTCGCCCAAGCTGGGCGCGCGCGCGATCCAGCAGGGCGACGAGGTGATCGGCGTGGCCGCCGGCTTCCCCACCACCGTCAACCCGATCATCCAGTTCGGCGCGGTGCCGGTGTTCGTCGACGTCGAGCTGGGCACCTACAACATCGACGTGACCAAGCTGGAAGCGGCGATCTCGCCCAAGACCAAGGCCATCATGCTGGCCCACACGCTGGGCAATCCGTACAACCTGGACGTCATCACCGCCATCTGCAAGAAGCACAAGCTGTGGCTGATCGAGGATTGCTGCGACGCGCTGGGTTCGACCTACCACGGCAAGATGGTCGGCACCTTCGGCGACATCGGCACCATGTCGTTCTACCCGGCCCACCACATCACGATGGGCGAAGGCGGCGCCGTGTTCACCAACGATCCGGAACTGAAGATGATCGCCGAGTCGTTCCGCGACTGGGGCCGCGACTGCTACTGCGCGCCGGGCAAGGACAACACCTGCGGCAAGCGCTTCTGCCAGTGCCTGGGCACGCTGCCGATGGGCTACGACCACAAGTACACCTACAGCCACCTGGGCTACAACCTGAAGATCACCGACATGCAGGCCGCCTGCGGCCTGGCCCAGATCGACCGCGCGCCCGGCTTCATCCAGGCCCGCAAGGACAACTTCGCCTACCTGAAGGAGCGCCTGCAGTCGTGCGCCGAGTTCCTGATCCTGCCGGAGGCGACCGAGCATTCGGACCCGTCGTGGTTCGGCTTCCCGATGACGCTCAAGCCTGAGGCCAACGTCTCGCGCGTGGACCTGCTGACCTACCTGGACGAGCACAAGATCGGCACCCGCCTGCTGTTCGCCGGCAACCTGACGCGCCAGCCCTACATGGTCGGGCGCAACTACCGCGTCTCCGGCGACCTGACCAACACCGACCGCGTCATGAACGACACCTTCTGGATCGGCGTCTTCCCCGGCCTGACCCGCGAGATGCTGGACTTCGCCGTCGACAAGCTCGAAACCTTCTTTGGCGTGAACTTCTAAGACTGCCATGAGTTTACCGGAATCCTCCAACGCCGCCTACATCACGCCCTACCTCGCGATGCTGCCGCCAAACGCGCGCCTGCTGATACAGGCCGGCGGCACCGATGGCGGCCTGGCCCGCCAGTACCGCGCCCGCTATCCCGCCTCCTCATGGCTGGCGGTGGATGCCGATGCGACACTGGCCCAGCAGGCCCGCGAGTATGCCGACCGCGTGCACCAGGCCGACCTGCACCAGGCCGGTGAGGTCTTCTATAAACATCTGGAATGGGCGGACGGCTGGGTCTTCGACTGCACGCTGGAACACTTGCGCGACCCCGGCAAGGTGCTGGCGCAGGTGCGCAAGGTCATCCAGTACGACGCCTGCGTGGTTGCCCGCATCGCCAACAGCGAACACTGGAACCAGACGGCCGAGCCGGCGCGCCACCGGTTGGCGCTCGCCGGCGTACTGGGTCTGTTCGAGGATGCCGGCTTTCGCGTCGTCAACGGCATCATGCTAAATCCCGCGCCGGTACCGGAGCATGTGGTTGAAGCGCTGCGCCAGCGCGCGGCGCGGACCGGCGAGACGGCCATGCGGCTGCTTGAAGAAGCCCAGCCTTCCCACTACCTGATTAAAGCCATGCCCGCGTGATGAAAGATACTCCGCTCTATTACTGCATCGCCCACGCGCCGTTCGCCTGGAAGATGCCCGACTTCATGACCATGCTGGGATCGGGCGACTACGTGCCGGAATCGGGCCTGGCGATGAGCAAGATGTTGACGCCGGAACAGGCGACGCGTAACCGCTACCTGGGGGAATATCTGGCGCTGTTCCAGATCCGTCGCATGCTCATCGCCGACAAGGCCGAAGGCTTTGTCGGCTTCTGCCATTACCGCCGTTTCGCGCTGACCGATCCGATCGGCACACTGCGCGGTTTTAACCACCACGCCCATCCGGACATGTTGGCCGGGGTCCTGCCTGAGCATTTCTACGGCGACGGCAAGACACCCATCGTACCGATCTCGGTGGCCTTCAACGGCACCATCATGCAGCAGTTGCAGGCAAACTGCCCGGTGCGCGAGCTGCTGATGTTCTTCGGCGACGCCATCGATTGCGGCGTGATCACCGACCTCGAGGCCGCCAATTTCTTGAGCGGCAACGCCTTCATCACCGCACCGACGGTGGCCTACATTCCGGTAACCTGGTTCGTCGAAATCGTGCACGATCTGGAGCTGGTGATGTCGCGCTACTACCGCCACCACTACATCGAACGCGACGGCTACCTGGCGCGCAGCATGGCGTTCTGCTGCGAGCGGCTGCAAGCCTTCCTGCTGGCTAAACGCATCGCCGAGTGGGGGCCCGACAAGGTGATCTCGCGCCCGCTGGTGCTGCTGGACGCCAACATTCCACGTTCCTGACTGACATCGACACTGCCATGAAAATTGTCCCTACCGACATCGCCGGTTGCTTCCTGATCATCCCGGACATACGTCGCGACGAGCGCGGCAGCTTCGTCAAGGTCTTCCACGAAGATATCTTCCGCGAGCACGGCCTGGCCACCGACTACGCCGAGGAATACTACTCGGCGTCGCATCGCAACGTGGTACGCGGCCTGCACTTCCAGACCCCGCCGCACGATCACGCCAAGCTGGTGTATTGCGTGCAGGGCTCGGTGATGGACGCGGCGCTGGATTTGCGGCGCGGCTCGCCGACCTACGGTCACAACCTGATGCTGGAGCTGAGCGCCGGCAACGGCCATATGCTGTACCTGCCGCGCGGCCTGGCGCACGGCTTCTGCACGCCGAAGGAACCGGCGATGATGGTGTACAAGGTCACCGCCACCTACGCGCCGGCCCACGACTCGGGACTGGCATGGGATTCGGCCGGCATCGACTGGCCGGTCCGGGATCCTATCATGTCCGCGCGCGACCGCCAGTTCGGCGCGCTGGCCGACTTCGACACGCCGTTCGTGTTTGACGGCGGCCAGCCATGAGCGCGCGCCGCGCACTGCTGACCGGCGCCAGCGGCTTTGTCGGCGCCGCGCTGACGCGCCGCTTGCTGGCCGATGGCTGGGAGGTGCACCTGCTGCTGCGCGAAGGCTCGTCGACGGCCGGCCTGCCGCCGGAGAGTCCCCTGCTGCATCTGCACCGCCACGACGGCGACACGCTGCAGCTGATCGAGATCATGCGCGCCGCCGCGCCGGAAGCCGTATTCCATCTGGCCTCGCTGTTCCTGGCCACCCACAAGCCGGAAGACGTCACGCGCCTGATTCATTCCAACCTGCTGTTCTCGACCCAGCTGGCCGAAGCGATGGCCGCCTGCGGCGTACGCCGCCTGGTCAACACCGGCACCTCGTGGGAACACTACGAGGACGAGGCGTACAACCCGGTATGCCTGTACGCCGCCACCAAGCAGGCCTTCAGCGCGCTGCTGCGCTACTACGTCGAAGTCCACGGTTTGCGCGTGGTGACGCTGAAATTGTTCGATACCTACGGCGCCGGCGATCCGCGGCCCAAGGTGCTGAATTTGCTCAAGCGCGTGGCGCTGGAAGGCAGCTCGCTGGGCATGTCGCCGGGCGAGCAGCTGATGGACCTGGTGTACATCGACGATGCCGTCGAAGCCTTCGTCACCGCCTATGAACGGCTGGCCGACGGCCGCCAGCAGAACGCGACCGAAGAATACGGCGTCTCCAGCGGCAATCCCCTGCCCTTGCGCGACCTCGCCGCGCTGTATGCGCAGGTCAGCGGCAAGCCGCTGGCGATCGAATGGGGCGGCCGCCCTTACCGCGAGCGCGAAGTGATGGTTCCCTGGCACAGCTACCAGGCCCTGCCTGGCTGGCAAGCCAAAACCGACCTGGCCGCCGGACTGGCGCTGTTCCACAACGCCAGTTCCTAGCCGCTCAGCCGCCGGCGGCAATGCCTACGGTTCGCGTATCGATTCGTCCAGCGCCCGCGTCAGCGGATACAGCAGGTAGGACATCACGGTGCGGTGGCCGACCACGATCTCCGCCGACAAGGTCATGCCCGGCAGCAGCTGCGCGCCCGGCGTCATCTTCTTCAGCTTGCCGGTGTAGGGGATGCGGCTCAGGTAGTAGGCGTCGAGGCCGCCACCGTTCTTGTCGGTCTGCTCGCGCTTGAACGCGTCCTGGCTGATGGTGCGGACCTTGCCGTCGAGCATGCCATGCTGCTGGAACGAAAACGCGTCGACCTTCAGGTGCACCTGCGCGCCCGGCTTGATGTAGCCGATGTCGAGCGAATCGATCTGCACTTCCGCCTCCAGCTCGGCGCCCAGCGGCACCAGCGTGAACAGCGGCTCGGCCTCGCGCACGATGGAGCCGACCGACAGCTTGCCGATCTCCAGCACCACGCCGTCGGCCGGCGCCACCATCTGCACCATCTTGTGCCGCTTGTCGGCCTTGGCCAGCTGCTCGTTGATGCCGTCGCGGTCGCGCGAGGCGCTCAGCAGGTCTTCCATGGTCTTCTGCCGCCAGCTCTTGTCGAAGGCGGCCCGCTCGGCCTGCGCCGACGCCAGCTCGCTGGCCATCTCGATCGCCTTGTTGCGCTGCAAGTCCATGTCGCGCTCGACTTCGAGGCGGCGGTCGCGCGCCTCCAGCAAGTGCATCTTGGCGCCGAACTGCTCGGCCATCAGCTGCTCCTGCATCGCCTCCACTTCGCGCAGCGACTTCACGCGCTGGGCCAGGATCTGCTGGTCGTGCTTGTTGGTTTCCAGGCCCGCCTTCAGGCGCGCGATGTTCTGGTCCATCTTGGTCTTCTGCGCCTCGAAATTACCCTTGCGCTCGCTCGACAGCTGCGCCTGCAGCAGCGAGTCGGCGCTCGACTTGCCGTTGGTGACGGCGCCCGGCTGGCCGGCCAGCTCGGCGCGCAGGCCGGCGGTCTGGGTGTCCAGGCTTTCCAGCCGCACGCGCAGCTGCTGCTCGTCGGCGGCGGTGAAGGTCGGGTCCAGCGTGGCCAGCACCTGGCCTTTTTTCACCACCTGGCCGACGCGCACGTCGATGCTCTGGATGATGGAGGTGTCCAGCGGCTGCACCACGATGTTGGGCAGCGGATTGACCAGGCGGCCGTGGGCGACGACGATCTTCTCCACCGGCGAGAAGCAGGCCCACAGGATGAAGAACGCGAACGCGCCGATCAGCACGTGCAGCGTGAGGCGCACGAACTTCGGCAGCGGGCCGCGCTCGATGGCGTCCGCATCCGGCAGGAACTCGATTTCGGTCTCGTCCTTGCGGCGGCGCTTGAAGCTTAGAGGTGACTTGTTTGCTGGTTCCATAAGTGCTGGTAAGTTTCGCTACGTGTAAGCAGTTCTTCGTGGCGGCCGGCGTCCATCAGACGGCCCTGCTGCATGACCATGATCTTGTCGGCGTTGACCAGCGTCGACAGGCGGTGCGAGATCATCACCACCGTGCGGCCGACCGCGATGCGCGACAGGTTGTTGATGAAGATCGCCTCCGATTCCGGATCCAGCGCCGAAGCCGCCTCGTCGAGGATCAGGATGCGCGGCTTGGCCACCAGGGTGCGGGCGATCGACAGCCGCTGCTTCTGGCCGCCGGACAGGTTGGAGGCGTTTTCCTCCAGCACGGTGTCGTAGCCCAGCGGCAGGCGCTCGATGAACTCGTCGGCGCCGGCGGCGGCCGCGGCCTCGACCAGCTCTTCAAACGTGGCGTCCGGCTTGGTGACGGACAGGTTCTCGCGCACGGTGCCGCGGAACAGGAAATTCTCCTGCAGCACGACGCCGATCTGGCGCCGCAGATGCGACAGCTCGATCTCGCGCGCGTCGATGCCGTCGAAACGGACGATGCCTTCCTGCACCGGGTACAGGCCCTGGATCAGCTTGGTCAAGGTGGTCTTGCCGGAACCGGAGCGGCCGACGATGCCGACCACGGTGCCCGGCTCGATGGTGAAGCGGGCCTTGTCCAGCGCCATCGCCTGCGCGCCCGGATAGCGGAAGGTGACGTCGTCGAAGCGGATCTCGCCCTGCAGGATGGGGCGCAGGCCGTTGGCGCCGGCGCGGCCTTCGGGCGCGCGGTTCATCACCTCGCCCAGCATGCGCACCGACAGCGCCGTCTCCTGGTATTCGTTGACCAGGCCGACGATGGAAATCAAAGGCTGGGTCACCCGGCCCGACAGCATCTGGAAGGCGATCAGCGCGCCGACCGACAAGGTGCTGTCGAACACGTCGGCCGCGCCGACCACGATCAGGGTGACCGGCAGCAGCTTGCCGAGGAAGTCGGTGACGGCGTTGCCGGCGATCGAGATCTGGCCCACGCGGAAATGCATGGTGATCGCCTCGGCCGAGCGCTGGTCCCAGATGCGCCGCTGCGACGGCTCGATCGCCAGCGCCTTGACGGTGCGCATGCCGTGGATGGTTTCCACCAGCATGCCCTGGCGCTGGCCCTCGGCCGAGTACAGCGCGTTGAGGCGGCGCTGGAAGGTCGGCACCATGGCCATCACCACGCAGGCGATCAGGCCTGCGAACAGCAGCACGATCATCGCCAGCTTGAACGAATAGCTGAACAGGATGGGCACGAACACCACCAGCGCGATCAGGTCCAGGCCGGTGAAGAACAGGCGGCCGGTGAGGAAGTTGCGGATCTTTTCCAGCTGCTGCATGTGGCGCGTGACCACGCCGGCGCTGGTGGTCTCGAAGAAGTCGATCGGCAGCGACAGCAGGTGGCCGAACACGCGGCGCGTCAGCCGCATGTCGATCTTGTTGGAGGCGGCCAGGGTCAGCGTCTGGCGCAGGAAGCCGAAGGTGGCGTCGAACACCAGCGCGGCGACGATGCCGACCGCCAGCACCTGCAAGGTGGTCACGCTCTGGTGGGTCAGCACCTTGTCGATCACCAGCTGGAAGAAGATCGGCGAGGCCAGCGCCAGCAGCTGCATGGCGACGGCGGCGATGAAGATGTCGCGGAACGCCGCCTTCTGCTTGAGGATCTCGGGAATGAACCAGCGCAGGCCGAACGGCTGGTTGGGGTCGGACAGCTTGTGCTGGCGTTTGACGAACAGCACGTCGCCGCTCCAGCGCCGTTCGAAGTCGGCGCGCGTCACCATGACCACGGCGGCGTTGGCGTTGGCCGGGTTCAGCACGGCGACCGTGTCCTCCGCGCCGTTTTCGCCGGGCTTGACGCCGACCGCGATCACCATGTTGCCGTCGTTCAGGCGCGCCATCAGCGGGAACACGCCGCCCTGCGCCATCAGGCGCGACCAGGTCAGCTTGTCGGCCTTGGCCTTGAGGCCGATATCGGAGGCGATGCGCAGCAGCGCGCCGGTGCCCGGCTCTTCCGCGCGCAGCGCGTAGTCGTCGATCAGGCGTTCCGGATTGATTTGCAAACCGTGATGCTGCGCGATGGCTGTCAGACACTGTATCGCGGTATGGGGGAATTTATCGTGCATAAGCCTGATCAAGGTTAAAACTTGCATTGGCGCACTATCGTGCCAGCCTTCGGATTCTAACCTAGTGCAGTGCTTGGCGGAGGGTTTTGTGTTGCTGAAACACAGCCCGAATTACCACGTTGTTCCGGGGCTTAAAAAAAACGGCAAGACCCGCAGGTCTTGCCGTCCTTACTTCCTTACTGGAAGCTGATTACTTGGCAGCCAGGAAACCGCTGTGGTTGCCGCCTTGCAGCGCTTTCAGTCGCAGCGTTTCCTCGGTGGAAGCGGCGTTGGAGGTCGCGGTCAGCTTGTTGTCGTAATTGCTGATCGCATCCGCCATCGCGGCCACTGCCGTGTTGACGCTGTTCGGCACTTCCAGCTTGGCGGTGGTGGTCACCGTCGCCGCTGCCGCGCTGAAGCTCGACATCGCTGCCGACAGGCCGCTGACCGAGGAGCTCAGGCTGGCCGCCGCCGTCGTGCTCATCTGGAACCAGACGTCCGCCGCTGCGTGGCTGGCGCCGTCGCTGGTCTCGAAGGTCGACGTGATGCCAACAATGTTGCCGTTGTTGAGCGACGCGTTCTGTTTCGAATCCAGGTTCAGCTTGGTGATGCCCAGGTCGGCCAGCGATTTCAGCTCGTCGGCCTGGCTGACGCCGTCGGCATTGCCGTCGACCCAGACACGCAGGTTGCCGAAGGCGCTGTCCTTGGCGTCGATGGTGCCGTCGCCATTGGTGTCCAGTTCGCCCAGCGCAGCGTAGCCGTTGGTGGCTTTCTGGCCGTTGGCCAGCGTGGTGCCGGAACCGAACAGTTCGCTGCCGTCGTTGATCACGCCGTCGCCGTTGCGATCCAAGGCCAGCAGACCGTCGCCGCCGCCCACCCAGCCGGTGTTGACCTTGTTGCCGTTAGCCAGCAGATCGAAGTTCACGCCAGCCGACAGGCCCAGGGTGTTGATGCCGTTGCCGTTCAGGTCCAGCACGATCGGCGTACCCAGCGGCGAAGGCAGTGCCGCGATCTGGTCGGTCGACAGGCCAGGCACCTGGGCGCTGGTGATCGAGCACACTTGCGAGGTGGTCATCGCGTGGATCTGGTCGGTCGTCAGGCTACGCAGCTGCGCGGTGCTCAGCGAAGCGATGGCCGAGGTTTTCAGACCGACGAAGTCCTGGGTCTCGATCGCCACCAGCTGGTTGGTCGACAGTGCCTTGATCTGGCCGGTCGTCAACGCTTGCAGCTGTTGGCTCGACAACGCAACGATCTGATCGGTCGTCAGCGCGGTGATCTGCGCGGTCTGCAACGACGCCACGATATTGGTCTTCAGCGCAGCCATGTCCGAGGTACCCAGCGCCGCCACCGCGGCAGTCGCCAGGGCGGCCACCTGACCGGTGCTCAGCGCGCCGACCTGGTTCGAGCTCAGCGCAACAGCCTGGTCGGTGGTCAGACCCGAGGCGATGTTGGCGGTGCTCAGCGCGGCGACCTGGGCGGTCGACAGCGCGCCCACCTGGTCGGTCGTCAGCGACGCGACCTGGGCCGAGCGCAGCGATGCGATCACCGAGGTCTTCAACGCGCCGATGTCGGCCGTTTCAATCGCGGCCACGGCGCCGGTGCTCAGCGCACTCACTTGCGCCGTGCTCAGGGTACCGATCTGCGTCGACGACAGCGCCACCACTTGATCCGTGGTCAGGCCGCTGGCCAGGTTGGCGGTGGTCAGCGAGGCCACTTGCGCGGTGCTCAGCGCAACGATCTGGTCGGTCGACAAGGCAGCCAGCTGGGCGCTGCGCAAGCCGCTGATGGCTGCGGTTTTCAACGCGCCGATGTCGGCCGTTTCAATCGCGGCGATGGCGCCGGTGCTCAGGCCCGCGGCCTGGGCGCTGGTCAAGGCGCCGATCTGGCTGCTGCTCAGTGCAACCACCTGATCGGTGGTCAGCGCCGCGGCCTGGCTGGTGCTGAGGCCGGCGATGGTGGCGGTTTTCAGCGCGCCGATGTCGGCCGTTTCAATCGCGGCGATATCGTTGGTGCTGAAGGCGCTGAACTGGGCCGAGCTCAGGGCGCCCAGCTGATTGGACGTCAGGGCCACAATCTGGTCGGTGCTCAAGGCCGCGACGTTGGCGGTGCTGATGGCCGCCACTTGCGCGGTGGTCAGGTTCGACAGCTGGTCGGTGGTCAGGGCCGCCAGTTGCGCGGTTTTCAGCGAGGCGATGATCGAGGTTTTCAGGCCCACGATGTCACCGGTCTCGATGGCGGCGATGTCCTGGGTCGACAGCGCACCGAATTGCGCGGTGCTCAGCGCGCCCAGCTGGTTCGAGCTCAGCGCCACGATCTGGTCGGTCGACAGACCCGAAGCCAGGTTGGCGGTGGTCATCGAGGCCACTTGCGCGGTGCTCAGCGCAACGATCTGGTCGGTGGTCAGCGCGGCGGTCTGCGCGGTGCTCAGCGCGGCGATGGCCGAGGTCTTCAGCGCGCCGAGGTCGGCCGTTTCAATCGCGGCGATGGCGCCGGTGCTCAGGGCGGCCACCTGGCCGCTGGTCAGGCCGCCGATCTGGCTGCTGCTCAGGGCGACGATCTGGTCGGTGGTCAGCGCCTTGACCTGGTTGGTGCTCAGGCCGGCGATGACCGCCGATTTCAGCGCGCCGATGTCGCCCGTTTCAATCGCGGCGATATCGTTGGTGCTGAAGGCGCTCAGCTGCGCCGAGCTCAGGGCGCCGAACTGGTTCGACGACAGCGCGACGACCTGGTCGGTGGTCAGGGCCGCGACGTTGGCGGTGGTGATGGCCGCCACTTGCGCGGTGGTCAGGTTCGACAGCTGGTCGGTGGTCAGCGCCGCCAGTTGCGCGGTTTTCAGCGAGGCGATGATCGAGGTTTTCAGGCCCACGATGTCACCGGTCTCGATGGCGGCGATGTCCTGGGTCGACAGCGCACCGAATTGCGCGGTGCTCAGCGCGCCCAGCTGGTTCGAGCTCAGCGCCACGATCTGGTCGGTCGACAGACCCGAGGCCAGGTTGGCGGTGGTCATCGAGGCCACTTGCGCGGTGCTCAGCGCAACGATCTGGTCGGTGGTCAGCGCGGCGGTCTGCGCGGTGCTCAGCGCGGCGATGGCCGAGGTCTTCAACGCGCCGAGGTCGGCCGTTTCAATCGCGGCGATCGCGCCGGTGCTCAGGGCGGCCACCTGGCCGCTGGTCAGGCCGCCGATCTGGCTGCTGCTCAGGGCGACGATCTGGTCGGTGGTCAGGGCCTTGGCCTGGTTGGTGCTCAGGCCGGCGATCACGGACGATTTCAGCGCGCCGATGTCGGCCGTTTCAATCGCGGCGATATCGTTGGTGCTGAAGGCGCTCAGTTGTGCCGAGCTCAGGGCGCCGAACTGGTTCGACGTCAGCGCGACAACCTGGTCGGTGGTCAGGGCCGCGACGTTGGCGGTGGTGATGGCCGCCACTTGCGCGGTGGTCAGGTTCGACAGCTGGTCGGTGGTCAGGGCCGCCAGTTGCGCGGTCTTCAGCGAGGCGATGATCGAGGTTTTCAGGCCCACGATGTCACCGGTCTCGATGGCGGCGATGTCCTGGGTCGACAGCGCACCGAATTGCGCGGTGCTCAGCGCGCCCAGCTGGTTCGAGCTCAGCGCCACGATCTGGTCGGTCGACAGACCCGAAGCCAGGTTGGCGGTGGTCATCGAGGCCACTTGCGCGGTGCTCAGCGCAACGATCTGGTCGGTGGTCAGCGCGGCGGTCTGCGCGGTGCTCAGCGCGGCGATGGCCGAGGTCTTCAACGCGCCGAGGTCGGCCGTTTCAATCGCGGCGATGGCGTCGGTGCCCAGGGCGGCCACCTGGCCGCTGGTCAGGCCGCCGATCTGGCTGCTGCTCAGGGCGACGATCTGGTCGGTGGTCAGCGCCTTGACCTGGCTGGTGCTCAGGCCGGCGATCACCGCCGATTTCAGCGCGCCGATGTCGGCCGTTTCAATCGCGGCGATATCGTTGGTGCTGAAGGCGCTCAGTTGTGCCGAGCTCAGGGCGCCGAACTGGTTCGACGACAACGCGACGACCTGGTCGGTGGTCAGGGCCGCGATGTTGGCGGTCGTGATCGAGGCGATCTGGCTGGTGGTCAGGTTCGACAGCTGGTCGGTGGTCAGCGCCGCCAGTTGCGCGGTTTTCAGCGAGGCGATGATCGCGGTTTTCAGGCCCACGATGTCGGCCGTCTCGATGGCGGCGATGTCCTGGGTCGACAGCGCACCGAACTGCGCGGTGCTCAGCGCGCCCAGCTGGTTCGAGCTCAGCGCCACGATCTGGTCGGTCGACAGACCCGAAGCCAGGTTGGCGGTGGTCATCGAGGCCACTTGCGCGGTGCTCAGCGCGACGATCTGGTCGGTGGTCAGCGCGGCGGTCTGCGCGGTGCTCAGCGCGGCGATGGCCGAGGTCTTCAACGCGCCGAGGTCGGCCGTTTCAATCGCGGCGATGGCGGCGGTGCTCAGGGCGGCCACCTGGCCGCTGGTCAGGCCGCCGATCTGGCTGCTGCTCAGGGCGACGATCTGGTCGGTGGTCAGCGCCTTGACCTGGCTGGTGCTCAGGCCGGCGATCACCGCCGATTTCAGCGCGCCGATGTCGGCCGTTTCAATCGCAGCGATGTCGTTGGTGCTGAAGGCGCTCAGTTGTGCCGAGCTCAGGGCGCCGAACTGGTTCGACGACAGCGCGACAACCTGATCGGTGCTCAGTGCCGCGATGTTGGCGGTGGTGATGGCCGCCACTTGCGCGGTGGTCAAGTTCGACAGCTGGTCGGTGGTCAGGGCCGCCAGTTGCGCGGTCTTCAGCGAGGCGATGATCGCGGTTTTCAGGCCCACGATGTCGCCGGTTTCGATGGCGGCAATGTCCTGGGTCGACAGCGCACCGAATTGCGCGGTGCTCAGCGCGCCCAGCTGATTCGAGCTCAGCGCAACGATCTGGTCGGTCGACAGACCCGAGGCCAGGTTGGCGGTGGTCATCGATGCCACCTGCGCGGTGCTCAGCGCGACGATCTGGTCGGTGGTCAGCGCGGCGGTCTGCGCGGTGCTCAGCGCGGCGATGGCGGCCGTTTTGAGCGCGCCGACGTCGGCCGTTTCAATCGCGGCGATGGCGGCGGTGCTCAAGCCGGCAACTTGCGAGCTCGACAGCGCGCTGATCTGGCTGCTGCTCAGGGCGACGATCTGGTCGGTGGTCAGGGCCTTGGTCTGGTTGCTGGTCAGGCCGGCGATGACGGC
>NZ_BPWI01000034.1:0-30683 GCF_040369125.1 Duganella hordei
CATTACTTCTTGTGAACATTTGATATTTTTTAAGTTTCACGAAACCCGAAGGTTTCGTGTGCACTTCCATCAAACGTCCACACTTATCGACTGTTAATTTTTAAAGAACTTTGTTCGGTACTGCGTTTGCTGCGAAGCGTTGTGTCCGTCAGCGAAGAAGAAAGAGTATGAAGCGTTTAGATCGTTTCGTCAACCCCTTCTACATTCTCGTTTTACTCGGCATTTACATGCCCTGCTCTGCGAGGGGGCGAACTATAGCAAAGTCCTGATCGAACTGCCAAGATTTATTTTCGCTGGCACCGCGTTTGCTTATAAACCGTACAGCAACGGTATAGCATCAAGCTTTTGCTCACATTCTGCACAGGTGCTACATTATGGAACACCCTTGCAGGGAAAACAGAGCCGATAACGGCCGCCGGAGACATAGAGACCATTATGGAACGCCAGACTGCTCCAAATCTGAACAGCCCGCCTGCAAGCGAGTCGTGGGCCGACAACATGCCCATTATTATAGAAACGTCACATCAGCGATCGCAGGAATATGGATTGCGCCCCGAGTCGCCGCCGGAATATGCCCCGTTGGCGCGCAACGACCTGTCGCTACTGATAGAACAGAACCGCCTGCTGCATGCGCACGCCATTCCGGCGATGGAGACGCTATACCAGCAAATCGTCAACACGCACAATATGGTGATCCTGACCGACGCCCAGGGCGTGATCGTCCACTCGCTGGGCGACGACGATTTCCTGGAAAAGGCCAGCCGCGTTGCCCTGCAACCCGGCGTCGCCTGGTCTGAGCAGAGCCGCGGCACCAATGCCATCGGCACCGCCATCGCCGAACGTACGCCGGCGATAGTCCACGCGGACCAGCATTACCTCGCAGCCAACCATTTCCTCACCTGCTCGGCCGCGCCCATCGCCGACCACCTGGGTAACGTGATCGGCGTGCTTGATGTCTCCGGCGACAAGCGCAGCTATCACAAGCACACCATGGCGCTGGTACGCATGTCCGCGCTGATGATCGAAAACCAGCTGTTCTCAGCCACCTTTGAAGACGCCATCACGCTGCACTTCCACACGCGGCCGGAGTTTATCGGCACGCTGATGGAGGGCATTGCCTCCTTCAGTCCGGGCGGACGCTTCCTGGCTGCCAACCGCAACGGCCTGTTCCAGCTTGGATTGCCGTTCGCCGCGCTGCAATCGCACACGTTCAGTTCCTTGTTCGGCTTGCCGGTATCGGCGCTGTACGATCACTACCGCACTGCGGCGCCCGGCCTGCTAAACCTGTGCATGCACAACGGCGTACGCGTGTATGGCCGCGCGCAACTGCGCCTGACCAACAACGTCTTCCAGCAATCGCTGTCGACGGAGCGCACGGCGCAGCCGGTGCTGGCTGCCGTCGCCGCCAATCAGGCTGCCGCCCAGGCGCGTCGCCTGTCCGGCCTGCGCTACCTGCGCACCGGTGATCAGCAACTGGAACTGGTGATTGAAAAAGTCACCCGCGTGCTGGGACGCGACATCCCCATCATGATCATGGGCGAGACGGGAACCGGCAAGGAACTGCTGGCGCAGGCGATCCACAACGACTCGCCGCGCGCGATGAGCCCTTTCGTGGCGGTGAACTGTGCCTCGATTCCGGAGACGCTGATCGAATCCGAATTGTTCGGCTACGAGGACGGCGCCTTCACCGGCGCACGCAAGAAAGGAGCCGTCGGCAAGATCCTGCAAGCCAACGGCGGCACACTGTTCCTCGACGAAATCGGCGACATGCCTTTCAGCCTGCAGGCGCGCCTTCTGCGCGTGCTGCAGGAACGCATGGTCACGCCGCTGGGCAGCGACAAATCCATACCGGTCAACGTCGAACTGATTTGCGCCACCAACCACAATCTGCGCGACCGCATCGCCAAGGGGCTGTTCCGCGAGGACCTTTACTATCGCCTCAACGGCCTGGTGGTCAAGCTGCCGCCGCTGCGCGAACGCACCGACCTTGAGCCGGTGGTCAAGAAAATCCTGGCGACGGAATCCAACAACGGCCGTTATCACGTCTCCGACGAAATCCTGAGCCTGTTCCGCCGACACCGCTGGCCCGGCAACTTCCGCCAGCTGACCAACCTGCTGCGCACCGCCATCGTGATGGCCGGCGACGAACACGAGATCGGCCTGCGGCACATGCCCGACGACTTCCTCGACGATATCGAACAAACGCAGACAAGCGACTGCGGGCCGGGCGACAGTGCCGGCACCGCGCGCATGGTCGCCAGCGGCGCCAACCTGGAAGAGATGGAACAGTCGGTCATCCTCAAGTCGCTGGAGGCGCATGGCGGCAACGTCTCGGCGACCGCGCGCGCGCTCGGCGTTTCGCGCAATACGATCTATCGCAAGGTGCCAAATCTGAAGTAGCGGAGCGCACATCGCCGCCTCAGGCTTCGGAAGGGAATCCGGCCGAGCGCCGTTCCCGCCCCTGCTTATCGATCACCATCAGATCCACCGCTGGCAGCCGCGCCGCCAAGGCGTGCGCCCGCTCCCACCCCATCACCATGAAAGCGGTCGATAAACCGTCCGCCAACAGGGAGGTTGGCGCCAGCACGGTCACACTGGCCAGTTCGTCCGGCGAGTCGCCCAGCGACGGATCGAAGATATGATGGTGCCGGTAATCCGGCGTAAACGTGCACTCATAGTCCCCGGACGTGGCGACACTGCAGCCCTGTGCATACAACGTGGCGGCCAGCGCATCGGCGTCGCGCGGGTCGCGTATGCCCAGTATCCACGGCCGGCGCCTCGGCTTCCGCCCGCGCGCGACGAATTCTCCGGTGTCGAGCAGCGCATCGCGCACGCCGTGCGCCTGCACCGCCGCCAACGCCTGGTCGGCGGCATAGCCTTGCGCCAGGCCGTTCAAGGTCAACGCCATGCCCGGCTTGCGGAACCTGACGATATCCTTGTCGAACTCGAGCTGACGCCAGTCGACCAGCGCCTGCGCGCGCCGGCGTTCCGCATCACGCGGCAGTCCACCGCGTGCCGCCGCCTGCGAATAAAGCCGCCACAAGGGCTGCACCGTCACATCGAAGGCGCCGCCGCTCATCCCGGACAGCGCGGCCGCCTGTGCCAGCACCTCCAGCAAGCGCGGATCGGGATGCGCCAGCGCGCCATCGCGATTGAGCTGGAACACCTGGCTGTCGGAGCGATAGATGCTCATCAGCCGGTCGATCTGCTGGGCCGCGCGCAAGCCATCCTCAATCGCGCGTGCCGCGAGCCCGGCGTCGGCATGCACCACTGAAATCGAAATGGTGGTGCCGAAGGCCAGCGCCGCGCCGTGGTGCAGTGTCTCCCCGCCCGGCCATATGCAACCGGTCACGCCGGCAATCGATCCGACGGCGCTGGCGATAAAGGTACGTCGTTTCATGGACTGCTCCTTGCGGCGTTTTGAATTGGAATGGTGCGATGGCGCTTGAGCTCCAGTATGCGCAGCGCGCACTGCTCATCGCTTGCATAAATCACGACGCAGTCCATGCACTGGAAGCACTCTTCATAATCCACCTTGCCCGATGGCGCAATCGCCTGGTAGTCGCAGCGGTGGCGGCAGGTTTGGCAAGGCGCGCCGCATTCGGCATGGCGCGGTATCCAATCCAGCACGCGGAATCTGCCCATCAGTGCCAGTGACGCGCCAAAGGGACACAGATAACGGCAAAAGAATTTGTAGACGAAGCAGCCAGCCAGCAGCAGACCAATCGCATATGCGACATAAGGCCAGCTTCGCACGAAGTTGAGCGTAATGACGGTCTTGAACGGCTCCAGCTCCACCAGCTTGTCCGTGAGTTCGCTGGAAAAGAAAGCGCTGGCGACGATGCCCGTCAGCGCCACATATTTGATGCGTTTGAGCCGTGCATCCAATCTTGACCTGATGCGCAACTGAGGTATGCGCATCCACCGTGCCAGCTTGCCCGTCAGCTCCTGCAGCGCGCCGAAGGGACACAGCCAGCCGCAAAAAGTGCCGCGCCCCCACAGCAGCAACGACACAGCCACAAAGGCCCACAGGCCAACCGTCATCGGATCGAACAGCAGGAACTCCAGGCTGCGCTGCGCCATCAATGCCTGGATCACGCCGGTGACGTTGACGATGGAAAGCTGCCCCTGCGCGTAGTAGCCTATGAAGCAGGCCGTGAATATCAGGTAAGCGCGGCGGAGCCAGTCGAAGCGCGCGGCGTGGGCAGTCAAGCGTTTCTGCATCGCCAGCGCGGCGCCTAGTACCAGCAGGCCAGCCGCCAGCGCGGCCAGTTCCCAGCGCCGGCCACGCCAGACGCTGGTCCAGGACGTGCCGCTGCCCTCGGACGCGATCAGCAGTTCGGCCGGCAGTTGATAGCGTATCGTCAGCTCGCGAGTGATGCGTTCCGGGTAGACGATGCCCTTGTTGCGAGTGATGGGCAGTGCCAGCTCTAACGGCGAACCGGGGTCCAGGCCGGCCTGGCTGATCACACGGAAGATGGTCACACTGTCGGCCGCCAGCGGCGCGGCCAGCTTCACGTCCAGATCCAGGTCGCGCATATCGATGGGCAGCTTGTCCTGCCGCAGCAGGAGACGGTCCGGCACGCTGCCGCGCACGAAATCGTCGCCGGTCACGCTGTAGCGACCGGACGACATGACGATCAGCGCATGGTCGCCCTCCTCCAGGCGCCCTTGCAGCTTACCCCAGCCGGACGGCGTCAGCAGGTTGCGCCCTATCGACGGTACCGATACGCAGGCCACGTACACATCGATAAAGCTATCTTCCGGATGCGCCAACGCCTCCCTATCGAGGCCGGCGCCGGCGCTGCCGGCAAACAGCTGCTCGACCTCGCGATTGCTGACACGCCGGCGTTGAACCAGTCCTTCGTGCAGCATCCGCGCCAGGTCCATCGGCTCGTACACATCCTGACGCACGTGCGCGATCTGGTCCGGATCGCGACCGCCGCCAAAGCCCAGCTTCTTGCGCGCGACCTTGAGCGCCGCCGCCAGCACGCTCTGATTAATGATGCGCACCGAGGCCGTGGCTTTGGACACGCCGTCGATGTAGGCATGCGTGGCATCCGGATGACGGGCACGCCGACCGCCGGTCTCGATGCTGATATTCTGCTTCAGCGACAAATCTTTGTATTGTTTGACAAACTGGTACAGCGGCGCCTCGCCCAGGCCATCGAGAAACACCGGCTCGTGGTGCGACAGCACCTCGACCCCGATAAAACCTCCCTTGGGATCGATGGCCACCAGCAAATTGAGCGGCACGCCCGAGAAGCCAGGGATGGGCGCCAGATCGATCGACTCGAAAACATAGCCCGCCAGCTCGGTGGCCGTGGCATTTTGCCGGAACAGCGGCCACGCAGGCAGCTCGGCGTCGCGCTCGCCCACCATCATCGGCGCCGGAAAGCGTCGAGTGATTTCGGCTCGCGTCAGCACGCCGGCCTGCGCCGGCGTGGCGCCGAGCACCAGCGCCAGCAGGCCGGCGAGCAGGCAAAGGATGCCGGCAAGCGCGCGCCAACGGGCCGCGCGCCTATGGTTCAACGTCTCATTCATCAGAAGAAGATGATGCCGCCCAACGAGCCGCCGTTCATCTTGCCTTCGCCACCGGCGAAGCCTTTGGAACGGGTCTGGCCGATCTCACCGACCAGCGTGATCGCGTTCGTCAGCGAGTAGTACAGGCCACAGGTCAGGTTGGCATTGGACTTCAAGCCACCCGTGCCGGCGGTGTTGTCGTCGTTGCGGCTGATGCCGTAGCTCAGGCCCACCTTGACTTTGTCGGCTGGCTTGTAGGTGGCCTGCACAAAATAGGCCTTGGACTTGGTATCGCCCTGGTCGGCATCGGACAAGATACCCAGTCCTTTTCCACCCTGGAAGTTGGCCAGCACGCCGACCGGTCCGGCCTGATATGACGCACCCACTTCCACGCCCGACATCGTGAAGTCCTTCACGCCCGGCGCGGTGGCGCTGAATTTCTGCGACTTGGCGCCCAGCCAACCCTTGAAGCCGTCGGCCGCGTAACTGATCTGCGCCTGGAACTGCGGGCTGGTTTTTGACGAGTACACCGGAGCGGCCACGATAGGTGTGTCCGCGACCGGGCTGACCAGTGCTGCATCGAAGCCTATGCCCGACGCCGACTTCGGTGCGCTGTAGGCGATCTGGCCATAGTAGCCCACGTAGCTGTAGCCGGCGCCGATGTGGCCCAGCGTGACGCGGCCGCGCTGCGTGGCTTGTACCGGCGCACCGGCGCCGATCAGGGTCATGTCGGAGAAGATCGGGCCGGCACCGAAGATGCCGTTGTCGCGACCCAGCTTGATGGTGCCCATCTGCGCATTCCCGAACGTGAAGTAGGCCTGGCGCACGTCCACACCGCTGTTGGCCGCGATGGCGCTGTCGGTGGCGGTGGCGTTGTAGATGCCGATCAGCGCCTTGACGTCGTAGTCCCCTTGCTTCGACGAGGCCGATGTCACCAGCCCGTTGGGCAGCAGGCCATTGCCGATGGTCGTACGGTTGTTCTCGCCGCCGCAACCCAGGCCTTTGCCGCCCAGCGCCAGCCCGCCGACCGCGTCCCCACTGCAAGAGACCTGCGTGTAGTAGGCGTTGACGATGCCGCCCAGCGATACGTTCCAGTCGCCGGCCTTGAAATCGACCGCTTGCGCGCCTTGCGCACCCACCACGGCCAGTGCACCCAGCATGAATATTTTCTTCATTTTTATCTCCCATTATTGTTTGTGTACATCGAGCGATGTACTGCTCCTATGGCAATTTGCGTGCCCAGGTATCGCCAGAGGAGAAGCGCGCCTTGCGGGAAAAGGCCTTGTGCTGAATCGGATCAATCGCAGCGTTGCACTGTTCAGAATTTGATCGAAAAAAAAGGCGGCCGAAGCCGCCCAAAGGTTACAGGAGACAGTTCTATTTGGAAGACAGCTTGAACACCCACACCGAGCCGCCCTGCTCCAGGAAGTTGACCTTCTTCGCCACTTCGCCCCCCCACAGAGGCACCGCGCCGCCCCAGCCGGAAACGACTGCGACGTACTGCGTATCGCCATCCTGCCAGGTGACCGGCGGAGCCACCACGCCGGAGCCGGTCTGGAACTTCCACAGCTCCTTGCCCGACTTGGCGTCCAGCGCTTTCAGATAGCCTTCCGGCGTACCGTAGAACACCAGGCCACCGGCGGTGGTCATCACGCCACCCCACAGCGGCGCATTGTTCTTGACCTCCCAGACGATCTTGCCGGACTTCGGATCGACGGCGCGCAACGCGCCGATGTAGTCGTCGAACAGCGGCCGGATGGTGAAGCCCGCGCCCAGATAAGCACCGCCCTTTTTGTAGCTGATCGGCTCATTCCAGATATCCATGCCCCACTCGTTGGCCGGCACATAGAACAAACCAGTCTGCTGGCTGTACGCCATCGGCATCTGATTCTTCGCGCCGAGGAAGGCCGGTGCCGCGAACACGGTGCTGCCCTTCTTGCCCTCTTCGCCCTTGGTCGGATCGCTCGGGCGGTTGGCGGCGATGAAGTTCGGACGCCCGGTCTTGAGATCGATGCCCGATGCCCAGGTGATCTTCTTCACGAACGGGAAGGCGTTCTGCAGCTTGCCGCTGTTCGCGTCGATCACGTAGAAGAAGCCGTTGCGGTCGGCCTTGCCGCCATAGCGCTTGCCGTCCATGTCGAAGGTGACGAATTCGTTGGCGCCGTCGAAGTCCCACGAATCGTTGGGCGTGTTCTGATAGGCCCATTTGATCTGGCCGGTCTTCACGTCCAGCGCGACGGTCGAAGAAGAGTACAGATTGTCGCCCGGCCGCAGGTGGCTGTTCCATGGCGCCGGATTGCCGGTGCCGAAGTAAGCCAGGCCGGTCTTGGCGTCGTAGGTGCCGCCCATCCAGGTCGATGCGCCGCCGGTCTTCCACAGATCGCCCGGCCAGCTCTTGTTGAGCGTACCGGAGATGCCGTTCTCGGTGGCCTTGCCGTCCTTGTCGTAGCGGTAGCCCATGTGGCCTTCGACGGTCGGACGGGTCCACAGCAACTCGCCGGTCAGCGGGTTGCGCGCTTCCACCCGGCCGACGACGCCGAACTCGCCGCCGGACACGCCGGTCAGCAGCACGCCGTCGGCGATCAGCGGCGCCGCCGTCATCGAATAGCCGGCCGCGTAGTCGTCGACCTTTTCCTTCCAGACGATCTTGCCGGTATCCTGGTCCAGCGCCACCAGCTGCGCATCGAGCGTGCCGAAGATGACCAGGTTGCCGTACAGGGCCGCGCCGCGGTTGACCACGTCGCAGCACGGCATGATGCCGTCCGGCAGACGATGTTCATACTTCCACAGCTTGGCGCCGGTTTTCAGATCGACCGCAAAGATGCGCGAATACGACGCGGTGACGAACATCTTGCCCTTGTAGATCAGCGGTTGCGACTCCTGGCCGCGCTGCTTCTCGCCGCCGAATGAGAACGACCACGCCGGCACCAGCTTGCCGACGGTCTTGGTGTTCACCTGGGTCAGCGGCGAATAGCGCTGGCCTTCCGAGCCTATGCCGAAGGACAGCACGCTGTCGGTGCTGCTGGCTGCGTTCTTGAGCATGGCCGTGGTGACGTCGGCCGCCTGTGCCAGCGACAGGATCGAAATCCCCGCCAGCGATGCGATGACTTTTTTATGCACAATCTTCTCCAATTATTATGGTTTTGGTTTTTGCTTCGGTGTGCTGCTATGCCGGCGGATGCAACAGCGCCAGCTCCTCGTCGCTGAACAGGCGCGAACGGGTCAGGAAGCGCCTGCCCGTGCCGTTATCGAGCGAGAACATGCCGCCGTTCCCCACGACGACGTCGATGATCAGCTGGGTGTGCTCCCAGTACTCGAACTGCTCGCGCCCCATGTAGAACGGCGTCCCGTCCAGATTGCCGAGGTAGACGTCGGTGTCGCTGACGTCGAACTCTCCCGCCGGGTAACACATCGGCGCGCTGCCGTCGCAGCAGCCGCCGGACTGGAAGAACATCAACGGTCCATGCCGGCGGCGCAGGGCGGCGATCATGTCGAGCGCCGCCGGAGTTGCCGTGACGCGGGCGATGACGTGGTTCATGATCAGAAGAAGCCCAGCGCGTTCGGGCTGTAGCTGACCAGCAGGTTCTTGGTCTGCTGGTAGTGGTCCAGCATCATCTTGTGGTTCTCGCGGCCGATGCCCGACTGCTTGTAGCCGCCGAACGCGGCGTGGGCCGGATACAGGTGGTAGCAATTGGTCCAGACGCGGCCGGCCTGAATGGCGCGACCGACACGGAAGGCACGCGAGCCGTCGCGCGTCCACAGGCCGGCGCCCAGGCCGTACAAGGTGTCGTTGGCGATGCGCAGCGCATCCGCTTCGTCCTTGAAGGTGGTCACCGACACCACCGGTCCGAAAATCTCCTCCTGGAAGATGCGCATCGAGTTGTCGCCCTTGAACACGGTCGGACGCACGTAGTAGCCATCCTTCATGTCGCCGCCCTGGACGTTGCGCCCACCCCCCGCCAGCAGCTGTGCGCCCTCCTGCTTGCCGATGTCGATGTACGACAGGATCTTTTCCAGCTGCTCCTGCGAGGCCTGCGCGCCCAGCATGGTGCTGGCGTCCAGCGGATTGCCCTGCTTGATCGCCGCCACGCGGGCCAGCGCGCGCTCGATGAATTTTTCGTAGATCGATTCCTGGATCAACACGCGCGAGGGGCAGGTGCACACCTCGCCCTGGTTCAGCGCGAACATGGCGAAGCCTTCGAGGCATTTGTCGAAGAAGGCGTCGTCGGCGTCCATGACATCCTCGAAGAAGATGTTCGGCGATTTGCCGCCCAGTTCCAGCGTGACGGGAATCAGGTTCTGTGCGGCGTACTGCATGATCAGGCGCCCGGTTCCCGTCTCGCCGGTGAAGGCGATCTTGGCGATGCGCTTGTTCGACGCCAGCGGCTTGCCGGCCTCCAGGCCGTAACCATTCACCACATTCAGCACGCCCGGCGGCAGCAGGTCGCCGATCACTTCCAGCAGCACCATGATCGAGGCGGGAGTCTGTTCGGCGGGCTTGAGCACCACGCAGTTACCGGCAGCCAGCGCGGGCGCCAGCTTCCACACCGCCATCAGGATGGGGAAGTTCCACGGAATGATCTGGCCCACCACGCCGAGCGGCTCATGGAAATGGTAGGCATAGGTTTCGGCGTCGATCTGTGCCACCGAGCCTTCCTGGGCCCGGATGCAGCCGGCGAAGTAGCGGAAATGGTCGATCGCCAGCGGAATATCGGCGGCGGTGGTTTCGCGGATAGGCTTGCCGTTGTCGATGGTTTCGGCGGTGGCGATCAACGCCAGGTTGGCTTCCATGCGGTCGGCGATCTTGTTGAGGATGTTGGCGCGCTCGGTCTGCGAGGTCTTGCCCCAGGCGTCCTTGGCGGCGTGGGCGGCGTCCAGCGCCAGCTCGACATCCTCGGCGGTGGAACGCGCCACTTCGCAGAATACCTGGCCGGTGATCGGCGTGACGTTGCCGAAGTATTCGCCCTTGACCGGCGCGACGAACTTGCCGCCGATGTAGTTGTCATAGCGTTGTTTGAATGGATTGGCAACGCCCAGTTTGCTGATGTCTGCGAGATTCATGTCGTCCTCTTTCTGCTGTGGTTATGAGGCCGCTGTAAAGCGTAGCGGCGGTGGGTACTGCGCCCTCTCCTTTTCGCAAGCACCGTGCCAGCACCGCTCATACAGGGGAATACCGTGCGGCGAGGGTGCTACGGCCTGTCGCGGCCGTGTGTCAACTGTTCATCTTTGGAACAGGTGTGTGCCGATGGAGCAGCGGGATCAGCGGATCACCACACCCCAAGGCAGCTCGCGGACGGCAATGTCCGGCTGCTTGACGGCGCCGGCCGTATCGATGACGGAAACACTGTTCGAGCGGCCGTTGGCCACGTACAGCCTGGCGCCGTCCGGCGTCAGCGCCATGTTCCAGGGCCGCTTGCCGACGGCGACGGTGGCCACTACGGCATTGGTGGCGGTGTCGATCGCCATCACGCTGGCATCGATACCGTTCGAGACGTAGACCATGCGGCCGTTCGGATGCACCGCGATGCCGTTGGCGTTCCTGCCGGCGGGGATGCGCGCTACCGCCGCCAAGGTCGCCATGTCGACCACATACACGGCGTTGGCCAGCTCGCAGGCCACATAGGCGCGGGCGCCGTCCGGACTGAAACCCATGCCGCGCGGGCGCAGGCCGACGGCGACGGAGCCGCTCTGGCGCCGCGCCGCGACATCGATCACGTCGACCTGCTCCGCCTCCTCGGCGCTGACCAGCAGCCAGCGTCCGTCCGGGCTGAACACGGCGTGCTCGGGATTCTTGCCCCGCACCGGAATATCGGCCAGCACCTCGCCGCTGCGGGCGTCGATCAGCGTGACGCTATTGCTTTCCTCGACCGCCACGGCGACATAGCGGCCGTCCGCCGACGCGCCCACGCCCTCCGGCGACTTGCCCAGTGCGATGCTGCGCACCACGTCGCCGCTGGCGGTATCGATCACCAGCAGCGCGTTGCTGGCGGCATCGGTCACGAACAAGCGCGTGCCCGCCGGATCGGCGGCGATACCGCGCGGCCGCCTGCCGGCGGCAATCTGGCGCAGCACTTTATCGGTGGACGTATCGATCACGCTGACGGTTCCTGATTTTTCATTCGGCACGTAGGCCAGAGGCGCTGCCCATGCCGGGCCGGCCAGCAGGAGGAGCAAAGATAGAAGGATGCGGGAGCTGTTCATGGAGTCGCCTTTCAGAAAATACCCATACCGTTGCAATCGCCATGCCACGCATAAAAACCGGATGGCAGGTATATTGCTTACTGGTCCGATATAACACTGACCAAAACGGAGACAACATGAAGCAATCCCTTTTCCCCTTGAATGCGGTGGCGGCGCTGTTCGCCCTTGGCAGCGGCGCCATGGCCGCCGAGGAAGCCGGCGTTCCGCCTGACGTGGTGGTGGTCAGCGCCACCCGCGTAGGCCACACTGTGTTCGACATGCCCGCCGCGATCGACGTGATCGACGCCGCGCGGATCCGCGACGGCCAGGCGCGCGTCAACGCCAGCGAGGCGTTGGCGGCGGTGCCCGGCCTGGTGGCACAAAACCGCCAGAACTATGCACAGGACCTGCAGATATCCTCACGCGGCTTCGGCGCCCGCTCGGCGTTCGGGGTGCGCGGCGTGCGGCTGATCGCCGACGGCATCCCGGCCAGCATGCCGGATGGCCAAGGCCAGGCCGCCACCTTCAATCTCGACATGGCCGAGCGTATCGAGGTATTGCGCGGGCCGTTTTCCGCCATCTACGGCAACCACTCCGGCGGTGTGATCCAGCTGTTCACACGCGAGGGCGAAGGCGCGCCATCGGTTGAAACCACGCTCACGGCAGGCAGCTATGGCAGCCGCAAGGCCGACCTGAACGCCCAAGGCAAGCAGGCCGGCATCGGCTATGTGCTGGACGCCTCGCGCTTCGAGACCGACGGCTACCGCGCCCACAGCGCCGCCACCCGCGACCAAGTCTACGCCAAACTGACGCTGGCGCCGGTGGAAGGCGCCACCTTGGCCATCGTCTCCAATGCGCTGCGCCAGGACGACACCCAAGACGCGCTGGGCGTCACTTGGGCCACCTACCAGCGTGATCCGCGCGCCGGCGAGATCGACACCACCGACACGCAAACGCCGAAACGCACGCTGGCAGACCGCTACAACACCCGCAAGAGCATCGACCATCAGCAGATCGGCGCCAGCTGGGAGCAGCGATTCGGCGAAGACCGTATGCGCGTCACCGCTTACGGCGGCAATCGCGGCGTGATCCAGTACCAGGCGTTCTCCAAGGCCTTCCAGGCGCCCGCCACACACTCCGGCGGCGTAGTCGATTTCGACCGCGATTTCTACGGCACGGACCTGAACTGGCTGCACGTCGGCCAACTGGCGGGCGGCAAGCTCAGTACCACCGTCGGTGTTGAGTACGGCCGCTCCAGCGACGCGCGCAAAGGCTATGAAAACTTCATCGGCACACAGTTCGGTGTCAAGGGCGCGCTGCGGCGCGACGAGAACGATAAAGTGACCAACCTCGATCCTTACGCACAAGCCGAGTGGGAAGCCGGCGCGTGGATGCTGAGTGCGGGCCTGCGCCACAGCAGCGTGAAGATTTCCGTTGACGACCACTTCCTCGGCAATGGCAACGACAGCGGCAGCCTCGATTACAGCCACACCACACCGGTACTGGGATTGCTGTACAAGTTGACGCCGGGGCTGAACGTGTACGCCAGCGCCGCACGCGGCTTCGAGACGCCGACGCTCAATGAGCTGTTCTACTCAGGCACCGGCGGCGGCTTCAACTTCCGTCTGCAACCGGCGCAAAGCACCCACCTGGAAGCCGGCATCAAGGCTCGCCTGGGCGAGCAGACCCGCATCAACGCTGCGGTGTTCCAGGTCCGTACCCGCGACGAACTGGTGGTCGACAGCAGCAGCGGCGGCCGCACCAGCTACCGCAACGCCGGCCGCACGCTGCGTCAGGGGATGGAGTTGTCGCTCGACAGCTCCTGGCGCTATGGCCTGAGCACGCGCATGGCGCTGACGAGCCTGCGCGCCGTCTACGACCGGGGCTTCGGCACGGTGCTGGAAGGCAGCCGCCTGCCGGGCGTACCGAATGCGAACGCTTACGGCGAACTGGCTTGGAAAGACGGCGCGGACCGTTTCGGCGCCTCGCTGGAAGCGGTCGCCAGCAGCAGGATCTATGCGGAAGACGCCAACGCCGACAAACCGGCGCCGGGCTATGGCGTGCTCAATGCGCGTGTCAACGCCAGCCAGCAATGGCAAGGCTGGCGCTTCAAGCAGTTCGTGCGTTGGAACAATCTGCTGGACAGGCAGTACGTCGGTTCGCTGATCGTCGGCGACACCAACAAGCGCTATTACGAGACAGCGCCTGGGCGCAATTGGCTGCTGGGCGCGAGCGCCCAGTATCAATTCTAAACGGTTCTAGAAGCGATAACGCAGTCCGGCCGCCACCGAACGTGGCGCGCCGGGTGCGACAAAGCGAGCTTGATCCGCCTCGCCGCCAGGCTGCAGCAGCGCGCCGTTTGGGAACATGTCGGTCGCGACCGCGCCAAAGCTTTCGTAGCGCCGGTTGGCCAGGTTGGTCACGCGCGCGTACCATTCCCATTTCGGCGCGGGCTGGTAGCTGGCGTGCACCCCAAGTAACGCATGTCCGCGTATGCGCCAGTCAGTCCCTTGCGGCGCAGCCTTGCCGTCCTCATTGCCCTGGGTGCTCATGTCCGACATCGCCATGATGTCCGCGCCCAGCGTCAACGCCTGCGCCGGGCTCCACTCCACACCCAGCTTGAAGGTATGACGAGGCAGTCCCGCCAGACGGGTTCCGGGCGTGACGTGGACATTGCGAACGCCGGTAAACAGGTCGCCTTCCGCATCGTAGGCTGCATCCAGATAACTGTAGCTCAGGCGCGCGGACCACGGACCGTAACGACGGCTGGCGCTCACGTCGGCGCCCTGATGGCGCGTGCGTTCGAAGTTGGAAAAGTAACCCTGCTGCGCCAACGCCGCGCTGCGGAACAGAATATCGTCACGATTCACGATGCGGTAAACCGACACCGCCACCATGTCGCCGCGCGCGCCCTGCCAGCGACCGCCGGCTTCCGCGGTGCGCGACACCACCTGTTTCAAATAGGGATCCGATTGCAGGCCGACAGGCAGGCGACATGGCTGCGCAGGATCGGCGCAACCGAGTTCGATCACCGTCGGTACCCGGTTGCTCTGCGACAGATTGACGAACAGCGTCCAGCCGGCTCCCATGCCGCGCGCAACACCGATGGCGGGATTGAGCTTGCGGTAGCTGAAGGTCTCGCGCGGCTGCGGCTCCTCGTCGCGGCGTAACTGGTTGCTGACGCTGGCCTGGTTGTAGCGCGCCGACGCGGTCAACCAGGTGCTGTTCGCCACGGTCCAGGTGTCGGCCGCGTACAGGCCAGCCGCGCGCGAACGGCCGTCGACAGATGATCCAGCCTGGCGCTCCCGGCCGGCATCCATGATGACCGAACGGTCGTCGGCAAAGCTGGCCTCCTGCTCATACTGCACAAAATCCACGCTGCTGCGGTCGAAGCTCAGGCCCATCGCCAGCTGGTGGGCGCCTGCGTTCATGCTGAAGTGGGTGCTGAAGCCTTGGCTGTTCTGCCGGGTCTCGGTGGTGTTGTAGGAAGCGGGATACCGGCTTTCGCCTTCAACGTAGTTGTCGTTGATGTCGCCGTTGACGGTACTGCGGCGGCTGTTGCGCGCGTAGAGCGACATCGCCAGCTCGGTGTCTTCGTCAAAGCGGTGCGTCATGCCGAGAACAATCTGGTGCAGGCGGTTGCGTGTCTCGTCGGGCGCGGTATAGACGGCGCGGCGGTTCTCCTGATACAGGCCATCAGGCAGCAGGCCGTTTCCTATCAGCCGGCTGCGGGCTGCCAGCAGGGCTATGCTCCAGTCGTTGTCGCCCGCGACGCCCGCCAACTTACCGTAGATATTCCCCAGCCGGCCATCGGATTGGTCGCGCCAGCCCTTGTCATTGAAGGCCGTGCCGGCGATGAAAGCGTTCCAGCGTTCGCCGCTGTCGTATCCGTAGGCCAGGTCCGCGCGGCGCTGGCCATTGCTGGTGGCCGATATGCCGGCATCCAGGCCAGGATGGCTCCTGCCGGATTTACTGGTCAGTACCAGCGCACCGCCCAATGTATTGAGTCCATACAGCGGGTTCGACCCCGGCGCCAGCATCACGCTGCCGACCGCCGCCTCCGGCAGCATGTCCCAGTTGACGACATCGCCGAACGGTTCGTTGACGCGTACGCCGTCAAGATAAACCGAGATGCCTTGCGATGCGCCCAGCACCGGCGACGCGCGGAAGCCGCGATAGGTGATGTCGTTCTGGAACGGGCTGCCGGAGATCTCGTTGACGTTCACGCCGGTCAGACTGCGCGCCATGAATTCGCCGATATTCTGGCCGGCGGATGCGCCCACCTGGTGTGCATTCGCCGTCTGCACCTGATAGGGCAATTGGTTCCGGTCCACACCCAGCCCAGGCAACGGCGCGACACCGACGATATCCACCGACAGCATGGAGCTTGCCGGGTAGGCCGGCGACGCCCCCTCGGCCGCCATCGCCCCGCCCCACGCAAGCAGTATCCCGCTCGCGACAGCGCAGCGGCGCGTCATGGTGTCTGCTCATGCACGCCATATTTGGCAAATATGGCTTTCAACTCGCCGCTTGCCTTCATTTCGTTGACGGCGGCCTGCAGGAGTTTCGCCACGTCCTGGTCATCCTTGCGTACCGCCATGCCGACTGCCCAACCGGCGCGAGGCAGACGCTGGAAAGCGACTTCATTCAAGGGGAAGGCCGCATCGTCGCGAAACACCGCATCGATTTCCGAGCGGTTGGCCAGCACGGCGTCGAGCTGTCCGGCCTTCAGCTGCTCCAGCGCTTCGGCCGCTGTGTCGAAGATACGCACCTTGTCGCGAAAGCGCCCGTTCCCCTCGCCCAGCAGCACCATCGCCGCGATGGAGACCTTTTCAACGCCTATCGTCTTGCCGGCCAGCGCGTCGATGCCGTCGAAGGTCGGCATGCTGCTCGCGCTGCGCACCAGCCGCACGGTCTCGACGTGGTAGGGCGCGAAGATGGTGACCTTGGCGTTCTCGTTCATCAGTTGCGGCTCGACCGGCACATGCAACATCACGTCGGCCGGGCCGTAACCCAGATAGTGGCCTTTCCATACCATGTTGCGCAGATCATCACCGAGGTTTTCGCCGGCGGGAAAAGGCAGCAGGCTCAGTTTGAGCCCCAGCTTGGCGGCCAGCGCCTGCGCCACATCCACATCGATGCCGGCGCTGCGATCTGAAAACGGCGCGAACTGGTCGTAGACCGCCACCTTGAGCGATCCTGATTGCCGGATCTTGTCCCAGTCCGCATGTGCGGGAGCGGCGGCGCCCATCAGCGCGACGACGAGCGGAATCAGCGCGGCGGCGCGCAGTCGAATACTCGGCATGATCTGCTCCTCGCTTATTTGGCGTCGTCGCGGCGGGCTTCCAGGTAGGTCTTGATGGCCCACATGGCCTCCTGGTTGAACACGCCCTCAAACGGTGGCATGTAGACGGCGCCATTACGCACTTTGCCGTGCCGGATCGAGGTCAGATAGTAGTTGTCGGTCTCCTTGTAGCAGGCCTTCTTCTTGTTCTCGTTCTTGACGTCGGTGCAATCGCGGTCCAGCTGGCGCAGATCGGGTGCTATGCCGCCGGTGACCGCTTCCAGGCCATGGCAGCGCGCGCAGTTCTGGTTGTAGGCCGACGAACCGATCTTCAACGCCAGCTTGTTGCCGCGATAGGGATTCTGTTCCAGCCACTTGTCGCCGAGCGGCGTCAGGCCGGTAGTGTCCACCGCTTGCGGCACCACGTTGCCGTGAGCGGTGGCGTACAGGGAAGTCGTGGCCGCCGCGGCGATGACGGTCACGATGGCGAGAATGCGGAATGGATGTTGCATGATGTCTCCTTGCTGTTTTAATGAATGCGTTTTACCGAGGTACACACTCATTGAGCAAATGCCATGCCACGCGTCTGCCGCCTTGATCCATTACATAATTGCTCCAATTTGGCACAGGTGTCACAGCCGGATGTTCAACGCATGCTGACGGTCTGGCGTTTCCAGGCGGGGTCCTGCCAGCGATAGAACAGACTCAGTGATGATGGTTTATCCGCAGACTTGAGCGTGGCCAGCGTGTTGACCTCCACCAGCTCGAAGCTGCGTTTGAACTTGCCGTCAACACGGGCTTCGCGCGCCACCAGCATGTTCTGCGTACCTGGCACCCAACCGGCGAATTCGGCATAACCCAGATCGGGTCCGGCGGCGGCGGGCGGCAGCACATCGACCAGCCAGCCCGCGCTGGTCTGGTGGAACAGCCACATCTCACGCCAGCCATCCATCGGCTGTACCGCCAACGCCAGCGCCGTACCCTGCGCATTGGCGCGTGCCGATGCCGGCCACACAACGCCATAGCTGCAGCGGCGCGCCAGCGGATGCTGTTGATCGTGCTTGCCGTCCACCAGCGCGACGCAGGTTTCTCCTGGCTGGCCAGCCGCCACGACAATGCGCAAGCCCGCGCCCGCCGTGGAAGTGGAAGCCGATGCCGCTGCCGGCACCGGCTCCGCCGCCCAGCGCACGCTTCCCACTCGGACGCCCGCATCGGCAAACGCTGCGACATCGTCCTCGGTCAACTCCGCTGGCTCCACCAGCCCCAGCTCGTCCAGCGCACGCTGCGCTGGCTGCGCCGACGGTTCGCCCTTGCGCGCCCGCGCAAACGCCACTGACGACCACACAGCGGCGCGTCTCATATGCAGGCGGTTTTTCACGTGCGCCGGCAACTCCTTCAAGTCCACGCGATCCAGCACGTCGGCACGCCAGTCGTCGAACGCCGCCCGCGCACCGGGTCCCAACGCCGGATCGACGCATTCCTGGCGAGTCAATCCCAGCGCCGCCGTTGCGCGTTGCCGCGGCTCCGATTGCATCGCCAGCACGCGGCGGAATGCCTCGCCGTCGTAGCACAGCTGCATGCGTCCTTCGCGCTCGAAGCTGCGGATGCCGATGCCGTAGTTGGCCACAACTTCCAGGTGTGCGGCGATCGTGACGTCGCCTTGCTTGCCCTGTTTGGACGAGGCGCGCCGCGCCAGCCGGTCGGCCATACTGCCCAGCGCATCGAACGGTTCGGCAGTGATGGCCGCCGCCGGCGCGGCCTTCAAGTACGCCGCCGCATAGCTGATACCCAGCGACTCCGCGCCCGGCGTGTCGCGCAGAAAGCGCACCACCGACAGCAGTTCCGGTGCATCGGCCAGCGCCAGCGACACCTTGCGCACTTGCGAGGCACGGATGTAGCCAGCCCGTTCGCGGCGATGGTCGTAGACCTGCAGGAAGTCCTGCTTCTCGCCGCGAATCTCCAGGCTGTCCCCCTGCCACAGGACGGCCTGCTGTTGCGCCGTGTCCTTGGGCGAGGCGCGCAGCGCGGCCTGATCCTGCGTAACGATAGCCAGTACAACGGCAGCTGCAATGGGCATCATGATTATTGAACCTCCTTCTTGCCCAGCAACGCCGAACCGATAAAGCTGCCATCCGTTGGCGACGGAGCGATGATGACCGATACCTTGTCCGACAATTTGTCAGCCATGGTTTTCTGGATCAGCAGCGGATTGCGGGTAATCAGTTCACCTTCGCGCGCCATCTGCTCGGCCGCCACCTTGCCGATGGTCTCCTGGCGATACGCCTCAGCATCGGCCAGCTTGCGGCGCGAGTTGGCCTCGCCGGTCGCCTCGATCACGCGTGCCTCGGCATTGCCCTCGGATGTCTTGATGCGCGCGGTCTTCTCGGCCTCCGCCTCCAGCTTGCGCTGCTCGATCTGCTTCTGTTTGAACGGCAGCACATGCGCCATCGCCTGCTCCTGCGCCCTTGCCGCGATGATCTGCTCATTGCCCGCCGCTTCGGCCGCCTTCTCGCGGCGGATCTTGTCGGCGTCCGCCTCCAGCGCCGTCTGTTTCACCTGCTTCTCCTTCAGCTCCAGCGTATAGCGCATCTTCTCGGTTTCCAATTCTTCCGCCAGCAGCTTCTCCATCCCCGCCTGGTACTCCTCCGGCAGCGTGATCTTGCCGATGGTGATGCCGCGCAGCGTGATGCCGTCGGTCGCCAGCTTGGGTTTGAGCTCCGCCTCGATCGCCTGCTGGATCTCCGCCCGCTTGGACGAAAAAATCTCGCGCACCGTGTAGCGGGTGAACACCTTGTAGATCACGCCCTGCACCGCAGGTTCGACGACGGCGCCGTTGATATCGGGCGGCAGCGACTGCGCCATGCCGGCCACGCGGCCGGGATCAAGCGCATAACGCACCGACAAGTCCACACCCAGCGCCAAACCCTCGACCGACTGGAACGGCGCCTTGTCGCTGCGGTTCGGGCGGTAGACCTGGTCCAGCAGCGACACCTGGCGCAGCGCATGCACGCCGGGGAACATGAAGACCGCGCCATCGCGCACGGTGGTGGTGGAACCCGTCAGCTGGTTGATACGGATGCCCACATTGCCGGGTTCCAGCCTGGCCAGCGGCGGATGTGTCGCCAGCCCGTAGGCGACGCCGCCGGCCGCGCACACGGCCAGCAACAGCGCGCCGCTACGGCGGAATCCGTTGGCCGCGGCGCCGGCGATTCCGCCGGCGCCACTCAAGGTATTCCGTACCGCCTGCACCAACCGTTTGATCCGCTCTGCCATCGTATTCACCTTTTCATCGTCGTTGAGTTCAGGGCCTATCCCTGAGACGCATGGTGCGCCGGATGATGCGGAAGTATCAACGCCGCCGCCGTCCAGGTATCCTCCGCCGCTGTGAAGAAATCCTCACAGCGGATTTGTGACTTTTCCGATAAAACCATGGATACTCACTCCATACACAGCAAGCGGAGCACAGCATGGCCAAAGTCGCCGTCATCGAGGACGATCTGCCTACCAGTAATCAACTAAGGGCCTGGATCGAGTCTGCACGTCCGGGCATCGTCGTCGACCAATGGTTCAGCCGCGACGACGCGGAAGCGGCCATCGCCCGCGAGCGCTACGACCTGGTGGTACTCGATATCGAACTCGGTCGCGAACGCCATGCGGGCGTGGCCATCATCAACGCCATCAACAAGCGCCATACCACCCCGGTGCTGGTGGTGTCGGCGATGCCGGCCACTATTTACCGCAGCATCATGAAGGCGCTGGATGCCTGGGACTACCTGCAGAAAGCCACCTTCGAGGAGGCCGATTTCGTCGAAACCTTCCTCGAGATCCTGCGCAGCAGCAAACCGGCGGAGGCTCCGGCAGCCAGCGCCGATGAACTGAGCATGGACCCGCTGCGCCAGCGCACGCCCACCTGGCGCGGCCACCGCATCAACCTGCCGCTGACCGCGCAACGCATTCTGGCGGCGCTGTTCGCGCGGCGCGGCCAGGTGGTGTCTTACGACGAACTGTTCGAGGTGGTGAAAAGCGGGCGTAATCGCGACAACATCCGCAAGCACGTCAGTACCATCCGCGACGCCTTCCGCGAGATCGATCCTGACTTCGCCTGCATCGAGAACATCCCCATGCGCGGCTTCCGCTGGGCCGACGCGGAAAGCCGCTGACCATGAACTGGCGCCGGCTCAGCCTCGTCCCGTATCGCCTGCGGCTGCTGCTGCGCGCCGCATTCGTGTTCCTGATGGCGGCCACAGTGGGCCTGGCGCTGTCCGTTGTACAGCAGGAGAAGCAGCTCAGTTACAAGAACTATCAAAGCAGCTTCCAGAAGACCCGCGTGCAGGTGGCTGCGACGCTGCGCCACCCGACCGGCCAGCTGGCGCTGCTCAATCCCCAGCCTGTGGGCAAAGGCGGCACCCTCCATCCACTGCTACTGCCCTTCGCCGCGCTCGACTTCGACGATCTGCAAAAAGTGCAGCAGGCGGTGGCGATGTCCGGCTGCCTTGCGCAGTACGGCAACAACAGCTCGCTCTGCATCGGCATCGGCAACAATCCCTGGGCCGGCGGCTTTATCTATGTTGCCGGCACTTTCGACGGCGCCAGGCTGGTGCCGCATGTGCGCGGCGACCAGGTGGTGGACCAGGCGCACCGCGTCAGAGTCAAGGTCGCCCTGCGCGGCCAGAGCTACGAATGGATCGCTCCGTTCGAGGAAAGCGCCGAACCACAAACGCCGGCACATCGGTTCGGCGGCATGCGCGGACGCTTGACCGGCTTTGCTGCGGCCGACGTGGCGCGGGCCAAGGCACCGGCGGTCAAGGACTTCCGCGGCTGGATCTGGCAGAACCCGCGTTGCACCAACCAAGCCGCCGCCGATGACGACGCAGCCTGTACACGCAGCGCCTTCTTCTCACTGCGCCTTCCCGTAGGCGTGCTGCAGGACGCGCTGTTCGAAAAACGCCGTCCCGTCTGGCCGCCGGAAGATCTGGGCCGCATCGACGTGAGCATCGCAGTGCTGCCTCCTGGAGACGGCGCGCCGCTGCTGGACAGCGGCTCCGGACCTGGCACGCCGGCTTTTTCGCTGGCGGACCTGAAGCCGATGCTGCTGCCGGGTGAGAGCCTGCAGATTCGCCGCCTCACCGACGATGGCGCGCCCGGGACCACGCTGCCGCTGCTGGTCGGCGCCGTCGATCCCGAGGACCAGTCCTGGCATTTCGTAACGACGCTGATCCGCCACCTGCCGGTGGACGCCTACGATGTCCCGCTTGAGGCAAAGGAGGTGATCGCCACGCCGGCCGGCAGCTATGAGGTGCTGCTCAAGGGCGACGTCCGCAGCGTCAGCAAGAGCCTGAGCGTGGTGGCCAGCCGGCTGGTGTGGTTTGTCGGAGCGATGCTGGCGGCGCTGATGCTGGCATGGCTGGTGATCGAGATTGGCATCATCCGCCGCATCAAGGTGCTGATCAAACGGGCGGACGATGTGGGCGAGCGGGTGAAGGCGGCGCGCGGCTTTTCCGAAACCGATCTGGCCGACCTGCGCGGCGAGGATGAGCTGGGCGTGCTGGCCACCGGCCTGCACGATCTGCTGCGCCGCGTTCGCGAAGACGTCGAACGCGAGAACATCCGCGCGGAGCAGGAGCGCGACATGTGGCACGCGGTCGGCCACGAGATCATGTCGCCGCTGCAGTCGTTGATGGTCCTGCACGGCAGCCCGGACGATCAGAGCCACCGCTACATCAACCGCATGCAGCAGGCGATCCGCGTGCTGTACGGGCGCGCTTCGCCCAGCGAAGCGTTCCAGTCATCGGAACTGCAGGTGACCGAGATCGACCTGACTGCCTTCCTGCAAAACGTCGCCGCCAATGCTTCGTGCGTGGGGATAGACAACGTGGTCTTCCTGGGCGAGGCCGAGCCGTTGACCGCGCGCGCGGATGAATATTCACTGGAGGATGTGGTGACCCATGTATTGCGGAACGCCGAGCGCTATCGCCTGGCAGGCAGCGCGATCACGATCACGCTGGAGGGCAGCGCCACCGGCGCGACGATCACGATCCGCAACCTGGGTCCGCAAATCGCGCAGGACATGATCGGCAAGATCTTCGAATACGGCGTGTCGGATCAGGCGGAATCGGGCGCCGACGGCAATCGCGGCCAGGGCTTGTTTGTCGCGCGGACCTATATGGCCAAGATGGGTGGTACCATCGTCGCACAGAACCTGGCCGACGGTGTCAGCTTCATCCTCAGCCTGCAACGCGGCGCCTAACGATAGCCTCAACGCCATGCCATCATCCTCGACCGAACAATTTGACACCGTCGTCGTCGGCAGCGGGCCGGGCGGAGCGAGTGTCGCGCTTGAACTGGCGCGTCGCGGCCTGCGTGTACTGATACTTGAACAAGGCAGTGCCGCCCCGCTCCGGGGAACGTTGTCGCAGATGGCCGGCATTGCAGCGGTGCCGGGAAAAGGCGCGTTTCTACATCGCGACGCCTCGCTCCTGGTCAGCGGCATCGCGGCGGGTGGCACCTCAACCATTAACTTCGCCACGGCGGCTCCGCCACCTCTTGAAATGTTCGCGGCCCACGGCATCGATCTGGCTCCGGCGCTGGCATCGTTACGCGCGGAGCTGCCGATGGGCCCCTTGCCGGACACCCTGATCGGCTCCATGGCGCAACGCATCCAGCAGGGTGCGCTGGCGCAGCAGCTGGGCTGGCGCAAACTCGATAAATTGATACGGCCGCAGTCCTGCCGCACCGGGTGCTGGCGGTGCGTCTATGGATGCCCGTTCGGCGCCAAGTGGACGGCACGCGATTTTCTCGACGAGGCAATACAGCTCGGCGCGACGCTGATCGATCAAGCCAAAGTAGACAGCGTCATTGTGGAGAACCGCCGTGCGGTCGGCGTGCGTTATCGCCGCGATGGCGCATTACATCAGGCACTGGGAAGAAACATCGTACTGGCCGCCGGCGGCATCGGCAGTCCACGCCTGCTGCACCGCTCCGGTTTGCACGCCGCAATCAGCCCCTTCTTCAGCGATCCCGTGATCGCCGTGATGGGGCAAGTGGACGACATCGACGGCGGCGCCGAGGTGCCAATGGCGGCCGGCCTATATCTGCAGGAGGAAGGCATCGCGCTGGCCGATATGACGCTGCCGAAGCCGATGTACCAGGCCTTTGCCGCCCAGGTCGGACGTGTGGATCGCTTGATGGCGCATGCGAAAACGCTGACCGTCATGGTCAAGATTCGCGACGACATCGGCGGCGGCGTCGGCCCGCACTGGGTCGATAAAACGCTGACGGCAGCCGACAGGCGCAAACTGGCGACCGGCGTGGATATGGCGCGCGGCATCTTGCGCGCGGCCGGTGCGAAGAAGATATTCAAGAGCTGGCACTTCGCCGCCCACCCAGGCGGCAGCGTGCGGATCGGCGAAGGCGTGGATCATACGCTGCGGACCAGCACCGCGAACCTCTACGTCTGCGACGCATCGGTGATCCCGCAACCGTGGGGACTGCCGCCAACATTGACGTTGCTGTGCCTGGGCAGACGGCTGGGACAATATCTCCGAACGAAAAATAGCCACACCAGTTGAGGAATCAGAAAAATTGCCTTAAAAATAATTGTGCGCTAGTATGCTAGCGGCGTGGCATTGACAATTAATCAAGTGCCGTGCTCTTCGATCCCTTTTTATCAGGAACACTATGCGACATATTCTCACCGCCCTGGCCTTGCTGGCCGCAGCTCCGTCGTTCGCCGCTCCCGGCTTTGAGCCGGGCGTGTACGTGGACGTGAACGGCGGCCGTGCGTCGGTCTCGTCGAAATACGCCGACAGCAACAACGACATCTCGCTGGGCGCCGCCACCGGCTACCAGTTCACGCCCAACCTGGGATTCGAAGTCTATACCCGCAGCCTGAGCGTCAATCCCTTCCGCGGCTTCCTGGCAGAAGCCGGGTATTATCCGGACTCGCACTATGGCATCGCGCTGATGGGCAATATGCCGCTCGACGACCATTTCAGCTTCACCGGCCGCGCCGGTGTGGGCCGCACCACGATGAAGCCGACCCGCACGACCATGGAAGACCGCACGGACACCGATCCCATTGTCGGTTTCGGCGTGCGCTACGCATTCAACCGCCACTGGTCAATCAATCTCGAAGGCAGCTACCTGACCAAGAGCGAGGTATCATTGCTGACCTTTGGTGGCCGCTACCAGTTCTGACACCACCGCCCTCCAGCGGCGCATCGACAATTATCGCTGGCGGCGATACCGGATTTTTCACGCCCATTCGTCTTAACCAGTATCGCCAATCATTTACCCAGACAATGTCCGCTGATCTCGACGACTGGTTTGTGCGCGAAGTGCTGCCGCTGGAGGCAGCACTGACGCGCTTCCTGCGCCGCCATCGCCAGGCGGGGGACGATGTCGCCGACCTGCTGCAGGAAGTCTACGTCCGGCTCTACGAATCGGCCGCGCGGCGCCGGCCGGACCTGGTGCAGCCTTTCGTCTTCGCCACAGCGCGTCATTTGCTGATCGACCTGGCGCGGCGCGCGCAGATCGTTTCCATCGAAGCCTATGCGGATCTGGAGACGCTGGACCTGTCGAGCGACGATCTGACGCCCGAACGCCACGCCAGCGGCCATCAGGAACTGCGGCTGCTGCAGGCGGCGCTGGACCAGCTGCCGCTGCGCTGCGGTGAAGTGGTCCGGCTCAGGAAGATAGAAGGCATGTCGCAGCGCGAAGTGGCGCAGCACATGGGCATCGCTGAAGATACCGTGGAAAAGCAGATTGCAAAAGGCATGCGCGCGCTGGCCGATGCGCTGCTGCTGAAGGGAGTAGTTGTCAATATGTCGAAACTGGCTACAAAAATACTTGGCAAGAACGGACCGCAAGGCGGCTCCACATGATGGGCGCCGCCGACATCGAGGCCCAGGCCGCGGACTGGCTGGCGCGTCGCGATGGCGAGCACTGGTCGGCGCAGCAGCAGCAGGCGCTGGACGCGTGGATCAATGAAGCCACCGCGCACCGCATCGCCTACTTGCGGCTGGAGAGCGTATGGCGCCGCGCCGACCGCCTGGGCAGCCTGCGCGCACCGGACCAGGCCGCCGTGCCTGCGCCGCTGTTCCGCGCGGTGCGCCCGCGCGCGTGGCGCCTCGCGGCCGGCGTGGCGCTGCTGGCCGGCGCCGCATGGCTCATGACCGCTTCCGGCTTGCTGGACCGGCCGGCCCGCTACGACACCGCGCTGGGCCAAAGCACATCCCTGGCGCTGGCGGACGGCACCCGCATCACGCTTAACACCAATACGCGGCTGCGCGCGCAACTGGCGACGGCGCGCCGCACCGTCTGGCTCGACAAGGGCGAGGCCTATTTTGAAGTGGCGCACGACGCCAGCCGCCCCTTCGTGGTGGAAGCGGGCACGCGCCGCATCACTGTGCTGGGTACCAAATTCTCTGTGCGTCGCGACGTCGGCGGTCAGGTGCAGGTCGTCGTGGCGGATGGCCGCGTGCAGGTCAGCCCGGCCGAAGGCGCCGCCGCACCGGCCGTCATCACCCGCAACGATAGCCTGGTTGCCGCCGGCGATGCGGTCGCCGTCAGCCACAACACGGAGCAGCAGATCGCCAGCCGGCTAGGCTGGCGCCAGGGCCGGCTGGTCCTGGACCAGATGACGCTTGCCCAGGCAACACAGGAATTCAACCGTTATAACCACAGGCAGCTGATCGTCAGCGATCCTTCCGTGGCGCAGATCCGCATCGGCGGCAGCTTCAACGTCGACAACATCGACGGTTTCGCGCGACTGCTACAGCAAGGCATGGGACTGAAGATCGATACCGACGGCGATAACATCAAAATACATCGCTGAGGCATGCCGGATTGACGAGCGCCGTTCGTCTCAGTAAGTGAGCAGCATTCAATCACTTCCAAGGGGAACAAAAATGGTTCGTCATAAACTGGCAAGCGCTGTAAGCGTGCTGGCGTTCTGCCTGGCGGCGCAGGCGCAAACGCGCGACATTCATATCGCCGCCGGCGATCTGAAGACGGCGCTCGACGCATGGAGCGCGCAGTCCGGCGTACAGGTACTGTACAGCGTCAACGATATCCAGGGCATCTCGACCAAGGGTGCGGCCGGCACATTGTCGCCGGACGAAGCGCTTGCCATCCTGCTGGCCAACAGCGGCCTGCAGGTCCGGCACGATGGCGCCAGCGCCGTCGTTATTTTTCGCGGCGCGTCCGCAGTCTCCTCCGAGCAGCCCGCCGACGCCCTGGCCACCGTCACTGTCACCGCGCAAAAGCGCAGCCAGGCCGCCCAGAGCGTCCCTATCTCCATGACCACGCTGTCGGCCCGGATGCTGGATGCGAACCGCGTGCAAAGCCTGCAGGACGTCGCGCGCCTGACGCCAGGGCTGCTGGTGTCGGCCTTCAGCCAGAACAGCCCAACCATCGCCATCCGCGGCATCAACAACACGTTTTCGCAGATTGGCGTCAGCAAGCCGGTGGCGGTGGTCGTGGACGATGTTTTCATTCCGCGCAACAGCGCGGCCAGTTTCGAGCTGTTCGATCTGGACAGCATCACTGTGCTGAAAGGCCCTCAAGGCACGCTGTTCGGCCGCAACGTCACCGGCGGCGCCATCGTCATCGCCACCCGGCCGCCGCCGCTGGACGACCGCGTGATCGAAACGCAGCTCACGTTTGGCAAGCTAGGCGAGCGCCAGTTCAATGGCCTGGTCAGCACGCCGCTGAGCGATACCGCCGCCATCAAATTCTCCACTGCGCTACGCGATCGCGATGGCTATGGAAGCGATCGTCTCACGGGGCGGCAGCAGGACGACATCCACAGCCGCAACTACCGCACTCAACTGCTGCTGAAACCGGACAGCCGTATCGAGGCCTCCTTCAGCGCCGACTACAGCGAGGACTGGAACGGCGGCCGCACGCTGTCCTCGGACGCACAGGGCAGTGACGGCAATGTGCGCACTTCGGAGCTGGGTGTGCCACAAGGCTTTGGCCGCACGATCTCCGGCACGTCGGCCAAGATCAACTGGAAGCTCGATGCCGGCGACATCACCGCCATCAGCGCCTATCGCAAATCGCGCTCCAGCGAAGACTATTCCGGTGTCGGCGCCAATTTCATTTTCCTCGGCAGCGGCAGCCAGAGCGTGGTGCGCGACGCCGACGACATCGCCACCTTCTCGCAGGAGGTCCGCTACGCCAGTCCGAAGTGGAGCTTCGGCGACTTCGTCACCGGCATCTACTACATGAATGAAGACGGAACCCGTCAATTAAACACACGCGGCCTGGCAGCCAAGACCGGCACATTGGCCGGCTCCACATTGGCGGACCAGAAAGTCGATACCACCAGCTATGCGGCCTTCGCCGACGGCGTGGTGCATTTGCCTGCGACGGTGGACCTGACCGCAGGCCTGCGATACACGCGTGACGCCAAGACCGCCAGTCTTACCCGCACTGACTTCCTGCGCCCCACCGCCACTTTCAGCACCGGCGACGTCGACGCCAGTTGGAGCGAATTGACGCCGCGCGTGGTGTTGAGCTGGCAGCCGCGAGCGAACCTGATGACCTATGCCAGCGCCACGCGCGGCTTTACCGCCGGCGGCTTTAACGGCGACGCGGCGACGGCGCCCATCTTCAGAACCCCTTTCAGTCCCGAGAAAGTCACCAGCTATGAAGGCGGTGTGAAATCGCAATGGCTGAACAACCGCCTGCGCGTGAACCTGTCCGTCTACAAGATGGAATACAAGGACAAGCAGGAATTGGTCAACAACTCGCTGACCGGCATCCTCACCATCGTCAATGCCGCAAAGGCCAGCGTCAAAGGGGGCGAGCTGGAGCTGGCCTACAAGCCGGTGAGCTGGCTGGATCTGTCGAGCGGCTACAGCCGGCTCAATGGCGTGTACGACAGCTTTGTCGTCGGCACCGTCAACAACACCGGCAATCCGCTCTCTTCGGCTCCGCGCAAGCAGTTCTCGGCGGCCGCCAGCATCAATGTGCCGCTCGATGCGATGGGCTATCTGACCGGCGCTGCCAACTACGCCTGGCGCGACACCTACAACACTGGCGCAGCCAACGATCCCAACCTGCAAATACCCGGCTATGGCCTGGCCAACATAAGCGTGGGATTTGAATCGCCGGACCGCAGCTGGAAGGTGACCGCGTGGGTCAAGAACGTCAACGACACCCGCTACATCCTGACCCGCTCGACGCAAGTGGTGCGCGCCGAATACGACGGCGAACCGCGCACCTTCGGCTTGACGCTCGGTGCGAAATTCTGAGATGGGGTCACGATGAGCCAACAAATCGACAGACGCCATTTCATGCTGGGCATGCTGGCCGCGCCGCTGGCGCTGACGGCGGCCGCGGCGCCAGAGGGCATCGCGGTGCCGCAGGCCGCCATGCGCCTGCCGCCTTGGGCGCCGGGCTGTCTCGACATCCATCACATCGCCACCGGACGAGGCAATGCGACCTTTGTACTGATGCCGGACGGTACCAGCTTGCTGATCGATGCCGGCTCCACCAACGACACACTGGACGTGTCCGCGGCGCCGAAGCCGAATGCTGACCGTCGTCCAGGCGAATGGATAGGCCGCTATGTGCGGCGCCATCTGCGTGCGGCTGACCGTGACGCGCTGGACTATCTACTGGTCACGCATATGCATCCGGACCATCTGGGCGATGTGGACGATGCGTCTCCGCCTTCAACGCAAGGACCGTATCAACTATCCGGCGTGACCGACGTCGCGGAGATGCTGCCGATCGGCGTGCTGGTGGATCGCAGCTTCCCATCCTATGATTTTCCGTCGGCGCCCAGTGGCCGATACGCGTCCAACTATCTGGCCTTCGTGCGGTCGCGAATGCAGCATGGCCAAGCGGTGGAACGGATACGCGCCGGCAGCGACAAGCAGCTGGTATTGCGCGGACATCACGCCCCGGGATCGCCGACGCCCTTCAGCATTCGCAATATCGCCGCCAATGGCGAGGTGTGGGACGGCCATGGCGATCGAACAAGGTCGATGTTCCCGCCACTGGAGAAGCTGGCGGGATCGGACTATCCAAATGAAAACGTCTGCTCGATCGCGCTGCGGCTTAGCTTGGGAAAGTTTTCATATTTCACCGCCGGCGACCTGACCAGCTATACCTACGACGGCGATATGCCGTGGCGCGATGTACTGACAGCAGCCGCGCGCGCAGCCGGTCCGGCCAGCGTGGCCACCGCAGATCATCACGGAATGTTCGATGGATTGAGCGGCGACGTGGTGCGCGCATTGCGGCCGCAGGCATGGGTGATACCGAGCTGGCATATCGCGCATCCCGACATGCTGCAATTGGAACGCATGTTCAGCGAACGCTTGTACCCGGGGCCGCGAGAAGTGTATGCGACGTCATTGATGCGCGAGAACTATCTGGCGAACAAACGCCTGGCCAGCAAGATGCGCAGCAGCGATGGTCATGTGGTGATACGCGTGGCCCCCGATGGCGCGGCGTTTTCGATCTTCGTCACCGACAACAGCGATGAAAATGATACGATCAAGCTGATCAGCAAACACATCGCATAGACGAAAAAAAGCCCCAACCAGATCTTCTGGAAGGGGCTTTTTAGTATAACTAGCCTGACGATAACCTACTTTCACACTGGTTGCAGCACTATCATCGGCGCAGAGTTGTTTCACGGTCCTGTTCGGGATGGGAAGGGGTGGGACCAACTTGCTAT
>NZ_BPWI01000035.1:0-30040 GCF_040369125.1 Duganella hordei
ACGTGGTCAAAGGGAGAACGTCGGAAAGCATGGCGCGAAGGTTAACAGCCTTCGCGCATGTTTACAACAACTAACTGGGGCCGGCCTAGTTCCTTAACTTAACGGCATTAGCGGCATTAGGGTCAGATCCGACAATTGGACACGAGCTCTACCGTAGTGGCCGCTACGGCAGAGCTCGTGTCCAATTGTCGGATCTGACCCCGGATTGTTAGCGGGCGCGCCAGACGGCTTTGTTGGCTTCGGTTGGCGGCGCCAAACGGGCCGCTTCCTTGCGGGCGCGGGCGGCGTCCAGCGTGGCGACCACGGCGCCCTCTTCCGCTTGCACGCAGTCGCGCGCCGCGGCGTCGATCTTGGCCTGCACGGCGGCCAGCGCTTTTTGCGCGGCGGCGTGGCGGCGGGTTTCCAGTTCCAGCAGTTTCTGCTTGGCGGCGGTCATCGCGGCCGTGGTGTCGGCGACCTTGCGCTGCATCGCCGCATGCGCCTGGGCGGCTTCCACCAGCTCCTGCTGGGCGGCGGCCTTGTCGGCGACTGCCTGTGTGGCGGCCTGCTCTTCGTCGGCACGCTGACGCGCGGCGGCGGCGATATTCTTCTCGGCTTCCAGCCGGCCCGCGATCGCTTTCGATGCGCGCGCTTCGGAAGCGGTGGTCAGCCGCTGTTGCGTCAGCTTCTGGTCGATCAGCGCCAGCGATTGACGCTCGGCTTCGACAAACTCGCGCTCAGCCTGCAACAGCGCAGCAGTGGCGGCAGCCTTGTCCTGCTCGACGCGGGCACGCTCCGCATGCACCACGCCCAGCTCGACGGCCAGGCGCGCCTGAGCTGCCAGCGCCTGCGCGGCGATGGCTTTCTGCTCGGCTTCCAGCGCGACCTGTTCGGTCATCACGCGGGCCGCTTCGGTTTCTTTTTCCGCGGCGGCGGCCAGGCGCTGCTCGGCTTCCTGCTGCTCGCGATACGCCTCGGTTTGCGCGCGCTCGGCGGCGATGCGGTGCTGCGCGGCGTCGGCGGCGTCCTGCTCGGCTTCCAGCTTTTCCTTCAGCGCGGCGATGGCTTGCTGCTCGGCGGCGGCGCGCGCCTGCTCGGCTTGCAACAGCGCTTCGGCCTGCGCGGCTTTGCGCATGGCCAATGCGTTGGCCTCATCCTGCGCTTCGACGTGCAGCGCCAGCGTGGCGATTTCTTTTTGCTCGGCGGCGTTCTGGCTGGCGGCCAGTTCGGCGGCGGCGCGCGACAAGGCGGCGCGTTCTTCGGCCAGTTCGGCGGCGCGCTGCTGCTCCAGGCTGTCGGTGCGGGCCGCTTCGGCGGCGGCTTCATCGGCGGCCTGGCGCAGCTTGGCCTGCTCCAGCGCCAGCGCTTCGGCTTCCACCTTGGCGTGGGTTTTCAGTTCGGCTTCCTGCTCGGCCTGCACGCGGGCCAGCGCGACGGCGCGCAACTGGCTGTCGACTTCGATGCGCGCTTCGGTCGCGGCCAGGATGCTGGCGTCGGCGTCGCGGCGCGCCTGGGCGCTGGCAGCGGCCACCATCTCCAGCCGTTCGCGGTGGATCGCGGCGTCACGGATTTCCTTTTCGGTTTGCAGGCGCAGGTGCAGCGATTGCGCGGCGCTGCGCTCGGATTCGGCCTTGGCCAGCGCGATCTGTTCACGCTCCTGCTCCAGGTGGGCCAGGGCGCGGGCCTCTTCCAGCGCGCGCACTTCGGCGGCGGCGCGGTTGAAGGCCGATTCCAGCGCGATCTGGTCGGCGCGCTCGCGCTGCACGGTCAGGTCCAGCGCTTCCGCTTCGGCCTGGACCAGCATCTGCGCGGTCTGGCGGGCGGCGTGGGCGTGGCGCTCGCGTTCGCGCGCCAAGGTGGCGACGCGGGCGTCGGCGGAAGCGATGCCGACCACTTCTTCCTTGGCGGCCTGCACGGCGGCGACGCGCTCCACCGCTTGCAGGCGGGCTTGTTCGGTCTGCGTCGCCAGTTCTTCGGCGGCGCGGGCGGCCTGCTCGGCCAGCTGCGACTCGGCGGCGATCTGTTCGTGGGCGCGCTTGCGGCTTTCGCTTTCGGCCTTGGCGCGCTGCTCGGCAGCCAGGCGGATTTGCGTGTCGGCTTCGACCCGGGCGCGCAGTTCGGCGGTTTCCTGTTTGACGGCGTCGAGGCGGGCCACGCTGGCCTGGGCGGCGGCGCGCAGCGACTCGAGGCGCTCGCGGTTGGCGGCGATGGCTTCTTCGGAGGCTTGGGCATTTTGCTGCGCGGCGGCGGCGGCTGCGGCGTCCATCGCGGCGCGGTCTTCGGCCAGCGCGCGGGCGCGGGCCTCGGCGTGGGCGCGGTTTTCGGCGGCGCAGGCGGCCTTGGCGTCGGCTTCGACGCGGGCGATCGCTTCCTGGATCGCCTTCATTTCCATCGCGGCGCGCGGAGTCGAGGTAGCTGCGGTCGGTTCGTCCGGATCATGCAGCGACACCATAGGGAGCAGTTTGACGTTGTCGCTGTCTTGTTTGGCCAGTTGTGCTTGCATGAGGGTTCTCGCTAGACGATATGTCCCGGCACCAACCGGGACTTCTGAGTTCTCATTATCAAGTAGCAGGCAAGCAAGCCGAACCGCAAGAAGAGGCGGAAAAACCCGCCATTTCCTTGGATGCGGCACATTCCAACGGCGTTGACGATCAGACTTACCCCTTGGAACGGCGCAGCCATTCGTCCAGGCCGATGCCACCGAGACGCGCCTCGCCCATCGGCACCAGCGAATATTGCTCGACGCGGCCGCCAAAATAACGGGCTTCGGAATCGGCCACCACCACCCGCGCATCGCCCACCGCTTTCAGATAGCGGGCAATGTATTCGTTGAACGGAGCGCGTTCCGGGCCGGCGATCTCGACGATGCCGCTGCGCGGCGCGGCCTGCGCGACATCCGCCACGATGGCAGCCACGTCGTCCGCCGCGATAGGCTGGAACAGGCCCGATGCCAGACGCACCGTATCGCCGTCCGCGGCCGACGCGGCGATCCCGTTGAGGAATTCCATGAACTGGGTCGAGCGGATGATGGTGTAGGGAATGCCGGACGCAGCGATCAGTTTCTCCTGCGCAACCTTGGCCAGGAAGTAGCCGTTGTCCGGCATACGGTCGGTGCCGGCAATCGACAGCGCGACGTGATGCCGCACGCCCGCTTCGGCCTCGGCCGCCAGCAGGTTGCGGCTGGCGGTCTGGAAGAATTCCAGCACCGCCTGCGGCTCCCAGGATGGCGCGTTGGCAAGGTCGATCACGACCTGCGCGCCGGCCATGGCTTGCGCCAGGCCCTCGCCGGTGATGCTGTTGACACCGCTCGAGGGCGAGCCGGCGACCACCTCATGGCCGGCCTGGCGCAGGATGGATACAGTTTTCGAGCCGATCAGGCCGGTACCACCGATAACGACGATCTTCATGATGTGCCTTTCAATAGATTAACAATGCGCTCTAAGGGTCTTCCTGCCTATAAGACGGAACAGGCGGAAGACTTGTGACAGGCAAATCAGATTATTTTCATCGCGGCGGTTTTTACACCGGCCGCAGCGGCGGTTCGTCCATCAGCGAAATCTGCTCTTTCAGCTCCAGGATACGGTCCTGCCAGTAGCGCTGGGTGTTAAACCACGGGAAGGCGATCGGGAAGGCGGGATCGTCCCAGCGGCGCGCCAGCCAGGCCGAGTAATGGATCAGCCGCAAGGTGCGCAGCGCCTCGACCAGGTGCAGCTGGCGCGGGTTGAATTCGCAGAAATCCTCGTAGCCGGCCAGGATGTCGCTCATCTGGCGCGTCTGCTCGGCCCGGTCCCCGGACAGCATCATCCACAGGTCCTGGATCGCCGGACCCATGCGGCTGTCGTCGAAATCGACGAAATGCGGGCCGGCGTCGGTCCACAGCACGTTGCCGCCGTGACAATCGCCGTGCAGGCGCAGCTGCGGCAGTTCGCCGGCGCGCTCGTAGCTGCGGCGCACGCCGTCGAGCGCCTGTTGCGACACGCTGGCGTAGGCTTCCTTCAAATCGGCCGGGATGAACTGGTTGGCCTGCAGGTACTCGCAAGGCTCGGTGCCGAAGGTGGCGATATCGATCGCCGGCCGCTGCAGGTAAGGCTTGATCGCGCCGACCGCGTGGATGCGCGCGATGAAGCGGCCGGTCCACTCCAGCACCGACGGATCGCTGAGCTCGGGCGCGCGGCCGCCGTGGCGGGCGAACACGGCAAACCGGAAACCGTTGAAGTGATGCAGCGTGGCCCGGTCCGGCCCCAGCGCCAGCGCCGGCACCACCGGGATCTCGCGCGCGGCCAGTTCCTCGGTGAAGCCGTGCTCCTCCAGGATGGCCGCGTCGCTCCAGCGCCCCGGACGGTAAAACTTGACCACCAGCGGCTTGTCGTCCTCGATGCCGACCTGGTAAACCCGGTTTTCATAGCTGTTCAGCGCCAGCAGCCGGCCGTCGCCGCGCAGGCCGAGGCTGTCCAGCGCGTCGAGCACGCATTCCGGATTGAGGGCCGAATACGGATGCGGCGCCTGCTCCTGCGGGGCGTCGTGGACGGCGGCCAGCTGGTCCAGCATGCCGGCGGCCAGCGCCGCCGCACGGGCATCGGCCGCTTCGTCGTCAGCGTCTTCGTCTAAATGATCTTGGTTCATCCCCGCATTGTACGGGGCGCGGCGTGTATACTGTCGGCTTCAATCCAAGAAAAGAGCAAGCCATGCAACTCGACCAGCCACTGAGCGAAAAAGAATTCGACGAATTAGACAACTTCCTGCTGTCCGAACGCAGCCCGGAAGATGCGATGACGATGGACATGCTGCACGGTTACCTGACCGCCATCGCCATCGGCCCGGAAACTATCATGCCGGCCGAATGGCTGAAACGCGTCTGGGGCCAGGAAGACACCGATATTCCGAAGTTCAAGAATGAAAAGGAAGAGGAACGCATCCTCCAACTGATCATGCGCTTCATGAACGAAGTGCTGGTGACGTTTGAAGTGGCGCCCAAGGAATTCGAACCGCTGTTCGTCGAGCACGAGCACGAAGGCCAGACCCTGATCGACGCCGAAGCGTGGTGCTGGGGCTTCTGGGAAGGCATGGAGCTGCGTCCCGGCTCGTGGGACGAGATCTGGGAATCGGACGTGCAGGAGCTGATGAAGCCGATCTACCTGCTGGGCGCCGACGAGATCGAGGAAGAAGAACTGCCGCTGGTCGAAGATCCGGTCAAGGCGCACAAGCTGGCGCAGGAGCTGGAGGCCAACCTGCCGTCCATCTACAAGTTCTGGGTGCCGCGCCGCAAGGCCGCCGTCACCACGATCAAGCGCGACGAGCCGAAAGTCGGCCGCAACGACGACTGCCCTTGCGGCAGCGGCAAGAAGTACAAGAAGTGCCACGGCGCCGATACGGCCGAATAAGCCGATGACGCTGCGCGGCGCGGTGCGGTCTTTGCTGCAATTGTTGCGGCAATTGTTGCTGCCAGCGCTGCTGCTGGCGGCGACGTCCGCGTCCGCCGCCCAGCCGGCAGCGGAACTGGTCACCGACCGCACCACCCCCGCCAAACAGGCCGCCGACGCGGCCTTGCTGAAGTCCCTGGACCGCGACGCGTTCTACAACGGCAGCTACGCCGGCCCGACCGGCGCCCTCTCCTACCGCCTGCTGTCGCCGGCCAACGCCCAGCCGGGCCGGCGCTACCCGCTGGTCATCGTGCTGCACGGTTCAGGCGCCGTCGGCACCGACAACACCAGCCAGCTGGGCCAGTTGGCCATGTCCTGGGCCGCGCCGGCGATACGCAAGCGTTTCCCGGCCTACATCCTGGTGCCGCAATTCGCCGAGCGCAGCGCCAACTACGCGCCGTCCTCCGCCGACGGCTTGCTGGCCGCCCAGCCCGGCCCTCGCCTGCCCACACTGCTCGCAGTGGTGGAAAACCTGATGCCGCAATACGCCATCGATGCCGACCGCGTCTACGTCACCGGCTTCTCGATGGGCGCGTCCGCCGCCACCCAGGCGATGCTGCAAAACCCCGCCATGTTTGCCGCCGGCGTCGCGTTCTCCGGCATCCCGCCCGAGCGCAGCGCCGCCGCCCGCTTGAGCGGCATGCAGCTGCTGATCGTGCACGGCAACGCCGACACCGAAAATCCCATCGAGCCCGATCGCGCCATGTTCGCCACCCTGCGGCGCCAGCCCGGCGCCACCCGCATCCGCTTCCTCGAATACCAGGGCATGGAACACCAGGTTCCCGCCGACATGCTGCTCTCCCCCGCCTGGCGCGATTGGCTGTTCGCCCAGCGCCGTCCACACTGACAATCGCATTGACAATATTTGTCAGCGGCATGCCTGACAATTTTTGTCCGGCGCCAGCAATTTTTGTCGCTACTCTCCCAAAATCAAGCACTTAGCCTGTGGCACGATTGTTGCCAGACGGCACATGTCGTCTAAAAATAAAACAGGAGAGATGCATGTCATTCTTACCAACACGCGCATGGCCCGCCGCCTGCCTGCTGACGCTGAGCGGTTCGGTCTGGGCCGCTACGGCCACGGTGGAAAGCACCGCCAGGGGTGCGGTGGCGCTGGGCAGTAAAGTATGGTTCCTCGGCAAAGTCGATGGCCAGGGCGTCTACATGAACTTCGCCGTCAATGGCGTCCCTGGCGGCAATGCCACCTACGGCAGGCTCAACTCGCAAAACGGCGAGTACGTGGCGCCGTCGGTGCTGCCGGCCAATGTGACCATCACCATCACCGGCACCACCACCAAGGATGCCAAGGTCGGCGCCAACCTGTCCGCCAGCACCACGCTGACCTTGAAGGCAGCGACCGCGCCGGCGCCGGCTCCCTCCCCAACGCCGCGCCCGGAACCCAGGCCTGCGCCGACACCAAGCCCGGCGCCTGCGCCAACGCCTGTACCTGCGCCGGCGCCGGTTCCGCCGCCCATCGGCCAGCAACCGGCGCCGGACGCCGCGCGCATCAGCGCCGTGCGCCTGCTGGAGCAAGCCACCTTCGGCGCCACGCCGGCCGACGTCGCCGCGATCAAGGCCAACGGCCAGGCCGCCTGGCTCAAGCAGCAGTTCGCCGCGCCGGCCAGCGCCATCCCTGTCACCACGGACATGAAGCTGCTGCAAAACACCTGGTACAAGAACATGGCGACCGGTCCCGACCAATTGCGCCAGCGCATGATCTTCGCGCTATCGCAGCTGTTCGTCATCTCCGCCGACAAGAACCCGTACGCCAACGAAATCCAGCCGTGGCTGACGACGATCTCCAACAACGCCTTCGGCAACTTCAACACGCTGCTGCGCGAGATGACGCTGAATCCAGCGATGGGCAAGTACCTCGACCTCGGCAACAGCATCACGCCGGCGCCGAACGAAAACTATGCCCGTGAAGTGATGCAGCTGTTCACCCTCGGCCCCGTGCTGCTGAACCAGGACGGCAGCGTGCAGACCGACCGCAACGGCGACCCGATCCCGACCTATGACCAGGCCCGCATCAGCGACTTCGCGCGCGCCCTGAGCGGCTGGACCTACCCCGGCAGCAGCGCCACCGGCATCAACTGGGAAAATTTCACCGGCCCGCTGCAGCCGCGCGACAAGTTCCACGACAAAGGCAGCAAGACCTTGCTGCTGGGCGCCGTCCTTCCTTCCGGCCAGACCGCCGTGCAGGACATGGATGGCGTGATGCAGAACCTGTTCCAGCATCCGAACCTGCCGCCGTTCATCGCCACGCGCCTGATCCGCGCCTTCGTCACCAGCAACCCAAGCCCGGCCTACATCACCCGCGTGGCCGACGTGTTCGCCTACGGCAGCGCCGGACGCGGCGACCTGCAGGCGACGCTGACCGCCGTGCTGACCGATCCCGAAGCGCGCCAGGACGTACCGGCCACCGTACAAGGCCACCTGAAAGATCCGATGCTGCAATCGATCGGCCTGTTCCGCACTCTGGGCGCGACGATCACCGATCCGGGCAACCTGTTCTGGGACTACTTCCTGCTCGGCCAGAAGATCACCGCCGCGCCGAGCGTGTTCAACTTCTACTCGCCGATGACGCGCCTGCCCAGCTCGCCGCAATACTACGGTCCCGAGTTCCAGCTGTACGCGCCGAGCCTGGCCGTGGCGCGCGCCAACTTCCTCTACAAGTTCATCTCCGGCGAATACAAGAGCATGGTCAACGTCGACATCGCGCCGTTCGTCGCCGTGGCCGGCGACGCCACCGCGCTGATCAACCTGGTCGACTCGACCTTGCTGGCGGGCCGCATGTCGGCCACGGCGCGCAGCGCCATCGGCGGCGCCGTCAACGCCTCGGCCGACACGCGCCAGCGCGCCATCACCGCGCTCTACCTCGCCGCCATCAGCGCCGAATTCGCCGTAGCCCAATAAAAGAAGAGAGGAACAACATGAGCAAGCATTCCACCTCCCGCCGCCGCTTCCTCGGCACCGGCGCACAAACCGGCGCGCTGGGCGCGCTGTCCGCGATGGGCCTGATGGGCATCGCCGCGCCGGCCCGCGCCGCCGTCACCGACTACAAGGCGCTGGTCTGCCTGTATCTGTTCGGCGGCAACGACGGCAACAACATGATCGTGCCGCTCGACAGCACCCGCTATGCGCAATACAACGCGATACGCGGCAGCCACGGCCTGGCGCTGTCGACCGCCGCCAAGACGCTGCTGGCCCCACGCAGCGCAACCTTGCAGGCCACGACCAATCCGGTTACGCAGGCATTCGGCTTCCACTACGGCATGCCGGAACTGGACGCGCTGTACGGCCAGGGCCAGGTCGCCGCCATCCTCAACGTCGGCAGCCTGCGCCAGCCGCTGAGCAAGGCACAGTACCTGGCCGGCACCGCCGTGCCGTCGCAGCTGTTCTCACATCCCGACCAGACCATCCAGAACCAGGCCGGCACGCCGTCCTCCGCCGCCACCGGCTGGGGCGGACGGCTGGTGGACGTGCTGGGCACCGGCGGCCACCTGGACGCGATCTCGGTCGGCGCCGGCGGCCTGTTTGTCGAAGGCGCCAGCACCCACGGCAATCTGCTGCCGGGCAACGGCCAGCTGGACCTGGCCGGCATGAACTTCTGGCCGCAGAAGGAAGCCGACGCGCGCCGCGCCGCGCTGGTGCAGATCCTGTCGGCGCAACATCCCAACCTGATCGCCGACGCCGCCAACAAGGCGCTGCTGAACGGCATGGACCTGGTGACCAACCTGAAGGCCGCCAATACCGGCGCGCCGCTGGCGACCGTGTTCCCCGGCACCTCGCTCGGGCAGCAGCTGAAGACGGTGGCGCAGCTGATACGCATCCGCGCGCCGCAAGGGCCGGGACGGCAGGTGTACTTCGTATCGCAAGGCGGTTTCGACACGCACGGCGGCCAGGCCTACCAGCAGTTCGACATGCTGCGCCAGGTGTCGCAGGCGCTGGCCGCGTTCCAGCTGGCGCTGGCGGAGATCCGCGCCGAGCAGCAGGTGACCAGTTTCACGATGTCCGAATTCGGCCGCACCCTGCAGCCGAACAGCGGCGGCACCGACCATGCGTGGGGCAATCACCACCTAGTGGTCGGGGCGGCGGTCAAGGGCGGCGTCTACGGCCAGTTCCCCGACTTCACGCTGGGCGGCAAGGACGACGCCACCGGGCGCGGCGCGTGGATACCGCAGTTCTCCAACCAGCAATACGGCGCCACCCTGGGCCGCTGGTTCGGGGCCGATGCGGACGTGCTGGAAACCCAGGTCTTCAAGAACGAACTGGGCAACTTCGGACTGAAGGACCTCGGCTTCATGGGATAGGCTCTTGGTGTTAAGGCACCAAGAGCCTACTTGGATAACTTCAGCCTGGCATATTCAAGCGCCAGCCGTTTGTACTCCGTCTCTGCAAACTGCTTTAAGGCATCGCGCATGAGTGGTTGATAGCCTATATCGTGGAACTCTGCGATCTTTTTGTAGTCTTCAATAAGTTCCTTCGGCAGCCGTATCGAGATCATTTGTAGCCCGAGGCCGTCGTCGACTTGTTGGTCGACAACGGCGGGAGCAGTCCGCACATACCGCGCATCGCGGCCAAGCGCCCCACTCTCCCACGCCTCTGGAGTGCCTTCAATTTTTTTGACTGTATTTTTCATAGATGCGTACCTCATCGGGATTGGCCTCATATGCAGTGATGATGTAAGACTTCACACTGCGACTCTGGAAGACGACTTTGAGCCGTCGCCGCTTCCGCGTTTCGGCCACAAACCATAGCGTCGGAGGGTTGCGTCTATGCTCTTCGCGATCGTCGGTCAGGAACGCACCGCTTCGATTCTCGAAGCATTCAAGCACCTCCTGCCTGCTGACGCCATGCTTGAGTTTCAGCTTGGCGATTACCGATGCCGGGATAAAGAGCGACTGCACATCCGCACCTTCGTATATACAAATCTACGCCAAAAACTCTCGCAAATCAAAGAATTCACGATTGAACTGAGAAAAATTGTATATACACTGCAGCAGAGCCCTTTGAGCGCCCTCAACAATCTACAAGCTGCCACATACCTCGGGCGAAAAAAAACGCCGGACTCGGCCGGCGTTGTCGCAGTTGCGATTTCAATTACAGCTTGATGAAATGCTCGCGGTAGTATTTCAGCTCATCGATCGACTCGATGATGTCGGCCATCGCCGTGTGCTTCTGGTGCTTCTTGAAGCCGCCGACAATTTCCGGCTTCCAGCGCTTGCACAGTTCCTTGAGCGTGGAGACGTCGATGTTCCGGTAGTGGAAATAGGCTTCCAGCTTCGGCATGTAGCGCACCATGAAGCGGCGGTCCTGACCGATGGTGTTGCCGCACATCGGCGCTTTGCCCTTCGGCACCCACAGCTTCATGAACTTGATCAGCTCCTCTTCCGCCTCGGCCTCGGTCACCGTCGACGCCTTGACGCGGTCGACCAGGCCCGAGCGGCCGTGCGTGCCCTTGTTCCAGGCGTCCATCTTGTCCAGCGTCTCGTCGCTCTGGTGGATCGCGAACACCGGGCCCTCGGCCAGCACGTTCAGGTGCATGTCGGTGACCACCACGGCCACTTCGATGATGCGGTCGGTGTCCGGCTCCAGGCCGGTCATTTCCATGTCCACCCACACCAGGTTGAACTCATTCTGGCGCGGGGCGGTCGCCGCCGGTGCGGAACCTTCAGGCAAATCAGTAGCTTGTGACATAATTCTCTCTTGGCTCGGGTGGAGCCCATTGTTTATCCGAATCCGCCATTTTCTCACAGGCATAGAATGTATTCACTCGCGTTTTCGATTTTGTTTGTTTCTTTCATCATTTTGACGCTGATCGTGCGCTTCTGGCTCGCCTCGCGCCATATCCGCCATGTGCTGGCGCACCGCAGCGCCGTGCCGGCCGAATTCGCCGAGCGCATCCCCCTGGCCGCCCACCAGAAGGCCGCCGACTACACCGTGGCCCGCACCAAGTTCGGCCTGGTCACGCTGCTGGTCAATACCGTGGTCCTGATCGGATTCACGCTGCTGGGCGGCCTGCAGTGGCTGTCGCTGGAGATTTTCAAGCTGACCGGCGCCGGCATGGTCTACCAGCTGGCCCTGCTGGCCGCGTTTGCCGCCATCTCCGGCGCCATCGACCTGCCGTTCGACTATTACAAGCAGTTCGGCCTCGAGCAGCGTTTCGGTTTTAACAAGATGAGCAAGGGCCTGTTCTTCGGCGACATGGTCAAGGGCATGCTGCTGGGCGCCGCCATCGGCCTGCCGCTGGTGTGGGTGATGCTGACCCTGATGGAAAAATCGGGCAACCTGTGGTGGCTGTACGCCTGGCTGGTGTGGAGCGGCTTCCAGCTGCTGATGATGGTGCTGTTCCCGACCGTGATCGCGCCGCTGTTCAACAAGTTCACGCCGCTGGAAGACCAGTCGCTGAAAACCCGCATCGAAGGCTTGATGGCGCGCGTCGGCTTCGCCTCCAAGGGCTTGTTCGTCATGGACGGCTCCAAGCGCAGCGCCCACGGCAACGCCTACTTCTCCGGCTTCGGCGCCAACAAGCGCATCGTGTTCTTCGATACGCTGCTGTCGCGCCTGCAGCCGCAGGAAATCGAGGCGGTGCTGGCGCACGAGCTGGGCCACTTCAAGCTCAAGCACATCATCAAGCGCATCGCCATGATGTTCGCGCTGTCGCTGGGCTTCCTGGCGCTGCTGGGCTACCTGAAGAACCAGCTGTGGTTCTACACCGGCCTGGGCGTCGACCCGCTGCTGCTGCCCGGCCAGGGCAACGACGCCATGGTGCTGCTGCTGTTCATGCTGACCCTGCCGGTGTTCACCTTCCTGTTCGGCCCGCTGACCTCGATCAGCTCGCGCAAGCACGAATTCGAGGCCGACGCCTTCGCCGCCCAGCACACCGACGCGCGCGACCTGGTGTCGGCGCTGGTCAAGATGTACGAGGACAACGCCTCGACCCTGACGCCGGACCCGCTGCACTCGGCCTTCTACGATACGCACCCGCCGGCGAGCGTGCGCATCCGTCACCTGCACGCGGCGGCCGCATGAGTACGCCCATCGCCACCGCCGCCGACCTGCTGAACCGCAACTGCCATCCGGCCAGGGACGCGCTGGACGCCGCCGAGGCCGCGCGCCTGCTGGCGCTGGTGCCGGGCTGGTCGCTGGAGGACGGCAAGCTGGTCCGCACCTTCGGCTTCAACAACTACTATCGCACCATGGCCTTCGTCAACGCGCTCGCTTACCTGAGCCACGCCGAAGACCATCACCCGGAAATGACCGTGACCTATAAAACCTGCGTCGTCCGCTACGACACCCACTCGGTCAACAACGGCCAGGGCGGGCTGTCGGACAACGACTTCATCTGCGCCGCCAAGGCCGGCGTGCTGTTCCACTCGGCGGCGGTGAAGGCATGAGCAAGCCCCAGCAGCTGACCGCCACCATCATCGCCGCCCACGGCCGCCATTACCTGGCCGAGGCCGACGGCGTCAAACTGCAGTGCGTCACGCGCGGCAAGAAGACCAACGTCGCCGTCGGCGACCTGGTGCACGTCACCCTGACCTCGGCCGACCAGGGCGTGATCGACAAGATCGCCGAACGCAAGACGCTGCTGTACCGCTCGGACCAGTACAAGTCCAAGCTGCTGGCGGCCAACCTGACGCAGCTGTTCATCGTCGTCGCCACCGAACCCGGCTTCGCCGACGACCTGGTGTCGCGCTCGCTGGTGGCGGCCGAGGCGGCCGGCATCACCGCACGCCTGATCCTCAACAAGACCGACGTCACCGCGTCGCTGGAACGCACCCGCGAGCGCCTGCAGCCGTACGCCTCGCTGGGCTACCCGGTGCACGAGGTGTCGGCCAAGGCGCGGCCGGACGAAGCGCTGGCCATCCTCGGGCCGCTGCTGGCAGGCCAGTCGTCGATCCTGATCGGCCAGTCGGGCATGGGCAAGTCCTCGCTGATCAACCTGCTGGTGCCGGACGCCGACATCGCCGTGCGCGAGATCTCCGCCGCGCTCGACACCGGCAAGCACACCACCACCTTCACCCGGCTGTACCAGTTGCCGGAGCTGGGGCCCGGCTCGTCGATCATCGACTCGCCCGGCTTCCAGGAATTCGGCCTCTACCATTTGAGCGAGGGCATGCTGGAGCGCGCCTTCGTCGATTTCGAGCCCTACCTCGGCCATTGCAAGTACTACAACTGCCGCCACCTGATCGAGCCGCAATGCGCGATCCTGGCGGCCGTGGCCGAGGGCAAAATCGCTAAAATGCGGCATACGCTGTACGGCCAGCTGCTGCACGAATCGTCCCAGACCCTATATTAAAAAAAACAATTGTCATAGCCTAAGCGCAATCTGCATTTGCAGACTATAATTCCTCAAGGCAATTTCCGCCCAAGGATTACCGATGGACATGTTTGCTGTCGACGACGAAGTAGCGCAATGGGAAGCGGCCCTGCTGCCCTTGCGCGGCCCGGCGCGGCTGCCGCTGCTGGTGCCGCTGGCCTGGCACCTGCGCCAGCGCGACACCGGCCGCGCCGTCGAACTGGCCAGCGAAGGCCTGCAGCTGCTGCCGGCCACCGCGCTGGGGCCCGACGAGATGCAACTGATCGCCGCGCGGCTGCAACTGGTCCACGGCGAGGCGCGCTGGCTGGCCGGCGAGCTGGACGCCGCCGCCGGCATCGTCGAACAGGCTTACCAACAACTGTGCTCGCTGGGCGACCACCAGGGCTGCGCCGACGCCCACTGGCTGCGCGCCTGGATCGCCATCGACCGCGGCGAGCACCGCCGCGGCGAGGATGAACTGGAACTGATGGCCTCGGCGGCCGGCCAGGTCGGCGACGACCAGCGCATCGCCGTGGCCGACGCCGCCAACGCCCGCTGGGCGGTGCTGCACGACCTGCCCGCCGCCGAGCGGCGCTGGGGCCAGCGCTTCGCCGCCGATCCGCAGTCGCACCACCCCGCCGTCTCGGCCTGGATCTACGACTACCACGGCCTGGCCGCCAGCCAGCACAGCGACTACGGCGGCGCCGCGCGCTACTACATCCATTGCTATGAAACGGCGCTCGAGACCGGCCAGCTGCGCGTGGCCATCACCGCCGCCATCAACATCGGCCTGAATTTCACCATCCTCAACGACCACCACTCGGCGCTGGAATGGATGCAAAGCGCGCTGGACCTGGCGCGCCCGACCGGCTGGCCGCGCAGCATCGGCGCCTGCCTGATGCACACCGCCGACACCATGCGCCGCCTGGGCCGCCTCGACGCCACCGAGGAACTGCTGCAAGAAGCGCTGCAGATCCTGACGCCGCTGTCGGGCGCGCGCAGCTACGCCAACGCGCTGTCCTACCTGGGCGACCTGGCGCTGGACAAGAACGACTACGGCGCCGCGCTGGACGCCTTCCGCCGCATGGAGCAGCGCGCCGACGCGCTGCAGCAGGCCGACTTCCAGTCGATCGCGCGGCGCGGCCAGGCCCACGCGCTGTGCTATCTGGAGCGGCCGCAGGAAGCGCTGCAGATGGCCCATCACGCCGTCGAGCTGGCGGCCGGGCAGTCCAACCTGGTCAACCACGTGGCGGCGCTGCGCGTGCTGTCCGAGATCCACCGCCGCCATCCGCTGCCGCCGCCGGCCGGCATGACCGAGCAAAACGCCACGCTGCACTACCTGCACCAGGCGCTGGAAGTGGCCTCCGGCATCAACGGCTACACGCTGCCCGGCGACCTGCACGACGCGCTGGGACGCGAGTACGCGCAGGCCGGCGACTACGCCAAGGCTTACCAGTCGGCGCAGGCCGCCGCCGCCGCGCGCGAAAAGATCCACAGCCAGGAAGCCACCAACCGCGCCATCGCCATGCAGGTGCACCACCAGACCGAGCACGCGCGCGCCGAGGGCATGCACCACCGCGAGCTGGCCGCGTCCGAGGCGCGCCGCGCGGAAATCCTGCAGCAGACCAGCGCCACGCTGGAGCGCCTGTCGGCGATCGGCCAGGAGATCACCATCCACCTCGACGCCGGCGCCGTGTTCCAGGCGCTGAACCGCCACGTGCAGGCGCTGCTGGCGGCCGACACCTTCGCCATCTACCTGTGCGACGCCGGCGGCGACACCGTCAGCCGCGCCTTCGGCATCGAGAACGGCCGCGCGCTGCCGGCCAACACCATCGCCGTCGACAACCCGCGCGCCAACTCGGCCCGCTGCCTGCGCGAACGGCGCGAGATCTATGTCGAGGAGGCCGGGCCGGACGACATCTTCCTGGCGCCGGGCAGCCAGCTGATGGTCAGCGCGCTGTACGTGCCGCTGCTGGTGGGCGAACGGGCGCTGGGCGTGATGACGGTGCAGGCCAGGCACGCGCGCGCCTACGGCGAGCGCGAACGGCTGATCTTCCGCACGCTGTGCGCCTACGGCGCCATCGCGCTCGACAACGCCGACGCCTACCGCCAGCTGCAGGACGCGCAAACCCAGCTGGTGTCGCAGGAAAAGCTGGCGGCGCTGGGATCGCTGATGGCCGGCGTGGCGCACGAACTGAATACGCCGATCGGCAACAGCCTGCTGATCGCCAGCACGCTGGCGCAGAAAACCGAGGAGCTGGAGGCGCAGGTCAACGGCCCCGGGCTGCGCCGCTCGGAACTGGCCGGCTACCTGGCCGACGCCCGCAAGGCGCACGAGCTGGTGATGCGCGGCCTGACCAGCGCGGCCGACCTGGTCAACAGCTTCAAGCAGGTGGCGGTCGACCGCACCACCGAGCAGCGCCGCGTGTTCCAGCTGCAGCAGGTGTCGCACGAAGTGATCGCGACGATGATGAACCGCGTGCGCGCCGCCAACCACCGCATCGAGATCGACGTGCCGGAGCTGATCTCGATGGACAGCTATCCCGGCCCGTTCGGCCAGGTGATCGCCAATTTCATCAACAACGCGCTGCTGCACGCGTTCGGGCGCGACCGCAGCGGCACCATGTGGCTGCGCGCGGCCCTGCCGGCCGACAACCGCGTGGTCGTCACCTTCGGCGACAACGGCGGCGGCATCGCGCCCGAGCACATGTCGCGCATCTTCGATCCCTTCTTCACCACCAAGCTCGGTCAGGGCGGCAGCGGGCTGGGACTGTCGATCAGCTACAACATTGTCACTTCGCTACTGGGCGGCCATATCAGCGTCCACAGCTCGCGCGACGGCACCATCTTTACCCTCGATCTCCCTCTGACGGCGCCCGAGCACCAGATCGCGGCGGCCACGCAGATCTACAACTGAGCACGACAACCTGTCTAGACAGCATAAACCACGGCAATTAGCCCTATCCACCGAATTGCCTTTATAATTGTTCGGCTAAGCCGGCCAGGCACCTCGCCCCAGGCCCGCTCACCTGTCAGTTGTCACTATGTCTATTCAAAAACCGATCAAGCATTACCTGCAGTTTTCCGACTTCACGCTGGCCGAATACGAGTACGTCATCGAACGCGCGCACCTGATCAAGCGAAAATTCAAGAACTACGAGATCTATCACCCGCTGATCGACCGCACGCTGGTCATGGTGTTCGAGAAGAACTCGACCCGCACCCGCCTGTCGTTCGAGGCCGGCATGCATCAGCTGGGCGGCGCGGCGATCTACCTGAACACGCGCGATTCGCAGCTGGGCCGCGGCGAGCCGGTGGAAGACGCCGGCCAGGTGATGAGCCGCATGTGCGACATCATCATGGTGCGCACCTTCGGCCAGGACATCATCGAGCGTTTCGCCGCCAATTCGCGCGTGCCTGTGATTAACGGCCTGACCAACGAACACCATCCATGCCAGGTGTTCGCCGACATCTTCACCTACTACGAGCACCGCGGCCCGATCACCGGCAAGACCGTGGCCTGGGTCGGCGACGCCAACAACATGCTGTATTCGTGGCTGCAGGCGGCCGAGGTGTTCGGCTTCCACGTCAACGTGTCGACGCCGAAGGGCTACGACATGGACATGTCGCTGGTCTCGACCGACCGCTACACCTTCTTCGAGAACCCGTCCGACGCCTGCGAGGGCGCGCACCTGGTCAACACCGACGTCTGGACCAGCATGGGCTACGAAGAGGAAAACGCCGCGCGCCTGAAGGCTTTCGACGGCTGGATCGTCGACAGCGCCAAGATGTCGCGCGCCGCGCCGGACGCGCTGTTCATGCACTGCCTGCCGGCCCACCGCGGCGAGGAAGTCTCGGCCGACGTCATCGACGGCCCGCAGTCGGTGGTCTGGGATGAAGCGGAAAACCGTTTGCACATCCAGAAGGCCCTGCTCGAATACCTGCTGATCGGCCGCATAGAAAACAACTAACCAAGCAACATACACCACCAATTGGAACTAGCATGAGCGATATTAAAAAAGTAGTCCTCGCCTACTCGGGCGGCCTCGATACCTCCGTCATCCTCAAATGGCTGCAGGATAACTACCAGTGCGAGATCGTCACCTTCACCGCCGACCTGGGCCAGGGCGAAGAGCTGGAACCGGCGCGCGCCAAGGCGATCAAGTTCGGCATCAAGCCCGAGAACATCTACATCGACGACGTGCGCGAGGAGTTCGTGCGCGACTTCGTGTTCCCCATGTTCCGCGCCAACACCGTGTACGAAGGCGAATACCTGCTGGGCACCTCGATCGCGCGTCCGCTGATCGCCAAGCGCCTGATCGAGATCGCCAACGAGACCGGCGCCGACGCCATCTCGCACGGCGCCACCGGCAAGGGCAACGACCAGGTGCGCTTCGAACTGGGCGCCTACGCGCTCAAGCCGGGCGTGAAAATCATCGCCCCGTGGCGCGAATGGGATCTGCTGTCGCGCGAAAAACTGCTGAAGTACGCGGAAGACGCCGGCATCGAAATCGACATGAAGCACAAGAACGGCGGCGCGCCGTACTCGATGGACGCCAACCTGCTGCACATCTCGTTCGAAGGCCGGCATCTGGAAAACCCGAGCGCCGAAGCCGAGGAAACCATGTGGCGCTGGAGCGTCAGCCCCGAGGCAGCGCCGGACCAGGCCGAGTACCTGGACATCGAATACGAAAAAGGCGACATCGTCGCGCTGAACGGCGTGCGCATGTCGCCGGCCACCGTGCTGACCGAACTCAATCGCCTGGGCGGCAAGCATGGCATCGGCCGCCTCGACCTGGTCGAGAACCGCTACGTCGGCATGAAGTCGCGCGGCTGCTACGAAACCCCTGGCGGCACCATCATGCTGAAGGCGCACCGCGCCATCGAATCGATCACGCTGGACCGCGAAGTGGCCCACCTGAAGGACGACCTGATGCCGCGCTACGCGTCGATGATCTACAACGGCTACTGGTGGGCGCCGGAGCGCGTCGCGATCCAGACCCTGATCGACCACACCCAGGCCACCGTCAACGGCTGGGTGCGCGTCAAGCTGTACAAGGGTAACGTGATCGTCGTCTCGCGCGATTCGAAGACCGACTCCCTGTTTGATATGAACATCGCCACCTTCGACGAGGACGGCGGCGCCTACAACCAGGCCGACGCCGGCGGCTTCATCAAGCTCAACGCGCTGCGCATGCGCATCGCCGCCAACGCGCGCCTGAAGCGCGGCCAGTAAGCCATATCAGGCATGACCGGCAAGGCCGCTCGATGAGCGGCCTTTTTTTTGTCCTCCGCTACGGCCGACAAAATGATACATTGCTCCCACAGTCTGACCGGAGTGGAGCGCATATGCTGAAAAACCTGAGTATCAAGACAAAACTCGCCATCGGATTCGGCGGCATCGCCGCCATCATTCTGGTCCTGCTGACGGTGGCCTACATCAATTTCAGCAAGCTCTCCACGGCCAGCGGGTGGGACCGCCACACGCTGCATGTGCTGCTGGAGGCGAACCAGATCGAGACGTCCCTGCTGCAGATCCAGACCTCGACCCGCGGCTTCATGCTGACCGGCGAGGAAAGCACCGCCCAGCCGATACCGGCCGAAGAGGAAACCACGCGCCGCCACCTGGCCAGCATGCTCGCGCTGACCGCCGACAATCCGGTCCAGCAGGAACGCCTGAAGAAACTGGCGCCGATGATGGAAAACTGGATCAATAACGTGATCCATCCGCTGCTCGACAAGCGCCGCGCGCTGAACAAGCAGGTCGGCGTGTCGCAGCAGGTGGCCACTTCCGCCGATGTGCTCAACGGCGCCAAGACCATCGCCGACGTGCGGCAGCTGATCCACGACATCAGCGACGACGAGAACCGCCTGCTGACGCAGCGCTCGCAAACCTCGAACGAGCTGCAGCAATCGATGACGATGCTGCTCATCCTGGGCGGCAGCGTGTGCGTGGTGCTGGCCGCCGTCATCGGCTACCTGCTGTCGGCGTCGCTGCTGGGACCACTGAACAAACTCACCGCCGCCGTCGGCAGGATCGCCGGCGGCGAACAGTCGGCGCGGGCCGAGGTGCTGTCGGCCGATGAACTGGGCGACGTGACCACCGCCTTCAACCACATGGCGCAGGCGATCCAGGACAGCCAGGCCAACGAGCTGGCGGCCACCAACCTGCTCAAGTCCAAGGTCGACTCGCTGCTGGCCGTGGTCTCGAAGGCGGCCGCCGGCGACCTGACCGGCAGGATCGAGGTGGCCGGCAGCGACGCCATCGGCCAGCTGGCCCATGGCCTGGACCGCATGTTCGAGAACCTGCGCGCGCTGCTCAACAATGTGCAGAAGGCCGGCATCTCGGTCACCACCTCGGCCACCGAAATCGCCGCCTCGGCCAAGCAGCAGGAGGCCACCGGCATCGAGCAGGCGCAGACCAGCGTCGAGATCCTCAGCACCACCAAGGAAATCTCCGCCAACACGGCGCAGCTGCTCAAGACCATGGAAGACGCCACCGCCGTCGCCGACTACACCACCAGCGCCACCGCCGACGCCCAGAACAACCTCAAGCGCATGGACAGCACCATGCAGCACATGGTCTCGGCCACCGACTCGATCAACGCCAAGCTGGCCGCCTTGTCGGAGAAGGCCTCCAACATCAACAGCGTGCTCATCACCATCACCAAGGTGGCCGACCAGACCAACATCCTCTCGCTCAACGCCGCCATCGAGGCCGAGAAGGCCGGCGAGGCCGGACGCGGCTTCTCGGTGGTGGCCACCGAGATCCGCCGCCTGGCCGACCAGACCTCGGTGTCCACCTGGGACATCGAGCAGATGCTCAAGGAGATGCAGTCGGCGGTGTCGGCCAGCGTGATGGGCATGGACAAATTCTCCGAGGAGATACGCCGCAGCGTCGGCGAGGTGCGCCAGGTGACGGACCAGTTGTCCGGCGTGATGGACCAGGTGCAGAAACTGGCGCCGCAGTTCGACGCCGTGCTGCAGGGGATGCAGTCGCAGGCGGTGGGCGCGCAGCAGATTTCGGAAACCATGATACAGCTCAACGACGCCACCCAGCAGACCGTCGAGTCGCTCAAGGCCACCAGCGAGGCGGTGCACCAGCTGCAGTACGCTGCGGGCAATTTGCAAACCAGTGTCGCCAACTTTGCCGTGGCCGCCTGAGCGTGGGACAATGTTATGTGAACCGTGCCGCGTGAACCGCGGCCACTGGAGAAAAAAATGTTTAAAGACCTGAGCATCAAGAAGAGGCTGTACCTGAGTTTTGGCGCCATCCTGGCCATCATCCTGGTGCTGCTGTCGATCGCCTACAACCGGTTCAACAGCCTGTCCGACGCCAATGCCTGGGACAGGCACACGATGGATGTGCTGCAGTCCATCGACACCCTGCGCAACGACCTGCTGCAAGTACAGGTGGAGGCGCGCGGTTATTACCTGACCGGCGCGCCCGAGCGCTTTACCCGCACCCACAAGGAATTGGCGGACCTGCCCGGCTCCCTCCAGCAGCTGCAAAAACTGGCCTCCGACAACCCGGAACAGGTCGCCCGCTTCAAGAAGCTGGAAAGCATGATCGACGTATGGGCCAAGGACGTCATCGAATCGCAGCTGAAAATACGCCAGGACCTGGGGGACAAGCCCGGCGCCGCCGACGCCATGGGTCATACCGGATCGCTAGCCACCGGAAACACGGCCATCACCGATATCTACAAACTCATGACCGATGCGACCGACGACGAACGCCGGTTGCTGGCCCGGCGCACGGAGGCGTCCGCCCAATTGCAGGAAACCATGCGCCTGCTGCTGTCGGCCGGCGGCCTGGCATGTATCGTGTTGTCGGCGGTGGTGGCGTGGCTGCTGGCAAAGTCGCTGCTGGCGCCATTGAACAACCTGACCCATGCCGTCGGCCGCATCGCCAGCGGCGTGCAGTCGGCGCGCGCAGAAGTGCTGTCGGCCGATGAGCTGGGCCAGGTGACGACGGAATTCAACCGCATGGCGCAGGCGATCCAGGACAGCCAGGCCAACGAGCTGGCGGCCACCAACCTGCTCAAGTCCAAGGTCGACTCGCTGCTGGCCGTGGTCTCGAAGGCGGCCGCCGGCGACCTGACCGGCAGGATCGAGGTGGCCGGCAGCGACGCCATCGGCCAGCTGGCCCATGGCCTGGACCGCATGTTCGAGAACCTGCGCGCGCTGCTCAACAATGTGCAGAAGGCCGGCATCTCGGTCACCACCTCGGCCACCGAAATCGCCGCCTCGGCCAAGCAGCAGGAGGCCACCGGCATCGAGCAGGCGCAGACCAGCGTCGAGATCCTCAGCACCACCAAGGAAATCTCCGCCAACACGGCGCAGCTGCTCAAGACCATGGAAGACGCCACCGCCGTCGCCGACTACACCACCAGCGCCACCGCCGACGCCCAGAACAACCTCAAGCGCATGGACAGCACCATGCAGCACATGGTCTCGGCCACCGACTCGATCAACGCCAAGCTGGCCGCCTTGTCGGAGAAGGCCTCCAACATCAACAGCGTGCTCATCACCATCACCAAGGTGGCCGACCAGACCAACATCCTCTCGCTCAACGCCGCCATCGAGGCCGAGAAGGCCGGCGAGGCCGGACGCGGCTTCTCGGTGGTGGCCACCGAGATCCGCCGCCTGGCCGACCAGACCTCGGTGTCCACCTGGGACATCGAGCAGATGCTCAAGGAGATGCAGTCGGCGGTGTCGGCCAGCGTGATGGGCATGGACAAATTCTCCGAGGAGATACGCCGCAGCGTCGGCGAGGTGCGCCAGGTGACGGACCAGTTGTCCGGCGTGATGGACCAGGTGCAGAAACTGGCGCCGCAGTTCGACGCCGTGCTGCAGGGGATGCAGTCGCAGGCGGTGGGCGCGCAGCAGATTTCGGAAACCATGATACAGCTCAACGACGCCACCCAGCAGACCGTCGAGTCGCTCAAGGCCACCAGCGAGGCGGTGCACCAGCTGCAGTACGCGGCGGGCGGTTTGCAGACCAGCGTCGCCAACTTCGCCGTCGCGGCCTAGGCGGGCGGACGATGAAGCTGCTGATCTTCCACATCGGCGCCGACCGCTATGGTCTGCGCCTGCGCGATGTGGTGCGCGTCGTGCCGCAGCTCGAACTCAAGCATCTGCCGCTGGCGCCGGACGCCGTCGCGGGCCTGATGGATTTTCACGGCCAGTCGGTGCCGGTGATCGATCTGTGCCGCGCCAGCGGGCTGCCGGCGGCGGCCGATCATTTCGACACCCGCATCATCGTGGCGAACTATCGCCCGCCGGAAGCGCAGCAGGACAGCAGCCACCTGCTCGGCTTGCGCGCCGAGCGCGTGCTGGGCGTGCAGGACGTGGACGAGACGCAGCTGGCCAGCAGCGGCGTGCAGGCGGCGCCCTTCCTCGGCCAGGTCGCCAGCGATGGGCGCGGCATGCTGCAGCTGGTCGAACTTGAACAACTGCTGCCGGCGTCGCTGCGCGCGCTGCTGTTCCAGCCATGACACCCGTCCAGGCCATGCTGCACGGCGCCACCGGCTTGAGCGTATCGAAGTCGGCGGCCGAACGCGCCATCCGCAGCCGCATGGAGCTGCTGGCCGCGGCCAACGAGGACGACTACCTGGAGCGGATGACGCCGGAGGAGCTGACGGCGCTGGTCGAGCTGGTGGTGGTGCCGGAATCATGGTTTTACCGCGACCCGCAGGCCTTCCACGCCACCGCTGAATTCGTCCGCGCGCGATTGGACGCCGACGCCGGCCGCACGGTGCGCATCCTGTCCGTTCCCTGCGCCGGCGGCGAGGAACCGTACACGCTGGCGATGGTGCTGAGCGACGCCGGCATCCCGCACGGCAGCTACTTCATCGACGCGCTGGACATCAGCCCTGCCTGCGTGGCGCGCGCCACCGACGGCGTCTACGGACGCAATGCCTTCCGCAGCCAGGACCTGGGCTTCCGTGACCGCCACTTCAGCGGCATCGGCGACGAGGAGTACCGGATCTCCGCCGCCATCCGCAGGCAGGTGCGCTTCAGGCAGGGCAACCTGCTGGACTTCGATGTGAGCGCGCGGCGCGGCTATTACGACGTGATCTTTTGCCGCAATCTGCTGATCTACTTCGACAAGCCGACCACCAGGGCCGCGATCGCCCAGCTGGAAGCCCTGCTGACGGATGGCGGCGTGCTGTTTGCCGGCTACGCCGAGGTGCCCTCGTTCTGCCAGTTCGGCTTCATGCCACTGCAGTATCCGCAGGCATTCGGCCTGAAGAAAGAGGCGCTGCCGTCCGCACCGGCCGCAAGAGCCGTCGCCAGGCAGGCGGCCGGCGCCGCGCCGATGCGGGCTCCGCGCACGCCGCCGACGACGACGGCCCGGCGCAGCGTCGCCCGGCCGCAGCCGGTACCGGTCCAGGCCACCTTGCCGGCGCCGGCAATCGCCATCGACCTGCTGGCCGAAGCGCGCAAGCTGGCGGACCTGGGCCAGCTGAAGCAAGCCGAAACCAGATGCCGCGACCATCTGGCGCAGGCGCCGGATTCCGCCGAAGCGTATTTCATCCTCGGCCTGGTGAACGAATTGACGAACAGGCACCAGCTCGCGGAAGACTACTGGAAGCGCTGCATCTATCTGCAACCGGATCATTACGAGGCGCTGTGCCACCTGGCCCTGCTGGCCGACAGCAACAACGACCCGGCCACCGCAACCGCGCTGAAGGCGCGCGCCGCGCGCATCTACAAACGCCAGCAGGCATCGTAAAGGCGCCCACTCATGACGACTACACTCTCCCCCATCGCCGTCACCGATATCGACGACTGCTGGAACCGCATCGGCGTGGTCGGCGACCAAAGCTGTGAAAAGCTCAAGCAGTTCGTCCACTGCCGCAATTGCGACGTGTATGCGGCGGCCGCCCAGCGCAACCTGCAGCGCACCGTCGGCGAGGACTACAGGAAGGACTGGGCCGCGCACTTCCGCCAGGCCGCCACGGACACCGAGCTGCTTGACGCCTCCTGCCTGGTATTCCGCATCGGCCGCGAATGGCTGTCGCTGCCCACCACGATGTTCGTCTCGGTGGCGCCGACGGCCAAGCCGCACCGCCTGCCGCACCGCGCGGCGCGCGGGCTGGGGGGCATCGTCAATGTCGGCGGCACGCTGTATCCGTGCATGTCGCTGGCGGCGCTGCTGGATATCGACGAAACCCAGGGCGAGGCGGCGACCAACCGGCATACCTTTGCCCGCCTGCTGCTGACGCAATGGGAGAACCAGGCCTATGCGCTGCCGGTGGCCGACCTGCACGGCATCCTGCGTTACGCCTCCGGCTCGGTGCAGGCGCCAGCCGCCACCATCAACAAAGGGCTGTCGCGCTTCCTGACGGGCGTGATAGCGCACGAGGACATGCACATCGGCGTGCTCGATGCGGCGCTGATCGGCTACCAACTTGCGAGAACACTGCGATGAGCCAGGATAACGACAACCAGGGCGGCGGAGACCTGAGCCAGTTCTCCATGCTGGACCTGTTCCGCATGGAGGCGGACAGCCAGACCCAGATCCTGACGGAAGGCCTGCTGGCCATGGAGCGCATCAAGGGCGACGCCAGCGCCGTCGAATCGATGATGCGCGCGGCGCACTCGATCAAGGGCGCCGCCGCCATCGTCGGCCTGGAAGTGGTGGTGCAGCTGGCGCACGGCATGGAGGACGCCTTCGTCGCCGCCCAGCATGGCAAGCTGGCGCTGACGCCGAATCGGGTGGACGTGCTGCTTGCCGGCGTCGACCTGATCCTGCAGGCGTCGCGCCTGCAGGACAGCGGCGTCGAGGCCTGGCTGGCAGCCAACGGCGGCCAGATCACGCGCACGCTCGACTCCATCGCCACTATCGCCTTCCTGCCGGAGCCGGTCAGCCTGCAGGCGGAAACGGAGCCGCCGCCGCAGACAGCCATCCCCACGCCCGTGCCCGACGATGCGCCGGCGACCGCCTCGCGCCTGCCCGCCATGAAGCATGCGCAGAACTTCGACAAGCTGCTGTCGCTGGCCAGCGAATCGCGCATCAACGCGCACCAGATGCATCCCTTCATCCAGGATATGCAGCGCTTCAAGCGCAGCCAGAGCAGCCTGTTCTCGCTGATCGAGCAGCTGCACGAGGCGATCTCCAACGGCAGCGACGCCAGTTTGAAAGAGAAATCCCTGCTGGCGCTGCAGAAGACCCATCCGCTCAAGCAGTTCGTGCTGGAGCACATCGCCGACATCGAAGCCTACGAACGTCGCCTGCTGGCGGTCTCGCAAGGCATGGTGGATGAAGTGCTGACGCTGCGCATGCGCCCCTTCCGCGACGGCGTGCAGGCCTTCCCGCGCATGGTGCGCGACCTCGCCCGCGGCCTGGGCAAAGACGTGCGGCTGCGGATCGTCGGCGAGGATACGCTGGTCGACCGCGACATCCTGGCCAGGATCGAAAGTCCGCTCAACCACATGCTGCGCAACGCCGTCGATCACGGCATGGAGCCGCCGGCCGAGCGCCTGGCCGCCGGCAAGCCGGAGAGCGGCACCATCGTGCTCGACGCGAAACACCGCGCCGGCATGCTCAGCATCGAAATCAGCGACGACGGCCGCGGCGTGGACCTGGAAAAAATCCGCCTTCGCGTGGTCGAGCGCAAGATGGCCAGCGCGCAGATGGCGGCCTCGCTGTCGCCGGCAGAGCTGCTGGAGTTCCTGTTCCTGCCCGCCTTCAGCCTGAAGGAGAGCACCACCGAGATTTCCGGGCGCGGCGTCGGCCTGGACATCGTGCACGAAACCATACGCGCGCAAAACGGCACGGTGCGCATCGAATCCGAGCTGGGCGCGGGCTTCCGCGCCTACATCACGCTGCCGTTAACGCAATCGATCGTGCGCGCGCTGGTGACCGACGTCAAGGGCGAGGCCTACGCCGTACCCATCGTGCAGGTGGAACGCGTGATCAAGGTGCCGCAGTCGGCCATCCACACGCTGGAAAACAAGCAGTTCTTCGATTTCAACGGTGAGCATCTCGGCCTGGTGTCGGCCGCGCAGGTGCTGGAACTGGGCGAGACCGGCGCCATCAGCGACGAGCTGTCGGTGGTGGTGGTCGGCAGCGGCGCGCGTCGCTACGCGCTGGTGGTGGACGCCATACGCGGCGAGCAAAGCCTTGCGGTGCAGGCCATCGATCCGATCTTCGGCAAGATGCGCGACATCTCGTCGGCCGCCCTGCTCGACGACGGCGAGCCGGTGCTGATCCTGGACGTGCCGGACCTGCTGCTGTCGATCGACAAGCTGCTGCACGAAGGCGGGCTGCATCAGCTGGCCAAGTCCGACCAGGCCGAGCGCCGCAAGACCAAGCGCATCCTGGTGGTCGACGATTCGCTCACGGTGCGCGAGATGGAGCGCAAACTGCTGCTCGGCCGGGGCTTCCTGGTCGATATCGCCATCGACGGCATCGACGGCTGGAACGTGGTGCGCAGCGGCGACTACGACCTGGTGATCACCGACGTCGACATGCCGCGCATGGACGGCATCGAGCTGGTCACACTGATCAAAAAGGACATTCACCTGCATAAACTGCCAGTCATGATAGTCTCTTACAAAGATCGACCGGAAGACCGCGCCCGCGGGCTGTCGGCCGGCGCCGACTATTACCTGACCAAGGGCAGTTTCCACGACGAGACGCTGCTCGACGCCGTCAACGATTTGATTGGGGACGCCCGCAGATGAAGATCGCCATCGCCAACGATGTCGCCATGGCAGCCGAAGCGCTGCGGCGCGTGGTCGCCAGCACCGCCGAGCACCAGGTGCTGTGGATCGCCCGTACCGGCGTGGAAGCGGTGCGCATGTGCGCCGAGAACCGCCCGGACCTGATCCTGATGGACCTGAACATGCCGGAGATGGACGGCGTCGAGGCGACCCGCGTGATCATGGAGCAAAGCCCGTGCGCCATCCTGGTGGTGACCGGCCGGCCGCAGGACAACGTCAACCAGGTGTTCCGCGCGCTGGGCGCCGGCGCGCTGGACGTGACGGCCACGCCGGTGCTGCAAGGCCAGCCTGGCGGCGACATCGAACTGCTGGCCAAGATCCGCACCATGGACAAGCTGATACGGCACAGCGGCGGCAACCAGGCGATGCTGCCGAAAACCGCGGCCGCCAACGGCAGCGGCAATGGCGTCGTGCTCGATGCGCCGGGCGGTCCGGAGCGCGTCACGTCGCTGCTGGCGATCGGCGCGTCCACCGGCGGCCCGGTGGCGGTGTCCAAGATGCTGGCCGGCTGGAAGCCGCCGCGCGGCTGCGCCGTGGTGGTGGTGCAGCATATCGACCGCCATTTCGCCGACAACTTCGCCCGCTGGCTGGGCGAGCAGCTGGAAATGCCGGTGCGCGCCGCAGAGGAAGGCGACGAGCTGGTGGCCGGCACCGTCCTGATCGCCAAGAGCAACGACCACTTAACGCTGGATCAAAACCATCGCTTGCGTTACGATGCCAACCCGAAGGACTATGCCTACCGTCCCTCGGTCGACGTGTTTTTCCACTGTGTGGCGCAGCACTGGAAGGGCGAGGCGGTCGGCGTGCTGTTGACCGGCATGGGCCGCGACGGCGCAGAGGGATTGCTGGCCATGCGCCGCGCCGGCCACGCCACCATCGCCCAGGACCAGGCCAGCAGCGCCGTCTACGGCATGCCGCGCGCCGCCGCTGAGCTGGAAGCGGCGCAGATGATTTTACCGCTGGCGAAGATCGGACCGGTCTTGCGCGGCACCCTAGGCGGACGTTCCTGAACCCAGAACGCCCGCCCGATTCGCATGTCCTGCGCCAGAACGCCCGGGTTCATATTCAAAGAGAACACAGATGTCCGAAGCACTTGTAATCGCAGCCGATCCAGAACAGTCGCTGACTATTTTCAAAGTCCGCGTGCTGCTGGTGGACGATCAGTTGATCATCGTCGAGGCGGTGCGCCGCATGCTGAGCGATCAATCCGATATCGAGTTCCATTACGTGACCGACGCCACGCTGGCCTTGTCGACCGCGCTGCAGCTGCAGCCGACGGTGATCCTGCAGGACCTGGTGATGCCGTCGATCGACGGCTTCGGCGTGATCAAGCTGTATCGCGAGGAGGAGGCGCTGCGCCATGTGCCGGTGATCGTGCTGTCGGCCAAGGAGGACCCGAAACTGAAGGCGCACAGCTTCGCCACCGGCGCCAACGACTACATGGTCAAGCTGCCGGACAAGCTGGAACTGCTGGCGCGCATCCGCTACCACTCGGGCGCCCACATCAGCCGTTTGCAGCGCGACCAGGCCTTCCGCTTCCTGCGCGAGAGCCAGAAGCAGCTGGCCGACGCCAACATCGAACTGCAAAAGCTGGCCGCGCTCGACGGCCTGACCGGCATCGCCAACCGCCGCCGCTTCGACGACACCATGCGCATCGAATGGCAGCGCGGACAGCGCGACCAGAAGCCCTTGACGCTGCTGATGTGCGACGTCGACTTCTTCAAGCTGTACAACGACAGCTTCGGCCACCTGGCGGGCGATTTGTGCCTGAAAAAGGTGGCTGCCGTATTGACCGAACATTTAAAGCGCCCGGCCGACCTGGCCGCGCGCTACGGCGGCGAGGAATTCGCCATTATCCTGCCGGAGACACCGCTGACCGGGGCACTGATCGTGGCCGAGTCATGCCGCCGCCACCTGGAACAGCTAGCCATCGAAAACCCGCAAGCGGACACCGAGTTCTCCACCGTGACCATGTCGATCGGCGTGGCCAGCGTGGTGCCGTCGGCGTCCTCCAGTTTCGAGGAGCTGATCCAGCAAGCCGACCAGGCGTTGTATGCCGCCAAGCGCGGCGGCCGTAACCGCGTGGTGAACGCGGCCGACATGCCTGGCATCCCCCCATCGAACCAAGGAAAAACAGCAGCATGAGTGCTCAATTTGATCAAGTCAGCGTCGTCAAGAAATCGAACATCTACTTCGACGGCAAATGCGTCTCGCACAATGTGATCTTCGCGGACGGCAGCAAGAAAAGCGTCGGCGTGATCTTCCCGTCCAGCCTGACCTTCAACACCGGCGCGCCGGAAAAGATGGAAATCATCGGCGGCGTGTGCAAGGTGCGCCAGGCCGGCGCCAGCGACTGGCAGACCTACGCGGCCGGCCAGCAATTCGACGTGCCCGGCAATTCGAGCTTCGACATCGAGACCGTCGAGACAGTCGATTACGTCTGCCACTTCGGCTAAAAAACGGCGGGGTCAGAAACGGCGGGGTCAGTTCCTAATGCCGTTAAGTTAAGGATTTCCTGAGCCTCCGTTCAGGATAGCGTTGCGGTTTTGCTTTGGTGACCCGATCGAATTTCCGGTCGGGTCGATAGACATTGAGTTCG
>NZ_BPWI01000036.1:0-22303 GCF_040369125.1 Duganella hordei
CTTCTTGTGAACATTTGATATTTTTTAAGTTTCACGAAACCCGAAGGCTTCGTGTGCACTTCCATCAAACGTCCACACTTATCGACTGTTAATTTTTAAAGAACTTGTTCGGTACTGCTTGCTGAAGAAGCGTTGTGTTCATCAGCGAAGAGGCAAGATTATGAGGCGTTTCGAATGTTTCGTCAAGCACTACATTTTCTTCTCTTTTCCCGCAACACTCAGCATTTGCATGCACCGTTTTGCGGGGAGGCGAACTATAGCAAGAGCTGCCGCCGCTGGCAAGGGTAAAATAGCGATTCCACCGATTTATAAGTCGCCCCATGTTCATTCCAACCATCCCTACTATTAATAACGAGGCGCTGGCGGCCCTGCTGGACAAGGCCATCAACAATAAAACCAAACCGCTGGGCAGCCTGGGCGTACTGGAGTCGCTGGCCAAACAAATCGGGCTTATACAGAACACACGCGAACTCGCGATCACGCGGCCAGCCATTCTGGTATTCGCCGCCGATCACGGCGTGGTGGCGGAGGGCATATCCGCCTATCCGCAAGACGTGACCTGGCAAATGGTGGAGAACTTCCTAGCGCGCGGCGCCGCCATCAACGTCTTCGCGACGCAGAACAACTGCGAACTGCACGTCATCGACGCCGGCGTCAATCATGACTTCGGCCCGCGCGACGGCCTGACCGACCGCAAGCTCGCCCCCGGCACCAGGAACTTCGCTCACCAGCCGGCGATGAGCCGCGACACCTGCGATGCCGCGCTGGCCGCCGGCATGGCATTGGTCGCGGAACTCGATGGCAATGTCGTCGGCTTCGGCGAAATGGGCATCGGTAACACCACCGCCGCCGCCGCGCTGATGCATAAGCTGACCGGCGTCCCGGTAGCGCAGTGCGTGGGCGCCGGCACAGGCCTGTCCGCCGAAGGCGTACTGCGCAAGCAGCACGTCATTGAGGCGGCAGTCGCCAGACACGCCGCAGCGGTGGAACCGCTGGATGTCCTGTCCACCTTCGGCGGACTGGAAATCGCGATGATGGCCGGCGCCATGCTGAAGGCTGCGGAAATGCGCAAGGTGCTGCTGATCGACGGCTTCATCGTCACCAGTGCGCTGCTGGTCGCCGCGCGCCTGCAGCCAGCGATCCTGGACTACTGTGTGTTCTCGCACTGTTCGGACGAAAGCGGACATCAACAGATGCTGGCCGCGTTGGGCGCCAAGCCGCTGTTGAACCTGGGCCTACGCCTGGGCGAAGGTACCGGCTGTGCGCTGGCGCTGCCGCTGCTGCATGCATCGGTCAACTTCGTGAACCAGATGGCCACGTTCGAGTCGGCCCACGTCAGCGAAAAGTCCGAGTAAGCACCGTGCATCAACTACGCCTGTTCTTCACCGCGCTACAGTTCTTTACCCGCCTGCCGATTCCCGGCTGGGTGGGCTTCGATCCGGCGTGGTTGAACCAGGCATCGCGCTACTTTCCCGCTGTCGGCGCGGTCGTCGCCGCCATCACTGCCGGCGTGTACTCGCTGGCGGCCTTGGTCTTTCCCTCGCCGGTCGCGGTGCTGCTGTCCTCCGCCGCAGGCATCTATGCCACCGGCGCCTTTCACGAGGACGGCTTCGCCGATATGTGCGACGGCTTCGGCGGCGGCATGACGCCGGAGCGTGTGCTGGAGATCATGAGGGACCCGCGCATCGGTGCCTATGGCGCCATCGGCGCCATCTGCCTGCTCGGCCTGAAGTGCGTCACGCTGGTCAGCCTGCCGCCTCTGACCGCCATCGCCGCGTTATTTGTCGCCCATCCTCTGTCCCGGCTGATGGCCACGTCGCTGATCTGGCGCCTGGACTACGCGCGCGCCGAAGGCAAGGCGAAGCCGTTGGCGCAAAAGATGAACAACGGCGAATTCACCATCGCCGCCACTACTGCCGTCATCCCCGCGCTGGCGATGATCGCCCTGGGTTGGCTGACCTGGCATGCGCTAGCCGTCGGCATCATCGCCGCCACCATCGCCACCATCTGGCTGGCCCGCAAATTTATCCGCCGCATCGCCGGCTACACCGGCGACTGTCTCGGCGCCGTGCAGCAGGTCACCGAGGTGACGTTCTACCTGTGCGCGCTGGCTAGCATGCACCACGGCGCACTGCCTTGGTAACGCGATGCGGCTGATACTGGTCCGCCACCCTCAGCCGCTGGTTGCCGCTGGCATCTGTTATGGCCGCACCGATCTCGCCGTGGCCGACGACCAGATGGCGCAAACCCTGGAGGCACTGTCGGCCGCCCTGCCGCGCGGCCTGACGCTGTATTCCAGTTCCTTGCGGCGCTGCGCCAGCCTTGCCGCGCAACTGGCGCCGCAACTGCACTCCCCTGCGGCGATTATCGATGCGCGCATCGTGGAGATCGACTTCGGCAGCTGGGAAATGCAACCGTGGGACAACATCCCCCGTGCCGATATCGATGCATGGGCCAGGGATCTGGTTCACTACCGCCCCGGCGGCGGTGAAAGCGTGCTGCAGATGGCCGAGCGCATCGCCACCTTCCATGCGGACCTCCAGCGCCGGCAGCGCGACGCCATCATCATCTGCCACGCCGGTGCGATGCGCCTGCTGGCAGCCTGCCACGCCGGCCTGTCACCGGCGGAAATGGCGCTGCAGGCCGCCCAACGCCCGCATCAAATCGGTTACGGCGCCACGCTCGTCCTCGATCGCTAAACCGTCGCCCCATGACCGGTGCAGCACAAACCCGTATAATGACCGGGTTTTGGTGCTCGCGCGTCCGTCCGGATGCGCAGTTAAACGGGAAACACGAAGCCGATAGTCCAGTCGATAACGGCCCACGTGTGCTGCCCCCGCAACGGTAAGCAAGTGTCGCAGGTCACGCGCGACAAACCTCCTCTGACAACCACTGTGCTCCGCATGGGAAGGTGAGGCGGTCTAACTTGCCAGCCCGGATACCGGCCAAATCAGGTGGAAGTGAGCGAACGGGATGTGCGCAAACGGATCGGGCCGGCCATCGTGGCACGGCTCCGTACGGCGCATTGCCCAGTTTTCCGCTTCTGTTCAATCTGGCCTACGGGGACGTCGGCCGGTTGCTCTTAACAGAAATTACATCATGACCCTTCGTATCTCCCGTCCTGCCGCCCTGACGTCGCTGGCGTTCGCCCTGGCCACCGCCTATGCCCACGCCGAACCCGTGGCTGGCACCGTGCTGGTCACCGCCACCCGCAGCCCGCAGCCACTGGCCGACGTCATCAGCGACAGCGTGACCATCGGCGCCGAGCAAATCGCCCAATCCGGCGCAGGTTCCATACTCGACCTGCTGCAGCGCCAGCGCGGCATCGAAGTCGCCCGTAACGGCGGCTCCGGCACCAACTCCACCGTGTTCATACGCGGCGCCAACAGCAACCAGAACATCGTACTGGTCGACGGCGTGCGCATCGGCTCGTCCACCACGGGCGCCGCCAACTGGAGCGCCGTTCCGCTGACCGCCATCGACCACATCGAAATCGTTTATGGTCCACTGAGTTCCCTGTATGGCGCCGACGCCATCGGCGGGGTGATCCAGATCTTCACCAAGAAGGGTAAGGGCGCGCCGGCGCTGACGGCCTTCGCCGGCTACGGCACCGACAACACCCGCGAGGCCGACGCTACCATCTCCGGCGCGACCGGCGGCGACCATAGCGTCGGCTACGCCGTCAGCGTCGGCAAGGAAAAGTCGGACGGTTTCTCGGCCACCCGCCCGGGCAGCAGCTCGTACAACGCCGACAAGGATGGCTACGACCGCGAAAACGCTTCCGGCCAATTCAGCATGCGCCTGGCCGAAGGCCACGAAGCCGGCGTGCTCTTCATGCACAGCAAACTCGATTCGCAATACGACAACGGTTCCTCGGCCTACGATGTCCGCTCGAACGCAAAGCTCGAGAATGCTGCCGTCTACAGCAAGAACCAGATACTGCCAGCCTGGCAAAGCCTGTTGCAGTATTCGCAGACCAAGGACGAAGGCGCCACCTACAGCAGCGCCGCAGCCTCGGGCTATTCGCAGATCAACACCAAGCAGACCGACTTCTCGTGGCAGAACGACGTGCAGATCGGCGCCGACGTGCTGCAACTGCTGTACGACCACCGCAAGGAAGAGGTACAGACCAACGGTTCCGCGCTGCTGAACCGCGACCGCATCACCAATTCCTACGCCGTCTCGTACAACGCGCGCCGCGGCGCCAATCTGCTGAGCGCCGGCATCCGCCGCGACAACTCGGTCTACGGTTCGAAAAACACCGGCTCGCTGGGCTACGGTTACGCCTTCACCCAGCAGCTGCGTGCCACCGCCAGCTACGGCACCAGCTTCCGCGCACCGACCTACAACGAGTTGTACTACCCGCAGTTCGGCAATCCGAACAACAAGCCGGAACAGGGCAAGAACGCGGAAGTTGGCCTGCACTACGATAACGGCATGACCGCACTGGGCGCCAGCTACTATCACAACCGCTTGACCGACCTGCTGGTCAACACCAACCCATGCCCGTTCGGCTCCAAGGACTACCCGTTCGGCTGCGCCTACAACGTCAACCACGCGCTGCTGGAAGGCCTGACGCTGTCCGCCAGCCAGAAGCTGGGCAGTTTCAACTTCAGCGCCAACGCCGACTTGCAGGATCCGAAGGACGAGACCACCAACAAGCGCCTGCAGCGCCGCGCCAAAAAGCATGGCAACCTGGCGGCCGAGTACAGCACAGGCACCGTCAACGCCGGCGTGGAGGTCGAGCTGTCCGGCGATCGTTACGACGATGCGGCCAACAAGAACCGCCTGGGCGGCTATGGCCTGGTCAACCTGTACGCAAGCTATCGCTTCAACAGCGACTGGTCAGCGCTGGTCCGCTGGAATAACGTAGGCGACAAACGCTACGACCTGGCGCGCAACTACGCCACGCCTATGGGCAAGGTATTTGCCGGCATCCGCTACGGTTACAAGTAAGCGTATTGGTGTAATCTGCCGGACGTGGATCCCTTCCCCGTCCGGCAGCTTTTTTCGAAAGCAGTGCATGCATTCTTTCTCCCGTAATCTGAGACAGCGCGCCACCATCACCCTGACCGGGCTGGTGCTGTTCGCCTTCGCCAGTCTGATCTTCTCCGGCATGACCGGTTCGGTCTCGATTCCGCTTTCCGATATTCCCGCAGCAGTCGGTGAACTGCTGCATGGCCAGGTCCAAACGCTGGCCGCCACCCTGCTCGATCTGCGCCTGAGCCGGGCAATAACCGCTTTCGTCACCGGCGCCGCCCTGTCGCTGGCCGGCGTGATGATGCAGGCGCTGTTGCGCAATCCGTTGGCCGATCCCTATGTGCTCGGCATCTCGGCCGGTGCCTCCGTCGGCGCGCTGGCCGCGCTGCTGTTCGGCTGCGCCATCTGGATGGTCGACGCCTCGGCCTTCGGCGGCGCGGTCGCCGTCTCGATGATGCTGTACCTGCTGGCCCGGCGCGACCTGCGCGGCGGCGCGGCGGCCGAAGGCGGCACCGCCCTGTTGCTGCTGACCGGCGTGATCCTGTCTTCCGCCTGCATGGCGATGGTGACGCTGATGTTGTCGATCGCGCCGGAAAGCCGCCTGCGCAGTATGGTGTTCTGGATGATCGGCGACCTGGCCGGCGCACCGATGCGCGCGCTGCCCTGGATCGTGCTGGCCGGCGGCCTGGTATTCGCATTGCGCAGCGCCCGTTCGATGAACGTGATGGCACTGCATGCGGAAGCCGCCGCCACGCTGGGCATCCGCGTCGGCGCCTTGCGCAAGGGGCTGTTCTTCGTTTCCGGCCTGCTGACCGCCAGCGCGGTCACCAGCGCCGGCAGCGTAGGTTTCGTCGGCCTGATCGTGCCGCATGCCTGCCGTTTCGCCGTCGGCCCTGACCATCGCGCACTGATTCCGGCTGCGGCACTGGCCGGCGGCACCTTCCTGCTGCTGGCGGACACACTGGCCCGCACCATCATCGCGCCGCAGCAGCTGCCGGTGGGAGTGCTCACGGCGTTGATCGGCGCGCCGGTTTTCCTGTATCAATTGCACCGGCTGCGTAAATAAGATGATCAGCACCCACAACCTCTCCCTCAAAATCGGCCAGCGCCAGCTGGTCGCAGATCTGAACTGGCGCGTGCAGGAAGGCGAATGCTGGAGCGTCATCGGCCGCAACGGCGCCGGCAAGAGCACTTTGCTACGTACGCTGGCGGGCTTGCGCGATCCCGATGGCGGTCATGTGGCGATCGGTGGACGTCCATTGAACGAATGGCCGCTGGCCGAGCTGGCGCGCCAGCGCGCCTTTCTGGCGCAAAGCCGCAGCGACGCCTTCGCATACAGCGTCATCGAAACCGTGCTGTCGGCGCGTCACCCCTATCACGACAACCGCTACTGGGAAGGCAGCGACGACCACGCCGTCGCGTTAAAGTCACTGAAGGCGATGGAAGTGGCCGACCTGGCCGAGCGCGACGTGCGCACGCTGTCCGGCGGCGAGCGCCAACGGGTTGCCATCGCGGCGATGCTGGCGCAGGACACGCCGCTGCTGCTGCTCGACGAACCGGCCAACGCGCTGGATCTGGCACACCAGGTCAGCGTCATGAGCCTGCTGGCGCGCCTGTGCCGCGAACAAGGCAAGACCGCCGTCATGATCGGCCACGATTTGACGCTGGCTCACAGCGTCTCCACCCACGCGCTGCTGCTGATGGGCGACGGCCGCTGGCTGGCCGGCACCACCGCCGAGGTGATGAAGGCCGATATCCTCGGCGACTACCTGGGCCATCCAATCGACATCATCCAGCACGGCAAGCGCAGCATCTTCATCCCTATCGAGGAATCCGCATGAGCGAACAGAATACCGACGAGATCAATACATTGAACGAGCGCCACCGCGTGCGCATGGAACGCAAGAAGGCCATCATCGACGCCAAGATCGCCGCCGCCGACAAACAGATCGGCATCATCATCGTCAACACCGGCAACGGCAAGGGCAAGAGCTCCAGCGGTTTCGGCATGGTGATCCGCGCCATGGGCCACGGCATGAAGGTCGGCGTCGTGCAGTTCATCAAAGGCGCGATGCAGACCGGCGAAGAACTGTTCCTGCGCCGCTTCCCCGAGGAGGTCAGCTTCCACTCGATGGGAGAAGGCTATACCTGGGAAACCCAAAACCGCGAACGCGACATCGAGAAAGCGCAGCTGGCATGGGAACAGGCCAGGCGCTTCCTGGCCGATCCTGAAATCGGCCTGGTGGTGTTCGATGAACTGAACATCGCCCTGAAGTACCGCTATCTGGATGTGGAAACCATCATCAACGATTTGCTGGCCCGCCCGGCGATGCAGCACGTCGTCATCACCGGACGCGGCGCACCGCCGGAGCTGATCGCCATCGCCGACACGGTGACCGAGATGGAAGTCGTCAAGCACGCCTTCAAGGCGGGCATAGGCGCTCAGGCCGGGACCGAGTGGTAATGACTGCGCACCTTGAAGTGAAAGCGCTGCTGGTGGCCGCCGTGGCTTCCGGTCAAGGCAAGACCACCGTGACGGCGGCGCTGGCGCGCAAGCTGGCGAAACAGGGTAAGCGGGTGCGCGTGTTCAAGTGCGGTCCGGATTTCATCGATCCGATGCTGCTCGAACGTGCCAGCGGTGCGCCGGTGCGTTCGCTGGATTTGTGGATGGTGGGCCGTGAGCTGTGCCGCAGCCAGCTGGCGCAAGCGGCCGTCGAAGCGGACGTGATCCTGATCGAAGGCGTAATGGGCCTGTACGACGGCGCGCCGTCGTCCGCCGACCTGTCGCGCGAGTTCGGCGTGCCGGTGATGGCGGTGATCGATGCTTCCGCGATGGCGCAGACCGCCGGCGCGCTGGTACACGGCCTACGCGACTACGGTCCGGTCGAAATGGCCGGCGTCATCGCCAACCGCGTCGCCAGCGAAGGCCACGCCAGGATGGTGGCGGCCTCGCTGCGCGACATTCCCTTGTTTGCCACCCTGCCCCGGCAGGCAAAGTCGCTGCCGGAGCGGCATCTCGGCCTCGTGCTCCCGAGTGAGGTGAGCGACATCGACGATCTGCTCGACAACCTGGCCGACCAGCTGGTGTTCGACGAAGCGGCCTGGAACAGCCTGCGCCCGGTGCACATCGAGATCCCCGACGCGGCAGCCATGGTACAGGCGCCGCTGCTCGCCGGCCTCACCATTGCCGTCGCGCGCGATCCCGCTTTCATGTTCCTGTACCCGGCCAACCTGGACACGTTGCGCCAGCTCGGCGCAACGCTGGCATTCTTCTCGCCGCTGGCCGACGAAGCGATACCCGTCGAAGCAGGCGCGGTCTATCTTCCCGGAGGCTACCCGGAGCTGCATGCCCAGGCGTTGTCGCAGGCGGCCGCATGGCAGGCTTCGATCCGCACCGCCCATGCGGCAGGCGTTCCTATCGTCGCCGAATGTGGCGGCATGATGGCGCTGGCCGATACACTCGCTGATCAATCCGGCGCGGTATGGCCGATGGCCGGGCTGCTGCAGGGCACGGTGGCGATGCAGCCGCGTCTCGCCGGCCTCGGTTCGCAAGGACTGCCTACCGCACAAGGCGTCCTGCGTGGCCACACCTTCCATTACTCGAAACTGGAAACGGTGCTGGAGCCGGCCGCGCACACCATCAAGCATCCGTCCACCGTGCCGGGTGAAGCCTGGTATCGCGTAGGCTCGCTGGCGGCTTCGTATTTTCACGCCTACTTCCCATCCAACCCCGCGGCGGTAGCCGCTTTGTTTTCAAGGAGTGAACCATGACACGTACTTTGATACTAGGCGGCGCACGTTCCGGCAAAAGCGCGTACGCCGAGCGGCTGGCCATCGATTCGGGCAAGGAAGTGGTCTATGTCGCCACCGCCACCGCCGGCGACGCTGAAATGGCAGCTCGCATTGCGCATCACCGCAATACCCGCCCGGCGGAATGGACCACGGTCGAAGAACCGCTGGCACTGGGCAACCAGCTGCTGCGCTGGTCCTCGCCCGATCGCCTGATACTGGTGGACTGCCTGACGCTGTGGCTCAGCAATCTGCTGTTCAGCAGCGGCGAGGAATATCCGGAAGTCGGCGAGATCGTCTTGCCGGCGCTGTTCCACGAACAGCAGGACATGTTGGCCAGCGCGCTGACCAAGTGCGCCAGCGACGTGGTACTGGTGTCGAATGAAGTCGGTCTGGGCATCATGCCGATGGGCGCGGTGTCGCGCTGCTTCATGGACGAACAAGGGCGCCTGAACCAGGCCATGGCTGCGATCTGCGACCGCGCGGTGTTCGTCGCCGCCGGCCTGCCGCTGTCGTTAAAAGGCGCGCCGTGCTGACAGGCTTGAGCTTTGCCGCCATCGCCTTGCTGATGGTGGCGGGCGTGGCGCTGGACCTGCTGCTGGGCGAAGCCCGGCGCTGGCATCCGCTGGTCGGCTTCGGCAACCTGGCGATCGCGCTGGAACGTCGCCTCAACCGAGGCACGCTGAGATTCTGGCGTGGCGCGCTGGCATGGACACTGGCCGTGCTGCCGCTGACCGCCATCGCCGCGTTGCCGCTCTGGCTGCCGGCATGGCTGCCATGGGCCGCGCACGCCATCATGCTGTATTTCTGCCTCGGCCTGCGCAGCCTGCGTGACCACAACCTGCCTATCGCCGACGCGCTGTCGCGCAACGATCTTCCAAACGCCCGTCTGCTGACGGCCCGCATCGTCAGCCGCGACACCACCGGCGCCAGCGAAATCGAACTGACCAAGGCCAGTGCCGAATCCCTGCTAGAAAACGGCAACGACGCCGTCTTCGGCACACTGTTCTGGTTTATCGTCGCCGGCGGTCCCGGTGCCGTCCTGTTCCGCATGGCGAACACGCTGGACGCGATGTGGGGCTACCGCACCGCGCGCCTGCTGCAGTTCGGCTGTACCGCCGCCCGTGTCGACGACGCACTCAATTACATTCCGGCGCGACTGACCGCGTTTTCCTACGTAATGCTGGCTCCCGGCCTGCAAGCCAAGCTGCGTGCGTGGCGGTGCTGGCGCGCGCAAGCCCCGGCATGGAGCAGCCCGAACGCGGGTCCCGTGATGTCCAGCGGTGCCGGTGCCCTTGGCGTGCAGCTGGGCGGTCCCGCCATCTATCATGGTGAGGTCGAACACCGTCCACCGCTGGGCGTGGGCGAACCGGCCACCGGCGCCGACATCAGCCGCGCATGGCAGCTGGTCGTGCGCACAACGGCACTATGGCTGGCCCTCGCCTGCGCCGTCGCAGCAGTCGTCGAGGTTTTCCATGCTTGAACACGGCGGCAACCTGCGCGACGCCATGCTGCGCTTCGGCCGCGACGATTGGCTCGACCTTTCCACCGGCATCAATCCGCACTGGTATCCAGCGCCCGCCTTGCCAGGCAATGCGTGGCATCGCCTGCCGGAAGCCGATCCCGAGCTGGCGCTGGCTGCGGCGGACTACTACGGCGCGCCGCAAATGCTGCCGGTAGCCGGTACGCAAGCGGCCATCCAGGCGCTGCCGCGCCTGCGCAAGCCGTCGCGCGTGACTGTCGCCGCGCCGTCGTACGCCGAGCACGCGCATCACTGGAGCGAGCATGGACACACGCTGACGCAAACGCCGTACGATGAACTCGATGCGGCGGTGGCGCACAGCGACGTCATGGTGGTCTGCAATCCCAACAATCCGACCGGCGCCAGCGTGCCCGCCGCGCAGCTGCTGGAATGGGCCGGGCCACTGGCGGCCCGGGGCGGCTGGCTGGTGGTCGACGAGGCTTTTGGCGACACTGCGCAAGAGAACAGCGTCGCGGCGCATAGCGGACGTCCGGGACTGATCGTCTTGCGTTCGGTCGGAAAATTTTTTGGCCTGGCAGGCATCCGGCTGGGCTTCGTCGCCGCGCATCCAGATCTGCTGCACGCGCTGGCTGACCTGCTGGGTCCCTGGACCATCAGCGGCCCGGCCCAGCACATCGCCCTCGCCGCCTTGCGCGACCAACAGTGGCAAGCCGACACGCGCGATCAACTACTGGCCGGAGGCGAACGGCTGCGTCGACTGCTGGCGGCGCACGGCATTCAATCCAATGGCACCGCGCTGTTCCAGTGGTGGAGCGAGCCGCGCGCCGAAACATTCTGGCAGCACATGGCCGAACGCGGCATCTGGGTGCGGCTGTTCAAGCGGGCGGCACGCGGCATCCGGCTAGGCCTGCCGCCGGACGACAATGGATGGCGGCGGCTGGAGACGGCGCTACAAGAATGGACCAACAAGGAACCCACATGAACAAACCGACGACCAAACTGCTGGCAACCCTGGCAGTCCTGGCAACGGCCGCCACGGCCAGCGCCGCCATCACAGTGCGCGACGACGACGGCAACGTCGTCACGTTGCAAAAACCCGCGCAGCGCGTCCTGGCCCTGGCGCCACACGTGACGGAACTGCTGTTCGCGGCCGGCGGCGGCGACAAGATCGTCGCCACCGTCACCTATAGCGACTTCCCCGAAGCGGCCAAGAAGCTGCCGCGCGTCGGCGACAACCGCCAGGTCGACATGGAGCGCGTGATCGCATTGAAGCCGGACCTGATCGTCGTCTGGCTGCACGGCAGCTCCGAGCGTCAGATCGAAACCATGCGCACATTGGGTATCCCGATGTTCCACAGCGAGCCGCAAAAACTCGACGGCATCGCCGACAGCCTGCTGCGCCTCGGCCAGTTGATGGGCACCGAAAGTGTCGCGCAGCCGGCCGCCGCGGAGATCCGCCAGCAGTTCGCGGCGCTGGCCAAACAGTACGGCAACCGCCCGCCGGTGCGCTTGTTTTACCAGGTCTGGGACAAGCCGCTGTACACGCTGAACGGTAAATCCATCGTCAGCGATGCGATGCGCCTGTGCGGCGGCGTCAACATCTTCTCCGACCTGAAAGTGACGGCGCCCGTGGTCAGCAACGAAGCCGTGCTGCAGGCCGACCCGGAAGCGATCTTCGGCACCAGCGAAAAGAATTACGGCGGCGTCAATCTGTGGCGTAGCTACACCACCATGACGGCGGTCCGCAACGACAACCTGTTCACGCTGAACGGCGAACTGCTGAACCGCGCCGGCCCGCGCATGGTCGCAGGTACCGTCGCCCTGTGCGAAAAACTCGAGCTGGCGCGCCAGCACCGCAAGAACTGATATGAGCTTCCCTTACTCGACCCTGATGGTACAGGGCACCACCTCCGACGCCGGCAAGAGTACCATCGTTGCAGCCCTGTGCCGGCTGGTCAGGCGCCAGGGCGTGCGCGTCGCACCGTTCAAGCCGCAGAATATGGCGCTAAACAGCGCCGTCACGGCCGACGGCGGCGAGATCGGCCGCGCACAGGCGCTGCAAGCCATCGCCGCCGGCATCGCTCCGCACACCGACATGAATCCGGTCTTGCTCAAGCCATCCAGCGACATCGGCGCCCAGGTCATCATCCACGGCAAGGTGCGTGCCGAAATGAACGCGCGCGACTACCACCAATACAAGACCATCGCCATGCAGGCGGTGCTGGAATCGCACGAACGCCTGCTGAAGCAATACGACTGCGTCATCGTCGAAGGCGCGGGCAGTCCGGCCGAGATCAACCTGCGCGACCGCGACATCGCCAACATGGGCTTCGCCGAAAAAGTCGACTGCCCGGTGATACTGGTGGCGGACATAGACCGCGGCGGCGTGTTCGCCCATATCGTCGGCACCTTATCCTGCCTGTCCGAGAGCGAACGTGCCCGCACCATCGGCTTCGTCATCAACCGCTTCCGCGGCGACATCAAGCTGCTGGAGCCGGGACTCGAATGGCTGGAACAGCAAACCGGTAAGCCGGTGCTGGCGGTGCTGCCCTACCTGCACGGCCTGTTCCTCGATGCGGAGGATGCCGTGCAACCGGTGCAAGCCACGCGTGGCGCCTTCCGCGTCGTGGTGCCCAGCCTGCCGCGCATGAGCAACCACACCGACTTCGACGCATTGCGCGCGCACCCGGACGTTGATCTGCGTTTTGTGCGCCAGGGCGAAGCGATCCCCGCCGCCGACCTGATCATCCTCCCCGGCAGCAAGAATACGCGCGGCGACCTTGATTGGCTGCGTGCGCAAGGTTGGCCGGAACGGATAGCACGCCACCTGCGCTACGGCGGCAAAGTGATCGGCGTCTGCGGCGGCTTCCAGATGCTGGGCCGCAGCGTCACCGACCCGATGGGCATCGAAGGCAAGGCAGGCGACTCTACCGCCCTCGGCCTGCTCGACATGAGCACCGAGATGACGGCCGAAAAGCGCCTGGTGCAAGTACGAGGCGTGTGCGCCTTCGACGACAGCAAGGCCGGCGTCAGCGGCTACGAAATCCATATGGGCACCTCGACCGGCAGCGCGCTCGACACCCCAGCCTTTATCATCGACGGCCGTCCCGAGGGCGCCCGCTCGGCGGACGGCCAGATCCTCGGCACCTATCTGCACGGCCTGTTCGACACACCGGAGGCCAGCAGCGCACTGCTGCGCTGGGCCGGCCTGCATTCGGAGCACATAGTGGACACCAGCGCGCTGCGCGAAGCCAGCCTGGATCGCATCGCCGACGCCGCCCAACCGTTGCTGGATGCGTTGATCACACTACGAAAACCAGGAGCCACCCCATGAGCACCGCAACCAATCCGTACGCCTTTTCACAGCCGGAAATCGACGGCGTCTACCGCGCCATCCGCGAGCGCCGCGACGTACGCCATTTCAAACCGGGACCGCTGGAGGTGGGCCAGCTTAAGCGCTTCATCGCCGCTGCGCATAACGGCCCCAGCGTGGGCTTGATGCAGCCGTGGCGCTTCATCCGCATCACGCAGCCGGAATTGCGTGCGCAGATCCACCGGCACGTCAATGAAGAACGCATCAAGACCGCCGAGGCGCTGGGCAAGCGCGCGGAGGAATTCATGCAGCTCAAGGTGGAAGGCATACTGGCCTGTGCGGAAGTGCTGGTGGTCGGACTGGTCGACAAACGCGACGGATACATCTTCGGCCGCCGCACCATGCCGGAAATGGACCTGGCCTCCGCCTCGTGCGCGCTGCAGAACTTCTGGTTGGCCGCACGGGCGGAAGGCATAGGCGTAGGTTGGGTTTCCATGTTCGATCCGCAGCGGCTGCGCGATATCTGCGGCATGCCGGAGGGAAGCCAGCCGATCGCAGTACTGTGCGTCGGGCACGTGGACGAGTTCTACACCGCGCCGATGCTGGAGCTGGAAAAATGGGACCAGCGCCGTCCGCTCAGCGATATCCTGTTTGAGGACCTCTGGGACAATCCTGCCGGCGTAGGTTAGACCGCATCAGGCGCCGGCGCATTCCTCGATCCTGCGGTTGCCCGGGCCCGGCAGCACGCGCAGGCTGCGCTCCGTGGCCGCCGTGAATTCGTGCTTGAACACCGTGTCTACAAAGCGCCAGTCGCAGCGCACCTGCTCATGGCTGGCGGTGACGATCATGTATCCACGCTTGCTGGTCTGCGCGTAATACAGCGGTTCGATCAAGTCGACCATCATATTGGCTACATCCTCGGGATCACGGTCCGGGTACGCGCCCTCCATTCCCGGCGACGATACCGACGCGGTCGCGAACTCCACGCCCACCTGGCGGCCTTGCGCATCGTGCAGGTCGCTGGCCCAGGCGTTGTGGGTGTCGCCGGCCAGCACCACCATGTTCTTGCGGTGGCGCTGCATCATCGAGAACACCAGTTCGCGGTCGTTCTGGTAACCGTCCCAGGAATCCATATAGCAGGGCAAGGTCGGCGCGGACAGCCATTTCGTCTCCTTGCCGCTGACGCAGGAAGGATCGGCGGCGGCGCGCTTCTTCAGCGCCGAGTAGTCGGTGCAACTGCATTCGCCCATCGCCACGGCGGTCGGATATTCCATGCGCGCCATCAGCACCTGCTGGCCCAGCATCTGCCAGCGCGCGCTGGAGTTCTTCACCTGCTGTTCCAGCCATTCCATTTGCGTGGCGCCCATCATCTGCCGGCGCGGCGAACAGACGTCATGCTTGTACTTCTCCACGTCGAAGCGTTTGTGCTCATCGTAATAGGACGACATCATCAGCTGCTGGTCGCGGCCGATCAAGCGCGTATCGAGCATGTGCAGCGATACCACGCCACCGAAATCGAACGAGCGGTAGATCTTTTCCGGCGACGACGCATCGGGCGCGCGGATCGGCATCCACTCGTGGTAGGCCGTCATCGCCGCCAGCTTGCGCAGCGTGAACGGTCCGTATTCGCTGGCCTTGTGCTCGGCCGAACCGTCGCGCCAGGTATCGTCGGCAAATTCGTGATCGTCCCACACCGCGATGAACGGCATCGCCGCGTGCACCGCCTGCAGATCCGGATCCGTGCGGTATTGGGCGTAGCGGCGACGGTAGTCGTCCAGCCGCAGCAACAGTTCGCGCGGCTCCGACACCCGGCCCAGCGCCTCGGCGTTGCCGCAAGCGTAGCCGGTGCTTTCGTATTCGTAGATGTAGTCGCCGATGTGCAGCGCAGCGTCGATATCGTCCTGGCGCGCGGCGTCGGCATAGACGTTGAAGTAGCCGGATGGGTAGTTCGAGCAGGAGAACACCGCCAGCCGGACCTGGCGCGCATCGGCGCGCGGCAGCGTCTTGGTGCGGCCGACGTCCGACTTCACCGTATCGACCGCAAACTGGTAGTAGTACACATGGCCGGGCAGCAGGCCGGCGGCATCCACCTTGACCGTGTAGTCCTTCTGCATCGATGTGGTCGAACTGCCATGGGCCACCACCATCTGCATGGCCGGATCGGTCGCAATCTGCCAGCGCACGGCGATGTCGCCTTCCTGTTCGTTGCGGCGCGGCGTGACACGGGTCCAGAGAATGACGCGGTCGGTTAGCGGGTCGCCGCTGGCCACGCCATGATCGAAGCCGACGGCGGCGCCATCGCCGATGCCGGCGGCGGTACTGCTGCAGCCGCCCAAACCAGCGCCGACGCCCACGCCCAGCAAGGCGGTGGATGCCATCTGGCGGATAAACCCGCGACGACCAGGGAACAGCGGCTTGGCGTCCATATCATCTCCATCGACCGTTTCGATGAGCGCAACTTACGCCCGATTCATGACGACGATATGACCGTCCGGTTTCTTTTGTGTGACAATCGAGGCCATGAACACTAACGCCGCCAAGAGCTACCTGCCCTGGGTAGTCGCCACAGCCCTGTTTATGGAGCAGCTTGACTCCACCATCGTCAATACGGCGATCCCCAGCATGGCGGCCAGCCTGCAGGTCACGCCGCTGAGCCTGAAGGCCGTGGTCACCAGCTACATCCTCAGCCTGGCCGTGTCGATACCGATCAGCGGCTGGATGGCGGACCGCTTCGGTACCCGCCGTGTCTTCATGAGCGCCGTCGCGATATTCACCGTCGCATCCGTACTGTGTGGCCTGTCGGTCAACTCGCCGATGCTGGTGGCGGCGCGGCTGCTGCAGGGCCTTGGCGCGGCGATGATGATGCCGGTCGGGCGCTTGACCATCGTGCGCACCTTCCCCAAATCGGAACTGCTGGCGGCGATGAACTTCGTGATCATCCCGGCGCTGATCGGCCCCTTGCTCGGCCCTACGGTCGGCGGCTTGATCGTGCACTGGCTGACCTGGCGGGATATTTTTTTCGTCAACGTACCGGTCGGCCTGGTGGCGATCTTCCTGGCAAACCGCTACATGCCCGACTATCGCAGCGAAAGCCAGCGGCCGCTGGACCTGATCGGTCTTGTCTTGTTCGGCACCGGCATAGCGTTGCTGTCATGGCTGCTGGAGATATTCGGCGAGCACCGGTTGGATATCACCTCGGCCTCGGTACTGCTGCTGATCGCCTGCAGCCTGCTGGCGGCCTATGGATGGCACGCCAGGACGGAGCCGTTCCCCTTGCTGCGGCTGGCGTTGTTCAAGATACGTACTTTCCGCGTATCGGTGGTCGGCGGGTTCATCACCCGGCTCGGCGTCGGCGGTTTGCCGTTCCTGCTGCCGCTGCTGTACCAGTTGGGGCTCGGTTTGCCGGCATGGCAATCGGGCTTGTTGATGATGCCTTCCGCCGCCGCAGCGATGGGCATGAAATTCATTTCGGTGCGGGTGCTGGCAAAGTTCGGCTACCGCCAGGTCCTCACCGTCAACACGGTGCTGATCGGCCTGACCATCAGCATGTACACATTCGTCCAGCAAGGCACGCCGCTGTATGTGATCGTGATGATCAGCCTGTGCCTGGGCTTCTTTAACTCGCTGCAGTTCTCCAGCATGAACAGCATTGCCTATGCCGATGTCGATGGAGCCGATTCCAGCATGGCCAGTACCATGGCCAGCTCGATGCAGCAACTGTCGATGAGCTTCGGCCTGGCCGCTGGTTCGCTGGTGACCGGCTGGTTCCTGGGCGACCTGCCTCAATCCAACCGCATCGCGCTGACCGGCGCCCTGCATCACGCCTTTATTGCGCTGGCCGTGCTCACCATCCTGTCATCGCTGACCTTCTGGTCGCTGCGCAAGGAGGATGGCGAGAGTATCAGCAGGGGCAGTCCGGCTTAGCGGTCGCCCTGCTTGCGGCGACGCGCGATGGCGGCCACCATGGCCAGGCCGGCGAACAGCATTGCGTACGTCGCTGGTTCCGGCACGGCGGCCACGCCGGTGTAGGCTCCGTCGAAGCTATAGCGTACCGCCAGTCCGTCAATACGCGTGGCGCCGACCAGCATCAGGAAGTTGGCGTCATGGGTCACATCGCCCAGCAGGCGGAAGGCATAGGCGCCCGATGCCGCTTCGGTGAACGACAAGGTCTTGCCGTTGACGACCGCACCGAGGCCATTGAAGGTCAGCGAAGAGGAACCGAGCATCACCGACGAGTCGTCCGTCAGCGACAGGCTGGCGAAAGTCTGGCCGTTCGCGCCACCGGCATTGGTCAACTGCAGCACACCACCATTCAATATCAGCGCACTATTGGCGGAGAGCCGGTTCGCGCCATCCAGCGTCAGCACGCCGCCGCTGATCTGCGTGGCGCCGGTGTAGGTGCTCACGCCCGACAATGCGACGTTGCCGCTCTTGATCTCCACGTTGCTGAAGTTCGAGATCGAATCTGCATACAAGAAGCTGTTGCCGGCGCCTGGATTGACCACCATGGTATTGTCGCCGCCGCTGCCGCCGTTGATGCTGCCGACGACGCTGCCGCCGGTGATGGTCAGGCTGTTTTGGCCGCTGCCCATCTCAATCGCCTTGCCGCTGCTGGCGCCGTTGATGATGCCGCCATTGACGATGACAGTGTTGTCGGCGCCGGTCTTGATGGCAGCGTTGATGGTACCGCCGCCAATGATGCTGGCGCCGGCGTTGTTATTAATGGTGACGACGAAACCGCTCCTGGCGCCCACCGCCACAATGCCCGAATCGCTCTGGCCGCGTATCACGCCGCCACTCTGGTTGGTGATGGTCGCGTGGCCATACAAGCCTTCGCGCAGGCCGCCCGAACCGGCGATGTCGTTGCCGGCCAGCGTGATGCCGCGCCCGACGGCATTGCCGTTCCCGGCCGAGACCAGACCTTCGATGGTGCCGGAGTTGATGATAGTGCCGCCGCCAACGCTGATGCCTTCGCTGTACGCCAGACCATCGGCAGGCGCGCTGAAGGCGTTGATCGAGCGGATGATGCCGGTGTTGGTGACGTTGGCGATGCCGTCGATATCCAGGCCGTCGCCGTCGCCTGTTACGCCGTTGCCGCTGACAAGGCCATGATTGACGATGGTGGCGATCTGCTTGTTGTTGAAACCATCGAGATTGACGCCCGAACCGTTCATGCCGCGGATAATGCCGCCGGCGCTGTTTGTGATGCTCATGGTGAAGTTGGCCGAAGCGTCGCTCTGGCCGCCGGTGACGCCGTGGCGCGCACCTTCGACCAGCCCGGTGACGCCGTTGACGATGGTGGCGCCGCTGTTTGTTTGCGCGTCGATGCCGTCGCTGCTGCTGCCGGTGCTGGTCAGCGACAAGATGGTGCCGCTGTTGTTCACGACGCCGCCAACACCGGTACGCACCGCGTCAGCCTCGCTGGCCTTCAGCAAGCCGCCGGCATAGTTGTTGACGATGTTCTTGCCGGATATCATGGCGCTGAAGTCTACGGCCTGCGCGCCGCCGGCACTGGCGTTCAGTGAGATCATCGAGCCATAATTATTCAGCGTGACGCCGGCGTTTGCCTTGTTCATCTGGATGACGTCCGCGTCGGCGGCCTGCATCAACGCGGTGGCGTTGGTGGCGCTGCCGTTGTTGATGGTCAGGCCGGTGACGCCGGTGTTATCGCGGATCACGCGGCCGGTGCCGGTCTGCTTGATCGTGCCCTGGTTGTCCAGCGTCGCATTGCTGCCGGTGATGGTGACGGCGACCTTGTCGGTGGCGACCGTCAGCGTGCCTGCCGCAGTGATCGTGCCGGACTGGCCGGCCGCCAGCGTTTGCGCCTTGGTATTGGCGTTGCTGATGGTGCCGGGGAAATCGACGGCCGATGCGGCACCCACGCTGAGCGGCAATGCTGCCGCCATCAGCAGGAATTGAACGGCGGATGAAGATTTCGGCAGCGTGATCGGCATGATTTGTCCCGTTTATTGTGTAAGCAAACTTTCAATATCCCATAAAATTATGACAAGGCCATGACGGTGTGGCATCGATGCACATACGCCGTTCATGACCTGTGCGGCGGTGAAGCAAGCTGCTATGCTGCCGCGCTGCCGTCTTTCATACCAAGGGATTCTTCATGCAAAAATTAGCCGCATATGCAACGGCGACAACAACACTGGCCACGGCCGTCATCGCCGTTGCAGTGTGCTTCATCGCGTTTGGCGGCCGCAAGGCGCCGGTATTCAGCACGCCGTATCAGGCGGTCGCGCTGATGAACGGGCAGCTGTTCTATGGGCGCGCGGAGGAAGGCAGCGGCGAGTATCTGTCGCTGCGCGATGTGTTTTACATTCAGGGCCGGCAGGATCCGGAAACCAAGGCGGTAACCAGTGTGCTGATCAAGCGCGGCGGCGAAGCCCATGGGCCGGACCACATGCTGATCAACCGCCAGCAGGTGCTGTTGATCGAACCCGTGAAGGCCGATTCGCAGATCGGCAAACTGATCGCGGAGCAGAACGCCGCAGCGAAATAAAAAAGGCGGGCCGCCTGGCCCGCCTCGCTCATCAAAATGCTGTCAGCGCCTTGGTGAACTTGATCAGCCACAAGCGGCTTGGACGCTCGCGATCCTCGCCGCGTGCAACGCGGATCGTGTTCGCGGCATTGCAACCGGCGGCGGCGCTGGTGATGATGGAACCGGCTGCATCGACATTGCACTTGGTGACGTCAGCGTCATCAATCACCACGCCAGCCGGCGTAAAGATCCTGGTTTTCATGCCGAAGTCGTTGTCATTGGCCAGTGCCAGCGTATTGCCATCGACGATGGTCAGGCCTTCGGCTTTCTCTGCCAGCCAGCCGATCGCGTTCAGATCGAGCAGCAGCGTTTTCTTCAGCGTCACCACCGATTTCCAATCCGCGCCATTCACGGCAGCGCCGCTCATGCTGCTCTTTTCCAGGTCGGAGGTCTTGACGTTGTAGGCCGCCGCTGCGATATCCGTCGCCGCGCCGATCTCCACCAGCATCAGCTTGTTGAAAACTTTGCCGGCGGGGTTGGCGCCCTGTTCGATCACGATGAATTTGCCGTTTCCCAGTGCGACCAGATCGCCCAGCTTGGCGTTGCCGGTGCGGCCGTCCTGGTAGTCGGCGGCGTCGAGTGGATACGCGTACATCTTGCCCGAGGCGCCAGTGGTCGGATCGAATTCAATCCAGCGCGTGAAGCGTGCAAAGCGCTCGATCGCTTCACTCTTGCCGGTCACCGAATAGGTCGCGTTGCCGTCGGTCAGAGGGCTTTGCAGGAAGCCGTGCAGCTTGTCGGTACTGGTATCCAGCGTCAGGCCTTCCATGCCGCGATTGGCGCGGCGCTTCAGGAAGATGTCCGGCAGGCCGCTGCCTGGTGCGTACTTATTGAGGATGATGCCGGTGGACGGATCGAGCTTGATGATAAACGGACCGTATTCGTCGGAGATCCACAGCACGTTGCGCTTCTTGTCGACCACGATGGCTTCGGTATCGAGGCCGTTGGCATCAAAGGTGGCCTTGCTGTTGGCGTCGTACTTCATCGCATCCAGCACCGGCAGTTCGGCCGAGTTGCCGATGGCGCCAGGCGGGATGGCCAGGCCGGAAGTCTTCACTGTGGCCGATGCCTTGATCGGCGTCGACGTAGTGAGCACCGCGCCGGATTTGCCGACGGTGATCACGCCGAACGACGGCGTGAAGCTCGGCGACGGGAATATCTTGGCGCCAGTGACGCCGCTGCCGCTCAACGACGGCAGGTTCGGGCCGTCGCCGTTCGGACCGCGGTCGGTCAGGCCATAGAACTCCAGGTCGCCGTTAGCGTTGGTGCCTTTGAAGGCGATGGAGGAACCGTAGGACGGCAGGAAGCCCAGCGGGAAATCTTCCTTGACCTTGGCGTTGCTGCCTTCGTACGGCACGTAGTAGCTGGCGGCAGCCTGCATCTGATAGCGCGTCACGCTGACGGCGACGGCACCCAGTGGCGTGGTCTGCGTGAAGGATTCGCTGACCGGCGTGCCGACCTTGGAGGCCAAGGTATCTTCGAAGTGTTCGCGGACCAGCGCGCGGCGGCTGTCATCGACGGTGCGGCTGGCGTACCTGGCGCCGGCGGCGGTCAGGTTGGCGCTCATGGCGTTGTTGAAGGCGGCGGCATCCAGAGTGAAGTCGGCGCTCTTCGACGCCAGTGCGGTTTTCACATCGGCGGCCAGCTTGATGCCGTTCGACGGATCGCTGTCTTCATCCAGCAGCTGCAAAGCCAACAAGCGGTTGACGACTTTCGTGTCCTTGACGTCGGTAACGCTGGCCAGCTGCAACGGCGTGATGGTGGCGGCGCAAGCGGCGCTGCCCAGCGCAACGCCGCCGATGCTGAAGGCGACGGTATCGCCGGCGTAGCAAGTAAACTCTCCCTTTGCGGAAGTCGTGGCTTTCGCGGCGGTGCCGGCGACGTAGTCCAGGTTTTCCACCACCCCATCCAGGAACACACCGGTCATCGGTGTCTTGGCGGGCGCCGCAGTATCACTGCCGCCACATCCTGCCAGGACGGAGAACACCGCGAGCGATAACAAGGAGAAGTTTTTCATGTAGCTGGCCTCAGTTGAAAAAGAGACAAGCTTAGCTACACTACGTTACATGGATGTGACAGACGAAAAAAAGCCCCAACCAGATCTTCTGGAAGGGGCTTTTTAGTATAACTAGCCTGACGATAACCTACTTTCACACTGGTTGCAGCACTATCATCGGCGCAGAGTTGT
>NZ_BPWI01000037.1:0-16637 GCF_040369125.1 Duganella hordei
AACGCATGCTCGGGCGGCTCATCGCCTCGCAAATCGCCTCCGCATCATTCGCGTCGTTCTTGTTGCTCTTCACGTACGGCTTGACGAACTGCGGCGCGATGAGCTTCACCGTGAAGCCGCGTTTCTGCAATTGCCGGGCCCAATGATGCGCGCCGCCGCAAGCTTCCATACCGATCTCGCAGCCGGGTTCAATCTTCTCCAGCAACGCCGCCAGCCATTCCGCCCGGCCCAGCTTCTTGCGCCATACAACCTTTTCGCAACGATCAACCCCGTGCACTTGAAAGACACTCTTGGCGAGATCGACGCCGACGCGGATAATCTTCATGGTGGACTCCTTCTCTCAACTGGTTGTGTCGAAACTCCAGTTTAGGCGCATCGACGCCGATAGGTGAGGAGGAGTCCATCCCATTGCTTTTGGCCGAACCCCGCCAGAGTTCTAATTTTTAACGACAAGAAGAATAAGTCCAAGGACTTCAAGGCCCAGACAAATCCCTATCCAAATTCCATGACCTACATCGCCCAAAGCAAGCGGGAATTTAACATGAAGAGCCGGGTAGCTGCAAATACCCATTAAACCAATGATGAGGGTACAAAGGCCAATTTTTTTATTAAAGACTTGCATCATCTCTCCTTAAATAAAACCAGCAGTAATTTCTACAATGGTGGCTACTGGCAGGATACGGGCATCTAGTCCTTCTTTGCCGAAAATATAACTAAAGGCAGAGCAATAACAAACGCGACTATCACGGTAGTGATCACTCTATACCAATCGAGGTGCGAAAAGCCATTCAATAAGCCACTGTAGATAACAGCTCCGGTACCCGCGCCCGCCGGGGCGCTTATGAGAAATTTCTTGTTCATCTACGCTTCTATTTAATAAAAATCACTACGGCAGTGTCGGTTATTGGCCGGCTGCTGGCACCGTTTATGGTCGAGGGACTGGAATGGTCTTGCGCGATTCCGGCACAATCGCAGACGGGTTGTACGAGCTGGCACAAATTGGTTTGAACAAAGCGGCGTATTCAGCGAGCGCTGGCATGCCAGCCTTTCGCCTTCGCTCAGCTAACCCTGCAAGGTCGTCGATTTCGAACGGCTGCCACTCCTCGCGGCTGATGCATTCCCCCTGGGTGCCAAAGCGTTGCGGATAATGCGTCCGGTCATAAAGATATGCATAGTCCTTCAGGGAGGCTTGTCCGCTATCAACAAGTGGCATCATTAGCTTAAGCACTTTACGTTGAAAATCGGCGTCGCGGTCTGCATGTTGCGCCAATAGCCAGGCAGCCCTTCCTCCATCTTCTCCAACCATCTCGTACGTTGGCCATCCATACTGTTCTACGATCTCCTTTAAGCGTCGCAGGTTGCGTGCATCAGTCTCCGCCCATTTTTCAAAGTCGCCTTTTTCGGCGCGCGCTCTTACATCCTGGTCGAGCTCTTTCATGTTAAGGAGCTCTTCTCTCAATGTTGGAAGTGAAGCAGCGGCAACGGCGGCGTGTACGCTAACTGTCACCGAAAAACTGATGGATACGGCTAGAAGAAAAATTCGTTTCAGCGCTTTTCTTTGCATCATCAATACCTCTCTTGGGTCTTCGAATCCGTCCGCTACTGGCCGGTAGTCGTCGATGGTACTCGGACGAGGACCGCCAATTGCGAGCAGTAGGTTCGAACAAGCTTAACCGAGTGCGTCCTCATAAACAGCCAAATCTTCCGGTGAATAGCAACAGAACACGACTTCCTCTATTTCAGGCGCACCTACGAGAGCATCGCGCACTGTCTGCACGGCAGTCGTTGCAGCTAAGGTGATCGGATAGCCGAAGATCCCGGTGCTGATACTCGGGAATGCTATCGAGCGCAGCGCTTTGCTGCGCGCAAGCGTGATTGAGCGGCGGTAGCAACTAGCGAGGAGTTCCGGCTCCCCCTGATCGCCTCCACGCCAGACTGGGCCAACCGTATGGATGATGTATTGGGCCGGCAAGCGATATGCCTTGGTTAGTTTAGCCTCGCCAGTCTTGCAGCCACCGAGGAGGCGGCATTCATGCACCAGCTCGGGCCCTGCTGCACGGTGAATGGCGCCGTCAACCCCGCCGCCTCCAAGCAAAGAGGAATTGGCTGCATTGACGATGGCGTCTACCGTCAAGGTGGTGATGTTGGCTCGCAGGGCATGTATTAATGGTCTCATGGTTCATCACTGTACTACACGTGCTAAGCAACACTCGCGGCAGGCAGAGAGCAGTCCGTAGTTGAGCGTGAAGTGGCAGAAAACGGCTGTCGAATGACTGTTCCTGGCCGAATTCGGCACGTCGCTAATTCCATTTAATCCATGCGGGAGCTGCTCCCTGGTTCACATAAAAATAGGCGATAGCCTTGTAGCATTGCTCGACCTCGACGCACCAAGAAAGCGGATACTCATCCACCTGCCCGTTCGCCAATCTAAAACTATAAACATCGTCTCCGACGTACTCACCGATTGAGTGAACTGAATCGTCGTCATTCCGCATATGCAGAAGCCATGCATGTTCTCCATTACGGAGCATGCACATTGAGGGGAATGACTCCGCTGCTACCCAAAGCTCAAATTCTGGTACAAGGTCGCAGTCGTTTAACACCGCCCCCAGCTGTTCAAGGGAAGCAATCGAGACAGTGGTGCCATTGAACTGCATTTTCATCATCGTCAATCATCTAAAGTTGCGAGCGGCGACTTATGGCCGGTGACGGAAACTATGCTGCCGTATCTCCCGCCTGTGCCGTCAACGCAGGTACATAAAGGCCAGCTTTTATAAGTGCCGCATGCAACGCGAGAACAGTCGCCCTAGCGTAGCAGCTGAGCTTGGAATCCGTCTGATTATAATCCCCTCCCACCACTCTAATCACCGTGTTATAGAGGTAGTCGCCGGCGAACTCCTCTTCAGTCATGACGTGCTTAATCGCCGAAATAACTCCATCCAAAAAAGCCAACGGAATTTGCGATTCACTCACCTCCCAGCTGAGTACACATGGTCCAAAGCTCTCCTCGCCAGGCTCCAAAACCAGATCTATGACACCGTAACGTCCAGGCGGTCCCATCTGGCGGACGAAGCGCCCCTCACCGGCACACCTGCCAGGGACAGTCACGCTTTTGTTTCCAGTCATGTACAAATAAAAGAGCATTTATTTTTCCAACGATTACTTAAACGCGAAAGCTGAGGTGTTTTACCACCGTCCGCTGCTGGCCGCAAACCGACGACGGCCTCACTCAGTTTTTCCGGAACCATGTGATTTTTGAAGCAACGGAATTGCATCGTTTTGCAAACTAGCTAGACAGCTGCGGGCTTCCGCATCCATTAAGTTACTTTTCTCACGTTTCTCCTGCTCCAAAACATCAACCACTCTTTGTGTCGCGGAGTCTTTTTCACGGATGAGAAAATCCCCGTGTGATGCGGTGGCAGCTGCAAGCCAGAACACGTTCTTTCCTTCGCGGTACCCGTTTAAACCCTTGCTCGTCGGTTCATGCTTTGACAGGTATTTGTAGAAAAAATCATAGACATTGGCACAGTAGAGGAATCTTCCGGCTAAAGCATCGCCATCCGTGTCGGCCAAAGCTGAAGCAGAAGACACTCCCATGAAAATAAGGACAGCTGCTGACTTGGTAATTAAACGCATCAATTTTCCATAAATTCTAAATAGGCACCATTATCTCAAAGTCCGCTCGTGGCCGGTAGCAGACGCTACCCGATCTATAGTTTTATAAAATAAGTTATGCGTCTGCCCAACCGAAGAGAGCCAGCATAAGTTTAGGTTGAATGATCATCACGATTCCCGTTGCGCCCATTAACAGGCTGACTAGGAAGGCTGGAAAGCCTTTTATATGGCCTGGAGATTCTTTTCCATCCCAACCATATGACACTTCACATGCCGCAATTAGCACAACTGCGTCTACGAGCATCGTGACTCCCAGGCCCCTCATTCCCGCGATCGAACTTACAAACGAAAATAGGGCGACCACCACTGCGAAGGCTGCCAAACCCGCGTTGCGCCAGCGTGAGTTGTTTTCATGTGGCGACTGCTTAAGCGTCATTTGTAATCCATTCTTATCGAACGTCGGCCAGGACAGGGCTTTCAGCTCCCAAGAACTTCTTTGTCAACTGTGAAAATGATTATCCACGGTGTACGATAGCATTGTTCAATGCCGCGATAACTTGGCTCAGGTAATCGCGCTGATACGTCACTAAGGCGGTGGTCTCTCCTGCGGAGGTCGATAGCAGGATGTGGTAGACGGTTTTTTGCTGGTACAGGTAGTAAGCTGCGGCCGCTGCAATAAGTAAGCCGGTAATAAAGCTGGCATTGATCATGATGACAATGCCGATCGCTAGCACAATGATCCCGCCTACGCGACTAGGTTTCTTTTCATAGGGCTTCACCGAAGTGACGTTGTTCATCGCGTAGGTTTGTCCGCCGTTGATGAAGCGTGCATTCGTTACCTTTACGTCTCCGTACTCGAAGAAAATGCGTTCGTCCATGCTGAGATTCCTGTCTATTCGCCAGTAGTAGATTTTCAATCTTACGCACTTTCCGTTTGGGAATATACGCGAATTGTCACCAAGCATGGCCTGAAATAGCGATAGAGGCTTACGCCTTGGTTCTAGCTGGCTACTCTTCGGTGGTTTTAACCGTCGATTCTGGCCGCGTTCGGCCTCGCTACTTTGCAACGATGTTGTTCATACTTTCGAAATCCGTCTGTTGACGGTCCGCTGGTAGTCGAACTCAGGGAGTCTCGAAAAACCTGTCCTTCCCGCGAAAGCGGGAGCCCGTACGTCGCATGCCCAGAGGCTCAGCATGGATTCCCGCGTGCGCGGGAATGACGAATTAACGGTTATTCGAGGTGGCCCTCAGCCGCCTCCAACGCGGCGTCGCGTCCATTCGTCCGCCACGTCGCCCATGTTCTTCGCCAAGCCATTGCGCACCCACGCCATCAGTTCACGGTCAAATTTGAAATCGGGACCGCACTGACCGGAGAGAAAGCGCCGGACGTTTTGCGTGTTCTTGTAATCAGAGTCGATTTCGGTTGTTCGCGAAATCACTCCGCCATGCCAATCGAATTTCATCTTCAAATTCCTTCTATCAAAGACACCAATTTGACTACAGGCAATTTTATCTACGAAGTTTACCTCCTTCGAAGCTCAAGCCGTCGGGGGCAGTTCCGGCATTCAGTCATTCCTGACGCTAACTGGGCAGATTGCCGGAAACTGACCCCGTGCGTTGGTAATCATCTACGCGCTGAAGATGCAAACCCCTGATTCTCCCACTTGCAGCCGAGTCCGGCAGCCAATGCTCTTGCGAGTACCAGCGATGGCGCATCCAGAATTGCCCACTTGACGTCACCAGGATACAGAATGCTGGAAAATACGAATTTCGATCCGTCATGCTTGGTCCACAGAACGATATCGATGCGATGAGCTGATCCCCTGCTGCCTTCCGCAACGAGTATGCGCTCGACCTTTTCAAATTTCTCCGCCTTGTGGGCAATCGACAGCCGGCGGCACGGGCCAAAATGTCGCCATACTATTTGCTGACCAGGGTCGAATTCCGATTTTCGTGAAAGGAGTATGATTCCTGACCCCGCCCAGACTACAGCCCAAGCGGCGACGCAAACAATCGTTGTAAGGGCGCGCTGTGTGAAATACAAAACCAAAACAGGCATCAGAGCGACAGAGATGAGGAAGAAGACAAGATCATCTCGCCGAGGCTGGCCCACAATTCCTTTTTTTTGTTCCATAATTTCAAAGCTTCGTCATTTGATGTGATGAACTCAGCGGAGCCTCGGCTGGGCAATTGCCTTTATGATATTCGGAAGGATAGCATTCTATCAATGAGGAAAATGCACGCATTGTCACTGCCCGACCTACTCGCCGGCTGGCTCGGCGCGCGATCGCTGGCGCACGGCCTGCCGCTGCCGGTGGCGGACCATGGCGGGCTGCGTGTCGATAGCGGCCTGCCCCATGAAAACCAGCGTTACGTCTTTGCCGGCCCGATGCAAGGAATACGCGAGCTGGGCCAGTCGATTACGACGCCATACACCCTGATCAAGATGTGCGGCACCGGCGAGCAATTGCTGGCGCTTGTGCCGCCCAGGTGGCAGCTCCAGCCCTCCGCTTACCTGATGATGCGGGACGGCGTCCGCGATGGGGTGCCGCCGCTGCCTGCCGGATATCGGATCGATGTGGAGGAAAACTATCCGATTGCGACGGTACGTATTTTTGCGGAGGACGGCGCGCTTGCCGCCATCGGTCATGCGGCTGAATACGCCGGCGTATTCATTTTCGACCGCATCTTCACCGCCGCCGCGCACCGGCGGCGGGGCTTGGGCAGGGTGCTGATGGCGGCGCTGGGGGCGATACAGCAATCAGGCGCGGCGCAACGGGTACTGGTGGCCACGGAGGAGGGCCGGGCGCTCTATTCGGCGCTCGGCTGGTACGTGCGTTCGCCTTACTCTACGGTGGCGATTCCGCCACCTCCGCTCCCATTAATCCTGACAAGGAAATTTGAAGCGTTTATTTGACGCAGTCGACATCGGTCCCCTTGGCGTCGAGCTTATAGTAAGGCGATCCCGTCTTGAGATGCCGCAGATGAAAATCGACCTGGTCCAAGTCAATTCAGCAGCCGCTTGGCCAATAGTTGTCGATCTCGACGGGACATTGACCGCAACGGATACGCTTGTCGAGTCGGTCATCCAGTTCATCAAGCAATCGCCGCTCAATTTACTGCGCCTGCCTTTCTGGCTACTGAAAGGTCGCGCGGCGTTCAAGGATGCGGTCTGCTCCCGTGCCGCCATCTCGGCGGACCGCTTGCCCTACCGCGAGGCGTTGCTGGTTTATCTGCGCAGTGAAAAAAGCAAGGGGCGCCATATCATCCTGGCAACGGCGGCGCATAAATCAATCGCCCAGGGCGTATCCGACCACCTTGCGTTGTTCGATGACGTATTGGCTACCGACATGGGCCGCAATCTCAAGGGCAGCGTCAAACTTGAAGCCATACAGGAAAAGCTTGGAACAGACTTCGTCTATGCCGGCGATAGTCGTTCAGACATCCCGATATGGAACGCCGCGCAAGCAGCCATTCTGGTTGGGGCTTCGGCAGGCCTGGCCAAATCCGTCCGCGACCGAAACCCGGTCGAGCAGGAATTTTCGAAAGAGCCAATTGGCTTTTCCACATGGATGAAGGCATTGCGGGTACACCAATGGCTGAAAAACCTGCTGTTGTTCGTGCCCTTGCTAACCGCCTTTTCCTTCATGGACATTGGGAAGCTCGCGACAATAGCGCTGGCCTTCCTGTCATTTTCGTCTGCCGCTTCCGCAACGTATATGTTCAACGATTTGTGGGATCTGGAAAGCGACCGCGCTCATCCCCGAAAAAAGGACCGTCCATTCGCCAGCGCCAGGATACCGATACTTACCGGGCTTGTGGTCGCCGGCTGTTTGCTCATGCTGGCGTTTGCCTTGGCTCTGGTAGTCTCCCAGGCTTTCTTCCTAATGTTGCTCCTGTACGTAATTCTTACCAGCAGCTATAGCTGGATGTTCAAGGAATACGTGCTGATTGACGTGATCATGCTGTCTCTGCTTTACACGCTGCGCATCCTTGCCGGCTCTGTGGCTGCCGCAATCCCCACCAGCGAGTGGTTGTTGGCCTTTTCGGTTTTCATGTTCCTGAGTTTGGCATTGGTGAAGCGCTGTTCCGAACTAATCTCGCTGGAACAGATCGGAAATATAGCCGCACGCGGCCGCGATTACCGGGTGGCGGACCTGGCGGTACTGTCGCCACTGGGTGTGGCGTCCGCCATGTCGGCAGTCGTTGTCTTCGGGCTTTTTATCAATTCCCCCGATACCCAATCCCGCTACGCGACACCTGGTCTGTTATGGCTCGTGGCCATAGGATTGATTTACTGGCTGGCCCGGCTTTGGATCAAGACCTCGCGCGGAGAGATGCACGACGATCCCGTGATCTATGCGATCAAAGACCGTGGCAGCCGCAGCACCGTCATCGTCATGGCAGTCACGATGCTGATAGCACACTTTCTTGCGTTGGATGGAATGCTATGAATACTCTTTTCATTGCCGTCTTGAGCATCGCGCTCTCTGTCATGGCCCAGTTTTCCTTGAAGGCAGGCATGTCCAGTGCGGATGTGAGGGAGGTCATGGCACAGCCGCTGGCTCTGCGTACCGCCTTCACGGTGTTTTCAAACAGGTTCGTGTTGAGCGGTTTTTTCCTTTATGGGGTGGGCGCCATAGTCTGGCTCGGGGTGTTATCCAGGTGGGACATCAGCAAGGCATATCCCTTGGTTGGACTGGGCTTTGGACTAACCGTCATTGTCGGCTTGTTAGCGGGAGAGCAGGTGACGATGCTGCGTGCCGGCGGGGTTGCGCTGATCTGCGCGGGGGTTTTTTTAGTCAGCAAGAGTTAGCTGATCTATCGGAGCAGCGACATGCGTCCAATGTTTGCCCGTGTCAGTGAAAAGCAGTGGCTGGCTTTGATTTTGGTGTTCGCGCTTTTGGTGCGGACCGCGACAGCTTTTGCCCTGCAATTCCAGCCTGTCAGCGACTACGCTGGATATGAGCAGATGGCGATGAACCTGGTGGCTGGCAACGGGTTGGTAGAGGGGGGCAATTCCGCATTCCTGAGTGCCGGCTACCCCTTGTTTGTTTTGGCGCCGGTTTTTGCCGTCTTTGGCCACCATTTGCTGGCGGCGCTGTTTGCGAATGCATTGCTATGCACCGTCAGCGCGTGGTTGATTCATCTGATCGCGAAAGAGGCTGGCGCTGGCAAGGCGGGGCGGTTGCTCAGTGTCGGTATATTCGCCATTTACCTGCCGTCGTGGATTTATGCGGCATACCTTGCCAAAGAAAATCTGATGATGCCGCTGATGCTCGGTGTCGTCCTGCTTTCCTTGCGATGCAGCTGCAATCCGTCGGCGCGGATTGCGATCCTGGTTGGCGCTATTCTCGGACTGCTTGCGATCACTGGAAATTCCGGCTTGACGCTTACCCCGGTTTTTGTGATTGCGCTGATGATTTCACCCTTGTCTTTGCGCCGAAAACTGGCAAGACTCGGCTTGACCGTATTGGTCGCCTTGCTCGTCGTGGCGCCCTGGCTGATACGCAACTATCAAGTCCTTGGCGCCCCGGTTTTAAACACCAATGGGGGCTTCAATCTCTACCTGGGTAACAATGCCGCCGCGGACGGCATGTTTATTTCCATTGCCGACACGCCAAGGGGCGCTACCTGGCATCAGTTACGCAAGCAAGGGGAGGTCGTGGCAAATGACACATTGAAACACGAGGCGATTGCCTGGATAAAGCAGAATCCGAACCGGTTCCTCGCCCTGTCGTTTAAAAAAGTCGTCCTGTTCTGGATGCCTCCGGTACACGAGGGGGAAGGCCCTCAGCCCAAAGGAGAAGCCTTGACGCGCTTGGCGTGGCTGGCGCAATATCTTTTGATCTGCGGCTCGGCGGTGGGCGGCCTTGCTTATCGACGGCTACGAACCAGAAATACTTGCCTGCTCTGGCTTGCCGCGCTGTGCTACACGTCGGTGCATATGATTTTTTACGTGATTTACCGCTACAGGGAGCCGATTATGCCCTTGTTGATCATTCTTGCCGCCATGGCCGTCGAGCAGCTGATCCGGGCGCGTAAGCGGCAGCGCCCGGCGGATCCCTTCGCTCTTATGCCTTCTTCGCCTCGCTGATGTAGCGGTCGACCACGGTCGGCAGCACCGTCAGCGGCACGCCGCAGCTTTGCACCAGCGCATCGTTGAAGGCGGCCAGGTCGAACTTGCCGCCCAGCGCGGCCTTGGCGCGTTCGCGCTGGCGCAGGATTTCGTTGTGGCCCATCTTGTAGCCGCAGGCCTGTCCCGGCGATACGCTGTAGCGATCGATCTCGCTGGTCATCGCCGGCAAGCCGCGGCCGGTGTTCTCGACCAGGAAGCGGATCGCCTGCTGGCGCGTCCATTTCAGCGCGTGCATGCCGGTGTCGACCACCAGGCGGCAGGCGCGGAACTGCTGCGCCTGCAGATAGCCGATCTGGCTGAACGGGTCGTTGGCGTACAAGCCGAATTCGTCCACCAGCTGCTCCGCATACAAGGCCCAGCCTTCGACGAAGGCGTTAAAGCCCATCAGCGACGAAATCAGCGGCAGCTCGTTGTGATGCTCGGCCAGGTAGGCGCCCTGGAACGCATGTCCCGGCAAGCCTTCGTGCGCGGTCAGCGTGGCCAGCTCGGACTTCGGCCACAGCGTCGTCGATTTCAGGTTGATGTAGTAGATCGCCGGGCGCGAGCCGTCCAGCGAGGCGAAGTTCATGTAGCCGAGCGCCGCGCCGGCTTCGATATCGACCGGCACCCGCTTGATCTGCAGCGGCACCTTCAGGTCCATGTGCGAGATCTTCGGCATCAGCGCGCGCACCGCGTTGACGCGCTCATTGCAGTAGGCGATCAGTTGTTCGCGGCCGGCGTCGTTGTCGGCGTAGAAGCGCTTCGGATCCTTGGCCAGCGCCCGCATGCGCGCGCCCACCGTGCCTTGCGTGATGCCCTGCGCCTTGAGGATGGCGTCGATGCGCGATTGCAGCTGCTTGTTCTGTTCCAGGCCGATGGCGTGGATCTCCTGCGCGCTGCGGCTGGTCGAGGTGCCCAGCCTGAGCGCCCATTCGTAGTATGCCGCGCCGTCCGGCAGGCGGTGCACGCCGGCGACGTCGGTGGCTTTGGCGGTGGCCTTGGCGAAGGCGGCGATCTGGCGCTCCAGCGCCGGATAGACCATGCCGTTCACCAGCTTGGTGGCACGCGCATCCCAGTCGCCGGCGAGGCCCAGCTTGCGCGTGCGCTCGGCGATCGAGGTCACCAGCTTTTGCGCGGCGACCGGCGTCTTGCGGAAGTCGCGCAACTGGCCCAGCGCGGTGTGGGCGATGAAGTTCGGCGGCATGATGTCGTGGCCGGCCTGCTCGACGATGCGCGCAGTTTCCTGGTCCAGCACGCGCGCCATCGCCGACACGCGTTCCAGATAGGCCTCGGCATCGGCGGCGTTGGCGATCTGGTGCTGCGAATCGAGGAATTCGGGGATGCGGGTCAGCGCGCCGTCCTGCTGGGTAACCGGGAAGGGCGAGGTGCCGCCGAAGAAGCCGCTGGCGGCGCCGCCGAACCGGAAGCGCAACCCGGCCGCGCCTTCGTTGGCGGCGTAGCGCACGGTGTCGTAGCGGATCTGGGCGTCGGCGCTCAGCGTGCCGCGGTCCAGCGCGGACAGCCGGCCCAGCATCGATTGCACCTGCGTGGCCCAGGCGGCGTCGCCTGCGGGGGAAGCGTCTTCCAGCTGCGATTTGAGTGCGGCGCGGCCGTCCTTGTCCATGCCCAGCGAGGTGGCGGTGGTCGGCGTCAGGCGCAGGATCTCGTCGGCGAAGGTGTCGAGCAGGGCGGTGAAGCGCGCATCGGACGGCGCCGGCTGGGCCAGCGCGAAGCCGGGCAAGGCGCTGACGGCGGTGGCCGACAGCGCGGACAGCAGCAGGTCGCGGCGGGAGAAGCTTTGAGGTTGTTGAGATTGATTAGGCACGGAATCCTTTGATCCATTCTTTGAGCATGAGCGCCCCCTGGTGCACCAGCGTGGGGCCGTGGTTGGCGGTGTTAGCGCGCAGATCCTGCAAGTGTACGCCGGCATGCACCAACTCGACCGCGTGGCCGATCAGCCATTGCTCCAGCCGGGCCGGGCTGAATTCGGGATGGCACTGGAACGCCAGCGCAAAATGGTCGATGGCAAACGCCTGGTGCCGGCAAGCCGGGGTCGAAGCCAGCAGCGATGCGCCCGGCGGCATGTCGAAGGTGTCGCCGTGCCAGTGCAGCATCGAGGTGTGGTCGGGGCCGACGTGGCGCAGCGGCGAAGCGGCGCCGGCCGCGGTCAGGGTCAGCGGCTCCCAGCCGATTTCGCGGATGCCGGAATGGACGCTGGCGCCCAGCGCCTTGGCCATCAGCTGGCCGCCCAGGCAAAGGCCCAGCGTCGGTCGTTCGACGAACAGGCGCTGGCGCAGCAGCGCGACCTCGTCGGCGATGAACGGGTAGTGGCGGGTGTCGTTGACGCTGATCGGGCCGCCCAGCACGATCAGCAGGTCGGCGTCCGCGGCGGGCGCGAGATCGTCCACGCCGGCTTCCAGGTACTGCAACTTGTAGCCGGCGGACGAGAGGGGTGCGGCGAAACTGCCGACGTCTTCATACATGACGTGGCGGATTGCGACGGCTTTTTTCAAGGTGGTCTCCCGACTATTTTGTAATTTTCATTACCTTAATGCAACTCCTGCATAAAACGCAAGTGATAGCGTGTAACAAGCTCATGCAGTGTGTCGATTTCCTGACGCGGCAGGGCCAGCGCCACGTGCATGTCGGGACGAATCAGATAGGCTGCATCGCGCAGCAGGCCGGCTGTTTCGGCGGTTTCGCTCCATGGCCAGGCTTGCAGCGGCAGTCCCAGGGCTTGGGCGGCGGCGGCCAGCGCCGGATCGGGTGTGCCGTAGATGTGCAGCTGCCAGGCCAGCGACTGCAGCGAGGCAAAGTTGTCCGCGCCGCCGGGCTGCGGCACCCACGGCAGACGGTCGCCGCCGATCACTTCGCCGGCGCGGCCGCCGCTCAGCGGGCTGTCGGGATAGTGGATCTGCACCTGCGAGATGGTCTTGAACAGCGTGCGGCGCGCCGCCGCGAAGCCGGCCAGCACCGGGAACACATGCGGCACCAGCCAGCCCCGCAGCAGCTGGCCGCCCGCGCCCTGCGAGACGATCAGCTGGAACGCGCGGTCGGTGGTGGCCACCAGCCTGCGGGCAAAGACGATGCGTTCGGCCTGGTAGGTGTCGAGCAGGGCGGCGGTGGCCCGGCCCTGCAGCACGTGGGCCAGTTTCCACGACAGGTTGACGGCGTCGCCGATGCCGGTGTTCATGCCCTGGCCGCCGGCCGGGCTGTGGATGTGGGCGGCGTCGCCGGCGATGAAGCAGCGGCCGACGCGGAATTGCCCGGCCACGCGGTGATGCACGCGGTAGGTCGAGAACCAGTTCACCTGTTCCACACGGATGCCGAGCAGCGGTTCCAGCACCCGGCGGATGTCTTCAAAATCCGGCTCGGGCTTGGCCTCGGCCTGCGGCGGCATGATGCCGATCAGCCGCTGCATGCCGCTCGAGCGCACCGGCAGCATCAGCGCGAACGTGTTGGCGCCGAGGTGGCCTATCAGGTCGCGGTTGTCCGGGCCGGCGACCTTGACGTCGGTCACGTAGTACAGGTGGTCGTAGGTGCCGCCGGAAAAGTCGAGCTTCAGCGACTCGCGCACCCGGCTGCGGGCGCCGTCGCAGCCGCACAGGTAGGCGGCGCTGCAGGCGATGCGTTCGCCGTCGCGCTCCAGCACGGCGCGCACGCCCCATTCGTCCTGCGTGAACGATTCGAGTTCGGTGTTCCACTCGACGTCGACGCCTTCCGCTTTCAATTGCGCGACCAGGAAGCGCTCGTGGTCGTCCTGCGGGAAGGACAGCACGAACGGGTAGGGACTGAGGCCGGCGCCGATGTCGGGCAGCGGCAGCTCGGCGATTTCCTCGCCGGCCTCGCGCAAGCGGATCGCGTGGATCGGAATGCCCAGGTTGACGACGGTGTCGCCAAAGCCGAGCTGGCGGTAGAACTCCAGCGTGCGCGCATGCACGGCCATTGCGCGCGAAGCCTGGCCCGGGCCGCTGTTCTTGTCGATGATGCGGATGGCAATACCATGCCGCGCCAGCCGGATGGCGAGCACCAGGCCGGTGGGACCGGCGCCTGCGATGAGTACTTGAGAAGCCATGGAACCAGTCTACATCCGAGGGGGAATGCGGTGCGCTCAATTGAGAGACGGCGAACGGCTGGATTTAAGGATGGGCTGGTAATATTGAGTAATATTATTTAACCAACATCATTAGCCATGACCGACTTCACCAAACGCCGCACCTTGCTGCTGGCGCTGGCCGCCGCGCCTTTGACCCGAGCCGCCGAATTGCTGGACAGTCCGCCCGCCGCCACGCCGCTGACGCCGGCGGCGCTGCTGGCCAAGCTGGAGGCCGAATCGGGCGGCCGCCTCGGCGTGGCCGCGCTGAACACCGCCGACGGCCGCCAGCTTCTACACCGCGCCGACGAACGCTTCCCGTTCTGCAGCACCTTCAAGACCATGCTGTCGGCGGCGGTGCTGGCGAAGGAGCCGTCGCTGCTGAAAAAACGCGTGGCCTACTCGAAGAGCGATCTGGTGGCGTACTCGCCGGTGACCGGCAAGCACGTCGGCAAGGGCATGACGGTGGCGGCGCTGTGCGAGGCCACCATCCAGTACAGCGACAACGCGGCGGCCAACCTGCTGATGAAGCAAATCGGCGGGCCGGCCGCGGTGACGGCGTTCGCGCGCTCGATCGGCGACAACGAATTCCGGCTGGACCGCATGGAGACGGAGCTCAACACCGCCGTGCCTGGCGATCCGCGCGACACCACGACGCCGGCGGCGATGGCGGCGTCGCTGCACAAGCTGGTGCTGGGCGACGGCCTGCCGCCGGCGCAGCGCAAGCAGCTCAAGGACTGGATGCTGGGGAATACCACCGGCGACACGCGCATCCGCGCCGGCGTGCCGTCCAACTGGCAGGTGGCCGACAAGACCGGCACCGGCGAGCATGGCACCACCAACGACATAGCCGTGCTGTGGCCTCCCGGCAGGGCGCCGATCGTGCTGGTAACGTACCTGACGCAGCCGGGCAAGGACGACAAGCCGCGCAGCGAAATCATCGCCGAAGCGGCGAAGATAGTATCGGAGGCGTTCCGGGTCGGCTAAACTACGCCCCTTACACTGAAGCGAGCACGCCATGACCGATAAAAAACAGCCACCATCCCGAGCAGCCAATCCTTTTCTGGATAGCGGTTTCTATACGCGCATGCGTGACTACACCGAGCGCGATGCGGCGTTTTCCAAGGAATTGAAGGCGATCGGCGAAAGCGGCGCCGGCAAACAGAGCACCGACGCGCGCTTCGCGCCGTCGCTGCAGGTGTTGCGCGGCGTGGTCAAGAAAGGCCTGCCGCTGGAGGAAATGCTGGCCCGTATCGTCAAGGGCGTGGAGAGCGGCTTGTGGGAGCCGTGGCTGACGGCGTTCGGCTTCGAATTGCGCGGCGTGAACTACGCCAAGACCGGCGAGCGCAATGCACGGCTGGCGCTGGATATCAGCCTGGGATCGAAGGCTCACACGGCGTTCGCCAACGCCGGCGTGGGCAACTGGCGCAGCCTGGTGGTCGAGGATTGCGCCCAGGTGCAGATCGACAAGCCGACCGAAAAGGCGCCGGCCAAGGCCGCCGCCATCTTCTTCCTCGACGCGCCCTGAGACTTTATTTTCCCCTTTATTTTTCCCACTCCACGTGCACCACGCGGTAGCCCTTGCTCTTGAGGACCTTGAGCAGCGTGGGGATGGCTTTCGCCGTCGGCGGGTTGGCGTCATGCATGAGGATGATGCCGCCGCCGTTGCTCGCGTCCAGGCTCTTGACCAGGCGCGCGGCGAGGATCTCGTTGGTGTCGTCCGGCAGCCAGTCGTTGATGCCGAGGTCGATCGAGGCGACGGTGATGCTGGCCTCTTTCAGAGCGGCCAGCATGGTTGGCGTTTCTTCCAAAAACGGAAAACGGTAGGCCGGCGCCGCGCTGCCGAAGGCGGCCTGGTAGCTCGCTTGCGCCTGTTTCAGGTCGGCCAGTTGTTCGGCGGCGCCGAGCGTCGCCAGGTGCGGGTGCGTGTTGCTGTGGATGCCCGTCGAGTGGCCTTCGCCGGCTACGCGGCGTCCCAGTTCGGGCGCCTTCGCCAGGTTTTCGCCGATCATGAAGAAGGTCGCCTTGGCGCATTGGTCGGCCAGCGCCTTCAGCACCAACGGCGTGGTTTCCGGAATCGGACCGTCGTCGAAGGTCAGCACCACTTCGCCTTTTTGCAGCGGCAGCGGGGCGTGCTGATTGGCGCCATACAACGCGCTTTCGCGCTTCAGCGTGATCGTGCGCGCCGTGCCCAGCGTGTCCGGGCCGCAGTCGGCGGCGTTTGCGGTTGCAGTTGCGAGTATGCCCAGCAGCAGTGCGACAGCCTTCATTTACTTCCTCCTTGGTAGATGGCTACATGGCCTGCCAGTCCGGCGGGCTTCATGATGAGCGGTATGGCTGTAACCGCGCCGGTGCCGCCGCTTGCGGGCCATTCCGCGAGTTGAGATCCCCGGCATTTTAGCTCGGCCTCACGACGGGTCCAGGCAAGCGCGAAGGCGAGGGGGCGTTCGGCGGCCGGCGTGGCTTGCAGCGCCGCCGTGACGGTGGGGCCGAGGTAGTCGCGCGCCACGGCCTCCCAGTCGGGGATGTCCTGCACGCGCATCATATCGACGCCGATTGCGCCGTGCAGGTGAATGGCGGCCAGCGAATAGCCGTCTTCGTGGCTGAACGAGCAGCCGATGGTGCTGTCGTGGCCTCCGACGATCACGTTCAACGGTCCGCCGGGCTGGGATTGGATGCCGAAACAGCTGGCCGGTTCGCCGGTGAGCGCGGCCAGCACCTCGCGCGCCGCGCGCCGGATGTTGGCACGCTGGGCCGAGCGGATCAAGGCGGGGTCAGTTCCGGCAATCGGACATGAGCTCAGCTCATGTC
>NZ_BPWI01000038.1:0-11350 GCF_040369125.1 Duganella hordei
GGTTGAAAATTTGTGTCCATAAGCAAAATTTGTGGGCACAAATCCTGTGCCAAAATTTGATCATGACGGACGCTGGTCAGGCAGTCCAGACGGCGCTGAGAAGACGCTTACAACTATCCTGATTCAAAGTGCTGATCAATACGACCGGCGTGCCCCAATAATGAATTGCTGGTTCAATGACTTTGTGCATAAGCATTTTTCTGACTCCGGAGGTTTCAATGCCATCTAGAGTGCAGTTATTTCAACTTCCCGACCATCCGTTACTTGCTTTTGCATTCGACATCGTTTCAAGCACGCCGCGCACGAGCGCGGGAATCGGCACTGAACGGTTGCTGCTGCGCTCAACGTAGATATGGACGAAGTGGCCGGCCGCTGCAGGAAGTTCGTCGTCGTTGCGGTACAGTGCCACTTCTTAGCGCACACTGGCGTAGCCCAGCTTGGAGACGCGGATGCCGGCGTGGGGCGTGTTCGGAAACGAGATCGAGGCAATTCAAAACCGCTTTTGTCCGTCACGTTGCGAGCTTGAATCAATAAGCTGATCGTGCGCTTGAGGGTCGCACGTTCAGCTTCCTGTGATTTCGAACAAGGTTCTATGTTAGTTCGATATCTATTGATAGAATGTAAATTTTCTTACTGGCAATAGATAAACATGAAAAAGACGGCATGGCATCTCGATGCGGCTGCAAGCTGGATTTTCGCCTTTGTACTTGTTGCGTCTGCGTTACCGGTTCGCGCAACTGAACTGAAGTGGTTCTATGTGCGTATGGACAAATCTGCGGCGTTAGCGGAACTGTGCGTTGCACTACCGAGCGATGTAAGTCCTGAGGCATCGTTGGCGCAAAATGTCCAAGGCGGTGTCAAGCTCGACTTTACGGACAAGACAGATGAGGGGGAGATAAAAGTCTTCTCTTCGAAGTCTGGCTACAATTATGCTTTTGCGACGACCCCGAAAGCATGCGCGACTTTTCGGCAGAATATGATGGCCGCTGCGGAGCAGCGCAAGCTTTCACCATTGTGGCTTGTAGCAGATGGTGCGAGGAATGCCTGCCGTCCTCTAACAGAATTTTTCCCGCCAGTTGGCAATATCCCTGGAGCTGCGATTCCGACTGCAGCTCAACAGGCCGCGCGGATGGCCGACATGCAGCCAGAACTTAAGTTTTTATCGCCCAGGTTTGCGAGCCTGACAGTAACGCTTCCGAACCAGAATAAGAAGACTTTCAGCATCTTTTCAAAAAAATCGGAGTGCGCAGAGTACTTGGTCGGCCTGCATAAGGTCCTTCAGGATCAGTCCCGAAATACTGGAAAATCTGCCCAGGTCGAAGGTTCACGTTTCGGAATGTACAGTGGCGAAACGAGAAACCTGAAAGTCGGGGTCGAAACACAACCGCAAGGAACGGCCCTGGTCGTAGTCAACAAAGCAAGCAACGACTTCACGTTCGAGCCTACCACCATCGTCCTGGAAGCCGGGCCCAAGAAAGTTTCCCCCTGTACCGCCTATCTTTTGAGTTTGCAGGGAATCGGCGTGGCCACGGTCGTCGCGGTTACGGCAAAGTCGACTGAGGGATATATGCTTGGCTCGTGCCCGAGCCATGATAATAACGGGAAGATGGGTGATCGACTGGTGATCAACCGCCCAATCACAGCAGTCGTCATCGGTGGGGTGAGAGTGAAAATGGGTAGGGATAATTGAGTGGTGGCCGTCCTTGCCTTGGCACCGCCAGTTCCGGCGGCTGGCTGTACGCTCTTTGCTGGACCGCACCGACCGGCCGAGCGTGTTGTTCGAGCGCACTAACGTGGCTCCGTGACACACAAGGTGCTGCTGCCAGGCTGTACGACGCTTGAAAGGTACGTCACGCGCCTGCGCAGCCGCGTCGAGGAGCGCTTGTGGCGCACGCTCGGAGTTGGAATGAGCCTGGATCAGCAAACGCGCCTGGAAGGCCTCTTAGTATCTTCTGGTGGCAGTCGGAATTCCCAGCTTGATCGCCTTCGCACCGGACCGGTGGTGGCCAGCAGCCGATCAATGAGCCTGGCGCTGATGCGGCAACAAGCCGTTCGCGAGCTTGGCATCCGGTTGCCGGCCGCTACGGGCATCCCGGCCACGCGGGATGCGATCCCCGTGGTGGACGTGCGGCGGCTTAATCATGGATTTTCCTTGATCCGGTTTTCCGTTCCACTGCACCTCAGACCTCAGGTGCATGAATAAAAGCAAGCCCCCCCACGAACGCCCTTTTATCCCCTCAGGCTGCTGTACGTCCGGCGCCGCCACAGAAACGCCACACCGTTTCCGCACCTCCCCATTGGGGGCGTGGACAGGTCCGCAACGCGGCGCCTGCCTATTTCTGCACGGAAGCAAAAAGCACTTGCGCAAAGCCCCGGGGCATGGATTATACTGTACATCCATACAGTTTAAACTATTAACAAAATCATGCTCTGCCAAGCGCTGCAACAGCAACCAGCCGACTTCAACGCCAGTCCGCCGTCGGCGTGGCCTGATGTCTGGCGGGCCAGCGAACTGGCGGTATCGCGCGTGCCGGGACACCCAACCGGTCATGCCATGCTGGATCATGAATTGCCCAATGGAGGGTGGCCGCGCTCCACGCTGGTCGAACTGCTGTTGCAGCAATCCGGCATCGGTGAGCTGCAGCTGCTCAAGCCGATTCTGTGCAAGCTGTCGGAGGGCCAGCGGATCGCCCTGGTCCAGCCGCCCTACCTTCCGCAAGCCAAGGCGTTCAGGAAACTGGGCATCGACACCAGCCGACTGCTGTGGGTACGCGCGTCGGGTTCCGGCGACGCGTTGTGGACCGCCGAACAGATACTCAAAAACGGCAGCTGCGGCGCGGTCGTGTTGTGGCAGACCAACGTGCGTCCGGAATCTCTGCGGCGGCTCAATCTCGCGGCGCAGTCCGCGGACACCTGGTTCTGGCTGATGCGCCCGATGGCCTGCGCCGGCGAAGCATCGCCGGCACCGCTTCGGCTCGGATTGCGGCCGGCGGTGGGTGGGGTCGCAATTGAAGTGCTCAAGCGCCGCGGCCCCGCCTCCGACGAAACCCTGTTCGTACCATTACCCGACATGCCCGCCGGCCGTCACCCTCTGCATCATGAAAACGCCCCTGCTGTTAAGTTTGTACCTGCCGTTGTTACCGCTCGAAACGCTGCGCCCGTCCTGGTCTGAAGCGGGTGCTTACGCGGTTATGGACGGCGGACAGGTCCTGATCGCGTCGCCATCGGCGCGACGCGAAGGCGTGCAGCCGGGCATGCGCAGTAGCGGCGTCGCCACCATCGCCCCCGACACCGCCATGCTGGAGCGCGATGTGGCCAAGGAGGCGCGCGCGCTCGACGCGATCGCGCTGGCCCTGCTGCAGTTTACGCCGGAGGTGGCGTTCGACGCCGACTTCAGCATGACGCTCGATGTCGGTGCCAGCCTGCGCCTGTTCGGCGGCCCACTGGCGCTGTGCCGCTTGGTTGGTCACAGCGTCCAGCGGCTGGGGTTTACACCGGTGTTGGGCGCCGCGCCAACGGCCCACGGTGCCTGGCTGCTGGCGCATGCACCGCATGAGCGCAAGCGACCGCCGCACCGCCGCTGTCTGCGGCTGCGCACCCTCGCCTCGCGCCTCGACCAACTGGCGTGCACGTTGGAGCCTGCCGCACAGCCGTTCACGGTCTGGCTCGACGGCATCGGCGCCAAACAGTTGGGCGCCCTGCGGCGCCTGCCGCGCGCAGGCCTGCTGCGCCGCACCGGCAAGCTGCTGCTGGCGGCACTCGACCAGGCCTACGGCGACCAGCAGGAAATGCACCACTGGATCGCCATCCCCGACGCCTTCTCGGCCCATGTCGAAACCTTCGACCGCATCGAGCACGCCGAGGCGCTGCTGGTGGGCGCGACCGCGCTGATCCTGCAGATGACGGGCTGGCTGACGGCGCGCCAGCTGGCCGTGCTGACCTTTACCCTGTTGCTGGAACATGAGCGTGGGCGCGCGGCCATTGCCCCGACGCCGCTGGAAATTGCGTTGGCCGAACCCGCGTGGAAGGAGCAGCACCTGCTGCGGCTGTTGAAAGAGCGACTGGCCAAGATGGAACTGGCGGCGCCGGTGATCGGCCTGACTTTGCGGGCCGATCAGCTGCAGCCGATGCTGCCTCCGACCGACCAGCTGTTCCCCGAGCCCGGCGGTTCGCCCACCGACTTCAAGCGCCTGCTCGAGCTGCTGTCCGCCAGGCTGGGACCGGAGAACGTGATGACCCCGGCCTTTACGCCGGACCATCGTCCGGAACAGTGCAACGGCTGGCAGCCGGCGACGCAGGCGAGGAAGGGGCTGCAGGAAGAGGACGAGCTGCTGGACCGCCCCTGCTGGGTGCTGCCGAAGCCGATCGCGCTGATCATGCGCGAGGAGCGGCCGTTTTACGGCAGCCCCCTACGGCTGATACGCGGTCCCGAGCGCCTGGAGGCAGGATGGTGGGACAACCAGACGGTGGTGCGCGACTACTACGTCGCGCAGGGAACGGACGCCACCTGTTACTGGATCTATCGCACCCGCGATGCGCGCTGGTACCTGCACGGCCTGTTCGGCTGACACGTTCATGGCCACTCCTTCCATCCTGCCGGCCTACGCGGAACTGCAGTGCGTCAGCCACTACACCTTCCTGCACGGCTCCTCTGCGCCCGAACAGCTGGTCGAGCGGGCCGCCGGCCTGGGCTACCATGCGCTGGCGATCGCAGACGAGTGCACGATGGCCGGTGTCGTCAAGGCGCATCAGGCGGCCAAGGAGGCTGCCCTGAAGCTGGTGATCGGCAGCCAGATGTGGGTGACGCCGGAGGACGGCAGCCCGCCGTTCAAGTTGCTGGTGCTGGCCGTGAACAGGAACGGCTACGGCAACCTGTGCGAGCTGATCACCGTCGGCCGCCGGCGCGCGGAGAAAGGCAGCTACCTGATACGTCCGCGCGACATCGCCGCCCCGCCGCCGGACCTGGCAGAGCTGCGTGGCATGCCGGACTGCCAGCTAGTGCTGCTGCCCCGCTACGGAGAGGATGCCTCCGTGCTGGAACGCCATGCCGCGTGGCTGCTGCAGAACGCGCCCGGACGCGCGCGCATCGCCCTCACCTTGCATCTGCGCTCGCGCGACGAGGAACACCGGCAAACGGTGCTGGCGATCGCCGCGCAGCTGGCGCTGCCGGTGGTGGCCACCGGCGACGTCGTCATGCATGTGCGCTCGGCCAAACCGCTGCAGGATACGATGACCGCGATCCGCCATGGCGTGCCAGTGGCGCGCTGCGGCTACCGGCTCGCCTCCAACGCGGAGCAGCACCTCCGTTCGCGCGTGCGTCTGGGCAACCTGTATGCGCGCGAGATGCTCGACGAGACGATACGCTTGGCCGACCTGTGCAGGTTCTCGCTCGACGAGCTGCGCTACGAGTATCCGGTCGAGATCGTGCCGGAGGGACACACGCCCACCAGCTACCTGCGCGAGCAGGCCTACATCGGCGCCCACTGGCGCTACCCTCACGGCATTCCCGACACCGTGCAGGATCTGCTGGAACGCGAGCTACAGCTGATCGCCGAACTGGCCTACGAAAACTACTTCCTCACCGTGTACGACATCGTCCGTTTCGCGCGCGCGAACAGGATCCTGTGCCAGGGACGCGGATCCGCCGCCAACAGCGCCGTCTGTTTTTGCCTGGGCGTGACGGAAGTCGATCCGGCGCGCGGCACGCTCTTGTTCGAGAGGTTTATTTCGAAGGAGCGCAACGAGCCACCCGACATCGACGTGGACTTCGAACATCAGCGGCGCGAGGAAGTCATCCAGTACATCTACAACAAGTATGGACGTACCCGAGCGGCGCTGACGGCGGTGGTCACCAGCTACCAGCCAAAGAGCGTGCTGCGCGACGTCGGCACCGCGCTGGGCGTCGATCTCTCAATTGTCGATAAGGTGGCCAAGGCGGCGCACGGCTGGGGCGGACGCACGGAACTGGCCGAACGGATGGTCAGCTGCGGTTTCGATCCGGAATCGGACATCGCCCACAAGTGGGCCTATCTGGCCGAGCGCATGATGCGCTTCCCACGCCACATGTCCCAGCACCCCGGCGGCTTCGTCATCGCCCGCACCAAGCTGTCGCGCCTGGTGCCGGTGGAAAATGCCAGCATGGAGGACCGCACCATCATCCAGTGGGACAAGGACGACCTGGACGCTGTTGGCCTGCTGAAGATCGATATCCTGGCGCTGGGCATGCTCAGCGCGATGCGCCGCGCGCTGGACCTGATCTCGGAGCTGCGCGGCGAGCGCTTCGAACTGCAGGACATCCCGCACGAGGATCCGGCCACCTACGACATGATCTGCCAGGCCGACACGGTGGGTGTGTTCCAGATCGAGAGCCGCGGCCAGATGTCGATGCTGCCGCGCTTGCGGCCTCGCACCTTCTACGATCTGGTGATCGAGGTGGCCATCATCCGTCCCGGCCCGATCCAGGGCGGCATGATCCATCCCTATCTGCGCCGGCGCGCCGGCACCGATCCGGTGACCTATCCCAGCAAGGCGATCGAGGGCGTGCTGTCGCGTACCCTGGGCATCCCCATCTTCCAGGAACAGGTGATGCAGATCGCCATGGTTGCGGCGGGCTTCACCGCCGGCGAGGCCGACCAGCTGCGCCGGGCGATGGCGGCCTGGAAGCGCAAGGGCGGCCTGGAAAAGTTCGAGGACAAGCTGATGGCCGGCATGGCCGAGCGCGGCTACACGCCGGAGTTCGCAGCCTCCATCGCAGGCCAGATCCGCGGCTTCAGCGAGTACGGTTTCCCGGAGTCCCACGCGGCCAGCTTTGCGCTGCTGGCCTACACCTCCAGCTGGCTCAAATGCCACGAACCGGCGGCCTTCCTGTGCGCGCTGCTCAACAGCCAGCCGATGGGGTTTTACAGCCCGTCGCAGCTGGTCCAGGACGCCAAGCGACACGGCGTCGAGGTGCGGCCGGTCGACATCCACATCAGCCACTGGGAAGCCATGCTGGAGCCATCAGATCGGCCACAGCACGCCGTTCGCCTGGGGCTGAACACCATCACGGGTATGGAGCGCGAAGCCGCCTGGCGCATCGAAGAGGCACGCGCGGTCGAGCCGTTCACGAGCCTGCACGACCTGGGCCTGCGCGCGGATCTGGACGCCGCGCAGCTCAAGCTGCTGGCCAGCGCCAACGCTCTTGCATCGATCAGCGGCAACCGCCGGGAAGCGATGTGGAGCGCGGCCGGCAGCACGCCGGACAAGGGACTGCTGCGGGAAGCGCATGTGGCCGAGGAGGCGCTGCAGCTGGAGGCGCCTTCTGAGGCGGAGGAATTGGTGGCCGACTACCGTCATCTCGGACTGACGTTGGGCCGTCACCCGCTCGCGCTGCTGCGCAAGCGCCTGCATGCGATGCGCTTCATGCCGTCCGAAGTGCTCAACCACTACAGCGATGGCCAGCTGGCGCGGGGCTGCGGCCTGGTGACGGTGCGCCAGCGCCCGGGCACTGCAAAGGGCGTCGTCTTCATCACCATGGAAGACGAGACAGGCAACGTCAACGTCATCGTCTGGCCCAAGCTCGTCGAGCAGCAACGTAAAGAAGTCATGGGCTCGCGCCTGTTGGGCGTGTACGGGCAATGGCAGATGGCAAACAACGTGCGCCACCTGGTCGCCAAGCGCCTAGTCGACCTGACGCACCTGCTTGGGGAACTCGAAACACGCAGCCGTAATTTCCACTAACACTGCCCAACGCCTACGCTTACAGAGGCACATTGATAGGGGTGATTCACACTCAAGCAAACGTTGAGCGCTTAGTGGATGCCGGTTACCGGCACCGAACCGCCTGTGGACTCGCCTGAATAGCAGCAGGTTGCGTAAATTCCGCGTAATGGCTGCGTGGCGTACTCGAGTCCGCTTCCGCCCCGTTGCGGACGTCCGACCTACGTCGTTACATAGGGTCAAAATCTCGATAGCTAGTTTAGGAAGATGTTGCAACAGGTAGCGGCCACTCTTAAAAAATTACTTCTTCTCAGAGGAAACTAAACCTTTCAATCGTTCAATAACGCCTACGTTCTTCTCGTCCCGAATAAAATCAAAAAGTGCTTCAGCTGGTAACGCTTCTCTATGATTTCCATTTAGTGTTGTGGATGCGTTGAAGGCCACCGCCTCAATTGCCTTTGCTATAAGTTCTTTTTTCAACGAATCGACATCCGGAACCTGCAGGGCGTCAAGTTGTCTTTTGTAGCTCTCATAAGATTTTGCTAGTGCCTCCTTATGAGCATATTCTTGTTGAAGTCGTTCGTACTGGCTTCGCCGCATTGAAGCAAAGATGGCAAGCCAGACTAGGGGGGCTACGAATGGAATTTTAGCTAGAGAAATTCGGAGTAACTCGTCATAGGACTTGATCGGCGTGAACGAAACTGCCAGCGGCCATATCGCAAAACTCTGAACAGAGAATAATATTGCAATAATTGGAATCGCGAGAACCGCAGCATAAAAAAACCTTGTGTTCATTTTAATCTTTTCACTGAAAGAACGTGTAAGTGCCCTATAAGCAGTCGCAAGACCTGCGCTGGTAGCGCCTGGCAATAGAGTCTCAATTCGCGTATACATTGCATTATATTTTTCTAATTGAGTGCTTTCAAATAGGGCCAACTGCTTAGTACGCTGATCTAACTCCAACTTCAATCCACTGATAGGGCTGCCGGTCGCATCGGGTTCACCGAATATTTTGGTATAGAAAACGTCCAATTCGTTGACTTTTCCTTGAGTTAGCAGAAGTGTCTTCTGAATTGTCTCAACGTCGCGGTTGATCGCATTGACCACTTGATCTACTGCAGACTTGATTGACGGTTGGTCGCTCTCAACAAAGAGTCGTCGCTGAAACGACTGAATCTCGCTCTCTGCCGCCTGCGCTCTGCTGCGCAGTAATTCAATTTCTGCTGCGGCCGACGGCTGTTCGCCAGTGCCTTCCAATAGCACAACCCTTAATGCCCGAATTTCATCAGCCTTGTCTCGCGCAAATTGTGCGCTTTGCTTCAGTGAATCCAATTCGGCTCGGGAGGCGTCGCCAATATTTGCGGCCATTACAGATACTGCCTTCAGATGTGACTCAACCTGCTGTTGATAAGCAAGCAAGGCGGAATTTTCCGCTTTCGCCACATCTGAGGGGGCGACCATGTATGGTTTAACGTAACTTAACAAATTGTCAGCGTTAGCATTCGCATTATTAATATGGCCAATATCGCGATTACTTATATAGGCTCTGACCTGCTGCAGACACCCCTCTGCTTGTCCGACAAAGTTGCTCCACGTTGACGGAGGGACCAATTCAGGATCAACCGCTTCTATTACAGTATCTAAGTATGCTATGACTTTTCGCAGGCGCGCGACTTCCTGAGTGTTCGTCGCTATCGTCATGTCGTCAACAGTCAGTTTGGGCACCTCGGACTTAAGTGCCTGCCAATAAGACTGAAAAGGGTGATTGCGAAATTCATCGTCCCAGCGTGACATTTTTTTCCTTAAATTTTTGGATGAAAAGCGGAAGATTTTACTTTCCAAGTTGCGTATTGAATATTAGCGGCGACATGGTTGAATTATCAGGAATACGGGGAAACGTCGACCGTCTGTTTATGGCCGTGAAAGGTCATGGCTGAGTAAAGCAAGAGTGAACTCCCCATACTTCGATCTGAATTCCGGCGAACCACAAGAGCATAAGTACGAGCAGTGCAAAAGCGACGCTTACTGCGCCGCGATTGGTAGACTTGGAAATACAAGCTACCCCAACACCGCCAAAAGCAGCGCTCAAAATATGTAGAACAAAAGCGGAGCCTTCAAGCTCAAGTACACTGGCTGGATCGCCATAGGATCCCCCTTTGGGATCGCCAGCACAACCGGCCTTGAACATCATTATGAGCGATAAAGCTCCAGCAATGGCAAATAACAGCCAGAGTACTTGCGGCAGGAAACTGGAAGAACGGGCTTTCATGCGTAATAAGCTATTTTATGAGCGTAGAGAATAAAGGTCTGTAATTGGCCGCGAAGCGTCATCGACTTGAGCGAAATTTTAGGTTGCGCTGCGCGAACGCACCACCTGCGTCCGGCTGAGCGAGTCGTGCCACCAGGTCTCACCCAGTGAAAAGGACATCGGCTCAAAAGGAAGGAAGCGGCACAACGTACGTACGATTGCCGTAGGTATGGAAAGTGTCAGTCCATTAGTGGTCACAACGCGAGTGCCGGTCAAGACTTTTCCAAGTGTTCTGCCGGAAACCACCTCAAAAGTTACGTAGTAGATAAAGTAAAATGCTATGCAAATTCCCCACCACTTCGGGCCATTTAGTGTTTCAAGAGCATCTATCCCGAAGGCGACGCCGTACGCGATCTGCAAAGTAAACATCCCTATCCATATCACGATTAGATCGACCACGTAGGTCCAAAAACGGCGGGCGGCAGAAGCTATCTCTCCCGGCATTCGCCCTCTCTGAATGGATGCAGCGGCGGCAACATCCGGATTATGTTCGACAGACAATTAAACTCTCCTAAATGATCTAATGTTGAGTCAAGGTATTTGATGGCCTAATTCAGCAATCAAAAGATATCGAAAGGCAGTTCTTGGCCGACTGTCGACTACGGCATGCGGCCCATTCGTTCCACTTTACAGAACGCAGCGGTGACTCCAATACGCAGGCACTCTGCTTTAGCTTGAGCAACCTCGAAGTCCAAAAAATACCCTAGATTCCATGTAAGTTTACCCGCTCTATGCTGCTCTTCTAATCCCAAAGGTTCAAAGCGCTCTGCGAATGCAAGCACCTTTTTCAACTTAAATAGAGATTTTAGGGCTTCTGCTTCTGATTTAATGGAGACGGTTCCGATAAACAGTTCATGCGTTGGCAGCGCTGACAAATCAGGAATGTGGTGGCAATGAACTGGGACTTCGTTGCCACACTTTTTGCAATACCAGATCTCCAATGCGGATTTTTCCTCTGGCCTATCAAAATCAAAACTTCCGCATTTTTCACACTTCATGTTACTGCCTCTGTTGAGCTGAATGCCAAACCAAAGAAACTGAGACGCAATACGCTAGACTGGAATCCGTCCGTATATGGACTCCTCCTCGTTTGCAAACATTCCGTCTTTGACTTTCAGGTACGACTGCTCACGTATATTCGGTCTCTAACTGCTTTGCCCGTCGTCGGGCAAGGACCATAATGGGCTATTCGCGCGCTGGCTCCCAATTGCTTCTTCGGGCTCGGAGGCCGCAGACGTTGTCGGGTTCTGCCAGCGCCGGTTCGACCTGTTGGCCATCATCGGCATGTTTCGCAATCGTGGTTGGATACTCCTTTTTACGTACTGACTGCTCTACTGTTTAAAC
>NZ_BPWI01000039.1:0-5141 GCF_040369125.1 Duganella hordei
TGCCCAGCATGGCGGCCTGCGTGATCTCGCCGTGAAATTGCGTGCGGCTGCCGTCGGCCAGGCTGACGGCGAGGCTGGCCTGTTGCCCCAGCAGCGGCGCCAGGTCGATCAACGCGTTGGTCGACAGCACGATGACGTCGCGCGCGCCGGCGTCCTGCACGCCGTCGGCGGCGGCAAACGCTTCGACCAGCAGACCGCCCGCGCCGAGGTCGGCGTTGTCGTCCTGCGCCAGCGTCAGCTCGTACAAACGGGTGGCGCTGGAGAACTGCGCCAGCGCCGCAGTGGCCTGCTCGATCAACGACATCGTCACTATAATGTGCCTCAAAAAAATTCTTTGGCACAAAGTGTATTAAAAAATAAGTTAACGTGTTGCACGAATGCGGATATTAATATTCCGTGATCCTTACTAACTCTGCGCCGCTTTGGCCGTTGGCTCTGAACAGTGCCGCCAGGCTCTTGTGGCACACAATGAAACCGTCCAGTGAGCCCCCAAGCTTGAACAGCAGCCGTTGCGGCAACGGGATCGGGTCCAACCGGAGCGTGTCAATGAATTTGAAACACCTGGTTGAATAGGTGAGATTCTAAATCTCGGATTTCAGGCAGCTTTTTTCTCCATGTTCGGCGGGTTGATCCAGGCAGCCGTCGGCAGCGTCTGCGGCTGCGGCATGCGGTGTTTGAAGCGGTTGGGCGTGCGCTGGAAGGCACCAGCCAACGTGGCTTGTCGTTGCTTGCGCACCTCGGCGGCGCGGCCAGTGTGGATGCTCTCAGGCGTCATCATGCCGATGCCGGAATGGCGGTGCTGCTGGTTGTACCAAGTGAAGAACTGCGCGCAGTATGCGCGCGTATCGGCCAGCGAGCCGAAGCGGGCCGGGAAACCCGGCTGGTACTTCAAGGTTTTGAACTGCGCCTCCGAATATGGATTGTCGTCGGAAACGTAAGGCCGGCTGTGTGATTTCACAATGCCCAGATCCGACAGCAAAGTGGCCACCGGCTTGGAGCGCATGCTGCTGCCCCGGTCGGCGTGCAAGGCGAGCGTGCCTGGCGCAATGCATTCCTTGGCGGCGGTATCGGCGATGAGTTGTTCGGCCAGTTCGGCGGTTTCCTGCTCGGCGACCATCCAGCCGACCACGTAGCGGCTGAAGATATCGAGGATGACGTACAGATGAAAACAAGTTCCCCTGACCGGACCTTTTAGTTTGGTGATGTCCCAGCTCCACACTTGGTTGGGCATCACGGCCAGCAATTCCGGCTTGGTGTACTCGGGATGGCGCAGTTGATTGCGCCGCTCGCGCACGGCGGCATAGCCTTGCAGCAGGCGGTACATGGTGCGCACAGAGGCGACGTAACGCCCCTCGTCGAGCAGTTGAGCGTGGATGGCCGCCGGGGCGCAATTGGCGAAGCGCGGGCTGTTGAGCACGTCGAGCGCAATGCGCCGCTCCATCTCCGACAGCGCCAGCGGCGGGCGCCTGCTGGCGACGTCGGTGGACCAGGCCGGCAGCGGACAGACATTGCGCGCGGCGCGGTGGCGATACAGGGCGCTGCGTGGCAGGCGCAAGGCGCGGCAGGCACTGCACTTTCCTGCGCGATGGCAACGTGCTCGCATGCAAACAACAATGCCAACAGCATGGATGTCCATAACCGTTCAAACACTGCCCTACGCATAGTTCACCTCGCGGACACTCACGAATACAGCATTTTTCGCGCAAGTCGTCAACACCAACAGTGCGATAGCGCCGATCGCCGCCAGTCCGACGTAAAAGACACCCACATCGTTAATTCTCGCTCTTTTCATCTCCAGCCTGGAGAACTGCATTTCTCCAGTTCGCCAACTGTTCATTATTCGGGCTACGTCCGACAAGTCCACGTCAAGTAGGCATGTCTCACATGCACGTCTCGCACCAGTCCATTCGCCAAGATCTGCTCCAGTGATACCTGATAGGCCAACAATAACGCCTGGGACACAACGGCATGATTGCGCCAAGGCTCCGACATTCACTCATGCCTCCAGTCAGACAAGCGCAGCATCATCTCTTCAGGCTCAGTGTCGACGACCATTTTCGTACACACTCCTAGTCACATCAACGTGGGCGTACTGTTTTGATGACGCTATCCCACAACGCTAACGCTGCCGTCTCATCGCGTGCGCTAGGTCCTGTCACATCCATCTCCATATGAATTCGTGGTGTAGTTGCAGAAGGAACTGGACGCATGGTCTCCAACAGGAAGGAGAGGTCCTGCTCACTACCTTTTTCCCCAGGCCGAATAACGGATGCCCACTCCTGCGCTCGCATGCCCGCAACGTTTTTTTCTCCCTTGCGCAGCACTGATTCTTTAATGCCAAATTTTTTAAACAAAGAATTCGGCCCGCCTAATCGTTGGAGCAATGACTCCTTATCGTCTTTCTCATAAGTATTGACGTCAACGGAGAACACAGTATCGCTTACCTGCGCCGTCGCGAAATGGAATGAAGCGAGCTCTGACCGATATTTGCCCTTGACCGTCACGCCACCAAGACAAAACGACGCTAGGGTCGTGTCTGCTCGTTGGCTCTCCACGTTATGGACAAAGTCAAGCAGCATGGTTTCCGCCTCGGCCACCTGATTCTTGAATGACTTTATTGACGCTACCAGATAAACGTCGTTCAACATCCAGTGCGCCTCGCTCCGATAAGCATCCTCGATGACATGAGTACGAAACATCTTTCCATCTGCCGGCATATCGCTCACTTGGGATAACCTTGAGGTCATGCGGGCATCGTCCGCAAGCTCGGCATGCCGCTCGCCAACCCGACGCTTGAAGCGCTCCGCGGTCATTTGCGGCTCTACCACCAAGTCAATATAGCCGTCCTCTACCTGATTCTGATCAGGTGTGAAAGTCGCGCTCACGCCCGCCTTCAACGCATACATCTCGGGGAGGTCGATCAGACTATGGCCAATACAATTCGTTTTCATTACACTGTTCATTTTAGTGTCGGTGACATGTTCGTTTCTCTTCGCATCGCAGCCAACTACCGCTACGAGAAAAATCAAGCTCAGGATTAATTTCATAGTTTCGCCATAGCGGCTATTTTTGTGATCGCATAGTGTGTCACGCGTTGGGCCGCGGGGTTGTTATAAGAGCCCTCGTGCGCAAAGCCCTCCAGACGAAACTGCTGCCTGACATGCCCGAGACCATCGCGTCTCGGTGCCTTTCCCGAACTCACCGGGACCGTACCATCCCCTTTACCATCCTGCATATCGCTTTTAATTTCCCAGAAGCTGGTATCGTAGGTCACAACGGTGCCGCCTCCGCCAGGGGTATAAACGGTTTCCATCTTGGTTTCTCCCCCTACAAAAATTTTGTTCGCTCCATCTTCCCGCACTGCCTGGTGGGAAAAACCAGCGACCTGGTTCTCGCTAGGCGGCTTTCCGGTCTCCGGACTCAAGCCTTTGCGCATCTGCCACTTGATGCCCTCGAAGCTCGCGTACTTGTCTCCACTCGCGCCATAGTAGACGAACGTTTGAGGGTGGTAACTTTTGGCAAGCTTCGCGTGAAAGGCTTTCGCGATTTTGATGTTAATCGAAAAATCGTTCCAGCTAATCGGTTTCCCTTCCTCCGGAGATAGCCATTCCGGTCGCACCAGTCCCCACCAGCGATCTCGCACCAAATAAATTTCTTCGTACGGGTCTGAAACCGGCAAATTCAGAGTAGCCTTCCCATCGGCATCTGCGACGGATAACCAGCGCGGAGCGTAGCCCTCTGAGGGTAATAACTGCAAGGCGCCAGGCGCCTGTGCGAAAACCGCTGTGACTTCTTGCCCCGTTGCGCCGATGACCATCGCGGCCATCGCATCCTCGTCCTTCATGCCGACCTTACACCGACGATACGCTACTGCAGCGCCGACGGCGGGCATCACTCCATGTACCACGCCAGCAATCTTTTGCTCCATGCCCGGCAGCTGGGCGCAATACCGTGCAACCAACCCTCCCATTGAATGCGTTACTAAAATCACTTGTTGGCACTTGAACGCGCCGCCATTATTCTCAGCGATAATTTGCTCGATTCGCGTTTTCAGAGCGTTGCCCGCCGCCTCGTTGGACTGCAGCCAGTTATAACCGCATGCATAAACCGGAAACCGACACTTCGCTCGCTTCAACAGATCATCTGATAATACCGGCTCGGTAAAATGATGGTCCTCCGCAACACGAGGCAAGCCGCTCATCTCCATCGTAATACCTGGGAATAATTTGGGCTCCGGGGGACGTGTGCCGGGGGCGGGCGTAGCGCTTACTGCGGTATAGAAAAAGTCGCTCCATTTCGCCGGATTAAATCCCTGGCCATTCATTTTTTCTTCCAGCCAAAGCAGGAAATCGTGGTAGCTACCTTGGCTCACTTCCCCCCAACCACGGTTTCGATATATTTGCTGTTGGCCAACAGTCCCTGTGAGTTTTTTCGGCAAATTACCGTCTCGATAAACTTTCGTACGCTCGGGATGTAGAACTTGCTGCCGCTCGCCAGGAGTTTTCCCTCTCCATCTTCTAGCGACGCTAAGCGGAAGGCCCGCAGTCAGATCCAGTAGCCATACCGGGACATCATGCAGATCCGCGAGATTGCTGCCCATTATTCCCGGCACAAATACAATGGGCAGCGCAATCATTGGCGGCACCGTGAGTTTTACGGTATCGAGCAAGCTGGTACTGCTCAATTGCCAATCAAACGTAGGCCGTCCCTCAGTACCGGGGCGAGCCTGCTGACTACGTTCTTTCTCGGGTGGCACAGACGACATTATCAATCCTTATTTCAGCATACCTAAAATTACGATCTGAACATTCTCCGGCCGGAAGCCCTGTTGCAACGGGATTCGACCTTGGCCATCGGTAACGCCTTCAATGCGCGCACCGTCTTCTTTCATGATCGCATACCGCATGTTCTTGATGGGATCGCCTGATGGATCAAGCAATTGGAATTTTTCATCAAACGCCAGAGTCCCACGCGGCAAAACTGGCATCTCAGAGTTCATGCTCGCTGGGCCGGCAAACGCCTTCTTGCCGGCATGGATGGTCAATTTACCAGGGCATTGCACCGTGATATTGCCGCCGTCGATGGTGATATTCGCCCCGCCCGCCGTCGACAAGCTGATGCTCTTGGCCGCCGCCCAGTCC
>NZ_BPWI01000040.1:0-5106 GCF_040369125.1 Duganella hordei
GTTCAATCTGAGCCAGGATCAAACTCTTCAGTTTAATCTCTGTTACTTTGCCATTTTCATGGCACCGTCATTGCTGACGGGTCGCTCACTCAAAATACTGACAGGCCACTATTTTCATAGCGCCTATTTCATTACTTCTTGTGAACATTTGATATTTTTTAAGTTTCACGAAACCCGAAGGTTCCGTGTGCACTTCCATCAAACGTCCACACTTATCGACTGTTAATTTTTAAAGAACTCTGTTCGGTACTGCTTGCTGAAGAAGCGTTGTGTTCATCAGCGAAGAGGCAAGATTATGAACTGTTTCGCATATCTCGTCAACCCTCTTTTTCCCCCGCTTCACTCTGCATTTGCACGCACCGTTTTGCGGGGAGGCGAACTATAGCAAAGGCCCGCATGAATTGGCAAGGACTTTCCTAGGCATTGTGAATGATGGCATCCACACGCTTGTGCACGTCTTCGGCGAACGCCAGGAACTCGCGCATCTCGTCCGGCTGCGTGACGTCCAGCGCATACCATTCGGCAGAACCTCCGGCCTTGCGGATCTCAGTGACCAGCGCGTGCAACTTGTTGGAGCGGCGCGCACCGAGCACCACGTGATGCCCCTCGCCCGCCAGCTGGCGCGCCGTTGCCGGACCGCTTCCCCGGCAGGCGCCGGCAATCAGGATAACCTTTCGATGTGTTTGTGTAGCTGCTGTCATGATGCGGTCCTTTCAAAGCAATAACACCAGACTGCATCTTACGGCCCCAGGCGAATGCTGCGAATGCACATGACTATGGACTTATTGCCTAATCCTATAGAACCGCACGACAGCGGTGGCGATGAGCGGAGGAATCATGGATCATTCCTATTCATCAGCGAATTTCGAAGGAGTCGGCGTGGAACGCATGATCGCCCTGCATCAACAACTGGCGCAAAACGAGGGTTATACCCTGACGGCACTGGACGACGTCCGCCTGACCCGCTCCAATTGCAGCACCACCAAGACCCCCGCCATGTCCGATCCCTGCATCGCCATCGTGCTGCAGGGACGCAAGCGCGCCTACTTCGGCAACGACGTGCTGCAGTTCGATGCGGACCACTATCTGGTCGTCGCCGTCCCCATGCCCTTCACCAGCACCACCGACGCCACCGAGGAAGAGCCCTTCCTTGGGTTGTCGATCCGGGTCGACCGCACCACGCTGGCTGACCTGATGTTCACCATCGATCAGACCCAGAACGACACCCCAGCCATGCCCAAGGGTATGATGACCACGCGCATGGATGAGCGACTGAGCGAAACCGTGCTGCGCCTGCTTGAAGCGCTGAGCTCGCCGCTGGAGGCGCGCGTGCTCGGACCAGGCATCGTGCGCGAAATCTGCTACCGTGTGCTGATGGGAGAACAAGGTGCGGCAATGCGCGCGGCGCTGACCAGCCAGGGCCAGTTCGGCCGCATAGCCAAGGCGCTGCGCCGCATCCACGCCGACTACGCGGCCGACATCGATGTCGGCACGCTGGCGGCCGAGGCCAGCATGAGCGTGCCGGCCTTCCATGTTCATTTCAAATCGGTGACGCAGTGCTCGCCGATCCAGTACCTGAAATCGGCCCGCCTGCACCAGGCCCGGCTGCTGATGGCGCGCAGCGACATGACGGCGCAAGCGGCGTCGGCCCAGGTGGGCTATGAAAGCCCATCGCAATTCAGCCGCGAGTTCAAGCGCTACTTCGGCCGCAGTCCCGGCGAAGAAGCCAGCGCCATGCGGCGCTACCTGGCCGTGCAGCCGGCGGAAACGGCAAGATTGCCTTAGATAACGCTGTCCACTTTCGCTCCCGCCATCCACGCTCGCTTGATCGATATCGCCTTCCACGTATTTTGATCCGCTACGATCCGAAGGACCAATCACGAATCGGGACGCTCAATCATGTGCGGCATTTGGGGACTGATCAGCCAGGATGAAGCCGAAAGCAGGCGCGCCGCCTTGGCCGCCGCCTTCCGTTTCATCGACCGGCGCGGGCCGGACGCGCGTGGCGACCAGCAGTTCGCGTTCGGCGGCCACCACGTGCAACTGGCCCACACCCGACTGGCGATCATCGAACTCTCGGCCCTGGGGGCACAACCGATGGCCGACGCCGGCAGCGGCTGGTGGATCGTCTTCAACGGAGAAATCTATAACTACCGCGAAATCCGCGAGGAACTCCGCAGCGCAGGGCATTCATTTGCCGGCGGCAGCGATACCGAGGTGCTGCTGCGCGCCTGGGCCGTATGGGGCACGGATGCGCTGCGCCGCTTCAACGGCATGTTCGTCTTCGCCGCCTTTAACCACCGAAGCGGTGAACTGTGGCTGGTGCGCGATCGCTTCGGCGTCAAGCCGCTGCTTTGGGGCTGGCGCGCGGACGGCGCGTTGACCTTTGGCTCGTCGGCGGCTGGCGTGGCCGAACAAGTGGGCGCCGAGATCGACACCGCCTATTGCGCCCGCGGCGTGCGCTACAAGGCCTACGAAACCGCACAGTCGGGTTCGTCGTTCAAGCAGGTCAAGTCGGTGCCGGCCGGTTGCTGGGTCAAGTTCCAGCTATCCGCCGAGCGCATCGACGTAAGCGAAGGCAAATGGTACTGCCTGACCACGGCGGTAGCCGCGCGGCGCACCGCCCTGGCCTGCCTCGGCGATTCCGCGCTGATGGACGAATGCCGTGCCTGCTTCGACAGCGCGGTGAGCCTCAGGTTGCGCAGCGACGTGCCGCTGGCCGTATCGCTCAGCGGCGGCCTCGACTCGACGGCGATCGCCTGCGCCACGCGGCGCCAGGTGACGCAGCTGCGGGCGTTTTCCTTCGGCTCGCCCGCCGCCCCCACGTCCGAAGGCCCGGCCACCCGCATCATGTCGCACACTGCCGGCATCGACGTCAGCTTCGTCTGGCCACGCTGGAGCAGCCACGAGCTGTGCGACATGCTTGAAACCACGATGGCCTTTCAGGAGGCGCCGTTTTCCGGCCTCAGCCCGATCGCGCAAAACGCCGTCTTCCGTGACACCAGCGCGGCCGGGTTCAAGGTGCTGCTCGGCGGCCAGGGCAGCGACGAGATTTTTGCCGGTTACCGCAAATTTATGCCGATCGCCTTGCGCGCGGCGCTGGTGGCGCGCGATCCGGAAGGCACGCTGCGCCTGCTCTACTCGCTGGCCCTGATGCTGGTGCACGAAGCCGGACAGGCGCGCATGTATATGCAAAATCTCGCCCGCTACAATGGCAAAGGCAAGGCGTTCAGCCTGCTCGCCTGGGAGGCGGACACGCAAAACCTGTGGGGCGAATCCGACCTGTCGCTGTCCGATCGCCAGATCGCCGATATCCAGCAGTGGAGCCTGCCCACCTTGCTGCGTTACGAGGACCGCAACTCCATGGGCTATGGCGTCGAGAGCCGCCTGCCCTTCCTCGATTACCGGCTGGTCGAATTTGCGCTGGCACTGCCAGCCCGGCTCAAGATCGCCAATGGCTTTGGCAAGTGGGCCTTACGCCACATCACCAGCGACCTGGTCCCTGACCTGATACGGCTGAACCGGAAAAAACGCGGTTTCGACGTGACCCAGGACTGGATCGCGCAGGGCCTCGGCGCCAGCTTGCGCGCGCGCATCTTCGACCATCGGACAGCCTTGGGTGGCGCGCTGAAATCGGGTGCGCAGCTCGACGCGCTGCTGTCCGATGCAGCGTTGTCGCAATCGCCGGATCTGCTCGACGAAGCCTTGCTGCTGGCCTGGCTCGTCAAGCCGACGCGGACACCGGCGGTGATGCCCCCGCAAGCATCCCGGCAGGAGGCATGGACATGAGCAAAGTCTGTCACTTCTCATCCGTACATCGCGGGCTGGACATACGCATCTATCGCAAGGAATGCGTGTCGCTGGCGCGCGCCGGCCATGAGGTCCATCTGGTCATCGATGCCACCGCGGCCGAGGTTGCGGAAGCGGCTGCCGCAGGCGTCACGCTGCATCGACTGGTGGCGGCCAACGGCGGCGGGCGGGTACGGCGCATGCTGCTTCAGGCCTGGCGCACTTACAGGATCGCCAAGGAACTCGATGCCCAGATTTACCATATTCACGATCCCGAGCTGATCCCCTACGGCGTGCTGCTGGCCAGACAGGGCAAGCAGGTCATCCTCGACCTGCATGAGGATCTGAGCGCCGACATCCAATCCAAGCAATGGATTCCTCTGCCACTGCGCCATGCCATCGGCGCGGTGGCGCGCGGCGTCGAACACTTTGCGGCGCGGCGCTGTGCCGCCGTGGTTGGGGCCACGCCGTATATCGGGGCATTGTTCGAACACAGCGCCAAGCGCGTGGCGGTGATTCATAACTACCCAATGGTCGGCGAATTGGCTACCGCACCTGCCGTCGCGCACAGCGCGCGCGACAGTGTCTGCTATGTGGGTGCGATCAATGAAATGCGCGGCATCCGGCAAATTATCCAGGCGCTCGACATGTCCTCCTGCAAACTGCTGCTGGCGGGACGATTCGACTCCGCCGCCCTGCGCGACGAGCTTGCGGCGTATCCGGGCTGGCGCCAAGTGGAGGAATGCGGTTTCGTCGGCCGGACGGACGTGGCAGACATCATGGCGCGCAGCTTTTGCGGCCTGGTCACCCTGCGTGCCGAGCCGAACTTTATGAACGCGCTGCCGATCAAATTGTTCGAATACATGTCGGCAGGTTTGCCGGTGATCGCCTCCGACTTTCCGCTGTGGCGCAGTATTGTCGAAGCGGCCGATTGCGGCTTGTGCGTCGATCCGGATCGGCCGGGTGAGATTGCACGCGCGATCAACTTCTTGCAGTCCAATATGGCGCTGGCGAAAAAGATGGGCGCCAACGGCAGGCGTGCCATCGAAAGCAAATACCGCTGGGATCACGAAGAAACCAGCTTGCTGGCGCTGTACCGCGAGATATCGCAAGATGCACTCGAACGGAAGCAGCTTTCAAACGAAAAAAACCCCCACCTGCACTGAACGCGATCTTGAACGCGCTCAGGCTGATGGGGGTTTTTAGGTATAACTAGCCTGACGATAACCTACTTTCACACTGGTTGCAGCACTATCATCGGCGCAGAGTTGTTTCACGGTCCTGTTCGGGATGGGAAGGGGTGGGACCAACTTGCTA
>NZ_BPWI01000041.1:0-5024 GCF_040369125.1 Duganella hordei
CGCGCGCGCCGCCTCTTCCAGTTCCGGTCCGACCTGCAGCAGCGCGGTCGAGATCAGGCGCATGCCGTAGGCCAGCCACACCACCGAATACGCCAGCCACAGGGCGAAGATAGTGGAGCGCAAGGAGCGCAGTAGCGGTATCGCATGTTCGCTCAGCCACAGCGCCAAGCCGTTGTCCATGCCCTTGAGCATGCCATCGAGCCAGCTTGGCACGAACAGGAACACCCACAGGAAGGACAGCCCGGCCAGCAAGCCGGGGATGGCGCGGGGCACCAGCACGCTGTAATCCAGCAGACGGGTGATACCGTCCGGCTTGCGATGCATGGCCAGCGCGATGGCGCAGTAGCAGACCACGGCCAGGCCGCCGCCGACCACGCCGATCATGATGGTGTTGGCGATACCGCGCATCAGCGCCGGCTGCTCGAAGATTTCGCGGAAATGCTGCAGGGTCAACACGTCGGCCAGTTTGACGCCCTCGCCCCAGTACTCCACGAAGGAGCGCAGCACGATGCCCGACATCGGCATGATGATGGTGAACATCAGCCAGGCGAAGATCAGCGCGAAGGCCAGCCATTTCCATTTACCGAGCGGCATGGACTTCGAACGCGCGCCCTTGCCCTTGATCGAGACGAACTTGCTGGCGGACTTCAGCAGCCAGCGTTGTATCATCACCAGCGGCATCGTCACCATCACCAGGCAGACGGCGACGGCGGCCATCAGATGATAGGACGGCGTGCCCAGCTTGTTGGTCAATTTATAGAGGTAGGTCGACAGCACCAAATGACCCTCCGGATCACCCAGCACCAGCACCAGGCCGAACACCTCGAAGCCGAGGAAGAACACCAGCACCGCGGCATAGGCCAGCGCTGGGGTGATCATCGGCAGCGACACGTTGAACATCACCCGGATTGGCGAGGCACCGGTGACGCGGGCCGCTTCCTCGACGTCCGAGCCAAGGCTCTTCAACGCCGACGAGGCGTACAGATAAACGTGCGGCACATGGGTCAGGCCAGCGATCACCACGATGCTGGTGAATGAGTAAATATTCCATGGGATGAAACCGAGCAGGCCCTTGACCCAGATCGAGTAAAATCCCACGGGTCCCATCGAGACCACATAGCCGAAGCCCATCACCATAGGCGAGACGAAGATCGGCACCAGCAGTAACGGCGCGATGGCGCCGCGCCCCGGCAGGTCGGTGCGTATCATCAGGAAGGCCAGCATGCCGCCCAGCGGCACGGCGATGACGGTGAGGCCACCGGCCAGCAAAATGGAGTTCTTGAACGCCAGCATAAAATCTGGATCGTCGAAGATGAAGCGATAGGCGTCGAAGCCCAGCTCCTTGACAGGCATGAAGAACGGCGCCGACAAAAAGCTCTGATAGAAAATCAGAAACAGCGGCAGGAAGATGGCAATGACGGTCAGCGTCACCACCACGCCGCGCGGCCAGTTGAGGCTGCGCCGGTTGGCGCTGGCGAGGGACAGGGTTTGCATGTTAAATCCGTGAAAGGTATTACGGCGTCGGTCCCGCGTTAGAGGACCGTCAGCTGCGGCACGCGGCTCAGGGCGCGCGCCGGGTTCGCATCCAGTGTGCAGAAACTTAGTTCTTGCCGGCGGTTTCTTTCCACTGTTTGAGGAAGGCCATGCGTTTCTGCGGGCCCAGGAACTGCAGCACAATCGGATGCACCGGCACCGGCTTGACGTTGTCCTTGCCGATCTGCTTGATCAGATCGGCAGAGGTAGTCTCGCCGGTGACATCGGCGCGGATCGCGAACAGGCGTGCCTCATTGGCGATCACGGTCTGGCCGCGGTGCGACAGCAGATAGTCGAGCCACAGCTTGGCGGCGTTGACGTTCTTCGCTCCCTTATTGATGAACAGCACGCGAGACAGGATCAAGGTGTAATCTTTGGGCAGGACGACACCAAGTGACGGGTCGGTCTTGGCGCGCACCAGCGCATAGGAACCGAGCACGTTGTACCCGATCAGGTTTTCGCCGGACGATATCCGCTCCATCATCGTCCCGGTCGACGACTGCACCCTCACCTTGGCCGTGCCAAAGGCATTTTCCAGCTCGGGAAATTTGCTCGCCAGCTCGCGCGCATCCTGGGTCATGAACATGAAGCCGACGCCCGACTTTTCGATGTCGTAGGTGGTGACCTTGTCCTTGAACTTGGGCTGCTGAATCAGCTTGGCGAATTCGGCATGCGTCTGCGGCACTTCCTTGGCGTCCAACAAGCGTTTGTTGTACACGATCGCCGCCGGCTCAAAGGTGGTGCCATAGGCCATGTCGTTCCAGGTCGCCCATGCCGGCATATTGGGTATTTCCACCGATTTGTACTGCAAGGCATAGCCGTCCGAGGCCAGCCGCATTTGCAAGTCCATGGCGGACGACCACATGACGTCGGCGGTGGCACCGCCCGCCGCTACTTCCGAGATAAAACGGCTGTAGACCTCGGTCGAATTCATGTCGTTGTATTCAACCTTGATGCCGGGATAAAGCGCGCTGAAGTCCTTGATCAGCGGCGCGGCGGCCTTGCTGTCGGTGGTCGAATAGACGATCAGGCGGCCTTCCTTTTTCGCGGCATCAATGATCTTGTCATACTCGGGAGAATTGGCCGCCTGCGCCTGCAGCGCGGCACCGAGCATGAGCAGCGACAGCATCGCCAGCTGTTTCGAGAAATAGTTCATTTTGTCTCCATAGGTCTTTTAATGATGGGATGGCGCAAGGCAACGGCCCCGCGCCCCCAGGCCTGGGCCGAGCCGGTGGTCAGCTCACGCCCATGCCTGAAAATTGCCGACTCCGGCCAATCAGAAGCGGAAGCGCATACCCGCCGCCGCACCCGTCTGCGAGCGGAAGCCGTTGGCCTGGCCCGCCAGGTAAGTGCCGTCGGTGTTGAGGCGGTCGGCCGCGATATAGAGATCGGTGCGTTTGTCGAAGTGATAGAAGATCGACCCGTACAAGGTCTTGCGCTTGCCGCTGGCCGTGGCCTTGGCATTGCTGGCGTTGGCGTAGGCGTTCAGCACGTAGCCGCTGCCGTTGACGGCGGCATTGTCGGCGTCCATCACCTGGTAGCCGATTTCATAGTCGAATGTGCCCTTGGGTGCGATCTTGGCCGACAGCGTGTAAGCGTTGTCCTTGCGTTCGCCGATGGCGGTCGGTTGATCGGCCTTATAGTGGAAGTAGCCGGCATTCAGGCGCACGATACCGACCTTGTAGTTGCCGCCGAACGAATACGTGCTGTTGGTCAGGCCTGCCACGTTGGCTGTGTTGTAGAACGCCGATACATTGGCCACGCCGCCGTTGTAGGCCAGCCCCACCGACTTGGTTGACCCCTCCGAGAAGTCGCCCGGAATGCCGCCGAACTGATAACCCAGGCCAACCACGAACTTGTCGTACTCCTTCTTCCACACCACACCCTTGTCATAGCGCGTGCCGGTGGCACTGCCCGAATAGAAAATCAACTGCTTGAAGTTGTTGTTGTTGGTGTAGCCACCCTCCGTCAGATTCATTGCGCTGGAACCGTAGGGATCGCCGTAAATCTTGGAGAACTCGCGCGCCAGAGTGTTCTGGCGGCCAAAAGTAAGCTTGCCCAACGATTTGCTTTCCAGGCCCATCCAGGCATCGCGGTTAAACAGCACGCCCGGCGTATCCATATTACCGGTGGGCAGTTCATATTCGCTCTCGAGGAGGAAGATCACCTTCAGATCGTCCGCCGTCTTGAGCGCATGCGCGCCCTCCAGGCCCCAGCGATTGCCGCTGAACCAAGCCACCGACATGTCGGTCAGCGACGCCCCGCTCTTGTCGGCGTTGTTATGGTTACTCACACTCAGGTCGATCAAGCCGTACAGGCGCACGTAATCGTCGCTACTGCCCAGCACCAGCCCCTCAGCCGCGGGCTTGGCGCTTTCACCGCCCGGCTGCGCTGCCGTGGCCGGCTTCCTGCTGGCCTCGGTGTTGGCTTGCTGGATATCGGCAAGCGCCTTCATCGCCTGGTCGGCAGCCTTCTGGGCATCGGCCGCCGCCTTTTGTGCCTGCGCCAGGGCTTGCTGCAACTGCTCGGTGCTGCCGTTTTGCGCCTGCGCAGCGGCGGTAACAAACGCCAACACGGCGAGCGAAATAAGCTTCATTTTCATGGGAATGGTCTCCTGATTTTTAGTGTAGGGGCATGCGATCTTTGTTACTGGTAAGGCCAGTGCACGATACGGCCTCCATGCCTTCAGTTAACCTTCAGTTTTCCGTTGGCAACAAAAAAACAACAGCGTGCCCCCCCGGCTTCGCGAGCAGGAATCGACCATATTGAAGAAGGAGCTCCGTGCCCGATCCCCCGTAAGTGCCGGTCTGAAGTTTGCAAGTTAAACCGACCCATCGGTTTTGACCGCTTGCGAAGCCCTGCAACGGCATTCGGCCCGTGAAGAGCACGGCGTTTTTTCTCGGTAGCGAGGGTCATCTGTCGATGCAAATCTACGCTGCCGGCTACCGCCAAGGAACCGTCCGTAGGTAGGGGTGAAGATAGTCGGATCGCGTAAATCCTGAACAATCAGTTCTGCCAAGGCTGCCACTCAACTCGCCTGTCGCGCGGATGGCCCCAAGAAGGCTTGCCACAATTTTTTTACGTGTTGCCCGCCAGCGGCTCGACATGCAATGGGGTCGCGAACTTCTTGACCATCTCTTCAATCTGGCTATTTGTTCGTCGATGCTTTGGGCATCCGAAGTGGTGCTCATAAATTTATGCCATTTCGCGGAATTCTCGAACTTGAAATGGTTCGAGATGATGAAAACCAGAAGATGTTCGACGAACACTGAGAGCTGAAAATTCTTCGTGCCCAGTCGCTCCGGTTTTGCACCGGCATGGACGTGGGAATTCCTGTCTCGCCGTAGCGAAAGCAGTTGAGCCTGGGCGACCTCTTGATAGTGTCCCCAGGCGTGGTGTATGAAGTTGGTGCCGAGTTCGGCGCCGAGGCTTGAGCAATGATGAGGCGGCCATCGTGATTCATGAGTAGGTTGGGGTTACCAGACCTTAAC
>NZ_BPWI01000042.1:0-4549 GCF_040369125.1 Duganella hordei
TAGCAAGTTGGTCCCACCCCTTCCCATCCCGAACAGGACCGTGAAACAACTCTGCGCCGATGATAGTGCTGCAACCAGTGTGAAAGTAGGTTATCGTCAGGCTAGTTATATGAAAAAACCCCCACCAGCCAGAACGCGCTCAAGATCGCGCTCTGTGCCGGTGGGGGATTTTTTTCGTCTGTACGGCAGTGACAATCGCCTCTACGCAACGCGCTGAACCAATTGCTGTGCAGGCACAGAATTGAGTTGTATCATTAGCTATTGCACCAGATGGTAGGGTGCGGGGTGAAATGTTTAATTGACTAGGGGTGCACTCATGTCTGCAGAAAGAAAATATCGTCTGGTAACACGCAGCGACTTCGACGGGTTGGTGTGCGCGGTACTGCTGAAGCACCTGAATATGATCGACGAAATCCTGTTCGTCCATCCGAAGGACATGCAGGATGGCAAAATCGCCATCAGCGACAACGATATTACGACCAACTTGCCGTACGTCGCCGGCGTTCACATCGCGTTTGACCACCATTTGTCGGAAACCATCCGCAATACCGGAGAGCGCAAGAACCACGTGATCCATCCCGAAGCGCCGTCCGCCGCGCGTGTGGTGTACGACTACTACGGCGGCGAAAAGGCCTTCCCCTTGTCGTGGAACGACATGATGGTGGCGGTGGACAAGGGCGACGCGGCCCGCTTCAACGAGCAGGAAGTGCTCAATCCTGAGGGCTGGGACCTGCTGAACTTCCTGATGGACGCGCGCACCGGCCTGGGCCGCTTCCGCGAGTTCCGCATCTCGAACTACAATCTGATGATGGACCTGATCGACGCCTGCAAGAACCACACGATCGAGCAGATCATGGAAATGCCGGACGTGAAGGAACGCAAGGACCTGTACTTCGAGCACAGCGAAAAGTGCAAGGAGCAGATCCGCCGTTGCGCCACCATCCACAAGAACCTGGTGGTGCTGGACTTGCGCAACGAGGAGGTCATCTTCGCCGGCAACCGTTTCATCATCTATGCGATGTTCCCGCAGACGAATATCTCGATTCACGTGCTATGGGGTCTGAAGAACCAGAACACGGTGTTCGCCACCGGCAAGTCGATCCTGAACAAGACATCGAAGACCAATATCGGCGCACTGATGCTGGAATACGGTGGCGGGGGACATGAGAACGCCGGCACCTGCCAGGTCGACAACGAACGCTCAGAGGAAGTGCTGGGAGCGTTGATCGCCAGGATCAATTCCGAGGGTTAAACGTAAAAAAGGCGCTCACTGAGCGCCTTTTCTTATTCCGCCTCTTTTTCAGGAAGGGCGACCCGGTTGTCCGTGCTGAACTGGTAATCCTTGAACACGTGTTCCGCGCTGAGCAGCTGGTAATCGCCGTTGGCTTTCTTGTGCGAGGTATCCTTCAGGCGGTAGGTGTAGTGGCCGCAGGTCCAGCAGTTGAAGTTGCGCATGTGGGTGCACAAACAGGTCTTGTCCATCACCACGATGTTCTTCTCGTCCGGATGCGCCGCCACTTCGCGGTTGTACGAGTTGATGTAGGCGCAGTTGCCGGTCGCGTCCAGCAGGTAGCCGTAGGATTCGCAGCCCGGACGGATGCCGGCGCCGATCGCCGGCGTGCTCTTCAGCATGCGCATTGGATAGCCGGTCGGCGAGATGCCGTTGACGATGATGTCTTCTTCCGACGCCTTGAAGTATTCCTGCTTGACCTTGGCCGGCAGGCCGCACTCGTTGGTGACGGTGAAGCGGGTCGCCACCTGCACGCCCGCCGCGCCCGCTTCGAGGAAGCGCACGGCGTCGCTGCCGGTGAAGATGCCGCCGGCCGCGATCAGCGGGATGTCCAGGTTCTCGGCCTTCAGGTAGTCCAGCAATTCCTGCGTGATGGTCATCAGGTCGTATTCGGCCCAGTCCATGCCGAAGCCCAGGTGGCCGCCGGCCAGCGGGCCTTCGACGATGATGTAGTCCGGCAGGCGGTCCAGCTTGGCGTTCTTGCGCAGGAAGATCTGCAGCGCGCGCACCGACGACACGATGATGCCCAGCTTGGCTTCGCGGAAGCGCGGGTGGTCGGCCATCAGCGCGAACGAGCCGAAGTGCAGGCCGGCCGACAGCGTGATGCCGTCGATGCCGGCGTCCAGCGCCGCGTTCAAACGGGTGCGCAGGGTTTCGCGCGGGCCGTTCATGGTCAGCTTTTCCATGCAGTTGACGAAGATCAGGCCCGGGCCTTTTTTCGCGGCCATGGTGGCGCCGATGTGGCGGCGCTGCGCGTCGGCCAAGCGCTCCAGGTCGAACTGCACCACGGACTTGTCCATGTTGTTGATGTTGAACTTGTAGAACTTGGTCTTGTCCTTGACGAAGCTGGTATCGAACTTGCGGTCCGACACATCTTCCACCATCGCGTCGGAGATATGGCCGATGCCGCCCAGGCGGGCCGCTTCCAGCGCCAGTTCCGAAGTCGAAATATCCACACCCATTCCGCCGACCATGATGGGCACGTACTCATTTTTGCCAAATCGCAGGCGGAAATCATCAACACGTTTCATTGCTATCCTTAGACTACCGTAGTGGTTGCCGGGACGGAGCCCGGCGCTATGCATGGTGCGGTCGCGCGGTAGTACCCAGCATGGAGCTAGTTTTATTCTACTCCATGTGTACTACAGCATTGTGACGCCTCAAAAACCGGCGCGGAGGGGAGGCCGCAGCGGATCAGTCGCGGAAGTTATTGAATTCCAACGGCATTTCCGGGACATCCTTGCGCAGCATGGCCATTGCCGCCTGCAGGTCGTCGCGCTTTGCGCCGGTAACGCGCACGGCATCGCCCTGGATGCTGGCTTGCACTTTCATCTTGCTGTCCTTGATGACGCGCACGATCTTCTTGGCGTCGTCCGACTCGATGCCGTTCTTGATCTTGATCACTTGCTTGACCTTGTCGCCGCCGACCTTCTTGATGTCGCCGTCTTCCAGGAAGCGCACGTCGACCTTGCGCTTGGCCAGCTTGTTGGTCAGTACGTCGCGCACCTGCTGCAGCTGGAATTCGGAGTCGGCGACGACGGTCAGTTCGTTTTCCTTGTGCTCGACGGAGGCGCCGGTACCCTTGAAGTCAAAACGGGTGGCGATTTCTTTTTGAGATTGCTCGACGGCATTCTTCACTTCGATCATATCGGCTTCGGAGACTACATCAAACGACGGCATAACTATTTCCTTTTCGTGTGGCATGCAGCATGCGTCAAACCCGCTGCATCAAAGACTGACATTTTAACGGACAACCGGCTCCGTGCCGCCATATCGGCGGTGGTTTTTTACTTGTTTGGCTCTATAATCGATGAAATTTCCTGGTTTTCCCCTTCATGCATCCACAGTCCCTCATCCAGCATCAGTTCCCACTGCAGTCCCTCAACACTTTCGGCATCGCCGCGACCGCGCGCGCGTATTTGCGTGTGACGGAAACAGAGCAGTTGCTCGGTGCTTTGTCAGATCCCGTATGGGCCGCTTTGCCGCGGCTGGTGCTGGGGGGCGGCAGCAATCTGCTGCTGACCGGCGACTTCAACGGGCTGGTTTTGCACATCGCATTGCTGGGCCGCGAGATCGTCGGCGGGGACGAACGCTGCCACTATGTGCGCGCGGCGGCCGGCGAGAACTGGCACGAATTCGTGCAGTGGACGCTGGATCAGGGCTTGGGCGGGCTGGAGAATCTGTCGCTGATCCCCGGCACCGTCGGTGCGGCGCCGATCCAGAACATCGGCGCCTACGGCCTGGAGACCAAGGACGTGTTTCACAGCGTGACGGTGTTCGATCCGGCCAGCGGCACGACGCGCGCGATGGATGCGGCGGCCTGCCGCTTCGCCTATCGCGACAGCGTGTTCAAGCAGGACGGCGGCCGTCAGCTGATCATACTCGACGTGACCTTTGCGCTGCCGAAGCAGTGGCAGCCGAACCTGCGTTATGCGGAACTGGCGCAGGCGGTGGCGGAGCAGGGCATTGCTGAGCCGACCGCGCGCCAGGTGGCCGACACGGTGATCGCGATCCGCCGCCGCAAGCTGCCCGATCCGGCGGTGATCGGCAATGCCGGCAGCTTCTTCAAGAATCCGGTGGTGACGGGCGCCCAGTGCGCGGCGCTGCTGGAACGGTTCCCGGCGCTGGTGCACCATTTGCAGCCGGACGGCACGGAGAAGCTGGCGGCCGGATGGCTGATCGATCAATGCGGATGGAAGGGGCGCAGCCTGGGCGCGGCGGGCGTGTACCCGAAGCAGGCGCTGGTGCTGGTGAATAACGGCGGTGCGAGCGGCGCCGACGTTGTGGCGCTGGCCAAGGCGATCCAGGCCGACGTGCAGGCGCGCTATGGCGTGCTGCTGGAACCGGAGCCGGTGTTTATCTAAGAATCGAGGTCAGAAACGGCGGGGTCAGTTCCGGCAATCTGCCACGCGTGGCAGATTGCCGGAACTGACCCTAATGCCGTTAAGTTAAGGAACTAGGCCGGCCCCAGTTAGTTGTTGTAAACATGCGCGAAGGCTGTTAACCTTCGCGCCATGCTTTCCGACGTTCTCCCTTTGA
>NZ_BPWI01000043.1:0-2486 GCF_040369125.1 Duganella hordei
GTAAGCGTCTTCTCAGCGCCGTCTGGACTGCCTGACCAGCGTCCGTCATGATCAAATTTTGGCACAGGATTTGTGCCCACAAATTTTGCTTATGGACACAAATTTTCAACCGGTCATTGCAAGGAACACTCGCGGCCACTATCGCCAGCATCCGTTAGAGTTCAAGCGCGCCCTGGTGGCGCTGTCTCTCCAACCAGGCGTCTCGGTGGCGCGCATCGCGCGCGAACACGGCGTCAACGCCAATCAGGTGTTTAGCTGGCGCCGCCTTTTTGAGCAAGGTCGCCTTGGTGTACCGACATTGAAGCGCGAGGATGGCTTGTTACCGGTGGTGCTGGCGCCATCGGTGCCCGCTTCGAACAACGCCGATGCCGATGGTGATGCCGACGGCACCATCGTGCTTGAACTAGGCGAGGTCCGGGTCCGCATCGAAGGCCAGCCCAACGCTGCCACGCTGGCCCAGGTATTGGATCGGGTGCTGCGATGATCGGCCTGCCGGCCGGCACCAAGATCTGGCTCGCCGCCGGCATCACCGACATGCGCTCCGGCTTCAATGGCCTGGCCGCCAAAGTGCAAACGGCGTTGGAGGAAGATCCATACAGCGGCCACGTATTTGTATTCCGAGGTCGGCGCGGTGACCTGGTCAAATTACTGTGGTGGACGGGAGATGGCCTGTGCCTGCTGGCCAAGCGGCTGGAACGTGGTCGCTTCATCTGGCCGCAGGCCAGCAACGGCTCGGTGGCGTTGACGCAGGCGCAGCTGTCGATGCTGCTCGAAGGCATAGACTGGCGGCGGCCTGAGCGGACCTGGAAGCCAACGTCGGCCTTGTAAACGTAACAAGCCTCGCGTAAACTTGGCGCATGCTCAGCCCAGCCGATCTGCCCAACGACATTGCCGCATTGAAGGCGCTGCTGCTCGCCCAAGACGAGGTGGTGGAAGGTCTGCGCGAGCAACTGAACACGCGCGCCGTCGAGATCGAGCACCTCAAGCTGCAGATCGCCAAGTTGCGCCGCATGCAGTTCGGCCGCAAGTCGGAAAAGCTGGACCACCAAATCGAGCAACTGGAACTGCAACTGGAAGACCTGCAGGCCGACGAGGCCGAGGCGGCGCGCGAGATGCCGGCCGCCGACCAGGCACCGCGCAAGAAGTCGGTGCGCAAGCCCTTACCCGAGCATCTGCCACGTGACGAAAAGGTATATGCGCCGACGGCCGACGCTTGCCCGGCTTGCGGTGGCGTCCTGCGGCCGCTGGGCGAGGACGTGGCGGAGCAGCTGGAGTTCGTACCGGCCAGCTTCCGCGTGATCCGTCATATGCGCCCCAAGCTGGCATGCGCCTGCTGCGACGCCATCGTCCAGGCGCCGGCGCCAAGCCGGCCGATTGAGCGCGGCATCGCCGGCCCCGGTCTGCTGGCGCATGTCCTGGTGGCGAAGTTCGCAGATCATCTGCCGCTGTACCGCCAGGCCGTCATCTACGCCCGCGAAGGCGTCGACCTTGATCGTGCCCTGCTGGCGAGCTGGGTCGGTGCCGCCAGCGCGTTGCTGCGCCCGTTGGTCGATGCCATTGAACGCCATGTGCTGGCGGCGTCGAAGCTGCATGCCGACGACACCCCGATCCCGGTACTAGCACCCGGCAATGGAAAAACCAAGACGGCGCGCCTGTGGACCTATGTGCGTGACGATCGGCCATCCGGCGACACCACGCCGCCGGCCGTTTGGTTTGCCTACACGCCGGACCGCAAGGGCATTCATCCGCAGACGCACCTGGCCAAGTTCGAGGGCGTGCTGCAAGCCGATGCTTACGCCGGCTTCAACGCCTTGTTCGACGACGGCGTGGTTCGCGAGGCGGCTTGTTGGGCACACGCGCGGCGCAAATTCCACGACCTGCACGCGGCGCGACCGACGCCACTGACCACGGAGGCGCTGCGCCGGATCGCCGAGCTCTATGTGATCGAGGCCGATATCCGGGGCAAACCGCCCGACGAACGAAGGCAGGTTCGGCAAGCCCGGTCGCGCCCACTGCTCGATGACCTGGAGCGCTGGCTGCATACCACGCTCGATACGTTGTCGCGCAAGTCCGACACGGCGGCGGCGATCCTGTACGCGCTCAAACTCTGGCCGGCGTTGCTGCGCTACTGCGACGATGGCGCCATCGAGATTGATAACTCGGCGGCCGAGCGGGCCTTGCGCGGCGTGGCCATCGGTCGCCGCAACTATCTGTTCGCCGGCGCCAACAGTGGTGGTGAACGCGCCGCCGCGATCTACTCGCTGATCGGCACGGCCAAGCTGAACGGTGTCGACCCCGAAGCCTGGTTGCGTCACGTGCTGACGCATATCGCCGATCATCCCGTCAACCGGGTTGATGAATTCTTGCCTTGGAACTGCAACCTACCAGCAGCCCTTTGAGATGACGCCGCTTCCCAGCGGGGTGATGCCATCATCGATTAATTTGTCGCTCCACTCAAGACGTCACCGGGGAGACGCTTACGGATA
>NZ_BPWI01000044.1:0-1947 GCF_040369125.1 Duganella hordei
ATAGCAAGTTGGTCCCACCCCTTCCCATCCCGAACAGGACCGTGAAACAACTCTGCGCCGATGATAGTGCTGCAACCAGTGTGAAAGTAGGTTATCGTCAGGCTAGTTATAAAGAAAAAACCCCACCAGGTGATCCTGGTGGGGTTTTTTTATTTCACCGGCGCCGACATCGGTAGCATCAGCGTGAAGCGGGTACCCCCGCCCAGTTCGCTGCTGACGCTGATCGTGCCGCCGAGGATTTCAGTGACAATGTTGTGCACGATGTTCAGGCCCAGCCCTGAACCGCCGACGCCCAGCTTGGTGGTGAAGAATGGATCGAAGATACGCGGCACATCCTCGCGCCGAATGCCGACACCGTGGTCTTCCACGCCGAGCGTCACCAACCCTTGCGCGGACAACTGCGCCGTCACTGCAATCAGGCCTTCTCGGCGGCCATCATAGGCGTGCACGATGGCGTTGTTGATCAAGTTGGTAATCACCTGGCCCAGCGGGCCGGGATAACTCTCCATCATCAAGTCTTCCGGTACATGCTGCTTGATGACGAACGGCGTGCGCTTGATGGTGGGCTGCAAGGTCAGCACATTGCCCGCCACAACCTCGGCCAATAAAAAGCTGCGCCGCTGCGAGCTGGTCTGGTCGACCGCCACCTGCTTGAAGTTGGTGACGATGTCGGCCGCGCGATGCAGGTTGCGGCTCAGGATGTCCACGGACAGCCGCGCATTCTGGATGTAGTGCTCGAACTCCTTGCGTGTGATGACGCCTTCGCTGGCGAGATGCTGGCCGATGTCGTCGGTCTGCACTTCAAAGGTGGTGGCGGCCATCAGGCTGTTGCCGATCGGCGTATTCAGCTCGTGCGCGATGCCGGCCACCATCGCCCCCAGTCCGGCCAGCTTTTCATTGCGCACAATGTCCTCGCGCGCCTTGGCCAGGGTGCCCACCATGTCCTGCAACTCGCGGTGCGCCCTGCGCAGCGCCAGGTGGGTGTTGATGCGCGCCAGCACTTCCTCGATCTGGAACGGCTTGGTGATGTAGTCGACCCCGCCGGCATCGAAGCCCGTCACTTTTTGTTTGGGGTCGGTGAGGCCGGTCATGAAGATGACGGGTATATCCTTGGTGGTCTTGCCGGCCTTGAGGCGGCGGCAAGCCTCGAAACCGTCGATGTCGGGCATGACGACATCCAGCAGGATCAGATCAGGCTCGGCGAACTCCGCGCGCATCAGCCCTTCCGCAGCGGTCTGCGCCAGCACGATCATGAAGCCGTGCCGCTCCAGGCGATCCAGCAACGTGGCCAGGTAGGACAGCGAGTCATCGACGATCAGGATCGTCGGCATCGGTACTACAGGGATCTCGCTCTGGTTCATTCTTTCGGCCTGAGGAATTCACGATGAGGACAGTATATTCAACCTGCAATGGCCAGGGTAAAAAAGAGCAAGACCGTTGGATTAAAACATATTCAATCCCTTGAGCATCACCAGCAGGATCAGCACCGGTGACACGTAGCGCAGCAAGGTGATCATCACCAGAATGCCGCCGATGAAGGCGAGCACGCCCCACTGCCACAGCAGCGATCGCTACTGAGGGTAGAGCCGTCGATGGCCTTGAAGACATACGCGAACACCCATGCCACCACTTCCGAATAGAACGACAGGATCAGGAAAGCGGCCGCTATTCTTGCTGAGTCGAGAGGTCGCGATTGTAGTAGTTCGGAAAATAAGCCTTGCGGATACCGGCCTGCCTTTGCTATAGTTCGCCTCCCCGCAAAACGGTGCATGCAAATGCTGAGTGTTGCGGGGAAAGAGAAGAAAATGTAGTGCTTGACGAAACATTCGAAACGCTTCATAATCTTGCCTCTTCGCTGATGAACACAACGCTTCTTCAGCAAGCAGTACCGAACAAGTTCTTTAAAAATTAACAGTCGATAAGTGTGGACGTTTGATGGAAGTGCAC
>NZ_BPWI01000045.1:0-1621 GCF_040369125.1 Duganella hordei
TGGCCGAGTTGTTCGGGCCGATACCGGAACTGCTGCAAGAGATAGCCCTGGACCTCCCGGACGATTACGCACTGACCATCGCGCAAGCGCGTGAGACCGGCTACGCCAACAGCTTCGAGGCGGTGGCTGCCGACGCGGTCTGGCGGCCGCAGCTGCCGGGCAGCGACGGCCGCAGCCATCCGAAGCCGACCGCGCGCGGCGCGCAGAGCGCCATCGTGGTCGGCGTCGACGGGCTGGCGCAGCCGTCGGGCGCCGACGAGCTGTATTGCGACAAGCTGGGACGGGTGCGCATCCGCTACCACTGGCAGGACAATGCCGACGCCACCTGCTGGGTGCGCGTGCCGCAGCGCTCGGCCGGCGGCGGCATGGGCAGCCAGTTCCTGCCGCGCATCGGACAGGAAGTGCTGGTGCAGTTCATCGAGAACGATATCGACCGCCCGATCATCGTCGGCGCGCTGTACAACGGCCAGGGCGAGGGCGGCGTGACGCCGACGCCGGGCGCGCAAAGCGCCGGCGCCGACCAGGCGGAGCGCTTCCAGCCGGCGGCCGACCATGCTCCGTCGGGACAGGGCAACCTGGCAGGCGGCAACAGTCCCTTGTGGCACGGCGCCTCGGCCGACAGCGCCGGCCACCGCAACGCCGCCGCGCAGTGGGGCGTGCGCAGCAAGGAGTTCGGCGGCGCCGGCTACAACCAGCTGCTGTTCGACGACACCGACGCGCAAGGCCGGGTACAGTTGCGGTCCACGCACGCGGCCAGTGAATTATCGCTGGGCCACCTGATCCACAGCGCGGACAACTATCGCGGCAGCCTGCGCGGGCAGGGCGCCGAACTGCGCACCGATGCTTACGGCGCGGTGCGCGGCGGCGCCGGCCTGCTGATCAGCAGTTACAAGATCAATCACGGCGCCGACGTGCGCGACCCGGCCGGCGACAACGCGGCCGGCATCGCGCTGCTCAAGCAGGCGGTCAAGCTGGGCGAGACGTTCAGCGAGGCGGCCAGGACGCATCAGACGGTGGCGCTGGCCGGCCACGTCGGCGCGGCCAAGGCCGATGCCAGCACGCTGGACGACAAGGCCGCGCCGCTCAAGGCGATGCTGACGGCCGTGTCCGGCATGGTCGGCAACGCCAGTATTGATGCGGCCAGGGCCGACGCCGGCGACAAGAAAACCGCGCCGGGCGATGACCAGCTGCCGCACGCCAGTTCGCCGATCATCGCGGTGAGTGGCAAGAGCGGCATCGGCGTCACGGCAGGACAGGCGGTGCAGCTGGCCAACGGCGAGACGATCACGCTGATGAGCGGCAACGACAGCCAGTTCGTCACCGGTGGCCAGATGCGGGCGCACAGCGGCCAGGCGATCGGCGTGCTGGGCGGCGCGGTCAAGGCGGGCGAGGGCGGCCTCGGCCTGCAACTGATCGCGGCCCAGGACGCCATCGACATCCAGGCGCAGGCCGACGAGTTGAAAGTGCAGGCGCGCGACGAGATCAGCATCGTCAGCGCCAATGCCGAGGTGGACTGGGCGGCGGCCAAGAGCATCAGCTTGTCGACGGCGGGCGGGGCGAATATCACCATCGACGGCGGCAATATCACGGTGCAATGCCCTGGTAAATTGACCATCCATGC
>NZ_BPWI01000046.1:0-1509 GCF_040369125.1 Duganella hordei
AGGGGCTAACGTTATAGGGACAAGTGAATAAGTGCACATGGTGGATGCCTTGGCGATTACAGGCGATGAAGGACGTAGTAGCTTGCGATAAGCTGCGGGGAGCTAGCAAACAAGCTTTGATCCGCAGATTTCCGAATGGGGAAACCCACCCTTTATGGGTATTGCATACTGAATACATAGGTATGCAAGGCGAACGCGGCGAACTGAAACATCTAAGTAGCTGCAGGAAAATAAATCAACCGAGATTCCCAAAGTAGTGGCGAGCGAAATGGGAAGAGCCTGCACGTTTTAGCATGACGCATAGAAGAATCCTCTGGAAATAGGAGCCATAGCGGGTGATAGCCCCGTATTCGAAATGCGATGTGTGGAACTAAGCGTGCGACAAGTAGGGCGGGACACGAGAAATCCTGTCTGAATATGGGGGGACCATCCTCCAAGGCTAAATACTCGTAATCGACCGATAGTGAACCAGTACCGTGAGGGAAAGGCGAAAAGAACCCCGGGAGGGGAGTGAAATAGATCCTGAAACCGTGTGCATACAAACAGTAGGAGCGGACTTGTTCCGTGACTGCGTACCTTTTGTATAATGGGTCAGCGACTTACATTCAGTGGCAAGGTTAACCATATAGGGAAGCCGTAGAGAAATCGAGTCCGAACAGGGCGATAGTCGCTGGGTGTAGACCCGAAACCAAGTGATCTACTCATGGCCAGGATGAAGGTGCGGTAACACGCACTGGAGGTCCGAACCCACTAATGTTGAAAAATTAGGGGATGAGCTGTGGGTAGGGGTGAAAGGCTAAACAAACTTGGAAATAGCTGGTTCTCTCCGAAAACTATTTAGGTAGTGCCTCAAGTATCACCATCGGGGGTAGAGCACTGTTATGGCTAGGGGGTCATCGCGACTTACCAAACCATTGCAAACTCCGAATACCGATGAGTGCGAGCTTGGGAGACAGACGTCGGGTGCTAACGTCCGGCGTCAAGAGGGAAACAACCCAGACCGCCAGCTAAGGTCCCAAAGATTGGCTAAGTGGAAAACGAAGTGGGAAGGCTAAAACAGTCAGGATGTTGGCTTAGAAGCAGCCATCATTTAAAGAAAGCGTAATAGCTCACTGATCGAGTCGTCCTGCGCGGAAGATGTAACGGGGCTAAGCCAGTCACCGAAGCTGCGGATATCCAGTAATGGATATGGTAGGAGAGCGTTCTGTAAGCCTGCGAAGGTGTCTTGTAAAGGATGCTGGAGGTATCAGAAGTGCGAATGCTGACATGAGTAGCGATAATGGGGGTGAAAAGCCCCCACGCCGTAAGCCCAAGGTTTCCTGTTCAACGTTCATCGGAGCAGGGTGAGTCGGCCCCTAAGGCGAGGCAGAGATGCGTAGCTGATGGGAAGCAGGTTAATATTCCTGCACCGTCGTATGATGCGATGGGGGGACGGATCGCGGAAGGTTGTCTGCCTGTTGGAATAGGCAGTTTCTGGTTCATAGAAGGCGCTTAGGCAAATCCGGGCGC
>NZ_BPWI01000047.1:0-1417 GCF_040369125.1 Duganella hordei
TAATGCCGTTAAGTTAAGGATTTCCTGAGCCTCCGTTCAGGATAGCGTTGCGGTTTTGCTTTGGTGACCCGATCGAATTTCCGGTCGGGTCGATAGACATTGAGTTCGAGGATCATCCTCTCGCGCATCCGTTTGATCGTTCCTGGTAGATTGCCCAAGGCCCGTTCGGAGGCCGCATGTAGCATCTCGAGCTGAAATATGCCGAGGGCGAAGACAAAGCTAACGTCATTGGGAGCGCATTTTGCCTGGTCGGCCGTGCGCGCCATTTCTAGTCGCACGAGGTTATAGGCGATAAGAATGCCCCAGATTTCCTGCCTGGTTGCTGCGACACTTTGGCTGCGCAGGCATAGGGCCATCCCCATCATGGTTTGCTTGATCTCGCGGTAGCTCGTTTCGATCTGCCAGCGCTCGCTATAACAGTCGCGGACGGTTTTGGCGGAGAAGCGCCGGCGATCCGTCAATGAGGTCAGCAAATAGCACAGTTTGCCCGTCGGATCTTTCGTTGCAATGGCACGCGCTTGCCACTGCTCGGGCATGGAGGGGTCGCGCTTGCGTACTTGTGGGGAAACGCGCATTTCGACGATGCCATCCTCACTGTCGCCGCTCACAAGACGCCATTGCGTATTAGCCTTGGCCGGCACGAGGAAGTGCCGCTCCTGGCCTTGCGTACGAAGTTTATGCAACAGCTCGGCGGCTAGAAAACCTTTATCGAAGACCGTCAGCGAATGGTCGGGTATATCGTCTAGCAACGGCAAGGCAAAGCTCATCTCGCCTTTGCTATAGGGACCAAAATCGGCGGCCAAGACCAACTGGGTGCGCAGCGCAGCCAATGTCACCATGCGGGCATGGGGGTAACTGGCCAAAGCTCCCTTGGCGAAGTGTGGCGAATCGAAATGTGCCCGGTTTTCCGCGCTATCGGCTAATTTCAGGGTCGTCCCATCCATGGCGAGCAGTTGGAGGCCGTGGAAGTCGGAACGATGGGCGTCTTGCATCTGCCAATGGCGCGCGGACGTTGAGAATAGCCACGCCAACGGTTCTTCGCCCAGCCGCTGACGTGCTTGCGTTACAGCGCTATCAGTGACGCAAGTGTCCTTCAGATCCGGCAGCGCCAGTTCCAATTCACCCAGCACTTGTCGCACTGAGTGATGTCGGTAGATCGCTAGCGCGATGACCAACCAGACTACCTGCTCCGCCGGCAGACGCCGCTGCCGAATACTCGCCTTGCCGGTGTAGCTCAATGCTCCCATGATCCATTCGACGGGCAACTGCTCCCCAAGCCGGCCCCAGTCCGGAGCTGGCAAGTCACACGTGGTCAAAGGGAGAACGTCGGAAAGCATGGCGCGAAGGTTAACAGCCTTCGCGCATGTTTACAACAACTAACTGGGGCCGGCCTAGTTCCTTAACTTAACGGCATTAG
>NZ_BPWI01000048.1:0-1381 GCF_040369125.1 Duganella hordei
CTGAAGCAATCGGAAGTGGTTCCAAGAAAAGCCTCTAAGCTTCAGTCATACGAGACCGTACCGCAAACCGACACAGGTGGGCGAGATGAGTATTCTAAGGCGCTTGAGAGAACTCGGGAGAAGGAACTCGGCAAATTGGTACCGTAACTTCGGGAAAAGGTACGCCCTTGTAGCTTGACTGGCTTGCGCCAGAAGGGTGAACGGGTTGCAATAAACTGGTGGCTGCGACTGTTTAATAAAAACACAGCACTCTGCAAACACGAAAGTGGACGTATAGGGTGTGACGCCTGCCCGGTGCTGGAAGATTAAATGATGGGGTGCAAGCTCTTGATTGAAGTCCCAGTAAACGGCGGCCGTAACTATAACGGTCCTAAGGTAGCGAAATTCCTTGTCGGGTAAGTTCCGACCTGCACGAATGGCGTAACGATGGCCACACTGTCTCCTCCCGAGACTCAGCGAAGTTGAAGTGTTTGTGATGATGCAATCTACCCGCGGCTAGACGGAAAGACCCCATGAACCTTTACTGTAGCTTTGCATTGGACTTTGAACCAATCTGTGTAGGATAGGTGGGAGGCTTTGAAGCGGGGACGCCAGTTCTCGTGGAGCCAACCTTGAAATACCACCCTGGTTTGTTTGAGGTTCTAACCTTGGTCCGTTATCCGGATCGGGGACAGTGCATGGTAGGCAGTTTGACTGGGGCGGTCTCCTCCTAAAGTGTAACGGAGGAGTTCGAAGGTACGCTAGGTACGGTCGGACATCGTGCTAATAGTGCAATGGCATAAGCGTGCTTAACTGCGAGACTGACAAGTCGAGCAGGTACGAAAGTAGGACATAGTGATCCGGTGGTTCTGTATGGAAGGGCCATCGCTCAACGGATAAAAGGTACTCTGGGGATAACAGGCTGATTCCTCCCAAGAGTTCATATCGACGGGGGAGTTTGGCACCTCGATGTCGGCTCATCACATCCTGGGGCTGTAGCCGGTCCCAAGGGTATGGCTGTTCGCCATTTAAAGTGGTACGTGAGCTGGGTTTAAAACGTCGTGAGACAGTTTGGTCCCTATCTGCCGTGGGCGTTGGAAATTTGAAGGGGGCTGCTCCTAGTACGAGAGGACCGGAGTGGACAGACCTCTGGTGTACCGGTTGTCACGCCAGTGGCATTGCCGGGTAGCTAAGTCTGGAAGAGATAACCGCTGAAAGCATCTAAGCGGGAAACTTGCCTTAAGATGAGATTTCCCAGAGCCTTGAGCTCTTTGAAGGGTCGTTCGAGACCAGGACGTTGATAGGTCAGGTGTGGAAGTGCAGTAATGCATTAAGCTAACTGATACTAATTGCCCGTACGGCTTGTCCCTATAACCTTGGCAGGTTATGGTGAATGAGAAGT
>NZ_BPWI01000049.1:0-1059 GCF_040369125.1 Duganella hordei
GAACCAGTACACAGGTGCTGCATGGCTGTCGTCAGCTCGTGTCGTGAGATGTTGGGTTAAGTCCCGCAACGAGCGCAACCCTTGTCATTAGTTGCTACGAAAGGGCACTCTAATGAGACTGCCGGTGACAAACCGGAGGAAGGTGGGGATGACGTCAAGTCCTCATGGCCCTTATGGGTAGGGCTTCACACGTCATACAATGGTACATACAGAGGGCCGCCAACCCGCGAGGGGGAGCTAATCCCAGAAAGTGTATCGTAGTCCGGATTGTAGTCTGCAACTCGACTGCATGAAGTTGGAATCGCTAGTAATCGCGGATCAGCATGTCGCGGTGAATACGTTCCCGGGTCTTGTACACACCGCCCGTCACACCATGGGAGCGGGTTTTACCAGAAGTAGGTAGCTTAACCGCAAGGAGGGCGCTTACCACGGTAGGATTCGTGACTGGGGTGAAGTCGTAACAAGGTAGCCGTATCGGAAGGTGCGGCTGGATCACCTCCTTTCTAGAGTAGCACTCTCCAACAAGCGTTCACACTTATCGACTGTCAATATTAAAGAACAGCATTTGGGGCTGTAGCTCAGCTGGTTAGAGCACCGTGTTGATAACGCGGGGGTCGTTGGTTCGAGTCCAACCAGCCCTACCAGTCTTACCCAATGGGGGATTAGCTCAGCTGGGAGAGCACCTGCTTTGCAAGCAGGGGGTCGTCGGTTCGATCCCGTCATCCTCCACCAAAAGTTCAAACGTAAGTCAGCCAGGTTCTGGTTGCGATTTAGGTTTGATCTTTTAGAGATCAAGTGCTGTACGTTCTTTAACAATCTGGAAGAAGTAAGTAAATTTTTATTGATCGTGTTCGCCGACAGGCGGATACGATGGGTAATGATTGTATGTATCAACAAACGCAACAACGTAGTACTTCTTATTTCTATAAACGCTCCTTGTTTAGTCGCAGGGGCTAACGTTATAGGGACAAGTGAATAAGTGCACATGGTGGATGCCTTGGCGATTACAGGCGATGAAGGACGTAGTAGCTTGCGATAAGCTGCGGGGAGCTAGCAAAC
>NZ_BPWI01000050.1:0-1010 GCF_040369125.1 Duganella hordei
TACGACCAGATCGATGCTGCTCCAGAAGAAAAAGCACGCGGCATCACCATCAACACCGCGCACGTCGAGTACGAAACCGCCGGCCGTCACTACGCTCACGTTGACTGCCCAGGCCACGCCGACTACATCAAGAACATGATCACCGGCGCAGCGCAGATGGACGGCGCGATCCTGGTTTGCTCCGCAGCCGACGGCCCTATGCCGCAGACCCGCGAGCACATCCTGCTGGCCCGTCAGGTTGGCGTTCCATACATCATCGTGTTCCTGAACAAGTGCGACCTGGTCGACGACGCGGAACTGCTGGAACTGGTCGAAATGGAAGTTCGTGAATTGCTGTCGAAATACGAATTCCCGGGCGACGACGTGCCTATCATCAAAGGTTCGGCCCGTATGGCGCTGGACGGCAAAGAAGGCGAAATGGGCGTTGACTCGATCATGCGTCTGGCCGATGCGCTGGATTCGTACATCCCTACGCCAGAGCGCGCAGTGGACGGCGCCTTCCTGATGCCAGTGGAAGACGTGTTCTCGATCTCGGGTCGCGGTACCGTTGTGACCGGTCGTATCGAGCGCGGCATCATCAAGGTCGGCGAAGAGATCGAAATCGTCGGCATCAAAGATACCGTCAAGACCACTTGCACCGGCGTGGAAATGTTCCGCAAGCTGCTGGACCAGGGTCAAGCCGGCGACAACGTCGGTCTGCTGCTGCGCGGCACCAAGCGTGAGGACGTGGAGCGTGGCCAGGTTCTGGCCAAGCCAGGTTCGATCAAGCCGCACAACCACTTCACCGGCGAGATCTATGTCCTGTCGAAAGACGAAGGCGGCCGTCACACCCCGTTCTTCAACAACTATCGTCCACAGTTCTACTTCCGTACGACTGACGTGACCGGTTCGATCGAACTGCCAGCGGACAAAGAAATGGTTATGCCAGGCGATAACGTGTCGATCACCGTCAAGCTGATCAACCCGATCGCGATGGAAGAAGGTCTGCGCTTCGCAATCCGCGAAGGCGG
>NZ_BPWI01000051.1:0-946 GCF_040369125.1 Duganella hordei
GGTCGGTCGACAGACCCGAGGCCAGGTTGGCGGTGGTCATCGAGGCCACTTGCGCGGTGCTCAGCGCAACGATCTGGTCGGTGGTCAGCGCGGCGGTCTGCGCGGTGCTCATCGCGGCGACGGCGGCCGTTTTCAGTGCGCCAACGTCGGCCGTTTCAATCGCGGCGATGGCGGCGGTGCTCAGGCCGGCGACTTGGGCGCTGCTCAAGGCGCCGATCTGGGCACTGCTCAGCGCCACCACCTGGTCGGTAGTCAGGGCATTGGTCTGGCTGGTGGTCAGGCCGGCGATGACCGCCGATTTCAGCGCGCCGATGTCGGCCGTTTCAATCGCGGCGATATCGTTGGTGCTGAAGGCGCTCAGCTGCGCCGAGCTCAGGGCGCCGAACTGGTTGGACGTCAGCGCGACAACCTGGTCGGTGCTCAGCGCCGCGATGTTGGCGGTGGTGATGGCGGCGATCTGGCTGGTGGTCAGGTTCGACAGCTGGTCGGTGGTCAGCGAGGCCAGCTGCGCGGTTTTCAGCGAGGCGATGATCGCGGTTTTCAGGCCGACGATGTTGGCGGTCGAGATGGCGGCCACGTCGCCGGTCGACAGCGCGTTGAATTGCGCGGTGCTCAGCGCGCCCAGCTGGTTCGAGCTCAGCGCCACCATCTGGTCGGTGGTCAGGCCGGCAGCCAGATCAGCGGTGGTGAAGGCCGAGACCTGCGCGGTGCTCAGCGCAACGATCTGGTCGGTGGTTAGCGCGGCGGTCTGCGCGGTGCTCAGCGCGGCGATGGCCGAGGTTTTCAGCGCGCCGACGTCGGCCGTTTCAATCGCGGCGATGGCGGCGGTGCTCAGGCCGGCAACTTGCGAGCTCGACAGCGCGCTGATCTGGCTGCTGCTCAGGGCGACGATCTGGTCGGTGGTCAGGGCCTTGGTCTGGTTGCTGGTCAGGCCGGCGATGACGGC
>NZ_BPWI01000052.1:0-923 GCF_040369125.1 Duganella hordei
CGGTGAAGCTCATCGCGCCGCAGTTCGTCAAGCCGTACGTGAAGAGCAACAAGAACGACGCGAATGATGCGGAGGCGATTTGCGAGGCGATGAGCCGCCCGAGCATGCGTTTCGTCGCGGTCAAATCGGTCGAGCAGCAAGACCTGCAGGCGATACACCGCATCAGGGCGGAGTTGTGCAGCCAGCGCACCGCGAAGGGCAACCAGATCCGAGGCCTGTGTAGTGAGTATGGCCTGGTGGCGCCAAGGGAAATGATACAGCTGAGAGCCGCCATTCCTTGTTGGCTGGACGATCTGGAGAACGGATTGACGCTGCGGTTTCGTCGGATGCTGCGCGGCTTGTGGCTCGATCTGCTGAACCTGGAACTCCGGGTCAAGGAACTGGATCAGGAAATAGAAATTGCGGCGGCCACCGATCCGGTCGCCACCAGGTTGCAGCAACTGCGCGGCGTCGGCCCGATCATCGCCACAGCGATTGTGGCCAACGTCGGCGACGCAAAGCAGTTTAGCAGTGGCAGGCAGATGGCGGCATCGCTGGGGCTGACGCCAAGGCAAAACAGCTCAGGCGGCAAAGAACGATTGTTGGGTATTACGAAGCGAGGCGACGCACAGCTACGAACGCTGTTGATTCATGGGGCCCGTTCAGTGTTACGAACGGCGGCCAGCAAGAATGATCGGATGAGTCGCTGGGTAACGCACATCGCGCAGACAAGGCATCACAACATCGCCGCGGTCGCGCTGGCCAACAAGACGGCGCGTATCGCCTGGGCGATGATGACCAAGGGCACTGATTACCAGCCCGGGGCAGTAGCAGTTTAAACAGTAGAGCAGTCAGTACGTAAAAAGGAGTATCCAACCACGATTGCGAAACATGCCGATGATGGCCAACAGGTCGAACCGGCGCTGGCAGAACCCGACAACGTC
>NZ_BPWI01000053.1:0-596 GCF_040369125.1 Duganella hordei
TGTTGGCGTAGCCGGTCTCACGCGCTTGCGCGATGGTCAGTGCGTAATCGTCCGGGAGGTCCAGGGCTATCTCTTGCAGCAGTTCCGGTATCGGCCCGAACAACTCGGCCAACGCCTGCTGCGCCGGCGACGGCAGGTTGTTGACGCCCACGCTGCGCACGCGCAGCACCACATAGGCCGGCACGGCGTCCGAGCTCGATTGCAGCGGTCCCTGCGTCAGGCTGAAACGGGTGCCGGCCGCCAGCGTGCGCACCGTGGAGCGCCCGCGCCACAGCTGGGCTGCGGCCTCCCGGCCCTGCATCTGCATGTCGGCGTAGCGCTGCGCCTGGGCGCCGTTGGCGTAGGCGTACTGACCCGGCACATCGTAGCTTTCCAGCGCCGGCAGCTTGCCGGAAACGAGCTGCGACGGCGTACTGGCGGACACGGCCTGCTTGGCCTTGTAGTCGTAGCTGAGCAGGGTCGTCAGCGATGCAGTCACGCGGCGGCGCGCCTGCAGCGCCTGGATGGTGTCCGATGCCTCGCCGGCGCGCACGCCGTGAAAGCGGATGCCGCCGCCGGCCGCGCTGCTGGCGTCCTCCGGCGTGGCGCTGGCCTGG
>NZ_BPWI01000054.1:0-596 GCF_040369125.1 Duganella hordei
CCAGGCCAGCGCCACGCCGGAGGACGCCAGCAGCGCGGCCGGCGGCGGCATCCGCTTTCACGGCGTGCGCGCCGGCGAGGCATCGGACACCATCCAGGCGCTGCAGGCGCGGCGCCGCGTGACGGCATCGCTGACGACCCTGCTCAGCTACGACTACAAGGCCAAGCAGGCCGTGTCCGCCAGTACGCCGTCGCAGCTCGCTTCCGGCAAGCTGCCGGCGCTGGAAAGCTACGATGTGCCGGGCCAGTACGCCTACGCCAACGGCGCCCAGGCGCAGCGCTACGCCGACATGCAGATGCAAGGCCGGGAGGCCGCAGCCCAGCTGTGGCGCGGGCGCTCCACGGTGCGCACCCTGGCGGCCGGCACCCGTTTCAACCTGACGCAGGGACCGCTCCAATCGAGCTCGGGCGCCGTGCCGGCCTATGTGGTGCTGCGCGTGCGCAGCGTGGGCGTCAACAACCTGCCGTCGCCGGCGCAGCAGGCGCTGGCCGAGTTGTTCGGGCCGATACCGGAACTGCTGCAAGAGATAGCCCTGGACCTCCCGGACGATTACGCACTGACCATCGCGCAAGCGCGTGAGACCGGCTACGCCAACA
>NZ_BPWI01000055.1:0-578 GCF_040369125.1 Duganella hordei
CTGCACCTGGACTACGGCACCGGCGCGCACGCCAACCAGATCCTGAAGGGCGTGTCCATGCACCTGCAAAAAGGCGAAGTGGTGGCGCTGCTTGGCCCGTCGGGCAGCGGCAAGACCACGCTGCTGCGCGCGGTGGCCGGCCTGGAAAGCCCGAAGCAGGGCACCATCGCCATCGGCGAGCGCAATGTGTTCGACGGCTCGAAAAACTTCGAGATGGCGGCCGAGCACCGCAACCTGGGCCTGGTGTTCCAGTCCTACGCGCTGTGGCCGCACAAGACGGTGTTCGACAACGTCGCCTACGGCCTCAAGCTGCGCAAGATGGGCACCAGCGAAATCAAGGACCGCGTCAGCGACGTGCTGAAGAACCTGGGCCTGGGCCATCTGGGCGAGCGCTTCCCGCACCAGCTGTCGGGCGGCCAGCAGCAGCGCGTGGCGATCGCGCGCGCGCTGGTGTACAACCCGCCGGTGATCCTGCTGGACGAACCGCTGTCCAACCTGGACGCCAAGCTGCGCGAGGAGGCGCGCGCCTTCCTGCGCGAGCTGATCGTGCGTATGGGCCTGTCGGCGCTGATGGTCAC
>NZ_BPWI01000056.1:0-561 GCF_040369125.1 Duganella hordei
GTGTCCCCAGGCGTGGTGTATGAAGTTGGTGCCGAGTTCGGCGCCGAGGCTTGAGCAATGATGAGGCGGCCATCGTGATTCATGAGTAGGTTGGGGTTACCAGACCTTAACCACTCAGAGGAAATCACGATGACCACGCCCACTACTATGGCATTGACGGAGCTCGCCGCAAAGGGAGCCGATGCCGATTTCATCAAACAAACGCTTCAATTTGCCTTGCAACGGCTCATGGAGATGGATGTCGAGGCGCTTTGCAAGGCCGCCTATGGCGAGCGCAGCGACGAACGCATCAACAGCCGCAACGGCTACCGCGACCGCGCCTGGGAAACCCGCGCCGGCACTGTCGACCTCAAAATCCCCAAACTGCGCAGCCGCAGTTATTTCCCCGGTTTTCTGGAGCCCCGCCGGACCGCAGAGAAGGCGCTGACGGCGGTGATCCAAGAGGCCTACATCCAAGGCATCTCGACGCGGTCGGTCGATGAACTGGTCAAGGCCATGGGCATGAGCGGCGTCTCCAAGAGTCAGGTGTCACGTCTGTGTCAGGAGATCGACGTACGCGTG
>NZ_BPWI01000057.1:0-547 GCF_040369125.1 Duganella hordei
CGCGCCTGCAGCGCCTGGATGGTGTCCGATGCCTCGCCGGCGCGCACGCCGTGAAAGCGGATGCCGCCGCCGGCCGCGCTGCTGGCGTCCTCCGGCGTGGCGCTGGCCTGGCTGCTGTCGGCGAACAGCACCACGCCGACGCCGTCGTCCAGCTGTTCGAAGCGCCAGGACAGGCCCTCTTCGGTCAGCAGGCGCCGCACGAAGTCCAGGTCCGATTCGCGGTACTGGCAGCAGTAGCTGCGCGCCACCGCGTCGGCCATGAAGGGTTCGGTCTCTTCGCTCCAGCGCCACTGCGCCAGCGGCGCGTAGCCCTCGAACACGGCGTCGACGATCTCGATCACCGTCTTGTCCTGCCATACGCGGCTGTTGCGCACCTGGCTCAGCCGCCACAGCCACGGCGTCAGCCGCAGCCGATAGCGCGCCAGGCCGCCTTCGCTGCCCAGCATGGCGGCCTGCGTGATCTCGCCGTGAAATTGCGTGCGGCTGCCGTCGGCCAGGCTGACGGCGAGGCTGGCCTGTTGCCCCAGCAGCGGCGCCAGGTCGATCA
>NZ_BPWI01000058.1:0-533 GCF_040369125.1 Duganella hordei
GCCGCTGCCCGACGGGCCAAGCAGCGCCACCACTTCGCCTTTTTGCAGGTGCATGGACACGCCCTTCAGGATCTGGTTGGCGTGCGCGCCGGTGCCGTAGTCCAGGTGCAGCTCGTTGACGGTCAGTTCGTTCATGATGATGTCTCGTTTCATAGTCATAGTCTCAGTTGTGCAGCTTCACGCCGAAGCGCAGCGCGATACCCAGGCCCACCGCCACCAGAGCGACATTGATAAAGGAGAGCGCGGCCACGATGTCGGTTGCGCCGGTCGCCCACAGCGACACCAGCATGGCACCGATCACCTCGGTGCCCGGCGACAGCAGGTACACCCCGGTCGAGTATTCGCGCTCGAAGATCAGGAATACCATCAGCCATGCCCCCAGCAAGCCATACTTGACCAGCGGGATGGTGACGTCGCGCGTTACCTGGCCGCGCGATGCGCCGACCGCGCGCGCCGCCTCTTCCAGTTCCGGTCCGACCTGCAGCAGCGCGGTCGAGATCAGGCGCATGCCGTAGGCCAGCCACACCACCGAA
>NZ_BPWI01000059.1:0-532 GCF_040369125.1 Duganella hordei
TGGCAGCACCACCCGCGCCGCCGGCACCGCCTGCGCCGGTGGTGGCTGTTGCGCCCGCGCCGCCCGTTTGCGTGACGCCGGCACCCGCACCGCCTGCGCCGCTGGTGGCGGAGCCGCCGGCCGCGCCGTTACCTGCCGTATTGCTGCCGCCGGTGCCCGACGCGCCTGCACCGCCCGCGCCGCCTGCAGCACCCGCGCCGCCCGCGCCGCCGGTGGAGGTCCCCGTGCCGGCTGTGCCATTACCCGAGGTGCCGGCGCCGCCGGTACCGGAACCAGAAGCAGCCGTCGCCGTATGACTAGGCAGGGTGGCCGGTGTCTCGCCGGTAGTGCTCGGGACGGTGCTGCTGGTCGATGCCGTCGCCGCACCGCTGCCGGCACCGCCACCGGACGCGCTGGTGCTGGCCGTGCTCGATCCGCTGCCGGCGCCGCCGCCGGCCGCACCTGCGCCGCCCAAGCCGCCCGCACCTCCACCGCCGCCGGCCGCGCCGCCGCCGTTACCGGTATTGCCGCCATTGCCGCCATTGCTGCCGGT
>NZ_BPWI01000060.1:0-484 GCF_040369125.1 Duganella hordei
GCCGGCAACTTGCGAGCTCGACAGCGCGCTGATCTGGCTGCTGCTCAGGGCGACGATCTGGTCGGTGGTCAGGGCCTTGGTCTGGTTGCTGGTCAGGCCGGCGATGACGGCCGATTTCAGCGCGCCGATGTCGGCCGTTTCAATCGCGGCGATGTCGTTGGTGCTGAAGGCGCTCAGCTGCGCCGAGCTCAGGGCGCCGATCTGGTTGGACGTCAGGGCGACAACCTGGTCGGTGGTCAGCACGGCGATGTTGGCCGAGGTGATCGAGGCGATCTGGCTGGTGGTCAGGTTCGACAGCTGGTCGGTGGTCAGAGCCGCCAGTTGCGCGGTTTTCAGCGAGGCGATGATCGCGGTTTTCAGGCCCACGATGTCGCCGGTCTCGATGGCGGCGATGTCCTGGGTCGACAGCGCACCGAATTGCGCGGTGCTCAGCGCGCCCAGCTGGTTCGAGCTCAGCGCCACGATCTGGTCGGTCGACAGACCC
>NZ_BPWI01000061.1:0-332 GCF_040369125.1 Duganella hordei
TTGATAGGTCAGGTGTGGAAGTGCAGTAATGCATTAAGCTAACTGATACTAATTGCCCGTACGGCTTGTCCCTATAACCTTGGCAGGTTATGGTGAATGAGAAGTGCGTTGGAGCGTTCGTTGATACAACTTCATTACCGAAAATTTACTGCATAAACGATATAAATCGTTTATAATACTTCCTCCAGATTCCAGGCGGCGCGGAAAAAGACGCGACGCCAGTACAAGTCAATGCCTGATGACCATAGCAAGTTGGTCCCACCCCTTCCCATCCCGAACAGGACCGTGAAACAACTCTGCGCCGATGATAGTGCTGCAACCAGTGTGAAAGT
>NZ_BPWI01000062.1:0-256 GCF_040369125.1 Duganella hordei
ATACATACAATCATTACCCATCGTATCCACCTGTCGGCGAACACGATCAATAAAAATTTACTTACTTCTTCCAGATTGTTAAAGAACGTACAGCACTTGATCTCTAAAAGACCAAATCTAAAGGCTTACCCTTACATTTGAACTCTTGGTGGAGGATGACGGGATCGAACCGACGACCCCCTGCTTGCAAAGCAGGTGCTCTCCCAGCTGAGCTAATCCCCCATTGGGTAAGACTGGTAGGGCTGGTTGGACTCGA
>NZ_BPWI01000063.1:0-256 GCF_040369125.1 Duganella hordei
GAGTCCAACCAGCCCTACCAGTCTTACCCAATGGGGGATTAGCTCAGCTGGGAGAGCACCTGCTTTGCAAGCAGGGGGTCGTCGGTTCGATCCCGTCATCCTCCACCAAAAAAGCTCAAACGTAAGCCACGAGGTTTAGGTTTGATCTTTTAGAGATCAAGTGCTGTACGTTCTTTAACAATCTGGAAGAAGTAAGTAAATTTTTATTGATCGTGTTCGCCGACAGGTGGATACGATGGGTAATGATTGTATGTAT
>NZ_BPWI01000064.1:0-256 GCF_040369125.1 Duganella hordei
TATTCCTGCACCGTCGTATGATGCGATGGGGGGACGGATCGCGGAAGGTTGTCTGCCTGTTGGAATAGGCAGTTTCTGGTTCATAGAAGGCGCTTAGGCAAATCCGGGCGCGGGATTCAAGGGACTGGGACGAGGCACTTAGGTGCTGAAGCAATCGGAAGTGGTTCCAAGAAAAGCCTCTAAGCTTCAGTCATACGAGACCGTACCGCAAACCGACACAGGTGGGCGAGATGAGTATTCTAAGGCGCTTGAGAGA
>NZ_BPWI01000065.1:0-228 GCF_040369125.1 Duganella hordei
ACTTGCTATGGTCATCAGGCATTGACTTGTACGAGCCGCGTTCTTGTGAACGTTGCCCAGAATCTGGAATCGGTAAGTAATTGGGTAATGAAGTTGTATCAACGAACGTTCCAACGTACTTCTCATTCACCATAACCTGCCAAGGTTATAGGGACAAGCCGTACGGGCAATTAGTATCAGTTAGCTTAATGCATTACTGCACTTCCACACCTGACCTATCAACGTCCT
>NZ_BPWI01000066.1:0-226 GCF_040369125.1 Duganella hordei
TTCTGCTGGGTCGCTCACTCAAAATACTGACAGGCCACTACTTTCGTAGCGCCTATTTCATTACTTCTTGTGAACATTTGATATTTTTTAAGTTTCACGAAACCCGAAGGTCTCATGTGCACTTCCATCAAACGTCCACACTTATCGACTGTTAATTTTTAAAGAACTTGTTCGGTACTGCTTGCTGAAGAAGCGTTGTGTTCATCAGCGAAGAGGCAAGATTATG
>NZ_BPWI01000067.1:0-223 GCF_040369125.1 Duganella hordei
GCAAGCTACTACGTCCTTCATCGCCTGTAATCGCCAAGGCATCCACCATGTGCACTTATTCACTTGTCCCTATAACGTTAGCCCCTGCGACTAAACAAGGAGCGTTTATAGGAATAAGAAGTACTACGTTGTTGCGTTTGTTGATACATACAATCATTACCCATCGTATCCACCTGTCGGCGAACACGATCAATAAAAATTTACTTACTTCTTCCAGATTGTT
>NZ_BPWI01000068.1:0-223 GCF_040369125.1 Duganella hordei
ACCTGTGTCGGTTTGCGGTACGGTCTCGTATGACTGAAGCTTAGAGGCTTTTCTTGGAACCACTTCCGATTGCTTCAGCACCTAAGTGCCTCGTCCCAGTCCCTTGAATCCTGCGCCCGGATTTGCCTAAGCGCCTTCTATGAACCAGAAACTGCCTATTCCAACAGGCAGACAACCTTCCGCGATCCGTCCCCCCATCGCATCATACGACGGTGCAGGAATA
>NZ_BPWI01000069.1:0-216 GCF_040369125.1 Duganella hordei
GAATTGACGGGGACCCGCACAAGCGGTGGATGATGTGGATTAATTCGATGCAACGCGAAAAACCTTACCTACCCTTGACATGGCTGGAATCGCTGAGAGATTGGCGAGTGCTCGAAAGAGAACCAGTACACAGGTGCTGCATGGCTGTCGTCAGCTCGTGTCGTGAGATGTTGGGTTAAGTCCCGCAACGAGCGCAACCCTTGTCATTAGTTGCTA
>NZ_BPWI01000070.1:0-216 GCF_040369125.1 Duganella hordei
GAATTGACGGGGACCCGCACAAGCGGTGGATGATGTGGATTAATTCGATGCAACGCGAAAAACCTTACCTACCCTTGACATGGCTGGAATCCTTGAGAGATTGAGGAGTGCTCGAAAGAGAACCAGTACACAGGTGCTGCATGGCTGTCGTCAGCTCGTGTCGTGAGATGTTGGGTTAAGTCCCGCAACGAGCGCAACCCTTGTCATTAGTTGCTA
>NZ_BPWI01000071.1:0-216 GCF_040369125.1 Duganella hordei
GAATTGACGGGGACCCGCACAAGCGGTGGATGATGTGGATTAATTCGATGCAACGCGAAAAACCTTACCTACCCTTGACATGGCTGGAATCCTTGAGAGATTGAGGAGTGCCCGAAAGGGAACCAGTACACAGGTGCTGCATGGCTGTCGTCAGCTCGTGTCGTGAGATGTTGGGTTAAGTCCCGCAACGAGCGCAACCCTTGTCATTAGTTGCTA
>NZ_BPWI01000072.1:0-216 GCF_040369125.1 Duganella hordei
TAGCAACTAATGACAAGGGTTGCGCTCGTTGCGGGACTTAACCCAACATCTCACGACACGAGCTGACGACAGCCATGCAGCACCTGTGTACTGGTTCCCTTTCGGGCACTCGCCAATCTCTCAGCGATTCCAGCCATGTCAAGGGTAGGTAAGGTTTTTCGCGTTGCATCGAATTAATCCACATCATCCACCGCTTGTGCGGGTCCCCGTCAATTC
>NZ_BPWI01000073.1:0-201 GCF_040369125.1 Duganella hordei
GATGGGGGGACGGATCGCGGAAGGTTGTCTGCCTGTTGGAATAGGCAGTTTCTGGTTCATAGAAGGCGCTTAGGCAAATCCGGGCGCGGAATTCAAGGGACTGGGACGAGGCACTTAGGTGCTGAAGCAATCGGAAGTGGTTCCAAGAAAAGCCTCTAAGCTTCAGTCATACGAGACCGTACCGCAAACCGACACAGGTGG
>NZ_BPWI01000074.1:0-201 GCF_040369125.1 Duganella hordei
GATGGGGGGACGGATCGCGGAAGGTTGTCTGCCTGTTGGAATAGGCAGTTTCTGGTTCATAGAAGGCGCTTAGGCAAATCCGGGCGCGGGATTCAAGGGACTGGGACGAGGTGCTTAGGCACTGAAGCAATCGGAAGTGGTTCCAAGAAAAGCCTCTAAGCTTCAGTCATACGAGACCGTACCGCAAACCGACACAGGTGG
>NZ_BPWI01000075.1:0-201 GCF_040369125.1 Duganella hordei
CCACCTGTGTCGGTTTGCGGTACGGTCTCGTATGACTGAAGCTTAGAGGCTTTTCTTGGAACCACTTCCGATTGCTTCAGTGCCTAAGCACCTCGTCCCAGTCCCTTGAATTCCGCGCCCGGATTTGCCTAAGCGCCTTCTATGAACCAGAAACTGCCTATTCCAACAGGCAGACAACCTTCCGCGATCCGTCCCCCCATC